>JAXITR010000009.1:0-58206 GCA_034679985.1 Cryomorphaceae bacterium
CTCCCGTGAAGGAGACGTCCACGCCCTCCGGCAACGGATAGGTCTCCATTGCATTCTTGATGTTGGAAACCAACTCGTTGGCATTGGCACCTTCGGTCACGCCGGAAAACAATGTAATTACCCGGTCGCCTTCCTTCCGCTTCACGGAACTGAAGGTGGTTGCCTTACTGGCCGTTGCTACCGCAGAAATAGGGATTTGTTTGATTTTGCCCGACGCCTGATCGCGGAACGTAATCCGCTGGTTGAGCAGGTTATCGGTGTTGTAGCGGTAGTCGTCCTGCAAACGGATGTTGATGGGGTAGTCGTCCTCGCCGTCTTTGAATCGATCGACCTCTTTACCAAACAAGGCCGTCCGAATGGCGTCGCCTACTTGGCCTGTGGACACGCCCAAGGAACGCGCTTTGGTGCGGTCGATTTCAATGGGCATCTCCGGTTTGCCGGACTCCACGTCCAACTTCAACTCGTCGATTCCTTGGAAACCTTGGCTTTGGATGTAGGCGCGAGCCCCTTCGGCCGCGGCCAAAACTTGGGTGTAGTCGTCGCCGGAGAATTCCAGGTTGACCGGAGGGCCCACGGGGGGACCCGCCGCATCCTTATCTACCGCAATAACCGTCCCGGGGAATCCCTTCATGTTGTTGCGCAGGTCGTCCAAAACCACCGAGCTCAACACCTTGCTACCGTCCTCGTCCACGCGGAAAGCCGTTTCGCGGAAGGCCACAATGATTTTCGCCTTGTGCGGTGTTTTTTCTGCCGTATTGCCGTTCCGCGGATCGCCCGTGCCGGCACCCACTTGAGCAATGACGGACTCCACCATGTAGTTGTACTTGTTGCCGTCTTTGGTGTAGGTGTACTTATCTACCACCTTCAGAACACGATCTTCAACTTGCTTGGTCAGGGCATTGGTTTCTTCAATGTCCGTACCGATGGGAAGTTCCAGATAGATGTTGGCCAAGTTGGGCTCGTTGGACGGGAAAAAGACAACATTGGGCGGCACCACCACCAACAAAAGCACGCTAAACACCAACAACCCAATGGTTCCGTAGTAAAAGCGGTTCACGTTCTTGGCGCGAAGGGCAAAATCCACCACGCGGCCGTAAAAACGCTCCAATTTCGGCAAGTTGGTTTCGCGGAATCGATCGGTTGCATCGTGCAACCAAAGCACGTACAGCGCCGTCAGCGCGCCGCTGTAAAACAAAAGGTTACCCACTACGTGCAAGGCCGTCTCCGCGGATCCTTCCAAGGCGTAGCCCGCCAAATTAAGCGGCAAACCAATGCCGGCCCATAAAAAACCAAGGCGGGACCATTTCTTCACATTGATGCCTTCCTCTTTGATTTTCATGTAGCGCGACGCCAAGGCCGGGTTGACTACCAAGGCCACAAACAGCGACGACGACAACACGATAACCAGGGTAATGGGCAAGTACTTCATGAACTCGCCAATGAGGCCTGGCCAGATGGCCAAGGGAAGAAAGGCAGCGACGGTGGTTGCGGTAGAGGAAATGATCGGGATCGCAATCTCACCGGTTCCCTTCCGCGAAGCCGTCATCAAATCGTAACCCATGTCCGTGTAGCGGTAAATGTTCTCTACTACCACAATGCCGTTGTCCACGAGCATGCCAAGTGCCAAAACCAAGGCAAAAAGCACCATCGTGTTCAGCGTTACTCCCATGGCGCCCAAGATGAAGAAGCTCAGCAGCATGGACAATGGAATGGCAATGCCCACAAAAAGCGCGTTGCGCAATCCCAAGAAGAACATCAATACTAAAACCACGAGCAACACGCCAAAAATGATGGAGTTTTCCAATTCACCGAGCTGGTTGCGGGTTCGGTTCGACTGATCGTTGGTCACGGTCACTTGGACGTCATCCGGTAGCACATCGGCTTGCGCTTCGGCCAAAATGATGCGGATTTTATCCGACACGGCAATCAGGTTTTCACCGCCGCGCTTGACCACGTCCAAAGTCACTACCGGCTTGGTGTACTCACGGGAATAGGATTCCTTTTCCACCTCGCCAAAGGAAACCTCCGCGATGTCTTTTAAATAGACCAAGTTGCCTTTTTCGTGCTTCACCACCAACTCTGCCAATTCAGACACTTGGTTCATTTCACCGGAAATGCGGACGTTTCTGCGGTAGCCGTCCACCAAAATATCACCACCGGAAACGGACATGTTTTCGGACTGAATGGCCTGTGCAATGTCCCCAAAACTGATGCTCATGGCTTGCATTTGCTCCATGTCCAATCGTACGGCAACTTCCCGCGCGTCCATTCCGCGAATGTCTACCTTGCTGATTTCCGGAAGGTCTTCAATCTTCTCCTCCAAGTACTCGGCGTATTCATTCAGCTGAGTGGGCGTATAATTTCCGGATAAGTTGATGTTTTGAATGGGCACCAATTCGGAAAACTTAAATTCCGCAACGTTTGGCGCCGCCGGAAGATCGCGAGGAAAGTCCGCACTGGCTTGCGCGGCGTCCACTTTATCCTTCACTTTTCGCAGTGCCTCAGACGGTTCCACGGAAAAGTCAAACTTCACCCGAATGGTGCTGAAGCCTTGGCTGGAAGTACTGGTTACTTTGTCAACTCCTGAAATGGATTTTACCTCCTTTTCAATGGGACGCGTCACCAAGCGCTCGATGTCCAACGGCGCGTTGCCCGGGTAAATGGTGGTGACGAAGATCTCCGGTTGGTTGATCTCCGGAAAGGTCTCAGCAGGCATGCTGCGGTACGCCAACAGCCCTGCAATCAAAATAATCACGGTCAATACACTGACGGTGACGCGGTTGTTCACCGCCCAAGTGGTCAGGCCAAATTCCGGAACGAGTTCCAAGTTTTGTCCTGCGGGGCGGGTGTCTTTTTCTTTGTTTTCCATGGCTTACTTGGCGCTTTCCGTCATCACTTTTACAGACTGTCCTTCCCGAACCGTGCGCGCACCTTTATCTACCAAAGTTTCGCCCAGGGTCAATCCAGACTTGATTTCCACGCGCTCGCCGTTGTTCTTGCCTACTTCCACGGCACGCTTCTCCACCAAGCCGATTCCGTCCTTGACCAACTTCCAAACAAAAACGTAGTTGTTGCCGGACATGTCTTGTTGAACCAATGCAGCAGGAACACTCAGTGCCTGGTCTGCCTCGTAGTCCCGAACTTGTACCTTGGCCAACATGTTGGGCTTGTATTCGGCCGATGCCGGCAAATTGACGTAGACCTTGTAGGTGCGGTTGTCTGGATTGATGTAATCCGATACCTGAGTCACACGCGCTTCCAAGGTTTTATTGATGGACGGGAAGAACAAATCCACCTTTTGGCCCTTGCCCACAATGTTGGCGTAGGATTCGGGGATGTCTGCGGTCACAGAGGCTTTACCGCTGCTGATCAGCCGGCCCAGTGCCATTCCTGGTGCAGCAAATTCGCCTTCCTTGGCATTCATTTCGTCCACGGTACCCGCAAAAGGTGCCTTCACCCGCGTCATGGCCAACTGATTTTGAACCGTCTGGATGCGTTGCTCCAAGGACTCCTTGTTGGTTTTGGCTTGGAGGTACTGTACCTCGCTGCCAATCCCCTGCTTCCATAGGCGCTCTTGCTTTTCAAACAAGGTGGTGGCCAAGCTTAGGCCTTTTTTCACCTCGTCCAAGCTGCTGCGCATCACGGAATTGTCCAACTCAATGAGGGTTTGGCCCGCGGCCACACGTTCGCCTTCGGAAACCAAAACGCGCTTGATTTGGCCGCCCATCTCCGGCAACAAATTCACCGAACGATCGGCCTCAACCTTGCCCAAGGCTTCAAACGAATGGATGAACGTTTCCGGACTAACTTCCAAAACCGTTACGGCCGTCAATTCGCGGGTGCTGTCCAAAGCAGCCAGTTGGGCGTCGATTTCCTGGATGCGCGTTGCAGCCGTTTGCGTCAAGGCCACCAGAGAATCCCGCTCGCCCTGCAGCTGCGCCAAATCCGTGGTATTTTCTTGGGAACAAGCCACTGCACCCAGTGCAACGGCCCAAATGAGAGAATTTTTCATGGTCAAACTAGTGATAAGTCGATTGAGTCAAAAATTAGTTGAAAGTGGTCAGTAGTTTCTCAAGCGCCACCCGCTTGTTTAATACGTTGTTCGCGGCATTCAGCAGCGCAGATACACTCTGTTGGTATTGGTTTTCCGCCTGCGTATATTCTTGGCTGGACGCTACACCTTCTTTGAATTTGGTGTAGACCCGGTCGCGGATGGACTTGGCCAACGTTTCGTTACGCTTCTGGGACAAGTAACTGTTCAAGGCAAAGCTGTACTCCGCGCGGGCCAATTTGTACTGCATGGACAACATGCTTTCCGTGTTGGCCAACAAAAGATCCAATTCCTGCAGTTTCAGTTGGGCCATTTTTACCCGGGCCACCCGTCGGCCGGAAGTAAACAACGGAACCGAAGCGTTCAATCCCCAGCTGCTGAAGGCAAAATTAGCAGCTTGGGTACCGCTCGGGTCCCAAACATTCGCGGACTGACTGACGTAGTTGACGTTGGCGCCGTAGGAAAGGGACAGTCGGGGCAAAAAGGACATCCACTCGTTTTGCATGTTCAACTTGGCCCCTTCGCGGTTGACCGCCAGGCTGCGGTAGTCGATGTGGTTCTTGGGCTCAAAACCTTGGGCCATAAGGGCACTGCCACTCTCCGTGAACAAAACCAACTGCTCCAAAGCATCCGTGAGCACCACAGAGGTAGCTTGTGGAACGCCCATCTGCAGTTTCAACAAGGCCAGGGAAACCTCTTTTTGGTTGTTCAAGAAACCCAGAGAATTTTCCAAATTGCTCACCACCAAGGACAGTTGATCCACGTCGGTGGACTCCAGAAAACCTTCTGCCTGCAACGCCTTGGTTTCCACGAGCAACTTGCGCGTAAGTTCCAGGTTGGCACTTACGGCTTGGACGTTGCGTTCCGTTACCACGGCCAGATGGTAAGCTTGCGCCACCTGCTCGCGCACCTCCAAAAGCGATTTTTGGTAACCCAATTCGGCGGTCTCGGAAACTACTTTGGTAGCCAATAGGGCCACAAAATAGGAACCGTCGAACACCAGCTGGCTGGCGCTCAAATTGCCCGCACTGGCGTACTTGGTTCCAAACGTTAGCTTGGTCAACTCGCCATTGCCAAAATCAATGAACTGGGCCGGCAACTCAATATTGCCGGTGTACGAACCGGCCAACTGCACCTGCGGCAAGCCGATGGCGATGTTCTGCCAGATGTTGGCCTTGGCTACCTGGCGCTCCAAGTCGTTGACCTGGGCTGAAGCATTGTGCTTCGCGGCGTACTCCTGGGCATTCGCCAGGCTCACGCGCATTTCTTGTGCGGACAGCATTCCGGCCGTAAGGGCCAAAACCGCAAGGGTCCGAAAGGTTCTTTTCACGGGATGAGGGATTAATTCTATTTTAAGGAAGCAAGTGGGTGCTGAATCATGTAGGCCGTGCCTCGATCGTTCACAATCGAAAGCAAATAGGAGCGCAAACCGTAGTGGTAGAAGTTGCGGTCTTTGAGTAAATTCTCGGGAAACCAGTCGATTTCCGTCAGCGCAACCATTTGGGCGTAGTGGTACCAAACGGCGTATTCGGGAACCACGTCCGTGCGGTACAATCCTTCGTCCATTCCGCGCTGGAGGTTGGCGCGCGTTCGCTCCAGGATCATCTGCTTGCGCTGTTCCATGAGCCATGCGTACGTTTCCGGATAGTACTTTTTCATGGAGAACAACATCGACGGTCCATTCCCGGCCACGATCTCCATGACCTGTTGGTGTTGGCGGAATAACTCGTCCAGTGCATTCTCCGACTGCGCGGTCACCTTTTCCATGGAGGCCATTTGGTGCGCCAAAAAGGCACGCACGCTGCCGTCCACTAAGTCCGCCTTGTTGGTGAAAAACTTGTACAGCGTCTTTTTGGAAATGGCCAGCTCGCGGCTGACGTCGTCCATGGTGCACGAGCGCAGCCCAAAGCGCTGAAACAGCGCCATGGCGCGGGCTGCAATGCTTATTTTGGGAGCGTCTTCCACGGGGTTCATTTCCAGGTAGTTGCGGTCTCTATCTTGCAAATACGCCACAGCGGTTTTGCGAAATCGGGTGCAAAGGTACGCATAGGAAACGTTTTACATAACAAAATGTTTCCCTGGTTTTCTTAAATTTTCCAAAAAATGCCCCGCTATTTGCGGCCGGATGCAATTATTGTTTGCGCGGTTCCATAATTGGCGCAGATTGCGCACTTTTGCAAGAGCGAAACCATCCCCATCACGAATCATGCCACAGCAGGCCATACGCGACATCCTCAAGCTTTCCCCTTCCGAGCAAACCCTTTCGGTCTCCGGCTGGGTGCGCACCTTCCGCAGCAACCGCTTTATTGCGCTGAACGACGGTTCCTGTTTGGACAACCTGCAGTGCGTGGTTGATTTTGAAACCTTTGAGCCCGAGTTTCTCAAACGCATCACCACCTCGGCCTGCATTCGTGCGACCGGAACGCTGACAGCGTCCCAAGGCAAAGGCCAGTCCGTGGAGTTGGCGGTAACAAAATTGGAGGTCCTGGGCGATTCCAACCCGGAAGAATACCCGCTGCAACCCAAAAAGCACTCCCTGGAATTCCTTCGGGAAATCGCGCACCTGCGCATGCGCACCAACACTTTTGGCGCGGTCATGCGGGTTCGCCACCACGCCGCCTTTGCGGTGCATCGGTTCTTCAACGAACAGGGATTCTTCTACCTGAATACCCCCATCGTCACGGCGTCGGACGCCGAAGGCGCCGGGGACCTGTTCCGAGTCACCACCCTCCCGGCCCAAAACGCCCCCACCAACGACGCCGGAGAGGTAGACTTCACCAAGGACTTTTTTGGCAAATCCACCAACCTCACCGTCAGCGGACAGCTGGAAGGTGAATTGGGAGCCATGGCCCTGGGCAAGATTTACACCTTTGGCCCCACCTTCCGCGCCGAGAACTCCAACACCGCGCGTCACTTGGCGGAATTTTGGATGATTGAGCCGGAAATGGCCTTTTACGATCTCCACGCCAACATGGACCTGGCGGAAGCCTTCACCAAGAGCATCATTGCCTACGTTTTGGAACGATGCCCGGAAGATTTGGCCTTTTTGGACCAGCGCTTGGCCGAAGAAGAGCAGCAAAAACCCAAGGAGCAACGCTCCGAACAGGGCCTGTTGGACAAACTGCGTTTTGTGCTGGAAAACCCCTTTGTGCGCCTCACCTACACCGAGGCCGTGGAAATCCTGCAGCGCTCCAAACCCAACCAAAAGAAACAATTCCAGTACCCCGTTGAGGGCTGGGGCATCGACCTCCAGTCCGAACACGAGCGGTATTTGGTGGAAAAGCACTTCAAGGCGCCCGTCATTCTGTACGACTACCCCGCCAACATCAAGGCCTTCTACATGCGCTTGAACGAAGACGGCAAAACCGTTCGCGCCATGGACGTCCTCTTCCCCGGCATTGGCGAAATCATCGGCGGCAGCCAGCGCGAGGAACGCCACGACGTTTTGGTGGAAAAAATGAAGGCTGTAGGCATCGAGCCCGACCACCTGGACTGGTACTTGGACACCCGAAAATTCGGAACCTGCGTCCACGCCGGCTTTGGCATGGGCTTTGAAAGGATGGTGCAATTCGTCACCGGCATGGGCAACATTCGGGACGTCATTCCCTTCCCCCGCACGCCGGGCAAGGCTGAGTTTTAAGCGCATTCCCCTGACTCCCGCAACCGCGCCCCAACCGTGCTCCACCAGAACCTCTCCCAAAAACTTCAGCAAAAGCTGAGCCCGCAGCAGATCCAGCTCATGAAGCTGATTCAGCTGCAGACGCAGTCTTTGGAGGAGCGCATTCAGGAAGAACTGGAAATCAACCCCGCTTTGGAAGAAGCGGAGCTGGACCGCAACGCAGACGAAGCGCCCGCAGACGAGTGGGATTCTGAGTTTCCTGAGGGCGACGGGGACGACAGCAACGCGTCGGACGATTTGCACGAGGAGCGCGACACCCTGGACTTTTCGGATTACTTCGACGACGACACCCCGGACTACAAGACCCAAACAAGCAACCAAAGCGCGGACGACGAGAGCTACGAAACCCCGCTCGTGGGAGCTAAGTCCATGCAAGACTACCTCCTGGAGCAGTTGGCCACAGTGGTGCTATCTCCCAACGACGAAACGCTGTGCAAATACTTGATTGGCACCCTGGACGACGACGGTTACCTGCGTCGCGCCACGCTGGACATTTGCGACGACCTCGCCTTTACCTTGGGCGTGATCGTGGAGCCTTCTGATCTGGAGCGCCTGATTGAGCGCATACAATCCTTGGACCCCCCCGGGATTGGCGCGCGCGACCTGCAGGAATGCCTGGTGCTCCAATTGGAACGAAAGCGCCCAGCAACCCCGCTCTCCCGCATGGCCTTGCAGGTGGTGGAAAACGGCTTCGAAGCACTCGCCAAACGCCACTACGCCAAGTTGTTGGACCTCCTGCACACCGACGAAAGCCAGCTGAAGGAAGTGCTGGCAGAAATCGGCAAGCTCAACCCCAAACCGGGCCTGTCCGTGGGCGGCTCCGGAGCTCCCAGCGGCGAGGTGATTGTGCCGGACTACCTCATCACCGTGCACGACGGCCAGCTGGAATTGCAGCTGAACAGCCGCAACGCACCCGAATTGAACATTTCCCGCGACTACAAAGAAATGCTGTCGCACTACAAGGAAAGCAAAGGAAACGCTTCAGCAGCGAGCAAGGAAGCACTCCTTTTTGTAAAGCAAAAAATCGACGCCGCCAAGTGGTTCATCGACGCCATCAAGCAGCGCCAACAAACGCTCCTCCTGACCATGTCTGCCATCATGAAGTACCAAGAAAAGTACTTCCTGACCGGCGACGAACGGCACTTGAAGCCCATGATCCTCAAGGACATCGCGGACCAAGTGGGCATGGACATCTCCACCGTCAGCCGGGTGGCGAGCAACAAATACGTGCAGACGCCTTTTGGTACATTTCTGATCAAAACCTTCTTCTCAGAGTCCATGCTCAACTCTGAGGGCGAAGAAGTGTCCACTAAGGAAATCAAAAAGATTTTGGAGGACTCCATTGGAGAAGAAGACACACGCAATCCCCTCACGGACGACGCCCTGGCACAACTTCTGGAGGAGAAGGGCTACCCCATTGCCCGACGCACCGTGGCGAAATACCGGGAACAGCTGGGGATCCCCGTGGCGCGTTTGCGCAAAACGCTGTGATCCCTGTGGAACCCACCGTCCCAAACCACCCGTCCGCTCACTGGGCGCGCTTTTTGTCCACGGTCTTTCACCCCATGTTGGTTCCCACCCTGTTGGCGGCCCTGTTTTTAGCGACCGCACCAAACGGCTGGAGTGTGCTTTCATGGTGGAGTTTGGGAGCTGTTTTTTTGGGCACCGCAGGCGCTCCGGCACTTTCGGCTTTCGTACTGCACCGCATGAACTTGGTCAGCGCGTTCCATTTGCCGTTGCGCTCGGACCGTCAGTGGCCGCTGGCCGTAGCTGCTGCCGGCATGTACTGGGCCTATAAACTGAATGTTCGGTGGGGATTTCCGGAGGTACTGACTTGGTCTTTGCTGGCCGGTTGCGCCACAATATTCTTGGTGTACGGTGCGCTCCTGTGGACCAAGGCAAGCGGACACACGGCCGCGCTGGCCGCTGCCAGCGGCTCCATCGCACTAGCTTCCTTGGAATGGGGCTGGTCCCCGTGGCCCTTGCTCGCCTCCGTTTTCCTGTTGGGTGGAGTTGCCGCTGCACGCCTCCAACTCCGCGCGCACACTCCCCTTGAAATTGTCTGGGGACTCCTCTTTGGCGCCTTGCCCGCCGTGGCCTTGTTGGCCGTGCGCGGGTGACATTGGCGCGCTCCGTCGGTGGGAGGCGTCGTTCTCTCATTTTCGCTTCAGGTTCCGCGACTATGTGCTACATTCGTAACTGCAAAAATTCCCAACGATTCCAACCGATTCGACGATGAAACGCATTCTACTTCTCCTCGCCCTGGTGCTGACCGCATCCTTTGGCGCGCGCGCCTCCCACATTTTGGGCGGAGACATCCAATACAAATACGTGGGCGACTCCACGGGCGTACCCAACCAGTACCGGATCAAACTGGTAATTTACTGGGAGCAAACCGCTTTTGACCCGGGCGCAACCCAAACGGTAACCATCCGTTCGGCCAGTTGCAACATCAACACCAACGTCACGGTGACCCGTCCGGGCGCAGCCTTCAGTGCCGCCAATTTGGGCGCCTACGATTGCATTGCACAAGGTGCCAGCAGTTCGCAGTACAACCCCATGATTAACGTGCATTATGGATACGTTGTTTTGCCTCAGGTCTGCAACGACTACTACATGTACTGGCAAACCTGCTGCCGGGTATTCAACATTACGTCCTTGAACAACTCCGGCGGTCAAGGTTTTTACTTTGAAGCCGAATTGAACAACACGTTGGGCAAAAACTCTTCGCCCAGTTTCGTGTCCATTCCGTTGAGCTACATCTGCATCGGCGGCTACACCAACTACCTGCAGAACGCCATTGAATTGGATGGAGACTCCATTGCCTACGAATTGCTCCCCGCACGACAGTTGGGCGGAACTACCGGTGTCGCTCTAGGATACAACGCGGGGTACACGTACACCGCTCCCATCACCACCAGCGCGGCCAACCCATTTAACTTGAACGCCCAAACCGGCAACATAACCTTCACCGCTACCCAAGCAGAAACTTCGGTAATCGCCGTCCGAGTCAACGAATACCGATACGATACGCTCTACGGCTTCTGGGAAAAAGTGGGGTCCTCCAACCGGGAAATCCAGGTTACGGTGGCCAACAACTGTTTGCCCATCGTAAATGCCGGAGTAAAGTTGAAGTTCCCGTCCCCCGGAGTGAGTTTGGACAACCGCGGTCGTCAAGTTCGCCAGTACGATTGCTTGGATTCCTCCGTCATGCTGCGCTTTACGTTGCCGGTGGAAATGACCTCCGTGTCCCCCGACGGTTCAGACTTCCGTTTGACTTCCCCCAACGGTCAACCCATTCCAATTTTGAATTTGGTAGGCTACCCGGATTTCAACGGAGAAACGGACAGTTTGTTGGTCAAATTGAGCAAGCCGCTTTCGTTGAACGGGGACTACTTCCTCTACTCCAAAGTGGGCAACGACGGAAACACCCTGCTGAACAAGTGCGGCAAGGACATGAACGAGTTCGACACCATCATTTTGAAGGTGAACAACTGCATCAATTTGGACATGCAGCTCCGAAACGTCTCCATCGATGAGGACGAACATCCGCATCTGTACTGGCGCATTGACCCCGCTACGTTCCCCTCGTACCTGTTCAACCTGTACCGCGTGTACCGTTCGGCGGACGGCGGTGCTTCCTACCAACCCATTGCCTCGTTGAACGACTCCGCGGCACGTGAATACGTGGACGTTAGTATAGACGCCGCCAAAGTAGACGCGCGGACCTACCGCTACTACGTGCAAATGATCTTGAACCAACAGCCGATGCCTCCCACCAACGTGGTGCACAGCATGTGGCTGCGCGGGGACTTGACCACGGCTTCGAGCGTGCCCGTGGTGTGGAACGAGTACAACGGTTGGAACAACCCACAGTACCAAATTCAGTGGGGTACCAGCATTGGGCCAAACTTGTGGTTGTGGGAAAACTACGGCACACCCAACGGAGACACCACCGCAACCGTAGTGCACCCGAACCTTGGCCCAGGTCTTTACGCGGTGCGCGTTCGCACCGTGCGCAACATGAGCCAAGTGTCTGCAGAAGACACGGCTTGGTCCAACTGGATTCAGGTGGGCGAACCCGTGCCGCCGATTCCCCCGATTGACTCCTTAACGGTACCCAACGTGTTCACGCCAAACGGCGACGGCCAAAACGACGGATTCACTGTCCGCGGACTGATGAGCTACCAAACGGACCGTATTGTGAAGATTTTTGACCGGACCGGACTGTTGGTGTACGAGAACTACAACTACGACAACAGCAATCCATGGAAAGGCGAAGATCGCCAAGGTCAGCCTTTGCCCGCCGGCGTGTACTTCTACATTGTGGAAGCGTTTGACGCGGCCAACAACACGCCGCCTGCGTACGCCGGTCGTCGTCGGCAGTGGAAGGGCAACGTGACGTTGCTGCAGAAGTAAGCCATCTTTTTTGAACGCGCCGGGAGGCGCGCTGAAGCGAGGGCCGCCCGGTGGGCGGCCCTCGCTGTTTTATGCCCTTACTATTTTCCGGCCGTGCTGTTTTCCACCCGTGCTGTGTTTGTACGCTGTAGTTTTGTGCTGTGCCCGACGGTTTGGATCCCTTTGCCCATTTGCGCGTTTTCTTGCGCAGTCTGCCCGAGAAACCGGGCATCTACAAGCACATCGATGCCGAAGACAAGATTCTGTACATCGGGAAGGCCAAAAGCCTGAAGAACCGAGTCAACTCCTATTTCCGGGGCAAGCACGACAACCAACGCCTCCAAAATATGGTGCTTCAGGTCCGTCGGATTGAATTCATGGTGACGGAGACCGAGTACGAGGCGCTTTTGCTGGAAAACACCCTGATCAAAAAGGAGCAGCCCAAGTACAACATCAACCTGAAGGACGGCAAGAGCTACCCGTGGATCGTCATCAAAAAAGAGCGTTTCCCGCGGGTGTACCCCACCTTCCAGTTCAAGCCGCGCGAGGGCGAATACTATGGGCCCTACGTGTCCAGCAAGGGCATGTACACGGTGCTGGACTTGATCAAACAGCTGTATCCGCTGCGCACCTGCAATCTGGCCCTGTCGAAAGACAACATTCGTCAAGGCAAATTCAAAGTTTGTTTGGAGTACCACCTCAAGAACTGCAAAGGGCCGTGCGTGGGGGATCAGTCCGAGGCGGAATACAACCGCACGTTGGAATCCGTTCGCTCCCTGCTGAAAGGACGCCTGCGCAACGCCAAAAAAATACTCCACCAGCAGATGGAGGAGCAGGCCGCCGCGCTGGAGTTTGAGGCCGCACAAGAATCCAAGGAGCGCTTGCTGCTGTTGGAAAAATACCAGGCCAAGTCCACCGTGGTGAACCCTACGGTTGGGGACGCCGACGTCTTTACGCTGTTGAGCGATGCCGAGTTTGCGTACGTCAACGGTTTGGTGCTGCGCGAAGGCGCCGTGGTGCGCGGGCACACTTTGGAATTCAAGAAAAAACTGGACGAGTCCGACGCCGAACTTTTGGCCGTGGGCGTGGCCGAATTGCGGGAGCTCTTTGGCTCCGAAACGTCGGAAATCCTGCTCTCTCAACCGCTGGACTTGGAGATCGACGGGGTGAAGGTCACGGTGCCCCAGCGGGGCGATAAAGTGCGGCTGATTGAACTGTCTTTGCGCAACGCGCGCGCTTATCGATTGGAAAAACTGAAGAACCTGAGCATTGTGGATCCGGACCGACACGTCAACCGGTTGATGAAGCAGATGCAGACGGACCTTCGCTTGCCGGTGGAGCCGCGCCACTTTGAGTGTTTTGACAACTCCAATTTTCACGGGGATTTTCCGGTGAGCGCCTGCGTGGTGTTCAAAGACGGCAAACCGTCCAAACGGGACTACCGCCACTTTAACGTGAAAACGGTGGAGGGACCCAACGACTTTGCCACCATGGCGGAGGTCATTACGCGCCGCTACAAACGTTTGTTGGAGGAAGAGCAGCCGTTGCCGCAGTTGATTCTGGTGGACGGTGGGAAGGGGCAGCTCTCTGCCGCCTTAGAAGCCCTGAACGAACTGGGGTTGCGCGGGAAGATTTCCATCATCGGCATTGCCAAACGTTTGGAAGAACTGTACTACCCCGGAGACAGCGACCCCCTTTATTTGGACAAGCGGTCGGAAACGCTGAAGGTGCTGCAGCGCGCCCGGGACGAGGCGCATCGGTTTGGCATAACGCACCACCGAAACCGACGGAGCAAGGGAACCATTGCCACGCGGCTGGAGACCATCGCGGGGGTGGGACCCGCCACCGTGGAACTGTTGCTGTCCCACTTCAAAAGTGCGGCGGGCATTGAGCGAGCTACGCTGGACGAAGTGGTGGCGGTGGTGGGCAGCAAAAAGGCTGCGGCCGTCAAGGCGGCGTTGGACGCTCCCGAGGCGGAAAACCAATAAGATTTACCCGTTTAGGCCGCAAATTGCCTGCGCGCCGATCTCGCGCGCCGCTGCCTAAATCAAGACTTACGCTCCTCTCGAAGAACCTTTCCGTCCTCCAAGTGAAAGGTGCGTCGGGCGCGGTCCACCACCCGGGGGTCGTGGGTGGAGAACAAGAACAAGGTGCCCTCTGTGCGGTTCAGGTCCACCATGATGTCCAACAGCGTGGAGGCGCTTTTGGAATCCAAGTTGGCGGTGGGTTCGTCTGCCAAAACAAAGGCCGGCTTGGACGCCAGAGCGCGCGCCACAGCCACGCGTTGTTGCTGACCTCCAGACAGTTGTGCCGGACGGTGGTGGGCCTTGTCTGCCAAACCCACCGCGTCCAAAAGCTCCATGCCGCGTCGGTTGCGCTCGGCCGCGGCAACGCCTTGCAGCTCCAAAATAAAGACGGTATTCTCCAGGGCCGTCAACACGGGAATGAGGTTGTAGGCCTGAAAAACAAAACCTATGTGCTCCAGTCGGAACCGAACCAAGTCCGCGTCGGAAAGGGTGCTCAAATCGGTGCCGCTCACCACCACACTTCCTGCAGTAGGGCGGTCCAGCCCCCCAATCAAGTTGAGCAGGGTGGTTTTTCCGCAGCCCGACGGTCCTACGAGTGCGGCGAATTCGCCGGCCTCCAACGTCAATTGAACGGAATCCACCGCCACCACATCGGAGGCCGTTTCGGTGTATACTTTGCGGAGGTTGGAAAGTGTTATGAGGCTCATAGGGCGCGCATGCTTTCGATGGGGTTGAGGGAGACGGCCGTGCGTGCGGGCATCAGCGACGCCAAAAGGGATAGAACAAAAACCAAGGCCACCACGGGGAGGTACCAATGGGTCACCACTTGGGGGTAAATGACGGGCGAAATGCCAAATTCAGCAAGGCCGTCGGCAAATGCTTCCAAGGAAATTCCGGTGCGGTTGGTGAAGACCAGGGTGGCGTGGCCCAACAGGAGGCCAAAGGGGAGCCCTATGCCGGTGAGCAAGACGGTTTCCAGCACCACCAAAGCAAAAACACGTTGGCGGGTGAGGCCCACGGCCATCAACATGCCCAGTTCCCGTTGGCGCTCCAAAATGGCCATGAGCATGGTGTTGAGGATGCCAAAGGCCATGGCCAAGAGCATGATGCCCATAAACAGGAGCAACGCTTGGGCCATGATTTCGTCCACGTAACCCATTTCCGGGGCCGTTTTGCGCCAAGATTTCACCTGAAACGCGGGGAAATCTGATTGAATCTCTGCGCAAACCGCTTCCAAAGACTCTTTCTGACGCGCAGCCGACGGATCTACCCGAAAAGCCAAGTCGTGCGCTGCTTGCGGCACGCCCAATTCCGTGGCGAGTTGGTCCAAGCGAACGTAGGCCACAGCTTCCTCCGTGAGGTTGGAGGTGCCGTCGTAGAGGCCTTCCACGGTGTACAGGGTGCTGTGGACGGTGGCGGCGGTGTCCTGGTAGGTAAAAACGACGGGGTCCCCCACGCGCAAATCCAAGCGTTTGGCCAGGGCCTGACCCACCACCACGCCGTTGAATTCGCGTGCGGTGTCCGCCAAAAAAGCGCCGTCGGGCACGCGGTGCGGAATGGTGAAGAGCTGGGCTTCACGCTGAGGATCCACACCTTGGAGGAGCAATCCGCTGGAACCCAGGGCCGCCTGCACCATGGCGGGTACTTGCAAGCGCGGAGCCACCCCGCGCACGTCCGGCCGGGCCTCCAACTGGGCTACGGCGGCAGAAGCATTGGGCAGGAGGGCACGAAGGTTGGTACCGTCTGCGGTGTAGCCCGCAACGTGGACGTGGCCGTGGGCCAAATAGTCGTCGATGGCGTCTTGAACGCGGGCGTCGTTGATGCCGCTGGCCCAGCCCATGAGGAAGAGTCCGGCCCACACGCCCAGGCCCATGGACACAAAAACCACGGAGCTGCGCACGGGATTGCGCCAGATGTTGCGCCACGCCATGCGCAGCAGGAGTACCAAACCGGGCGTCATCCGCGAAAAACCGTTGGAGCGTTAAACACAGCGCGCACCGGCCACAAAGCCACCAGAACGGCCAACAACCAAATGAGCAGGGCGTGGGTCAAAACAATGGAGGGATCCATGCTGGGGGGCAAGATGGGCGCCCAACCCTGACGCACAATGGCTTCCGCCAATTCTCCGCGCAAACGCAGAGGGTACACGTGCATGATTTCCATGGCCAGCCGGCCGGCACCGCCTCCAATTAAGGCACCCAGCGCCGCCAGAAAAGTAGCCTCCAAAAAGACGGTGGCGGCCAGCAACCGGCGGGAAACCCCCAACGCTATTTGCATGCTGAACTCGCGTTTGCGCTCTTCCGCCAGCATCAGCATGGTGCCCAGCAAGCCAAAACCAATGACCACGTACAGCACGGAAAGCACCACCAACCCTCCGGTGGAATCCGCGCGAATGGCTTGGTCGAGCTCCGGCATGCGCTCCTCCCAGGTGCGCCAAACGGCTCCTTCCAGCGGGTGGTCTTGGGGCAGCCGCGCCGCTACGGCGCGGTGGTTGGTGGGTTCGTCCGGTGACAAAACCACGGAGGTCCACAGCCCGTAAGCGCCGTAAAACTGTTGGGCGTCGGGCAGGGAAATAACGGCCAAACGCTTCTCCAAATCCGGATTGCCCACGGTGACTTCGCCGGCCACCACAAATCCTCCGTTGGCCAAACTGCCTTGGTAGCCTTGGCCCAAACCCACCACGGAGTCGCCCACGGTTACGCCCAGCTGCCGCGCCAATCCGGGGCCCAGCCAAATGCTTCCGGGCGGGCCGTCGCCCACGCCGCGCTTTTCGCGCGCTGCGTCAATGCCCACCAATTGGGCAGCACTCCCGCCTTTGGCGCCGCTGAGCCAGGCAAAGCCTGCAACGCGCGGCGCGGCCTTGCCCACCTGATGGTCTGCTTCAACGGCCGCCAGCCACTCTGGATTTTCCGGCAAGGCCGCGTCCAAAGACTGCAGGGGCCAATAGCCCTCCGCCGCAACCTCCGTGTAGCCCAAAACATTGCCCACCAGGGTCTCGATCATGTGGCCGTACACGCCCAGCTGCAGCGAACGCATGACCACCGCAAAAAACAGCGCAAACGCAACGGCCGCAACGGAAATAGCACTTCGGCGGCGGTTGCGCCCCAAATTGCGCCACGCCAAACGCAGCGCCAGGCGCACGGCCCCCTGCGGCGGCTTTTGGAAAGCGTTCATTGAACGGGAAGCGCCTTCAATTTATCCACCGTAAAAAAGGCCGGCGTCAACCCGGGCCGCTTCTCCCATTTCAGGATTTCCATCCGGGTATGCTGCTTCTTGCCTGCGGGCTGAAAACGGAGGTCTGCGGGCATGCGTACCCCGTCGAACGTCTTGTAGGCCAGTACGTCCAGCGTTTGGGCCAATTTGCCCCGACGGTCCAAATACTCCACGCGCACCACGTCCGGCTTGTCGTGCGCCAGGTGCAACAGAACTTTAGACCAGACCACCGGCAACCCCGGCTTGGGAACTGCGGCGATGACGCGGCACTTGCGGCCGTTGGTGGTTACTGCATCTTCAAGCAACGTCAACGAGTAGTCTTTCGAAAACGACGCCTCGCCCAACAACTGATCCAGCTGGAGGTCAGACCCCATCCAGCCCTGCATGAGCATGGAGGCCGGCAATTGAACCACTTGCTTGGCTTTGGGCAAGTAGCTCCACATCTTTTGGTTGGCGCGCAGGTAGGCCGTTCCCTTGTCTTGGGCGGGTGCCAGCACCTCGGCAAGTGCATGCGTGTTGCCAAGGGTCCAGGTGCGCACGTCCAGAGTACGGGTATAAGTGGGCCGCACGGAGGCTATGCGCACGGTGGAGTAGGCACTGTAGCGCACTTGACTGGCTTCCGCGGCGGTAACCCAAGCTTTGGGGTCCTGGGCGGAGAGGGGCGCAAACCCAACGAGAATCGTGAGCAAAAAGAGGGCCCACTTGCCCCCCCGTGAACCCAAACGGCGTAACTTTGTTTCCATTGTAAATCTAGACGCTCCAAAGGTATGTACCCCGAAGATTTGATTGCTCCCATGCGCCAAGAATTGGTGCACGCAGGTTTTGTTGAAGCGCGTACCCCGGAAGCCGTGGACGCTGCCTTGTTAAACGCGGAAGGCACCACATTGTTTGTGGTGAATTCGGTTTGCGGCTGCGCCGCTGGCACGGCGCGTCCGGGTGTTGTTTTCGCTGTGCAGCAAGCAGCCCACAAGCCCACCCGTTTGGCAACCGCTTTTGCCGGCAACGACACCCAAGCGGTGAACCGCGCTCGTGAACTCATGCTGCCTTTTCCTCCCTCTTCGCCTTGCATGGCGCTCTTCAAGGACGGTGAATTGGTGCACATGATTGAACGCCACCACATCGAAGGTCGGTCGGCCCAAATGATTGCAGAGAATTTGCTGCAAGCATTTGAAGAGCACTGCGCGTAAACGTTCAACCCGACGGTTCGCCCAGTGCGCTCGCCGTTGCGCCTGTTCTGGCAAGCACCGCTCTGTGGGTTTTGCTTAAAATTCGATCCAACCGCCCCATTCCGGGGCGGTTTTTTTGTTCCCAACCCGCG
This sequence comes from Cryomorphaceae bacterium, assembly GCA_034679985.1. GTDB lineage: Bacteria > Bacteroidota > Bacteroidia > Flavobacteriales > Schleiferiaceae > CAMDTE01. The sequence goes on from JAXITR010000009.1 coordinate 18,687, forward strand.
CTCCGTGCGTCCTTTCACTGAATCGCGCTGGCGCCGTCGGTTAAAAAAATGTTAACTGGTCCTACTGGGGTATATTGTATTTTATACACTTATTGCCTACTTTGGTGCCTCCATTTCACGGCAACACAAAAATCTTCGCATGATGAAACCCCTACACTGGCTGGCGGCAGCTGCATTGTCCTTGGGACTCAGTGCATCCGCAGCAGCACAAAACGGAATCGTCCGCGGTACCGTATCGTCCACCAAAGGCGAAACCTTACCGGGCGTAAGCGTTAAAGTTGAAGGCAAGTCCTATGCCGTCGTGACGAACGCCAGCGGCGCTTATCAATTGAGTGTCCCTGCCGGTACCTACAAGCTGGTGGTCAGCGGTATGGGTTACAAAGGCGCCAGCAAAACCGGGTCCGTAGTTGCGGGCAAAGACCTGACGCTCAATTTCATCCTCTCGGAAGACGTCAGCGTATTGGACGATGTTGTGGTCATTGGTTACGGCCAATCCAGCACCAAAGACTTGACGGGATCCCTGGTGAGTGTGAAGTCCCGAACTTTCCAGCGCGGTGCCTTCTCCACGCCGGAACAACTCATTGTGGGAAAGACCCCAGGGGTTCGCATCACGTCCAACAGCGGCCAGCCGGGCGCCGGCAGCCGCATCCGCATCCGCGGCGGCTCGTCCCTCAACGCCAGCAACGACCCGTTGGTGGTCATCGACGGTTTGCCAGCAGACGGCTTGGGCCTTATTAACCCTGCGGATATTGAAAGCTTTACCATTTTGAAAGACGCCTCAGCCGCGGCCATCTACGGATCGCGTGCTGCGAATGGCGTCATCCTCGTGACCACCAAGAAAGGTGCTGCCGGAAAGGCGTTTAGTGCTGATTTGAACGTGGTTTATTCGGTGCGCAACAACCGCAACCAAGTCAATGTATTGGATGCCGACGAATTTGCCAATGCCATCAACACTTACGGCACGAAGGCGCAAATCGCGCGTTTGGCCACCGCACCGGGTTGGACCAAAGTAGCCCGCAACGGTGCGAGCACCTTCGATTCCATCATCCCTACGGACAGCGCTACGCGCACCAATTGGCAGGATGTCATTTACCAAACGGGCATGGTGCAAGACGTGAACATTGCGTTCACCGGCGGCATCAAAAACCTTCCGTACCGTTTGAGCTTGGGACGCTACCACGAAACCGGTGTTTTGCGCCGTTCGGAACTCGCCCGCTACAGCGCCAGTTTGAATGCTTCACCCGAATTGATCAAGGGCAAGTTGAAGGCCAACTTCTCCGGTAAGTTGATCAACTCCACCCAGAATTACTCCAACACCGGTGCCATCGGTACGGCGGTCACTTTTGACCCCACGCGCCCCGTCTACAGCGGAGACACCTCTTTGGGCGGCTACTTCGAGTGGATTCGGAACAACGAACCCAACGCGCTGTCCCCCAAAAACCCATTGGGTTTGATTGAACAGCGTACAGACATTGGCCACAATACACGCTTGCTGGGCAACGTCCTCTTTGATTACAAAGCCACCGCTAACGACAAACTGCACCTGTACCTCAACATGGGTGGAGAATTATCCAACACCAACGGTGATTTCTTTACGCCAGCATCCGCCGCCGCACAGTGGTTTCAAGGCGGCGAAAAAGGCCAGTACGCTTCTACCCGCACCAACCGCCTGTTGGAAGCCTACTTCAATTACAAAACCAACCTGTCCGCCAACATCAAAACAGACCTGACCGGCGGTTACTCCTTCCAGCATTGGAGCACCACCAGCCCCACGTTCCCGGTTTTGAACGCCGACGGTTCGGACACCATCGTGGCCCCCGCTGCTAACGATTTCTTCACGGAAAACGCCTTGATGTCCTTCTACGGACGTTGGAACGTAAATGCCTACGACAAATACTTGTTCACCTTCACCTTGCGTCAAGACGGATCCTCCCGTTTCTCCAAGGAGAGCCGTTGGGGCCTCTTCCCTTCTGCGGCCGTGGCACACAACCTGTTGAAAGAGAGTTTCTTGGCTGGCAACACCACCTTCTCAACTTTGAAGTGGCGCGCCGGATGGGGCATCACCGGTCAGCAAGACATTTTCAATGACTACGCGTACATCCCCAACTACATGCCCAGCTCCAGCACCGCGTCGTACCAATTTGGCAACGACTTCGTGACCATGTTGCGTCCGGATGCGTACGACTACAATTTGCAGTGGGAAAAGACGGCCACCACGAACATCGGTTTGGACTTCGGTTTCTTGAAAAACCGTATCAACGGTGCGGTGGACGTGTACCAGAAATACACCTACGACCTGTTGGGCGTTGTGCCCATCCCCGCAGGAACAAACTTCTCCAACCGCGTTTTGACCAACGTAGGCCAAATGTCCAACCGCGGTATTGAGGCCAACGTCAACTTCGTTTTGGTTTCCAACGAAACATCGTCGTTTGAAATTGGCGTCAACGGAGCGCTCAACCGCAACAAAATCCTGAAATTGGCGCTGGTGGACGACACCGCCAGCCCGGGCATCCAGGTGGGCGGCATCTCCGGCGGGGTGGGCAACACCATCCAGATCCACGCCTTGAACAACCCCATGTTCACGTACTTCGCGTTTGAACAGCGCTTTGACGCAAACGGACGCCCCATCGAGAAAAGCACCACGCCGAATTTGGGCAGTTACGCCGGAACGGTAGACATCGATGGCGATGGTAAAATCTCCGACATCGAATCCTACGTAGATCAGAACGGCGACGGCGTCATCAACACCGCGGACTTGAAGGTTTTCCGAAACAGGACTCCCGAACCCCGCACCTTGTTCGGCATGAGCTTGAACTTCTCCCACAAGCGTTGGAGCGGTGGTGCCACCGTTCGCGCGGAATTGGGCCAGTACGTGTACAACAACGTACGTTCGGTCAACGGAAACTACTTCTCCGTAGGCGGTTCACAGCCCCATTTGACCAACCTGACCACTGACTTCTTGGAGAGCCAGTTCCGCACCCCGCAGTACCTGTCCAGCTACTACTTGGAAAACGCCTCCTACCTGCGTTTGGACAACCTGTACCTGTCGTACAATCTGGGCAAACTCTACAAGGACCGCTTTGCGTCCAGCCTGAACATCTCCATGCAGAATGCTTTGGTTCTTACCAAATACCGAGGCCTGGATCCTGAAATTGCCGGAGGTATTGACAACAACTTGTACCCCCGTCCGCGCGTGTTCAACATCCAACTCAATGTTCAACTGTAATCTCCCGAACCGATGAAAATTGCGAAAAACCTTTCCCTTTTGGCCGGCGTCGCGTTGCTGGTGGGTTCGTGCGCCAAGGATTTGAACCTTACGCCCAAGTACGGAATGAATGCAGAGGCGGTTTACTCCGACTTTGAAAACTACGACAACGTCTTGGCCAAGCTGTACGGCGGACTGGCGGTGTCCGGCAACAACGGCCCCGCGGGCCAGCCAGACATTTCCGGAATCGACGAAGGCTTCTCCCAGTACATCCGCTTGCTGTGGAACCTGCAGGAATTGCCTACGGACGAAGTGGTTTGCGGTTGGAACGACCCCGGCGTGCCGGAATTGGTCACCATGACCTGGGATCCTACCAGCTCATTTGTCAACAGCTTCTACTACCGCACGTACTACCAAATTGCCCTCACCAACGAATTCATTCGCTACACCACGGACGAGTGGACGGACAGCAAAGGATTCACGGCGGAGCAAAAGTTGGTGATCAAGCAGATGAAGGCGGAAGCACGCTTCTTGCGCGCCCTGAGCTACTACCACGCCATGGACCTCTACGGCAACATTCCCTTTGTGGACGAGTCCGACCGCCCCGGCGTTTACTACCCGGAGCGCAAAACCCGCGAGGAAGTGTACGCCTACGTGGTGGACGAGTTGAACGCAGTTGAAGCAGACTTGCCCAACCGCATCAACACGATGTACGGACGCGCCTCCAAAGGTGCGTTGTATGCCTTGCGCGCCAAGGTTTACTTGAACGCCGAAGTATACACCGGCACGCCCAAGTGGGCCGAATGCATGGCGGATTGCGAAAAGGCGATTCAAGAGGGTTACTCTTTGGACCCCAACTACCGTCACATGTTCTTGGCAGACAATCACTTGAGCCCGGAATTTATTTTTGCCGTACCGTTTGACGGAAACCGCACGCGCAACTACGGCGGTACCACCTTCTTGGTGCACGGCAGCATGCACAACCAACTCTACGGCATTGATTACGGCACCACCTCCGCTTGGCAGGGCCTTCGTGCGCGCAAATCCTTCAGCGACGTTTTGAACGACAGCCTGGATTCGCGCTACACCTTTGGCATCCGCGGGCGCGAAATTGCTGGTGTTGGAGCAAACGCAGACACCACCTACACCCGCCAATCGGACACCATCGACGACTTTGCGGACCCCTACCAAGGCTACGTAGTGACCAAATGGCGCAACGTGGACCGCAACGGCAACCCCGGGGTGGAGCCCGTCACTTTTGTGGACGTGGATTTCCCAATGTTCCGTTTAGCAGACATTTACTTGATGTACGCCGAATGCGCCGTGCGCACCGGTACCAACTTGGGTACGGCCTTGGGCTACTTCAACGACCTCCGCACCCGTGCGTACGGCAACAGCAGCAACCAAGCCGCATCGCTCAACTTGCAGCTGATCCTGGACGAGCGCATGCGCGAGCTGCACTACGAAGGACACCGTCGGCAAGACTTGGTGCGCTTCGGTAAATTTGCTGGTGGCTCCTACATTTGGCCGTTCAAGGGCGGGGTAAAGGAAGGCATGTCCACGGACAACCACCTGGATCTGTATCCTTTGCCGGCATCTGATGTGCTGGCCAATCCCAACCTCCGCCAAAACGACGGATACTAAGAATTTTTCCAAAATCACCCGTAACTTAGACCCTCAACCCAATTTCCTAATACACACAAAAATGAAAAAAACCCTTACTCTTGCTGCTGCTCTGGTTGCCAGCGCAGCTTTCGCTCAAGTCTCCGTGACTTACAAAGTAGACATTACCGATTACTTGGCATCTGGCGCCACCTTGGGTGCTAACGGCATGCGCGTAGGCGGTAACTTCCAAACGCAAGGTGCTACCACCGGCGGTACGGCCATGGCCGATTGGTCTCCCAGCAACGCTGCTTCTGCCATGACGGACGAAGGAAGCAACATCTGGTCCATCACCGTGGATTACCCTGCTTCTGCAGCTGGTGTTACGCAATTGTACAAGTTTGTCAACAACGATTGGGGCACCAACGAAGGAACTTCCGGTTCTACCATCGCTACAGACAACTGCGGCGTGGACGACGGTTCCGGCAACATCAACCGCACTTTGGTGGTACCTACCGCCAACGCTGCTTTCTTGTTCTGCTTTGACGCTTGCTTCCAGTGCGACGGTTCTTCACCGAACTTGAGCACCCGCGAGTTGTCTTTGAACGACTTGACCGTTTCTCCAAACCCTGCTGCTGACTTCACGAAAGTAGCTTTCTCTACCCGCAAAGCAGGCGACGTATCCGTACGCGTTTTGAACCTGTTGGGTCAGGAAGTGAAGACTTTGGCCGCTGGTTCTTTGGAAGCTGGCAACCACAGCTTCGTTTGGAACCTGGATGCCAACAACGGCGGTGCTGTTGAAATGGGCACCTACCTAGTTGAAATCGTTGCCAACGGTGTTAAATCTGTAGAAAAGGTATTTGTTACCAAGTAATATTTTTCTCTGGGTTAGGGAAAAAGGGGGGCCGCATGCGGCCCCTTTTTTTTGCCCAAAACCCTACCTTCGTTCCCGAAATACTGTACCGCTCATGTCCTGGAAAAACACCTTGAACCGCACCCTAAGTACCGCCGCACTGCTCTTCCTCACGATTGGATTTGCGTTGGCAGACAAAGGCCCCACGGCCCCCGAACGCGTGGATCCGCCCCATTGGTGGGTGGGCATGGCCAACGACACCCTTCGGCTTTTGGTGAAATCCCCGGCCCTTCAGGGAAAGTGTGCCGTGGTGCCGCAATTCAAAAACGCAGACGTGCGGATGCTGTCCAGCACGGTTTTGAAGAACGGTGGATACTTGAAGATTGTGCTCTGGTTGGACCCCAACGCGGAACCGGTGAACCTGCCCTTTTCCGTGGAGACCCCGTCGGGCACCCTGAATTTCACCTACGCCTTGAAACCGCGCGACGCCTCCAAACGTCAGCTCATGGGGCTGGACGCGTCGGACCAGATGTACTTGATCACGCCGGACCGCTTTGCCAACGGCGACCCCAAGAACGACCGCGTGGACGGACAACTGGAAATGAACTTGAATCGCAAGGAACCCTTCGACCGCCACGGCGGCGATTTGGTGGGCATTGAAAAGCATTTGGACTACGTTCAATCCTTGGGGGTTACGGCCGTTTGGATCAACCCCTGGCTGGCCAACAACCAAGTGCGCGCCTCCTACCACGGGTACGCCATCACGGACCACTACTTGGTGGATCCTCGCTTTGGCACCCACGCAGACCTTTTGCGCCTGTCCGACGCCCTGCACGAGCGCGGCATGAAGCACGTGATGGACGTGGTGTACAACCACTCCGGAGACCAGCACTACCTCTACCGGGCGCAACCGGATTCCACGTGGTTCAACCCCAAAAAGAAGTACCCGCGCTCCAACTACCGCGAAACCACGCTGTTTGACCCCTACGCCTCGCAGCGGGACAAGGACTTTTTTGAACGCGGCTGGTTTGACGACGCCATGCCGGACTGGAATTTGGAGAACAAAGACGCTGCCAACTACTTGATTCAAAACACCCTGTGGTGGATTGAGGAGGCGGGCATCGACGCGCTTCGGATTGACACCTACACCTACCCCAACCAAAACTTCATGGCCCGCCTCAACAAGGTGGTGCGCACCCACTACCCGCGCATGGTCTTGTTTGGCGAAACCTGGGTGCACAACCACCAAAGCCAGGCCTATTTTGCGGGCGGCTTTCCGTTGCGGCCGTCGGACAACCGTTTGAATTCCGTCACCGATTTCCAAACCTACTTTGCCCTCAAGGAAACCGTGACCAAGGCGTCGGGCTGGAACGAAGGCGTGGGCAAACTGTACCAATCCCTGGCCGGCGATTACCTGTACCAAGATCCCTACCGACTCGTGACCTTTGCGGACAACCACGACGAGGGTCGGTATTTTGGGCTGTGCGGGGAGGACCTCCGCAAGTACAAATTGGGGTTGACGCTGCTGTACACCCTCCGGGGCATTCCCTGCTTGTACTACGGAACGGAGCTGCTGATGAAGTCCACGGAAAACCACGGCACCATGCGCGAAGATGTTCCGGGCGGTTGGCCGGGAGACCCGCGCAATGCGTTCACCGCCGCCGGACGTACGCCTCAGGAGCAAGAAGCCTTTGACTTTGTGCAAAAGTTGGGGAACTACCGCAAGTCTCAGGCCGCACTGCACCAGGGAAAAATGATGCAGTTCGCGCCCGAAAACGGACTGTACGCGGTGGCGCGGTACACGCAAGATCGACTGATCTTGACGGTGGTCAACGCCAGCGACCAACCGGCCACGGTGTCCATGGAACGTTTTGACGAATTGCTGAACAAAAAGCGGGACGCCGTTCGCGCCTTGGACCGCACGCCGGTGCGCTTGACCGAGCGCTGGGAGGCCGGAGCGTGGTCGTCGGAGATCTTTGAATTTCAGCGGTAAGGCACGCTTGAGCTAGCGCGCCGCCAACGGCACCAAAAAGGGACCCCCGGGCGCTGCGCGCCCGGGGGTCCCTCTTTTTTTCCCCAACCAAACCGGAACTTCGGAACTATCCTTTTTTGGCGGGGAGTACGAGGGAAGACACTGCGCCCAGCAGCAAACTGATGCCCGCCAACACCATGGTGTTGATGGTGGCCTCACCCAAGAACGTCTTGTAGGCCCAGTTGATGCCGCCCAATGCCGCAACGATTTGCGGGATGACAATGAACATGTTGAACAGGCCCATGGTGATGCCCATTTTGGCCGGATCCACCTCGCTGGACAAGATGGCGTACGGCATGGACAAAATGCTGCCCCAGGAAATACCGATCAAGGCAAACGCTACGTTGAGCAGGCCGTCGTTCTGCTGGGTGACGTACACCATCAGCAAGAAGCCGGCACCGCCGGCCGCCAGGGAAAGCAAGTGCACCAACCGTCGGTTCAGAGCGCGTTTCGCCGCATAAATCGTGAGCAAAAAGGCAAAGGCCATGGAACTCAAACCGTACATGCCCATGGAACTGCCCACGGTGGCCGATGCTTCATTGTACGCGGCCTTTTCAGCCAAATAATTCACCGCTCCTTCCACCGGCATCACCGCGCCGTACACGTGTTCGGCCAAGGCGGGCGAGGCAAAATTCCACATGGTGAAGAAGGCGAACCAGCTGAAAAACTGCACCAATCCCAACTTCCACATCACGGTAGGCATGTAGCGGAAACTGCTGGTGATTTCGCGCAGGGCGCCCCCAATGCCCGCCGTTTCGCGGCGGTGCGCACGAAATGCTTCCATATCTGCGGGCGGTTCTTCCGTGGTGGTGAAGACGGTCCACAGAATGGAGCCCATGAACACTACGGCGCCAATGGCAAACGCCCAGTGCACGGACGGCGGGATTTGGCCTTCCGGTGCGGTGGTGGAAACGCCCAGGGTGCTCACCAACCAGGGCAAGTTGCTGGCAATCCACGTACCAATACCAATGACCAAGGTCTGTGCCACAAAACCGTAGGAACGTTGTTCGTCGGGCAATTTATCGGCCACCAAAGCGCGGAACGGCTCCATGGAAATGTTGATCGACGCGTCCAGAACCCAAAGGAAACCGGCGGCTATCCAAAGGGTTGGGGAGCTGGGCACAAAAAACAGGGCCAAGGTGCTGAGGACGGCGCCCACCAGGAAGTACGGACGGCGTCGGCCCCACCGCGGGCTCCACGTGCGGTCGGACAGGTAGCCGATGATGGGCTGCACCAACAGACCGGTGAGCGGCGCGGCAATCCACAATCCGGGCAACTCGTCTTTGCTGGCGCCCAGATTTTGGAAAATGGTGGACATGAATCCGCCTTGCAGGGCAAAGCCAAACTGGATGCCCAAGAATCCGAAACTCATGTTCCAGATTTGCCAAAAGGAGAGTCGTTTTTGTTGCATGCGGTAGGTTGCTCGTGGGTTCGTTTTGGGAATGGGAATGGGCGAAGGCTCTGAAGGCGCGCGTGGCCACCAACGCGTTAGATGGCCTGCGCACCCCGCACGCGGAACTCCTTATTCTTCCAATACCGGGGAGTTTGCGTTGATTTCGTAGAGTCGGGCCGGCTTGTGCACCACGCCCTTCTGCTTCTCCTCCAGCGGGAGCACCCACTTTTCTTTGATGATTTTCTTGCGGAAGTTGCGCTTGTCCAGCATTTCGCCAAAGATGGCCTCGTGCAGGGTTTGCAACTGGCTCAGGGTGAATTTTTCCGGGAGCAGTTCGTGGCCCACTTGGCGGTGGCGCATTTCCTTGCGGAGGATGCGCAGGGCTTGGCTGAAAATGGAGTTGTGGTCAAAGGCCAATTCCGGAACCTGGTAGACGGGTTGCCAAAACACCCGCTCCGCAAAACTGGAGGCGTGGGGGTTGAAGTCCTCGCTTTTCAAAAGGGCAAAGTAGGCCACCGTGATGACGCGCGCCTGCGGGTTTTCGCGGTAGCTCTGCAGCCACGCCAAATCCTTCACGTCCCGAACGCGGTTGGGGTCTCCAAAGGCGCCGCACTGGTGCAGATAAACGCCCTCCAGGCCCGTCAATTCCCACAAAACCCGCTGGGCGGCCTCGTGCAAACTCTCCTCGTCCAGCACCAAATCTCCGGGCAAGGCCAGGCGGATGCGCTGGCCCACGTCCTTCTGTTCGATCAACAAAACATTGAGTCCGTCGCCGTCGAAACCAAATACGACGCAGTCCACGGAAACGTTTGGATTTACCATAGGTTAACAAAGATAATGGAATGGGTGTAATTGGGACACCATCTTGTATAGTGTAAAAAATACACTATCTTTGGTTGCGCGCGCAAAAAAGGCGCATCTTTGCACTCGTGAAAACGTTAGCAGTTTTAACCTCAGGGGGCGACGCTCCCGGAATGAACGCCGCCATCCGTGCCGTGGTGCGGGCCGGTGTTTTTTACGGCAAACGGGTGTTGGGCGTGTACCGCGGGTACGACGGCCTCATCGCGGGCGAAACCGCGGAATTGAACACAAAAAGCGTTAAAAACATCCTGGACATGGGCGGCACCGTGCTGAAATCGGCGCGGTCGGATCGCTTTCGCACGGCCGAAGGGCGGGCAGAAGCGGCGGCTCAAGTGCGTGCCCAGGGCATCGACGGCCTGGTAGTCATTGGCGGAAACGGCACCTTCACCGGCGCACACCTCTTGTGGGAAGAGCACGGCATCCCCGTGGTAGGCATTCCGGGCACCATAGACAACGACCTCTTCGGCACGGACCTCACCATTGGGTACGACACCGCATGCAACACCGTGATGGAGTGCATCGACAAGATTCGCGACACCGCCAATTCCCACAACCGCCTCTTTTTTGTGGAGGTCATGGGGCGCGACGCCGGCTTCATTGCCCTGCACACGGGCTTGGCTACGGGCGCCTTGGCCGTCATTTTACCCGAGCAAAACACCACCTTGGACGAGGTGGTAGCCGCCATTGAGCGCGGTGCCGAAAACAAGAAAACGTCCAACATCATCGTGGTGGCGGAAGGAAACAAAATCGGTTCCACCTTCGCCATTGCGGACGCCGTTCGCGCTCGTTTTCCGGATGCGGACACCAAGGTGACCATTCTGGGGCACCTCCAACGCGGCGGTGCACCCAGCTGCCTGGACCGCGTAAACGCCGGTCAAATGGGTGTAGCGGCGGTGGAAGCCCTGCTCAACGGCAAGTCCGATTTGATGGTGGGCGTGGTGGACGGACGCATCACCCATACCTTCTTTCAACAAGCGATTTTCAACAAAGCCCCGCTGGACCTGGAACTCCTGCGCGTGGCCAAAATTCTCTCCATCTAATTTTTGACTTGATTTTAACTGCACAACGCATGAAAAAAGTTGCCATCAATGGATTTGGCCGCATCGGCCGCCTGACCTTCCGCAACCTGGTTGCCAACAACCGCGTGGAAGTAGTCGCCATCAACGACCTCACCAAAACGGAGGTTTTGGCCCATTTGCTGAAGTACGACACCGCCCACGGAAAGTTCCAGGGAACCGTTGAGCACACGGAAAACAGCCTGATCATCAACGGAAAATCCATCCAAGTAACGGCCATCAAAGACCCCGCGCAACTGCCTTGGGGCGCCCTAGGCATTGACGTGGTGGTGGAATCCACCGGCCTCTTCACGGACGCCGATAGCTTAGGCAAACACTTGGAAGCAGGTGCCAAAAAAGTGGCGTTGTCGGCCCCGGCCAAAAGCGGCGTAAAAACCATCGTCTTGGGCGTGAACGACCACGAACTGACGTCTGAGGACACCATCATCTCCAACGCTTCCTGCACCACCAACTGCTTGGCGCCCATGATGAAGGTCATGCACCAGCACTTTGGCGTGAAGAAAGGCTTCATGACCACCGTCCACGCCTACACCAGCGACCAACGCCTGCAGGACGCCCCCCACAGCGACTTGCGCCGCGCTCGTGCCGCTGCCTACAGCATCATCCCCACCACCACCGGCGCGGCCAAAGCCGTGGCCCTGGTGCTTCCAGAACTGAAAGGAAAATTGGACGGATACGCCATGCGCGTCCCCGTCCTCACCGGTTCCGCCACGGACGTGGCCATTGAATTGGAGCGCGAAACCACCAAAGAAGAAATCAACGCCGCCATGAAGGCCGCCGCCAACGGTCCGTTGAAAGGCATCTTGGAATACTCCACCGATCCCTTGGTGAGCATTGACATTGTGGGCAACAAGCACTCCTGCATTTTTGATTCCGACCTCACTGCCGCCAACGGTACCCTGGTAAAAATCATGGGTTGGTACGACAACGAGGCCGGTTATTCCGCGCGCATGGCCGATTTGGTAGAGCGCTACGCTGCTTTGTAACTTGATGCCATGGTATTCATTGTAGAGAGCGGTTCCACCAAGGCAGACTGGGTGTTGCTCAACGGCCAAGGAGTGGAAGTCAACCGCTGGAATTTGATGGGTTTTAATCCCTTCTTTCATTCCGCAGACGTTATTGAGAAGGAACTCCGGGGCCAGGCTGAAGTCATGGCCTACGCCCCCCAAGTGCAACAAATTTGGTTCTACGGAGCCGGATGCAGCAGCGACGCCCTCAACGCCGTGGTTGCGGAAGGGCTGTCTCGCGTGTTTCCGGAGGCCACCGTGCGTGTGGACCACGATTTGTACGCCTCCGCCTTCGCCACCTACGCCGGTAAGCCACAGATTTCCTGCATCTTGGGCACGGGCAGCAACTCCTGCTACTTCGACGGCAGCAAAATCCGCGAGGAAGTTCCCGCGCTGGCCTACATCTTGGGGGACGAAGGTTCCGCCAGCTTCATTGGGAAGCGCTTGGTGGCCGACTACCTCTACAAATTGATGCCGGCTGAACTGTACGCAAACTTTGTGGAAACGTACCACCCCAGCAAAGAGGAAATCTTTACGTCGGTGTACAACAAACCCCACGCAAACGTTTATTTGGCTTCCTACAGCCGATTTGCCGGCGCCCACGCCAACCACCCGTACATCGAAAACATCGTACGCGACGGTTTTGCCAAGTTTCTGGACATCCACGTGCTCTGCTACGAGGAAGCCCGTACCGGTGCCGCTGAAGTCAACTTTGTGGGGTCGGTAGCAAAAACGTTTGAGGCTTTGTTGGTGGAAGAAGTCAACAAACGCGGACTGGTGTACGGCAGGACCCAAGCCAAGCCCGTGAACAACTTGATTCGCTACCACCTGGACGTGTTGCACATTCTGCAGCCCGCCCGCGCATGATCCGCGGCTTTCTTTTTGACCTGGACGGGGTCTTGGTGGACACCGCCAAGTTTCACTTCCTGGCGTGGCAACGCATGGCCAACGAATTGGGCATTGCCTTTGGCCACGACGAAAACGAACAACTCAAGGGCGTATCCCGCAGGGCCTCCCTGGAAAAAATCCTGGCCTGGGGCGGCCAAACCCTGCCCGAGCCGGAGATGGAGCGTTGGATGGCCACCAAAAATGCTTGGTACCTGGAGTACGTTGCGTCCATGACCTCGGCCGACGTCCTCCCCGGCGCAGCCGAATTCCTGCGCAGCGCGCGCGAAGCGGGCTACCTCATTGCCCTGGGTTCTGCCAGCAAGAACGCGTTGCCCATCCTGGAACTGGTGGGGATACTGAACCTCTTTGACGCCACGGTGGACGGCAACGACGTCACCGCCAGCAAACCGGATCCGTCGGTCTTTTTGGAAGGCGCACGCAAACTGAACCTTGAACCCCACGAATGCTTGGTGGTGGAAGACGCCGCTGCCGGAATTGAAGCGGCGCTCCGCGCCGGCATGCTCGCCCTGGGCTTGGGCACGCCGGAGGCCCTTCCCCAAGCGCACCGTGTACTTCCGGACCTCCAAGGCCAAAATCCCCACTCGTTGGTGGCCGATCTGGAGGCACGCGCCGCAGCTCACGCCGCCGTCGCCGCGCACGCCGCTTCCCAGCCCGCGGAAACCCCCAACACCCACCTCCCTTCTTAAAACGTACGTACCCCGCATGTCTTCCTCCGTTCTCAGCACCAAGCGCGCCGCCCACGTGGCCATTCACCCCTGGAAACTGATTGAAAACCAGTGGAATGCGGAGCGCCACATCGAGTCCGAAAGCTTGTTTGCTTTGGGCAACGGACGGATGGGGCAACGCGCCAACCACGAAGAAACTTTTACGGGAGACACCTTGCCCGGCTCCTACATCGCCGGCGTGTACTACCCAGACAAAACCAAGGTGGGCTGGTGGAAAAACGGCTATCCGGAGTACTTTGCCAAGGTCCTGAACAGCGTCAATTGGATCGCCATTCGCGCGCACATCAACGGCGTCGAACTGGACCTGAACACCTGTACGGTGGAATCCTTCTACCGCGAACTGGACCTGGAACACGGCGTTTTGACGCGCACCTTTACGGCCCAAATGCCCGACGGTACGCGGGTTTCGGTGGAGGCCACACGCATCTTGAGCATCGTTCGGGACGAAATTGGTGCCGTTCGCTTCGCCCTGAATGTGGACCGCCACGCGAACGTTCGCTTGGCCGCGGCCTTGGATTTCAACGTCACCAACCACGACGCCAACTGGGAAGAAACGTTTTGGAACGCGCAAGACGCGCAGGCCGCCAACCGCGAGGGCTGGGTGGTTTCCGAGACCAAGAAAACCGAGTTCCGCGTGGCCGCGGCGCAGCACTGCACGTGGGAATGGGCGGAAGGCGGCGAGGTCGCCGCGGGAGCATCCGCTTCAAGCGCGTCCGCCGCGGGAGCGGCCCCTGCTGCTGAAGGCACCTGGAGTGCGGAGGCGCGCACCGGCTGGGCAGAAAACGCCTGGGAGGGCCCCGTGAACGCCGGCCAAACGCTGGTGCTCACCAAGTACGCCGGCGTGGTTTCGTCGTTTAATGCCCCCGCGCAAGAGGTTCCGGCGCGCGCAGCCGAGCGGGCACGCGAGGCGGCGGCGGCGGGTTGGGACGCCCTGTTGGCGGAGCACCGCGCGGCGTGGCGCGCCAAATGGGACACGGCAGACATTGCGATCGACGGGGATGAGGCCGCGCAGCAGGGCATCCGCTTCAATATTTTTCATCTACTGCAAACGTTTACGGGCGTCGACGAACGATTGAATATTGGACCCAAGGGCTTTACCGGCGAGAAGTACGGCGGTTCCACCTACTGGGACACCGAAGCCTACTGCTTGCCCTTCTACCTGGCCAGCGCAGACCCCAAAGTAGCCCGCAATTTGCTGGTATACCGCTACAAACACCTGGACAAGGCCATCGAAAACGCGGCCAAACTCGGCTTCAAAAACGGAGCCGCCCTCTACCCCATGGTCACCATGAACGGGGAAGAGTGCCACAACGAATGGGAGATCACCTTTGAGGAAATCCACCGCAACGGCGCCATCGCTTACGGCATTTACACCTACGAGCGCTACACCCTGGACCGCACCTACCTGGCGGAATTTGGCTTGGAAGTACTGCTGGGGATTGCCCGTTTTTGGGCCCAACGCGTCAACTGGTCCGAACACCGCCAGGCCTACGTGATGCTGGGCGTCACCGGTCCCAACGAGTACGAAAACAACGTCAACAACAACTACTACACCAACTTCATGGCCGCCTGGTGCCTGGAGTACGCCGCCTACGCGGCCGAATACGTGCGCGCGCAGCATCCGTCGGACTACCAGCGCATTGTGGCCAAAACCCAATTCCGGGCGGAGGAAGAATTGGCGCATTGGGCGGACATTCGCACCCGCATGTACTACCCGTTTTGGGAAGAAAAGCAGCTCTTTTTGCAGCAAGACGGTTTCCTGGATAAGGATTTGGTTCCGGTAGCGGATTTGGACCCCGCGCAGCGCCCCATCAACCAAAAATGGAGCTGGGACCGCATCCTGCGCTCGCCCTACATCAAACAGGCAGACACCCTGCAAGGCATGTTCTTCTTTGAAGACCGCACGGACCGCGCGCTTTTGCGCCGCCATTTTGACTTCTACGAGCCCTTTACGGTGCACGAGAGTTCCCTCAGTCCCAGCGTGCACACCGTACTGGCCTCCCGCCTGGGCTACGCCGATCAGGCCTACGCCTTCTACTTGCGCACCGCTCGCTTGGATTTGGACGACTACAACCACGAGGTGCGCGAGGGCTTGCACGTCACCGCCATGGGCGGCGCCTGGATGAGCGTGGTGCACGGCTTTGGCGGCATGCGTTTGGTGGGCGAACAACTCACCTTTGAGCCTGCCTTGCCCGCCGCCTGGACACGCCTCGCCTTTCATTTGGTGTGGCGCGGGGCCACCCTCCACGTGGAGCTCAACCCCGGCACCCTCACGGTGAACGTGGTGGACGGGCCAGACACCCAATTTGGCGTGGGGACCCAAACGTTTACCGCGAAAAAAGGAACCCCCGTTCGCGCCTCGGTATAACCTGCAGCTCTTTGTAACTTTCGGTCCATGAAAGCATTCATCGTTCGCCCTTCGCTGGCTCGTTTCGCCGCTGCCTTTGCCGGCTGTGCCGTGCTCCTGGCCACCGCCTGTTCGCCGGATCCCGCCGGCTGGAACCCTGGCGACGGAGACGAAACCGTGGGCTTGATGACGCCGGTCCTCCTCAGTTCCGGAACCACCTCCATCTACACCGGAGATTACTTTTTGGAACCGGAGGAATTGGATTCCGTGGTTTGGCCCGACGGCATTCGCGCCGAGTACAAGGAGGACAGCGCCGTCTACCGGGTGACGGGTGTCCTGAAAAAACCCTTAGACGTCGCTCATTTTTGGATGGACGGCGCCTCATTTGATTTGGTGCTTTATGCCAACGGCGCCCAATGGCACACCTTCAATTTCCCGCGGGAACGCGCAGATACGGCATGGTCTGAAGATGCCGTCCACGTCATCGGCACCTTCAATGCGTGGAACCGTTCCGCCACCCCACTGAAACGCCAAGACAGCACGTGGTCCGTGGACGTTCCGGTCTTTCCGGGTTCCCACGAGTACAAATTCGTGGTGAACGGCATGGAGGTTTTGGACCCCGCCAACAACCGCGCCGTACCCAACGGCATCGGCGGCTACAACAACACGTTCCGAATTGAAATTCCGGGCAAAGTCCCAAAAAACATTGCTACCCAACGGGTGAACGAAGAAGGTACGTCGGTGTACTTAAAACCGGTACCTGCGAATCAGGAGCTCGTAGTTCTTTGGGAAAACCACCAGCTGCCGGCGGAGTACGTTCAACGCACGGCCAAAGGCATCCGCATTTCGGTACCGGAAGAGGCCTCCGGCATCAAGCGAACCTTCCTGCGCATCTACAGCTTCAATCAGCACCACCGCAGCAACGACCTCTTGGTGCCGCTGCACAAGGGACGCGTCTTGTTGCAGGGCGATCTTTTGGAGCGCCACGATTGGGAAGCCGCTACCCTGTACTTCTTGATGGTGGACCGGTTTGCCAACGGGGACCCCAGCAACGACAAACCTTTGAACCGCAAAGACGTCATTCCCAAAGCGGATTTTCACGGCGGGGATTTGGACGGCGTCACCTGGGCCATTCAGCACGGTTTTTTTGAATCCATGGGCTTCAACACCGTCTGGCTCTCTCCCATTGCCCGGAACCCGCAGGGCGCCTGGGGCCTTTGGAACAAAACCGCTCCGGTAACGCGTTTCTCTGCCTACCACGGCTACTGGCCCGCCTCCAACACCCAGCCGGACGCCCGCTTTGCACGGCCAGACCAAGTTCGGAACACCTTGGCCAGCGCCCACAACCGCAACCTCAACGTCTTGTTGGACTACGTGGGAAATCACGTGCACGAAGAGCATCCCGTTTACCGCGCCCGCCCGCAGTGGTTCAATTCCCTCTACCTGCCGGACTCCACCTTGAACACCGAAAAATGGGACGAATACCGGCTCACCACGTGGTTTGACACCTTCTTGCCCGACGTCAATACCGAAAACCCCCAAGCTGTTGAGGCCCTAACGGATTCTGCCCTGGTTTGGGTGCGGGACTACGGATTTGACGGTTACCGCCACGACGCCACCAAGCACGTGGCCAACTTGTATTGGCGCACCTTAACGCAAAAACTCAAGCACCAAGTGGCCGCCCCGCGCAACCAACGACTGTACCAAATTGGAGAAACCTACGGCTCCCCAGATTTGATCGCAAGTTACTTGGGCAGCGGCCTCATGGACGCGCAGTTTGACTTCAATTTGTACGACGCCGCCCTGGGGTTCTGCGCCAACTTGAATACCGACGCCCCGCGTTTGAAGGAGGTCTTGGAAGCCAGCCTGGCCGCCTACGGGCACCACCACCTCATGGGCAACATCAGCGGCAATCAAGACAAACCGCGGTTCATTTCCTTAGCCAGTGGCGACGTTCGGTTGGACGAAGACACCAAGGCTGCCGGTTACACCCGAAAAATTGGAACCCCTGCGGCGTCGGCCTACAAAAAGTTGGCCTTCATGCACGCCTTCAACTTTACCGTTCCCGGAATTCCCGTAGTCTACTACGGAGACGAATACGGCATGCCCGGCGCCAACGATCCGGACAATCGCCGGCCCATGAAATTCAAAAACTACACACCGGAAGAAGATAAATTGCGCCGTGAAGTTGCCAAATTAGCCAGCTTCCGGAAAAACTCACCCGTTCTGGCCTACGGCAGCACCACCGTCAAAGCGCTTTCCAAAAATGTGCTGTGGATCGAACGTTCCTACTTTGGCGAACGCGTCATTACCGTATTGAACCGCAGCAAAGAACCGTTGACCTTTTCGGTCAAAAAATTGGCGCTGCACCGGAAAACACGCATCGTTGCGGGAGAAGCCCAGTTGGGCACCGTCAACTTAACCGTTCCGGCCAATGCCTTTGTTCAAATGCACGTCCCGCGGAATTAATTTTACTCCAATCACTTCGCCCCTTATCCCATGAAACGAATCCTATTTGCCGCATTACTCGGGTTGGGCCTGAGCGCCGCCCATGCCCAAATGCCACATGCCGAATGGAGCCGAAACGCTACCATTTACGAAATCAACACCCGTCAGGCCACCCCAGAGGGCACCTTCAAGGCCCTGGCAGGACGTTTGCCGTACATCAAAGAACTGGGCGTAGACATTCTCTGGTTCATGCCCCTGCAGCCCATTGGAGAAGAAAAGCGCAAAGGCCTATTGGGCAGTTACTACTCCATCAAAGACTACACCGCCATCAATCCGGAATTCGGCACGGAAGAAGACTTTGAATACTTTGTGCGGGAGGCTCACTCCATGGGATTCAAAGTCATTTTGGACTGGGTGCCCAACCACACGGCGTGGGACCACCCGTGGATTAGCGAAAATCCAGACTTCTATTGGAAGAATTCCGACGGTTCCATCTCTACGGCGTTGAACGACCACAACCAACCCACAGACTGGACGGACGTGGCGGAGTTGGATTACTCCAACCCGGTAATGCGCGACGCCATGCGCCAAGAAATGGCTTGGTGGTTGGCCCGTTTTGAAATCGACGGCTTCCGTTGCGACATGGCCGGGGGCGTTCCTTTTGACTTTTGGATCGAAACCAACGAAATGTTGCGCGGAATGAATCCGGAAATCTTCTTGCTGGCGGAGTCTGAATTCACGGACATGCAAAAGGCCAATTTTGACATGACCTACGGTTGGGAATTCCACCACATCTTGAACCAAGTTGCTGGCAAAGGAGCCCCCGTTACCAAGATTGATGAGTACGTGGAGAAAAACCGGAAGCAATTCCTTCCGGACCACTACCGCATGTACTTCATAGACAACCACGACGAAAATTCCTGGAACGGAACGGTTGAAAAACGCATTGGTGCCAACGCACACGCGGCCTTTGTGGTTTGCGCCACTTTGGAGTCTGGCATGCCCTTGATTTACAACGGCCAAGAAGTGGGCCTGAACAAGAGTTTGCGCTTTTTTGAGCGGGACACCATCGATTGGAACCAGCCCTCGCAAGCCAAATTCTACAGCACGTTGTTGAATTTCCGCAAGGAAAATACCGCTTTGCACAACGGCAGCGCGGGTGCGCCCCAAGTGCGCATTGCCACCAACAAAAAACAAGTGTATGCCTTCTACCGCAAGAACGGGCAGCACACCGCGGTGGTCCTGGTGAATTTTAGCAACAAGAAAGCCAAGGTTAAATACGCCAATGCTCCAGAAGGAACCTACAAAGATGTGTTCACCGGTCAGAGCATCACGCTGTCTTCCAACGGTAAACTGATCCTGCCGGCCAACGGTTTCTTGGTGATGCAGTAAACGGGCCCGACTTCCGTAGTAAATCCCAAAAACGAGTACTGCAGACGTTTGTTTGCACGGAAAAAGCCACCTTCGGGTGGCTTTTTTTAAGTATTTATGTCACATTTTTAGTATAATTTTGTGACACTATGGAGTCCACGAACCAACAAATTTCAGAGGCCATCGCGCGCATGCCTGCGAATGAGGTCATTGTTGCCGCTGACTTCAAGCACTTGGGAACTTCTACCGCGGTACGCAAATCCTTGTCCCGATTGGCTGCTGCCGGAACTTTGCACCGGTTGGGGCACGGTTTGTATGCCCAGCCGCAAACCGACCCCATTCTGGGTCTTGTCCATCTGGCCGTACCGGATGTGGCGCTGTCCTTCGCTTCGAAAACGGGAATGAAAATTCTCCCGTCCCCCGCTGCTGCACTGAATCAAATCGGCCTGTCTACACAAGTTCCTATGCGCTATAAATTCTTGTGCAACGGAACCGCAAGGAAAATTAAATTGGGTGGGATTTCTATTGAGTTCACACAAGCGAATTCCAAGAAATTCAAATTGAAGGGTACCATCAGCACGT
Source organism: Cryomorphaceae bacterium (assembly GCA_034679985.1). GTDB lineage: Bacteria > Bacteroidota > Bacteroidia > Flavobacteriales > Schleiferiaceae > CAMDTE01. The sequence continues at coordinate 39,098 of JAXITR010000009.1, forward strand.
TGGTCCTTTTGGGACTTGAAGCTTGTGACTTACCATCGCTTTCCGAACAGGACCGCAAAAAGGTCAAAGAACTTTTGGATTGCGAAGACCGAACGGTATTGCTCCAAGATCTTCAATGCGCTCCAGCGCGCATAAGCGACTTCATCCACGCTCAATACTTGCGTCCGGCATGACTTGGTGGCTAAAACAACTGAGCCGCGAACAGCGGAAGCAATACTTAACCCACAAAAGTTTAGCATCTGGGATCACCGAAGTGGCTCTAGAAAAAGATCTCTGGGTCACATTGACTTTATTCGTCCTGGCCAATTCCGCGCTCGCATCATTTTTTACGTTTAAAGGAGGTACTTCCTTAAGCAAAGGTTTTAAGCTCATTGAGCGCTTTTCCGAAGACATCGATATCGCTGTAGACCCGGTTTGTTTGGGCATGGTTATTCTGGATAACCCCTCCAAAACGAGTGTAGAAAAACTCAAACGACGAGGCTGCTTGTTTACAGAAAATGAAATTCAAAACGAAATCAAACGTGGCTATCAAATTTTGGAATTGGGCACAGATACTCCGGTTGTTTCGTCCAATGGAATTGAACCAAATCGCCCGGACACAGATCCGCATACGCTGTTCGTTCAGTACCATTCCTTGTTTGACCAAAATCCATACATCGTGAGTTCCATTCGGGTCGAATTTAGTGTTCGATCCGTATCAAGTCCTTTCAGTATATGCAGCATCAACACCCTCATTGAACCTCCTCAATCGTTTGATTCGCGAGAATCTGTACCATTCCAAATGCGGACTTTGGACCCTCGAGTAACCTGCATTGAAAAAGCGCTATTGCTGCATGAGGAATTTAACAACCAACTCAAGCCACAAGTACGTACCCAAAGAATGTCTCGCCATTACTACGATCTATACCGCCTCAAGAATAACGACTTAACTTACCCTTCGCTTGGTGATAAATCACTCTTTCTGCAGGTCCTTGAAAAAAGAAAACGATTCAGCCGACTTCGGGGTATTGACTATGAAAAGGTCAAATCCGGTAAAATCAACCTCATTCCCGCGAATCAAGAAACGAAAAAACAACTGCAAAAAGACTACGAACTGATGCAGGATAACATGATTTACGGCACAACTCCCAGATTTCAAGAACTCTTGAATGAACTCCGTGCCCTAGAAATGGACTTTGAACAGTTGTTTACCTAATTCTTCGCCTCACTCACCAGCACCTCCACCCACCGCGCGGTGACGCGCTCCAGCACTTGGTACACGGCCTCAAAACCGTCTGGTCCGCCGAACCAAGGGTCGTCCACGTCTGCGTTGGGGGCGACGGGATCGATGCTGCGGATCTTTTCCACCTTGGCGTACTGCTCCGGGGTGGTGCACAACGCGCGGACGTTCTGGAGGTTGGAGTCGTCCATCACCAGGATGCGGTCAAAGTGCGCTAGGTCGCGCGGGCGGATGCGTCGGGAACTGTGCGTTAGGGCCAGGCCGTGGGAGCGAGCGTTTTGGCGCGTGCGGCGGTCCGGCAATTCGCCGTCGTGCTGGCCGCTGGTGCCGCAGGAATCCACCTCAAAAAGATGGGCGAGTCCGCGCTCCTCCAGGGCCTGAAGGAAGAGTCCTTCGGCCAAGGGACTGCGGCAAATGTTGCCCAAACAGACGAACAAAACGGAAGTTTTCTTTTCCATGAACAGCTATCATCAAATCGTGCAAATTTTGCACGATTTGCGGTTAGCGATCATAGCACCCCCAACTCCTTGCCCACCTCCACGAAGGCGGCCAAGGCCTGATCGATGTGCTCCGGAGTGTGGGCGGCGCTCAGCTGCACGCGGATGCGGGCTTGGTCTTTGGGAACCACGGGGTAGAAGAACCCAATGACGTAGATGCCGCGGGTAAGGAGGGCGTCGGCAAAGCGTTGGGACAGGGCGGCGTCGTACAGCATGACGGGGACGATGGCGGACTCGCCGTCTTTGAAGTCGAATCCGGCGGCGCGCAGGCCGGCCTTGAAGCGGTTGACGTTGGCTTCCAAACGGTCCCGGAGTTCGGTGGAGGAGGACAGCAGGTCCAAAACCGCCAAACTGGCGCCCACGATGGCGGGGGCCAAGCTGTTGGAGAACAGGTAGGGGCGCGAGCGCTGGCGCAGCATCTCAATGACTTCCTTCTTTCCGGTGGTAAACCCACCCATGGCACCGCCCAGGGCCTTGCCCAAAGTGCCGGTGATGAGGTCTACCCGGCCCAAAACGCCGCGCAACTCAATGGAACCGCGTCCGGTGGCGCCAATGAACCCCGTGGCGTGGCATTCGTCCACCATCACGAGGGCGTCGTATTGGTCTGCGAGGTCGCAGATTTTGTCCAGCTGGGCCACGTAGCCGTCCATGGAAAAGACGCCGTCCGTCACGATCAATTTGGTGCGGACGCCTGCGGCGTCCGCCGCCTGCAACTGCGCCTCCAAATCCTCCATGTTGTTGTTGGCGTAGCGGTAGCGCTGGGCCTTGCAGAGGCGCACGCCGTCGATGATGGACGCGTGGTTCAGGGAGTCCGAGATGATGGCGTCTTGTTCGCCCAATAGCGGCTCAAATACACCGCCGTTGGCGTCGAATGCCGCAGCGTATAAAATGGTGTCTTCCGTGTGGAGAAACTCCGCCAAGCGCGCCTCCAAACGTTTGTGGAGGTCTTGCGTGCCGCAGATGAAACGCACGGAGCTCATGCCAAAGCCGTGGGTGTCCAAGGCGTTGTGGGCCGCGCGCAGCACGTCCGGGTGGCTGCTCAGCCCCAGGTAGTTGTTGGCGCAAAAGTTCAAAACCTGGGAACCGTCGGCCAGGCGAATGAGCGCGTCTTGCGGGGAGGCGATGATGCGTTCGCGTTTGAACAAACCGGCCTGCTCAATGGAGGCCAACTCGGCCCGCAGGCCCGCGTAGAATGCTTCTTTTTTACCAGACATGAACTTCGGGAATGGATTCGGCGCGAAGGTACACCAGAAGCCGCTTTACCGGTTGGCCCACGGCGCCCTCCAAGCGGTGGGCGTAGCCCTCCACTTGATCCCGGTGGGCGGGCTGGGGTTTTCCGGTTTTGTAGTCCATGACGGCCCAGCGGCCGGCCGCAGAAACCACGCGGTCCGGGCGCAGTACGGAGGATCCGGGCGCCAGCAGGGCGCGCTCGTTCAACACCTGCGCCGCGGGGTCAAACCACGGAGCTGCGTCCGAATGCGCCACCACGCCCTCCGCCCAAGCTCGAAGTACGCTCGCCTCCACCTGGTTGGCGGCCACACGCGCCACCGCCGGCTCCACGTCTGCGGCCGTGTGCACGTACTGCATGACGCGGTGGAACTGCTCGCCCAGCCAGCGTGCGGAGGAGCTGTCTGCGTCCCGCTCCGGGAGCACCTGCACGCGGTCCGTCCAGGCCGAAAACACCAAAGACTTCAGGGGCTGGGCGTGCGACGCGTCGTCCGCCTGTTTTTCCGCTGCAGGAACCGGGGGGGTTCCCCACTGCCACGGACCCTCCGGGCCCTTTCCTTCCGACTCCGCAAAGGAAACCAGCGCTTGCGCAACCTCCTTGTAGGGCTTGCCGGCCTCCGTGAGCGGGGCCCAAACCACCAAGGACGCCTTGGGCCGCGTAAAGGCCACGTACCAAACGTTTAGGTTGTCGAAGGCCTCTTCCTCCTCCAGACGGGTTTTGGTGTCCTGAAGCACCGGAACCCCCTCCACGAAGCTGGCGAACGCGCCGGTCCGCACCGGAACCAAGGCCGTGGGCAAATCCGCCCCTTGGCCCGCCCAGTTTCCGCCCGACGGTACCCAAACCGGGGAAGGGCCGCCAAAACCGCCCCCGCTGTTGACGGCAAAGGGAACAAAAACGCACTCGAATTCCAGCCCTTTGGACTTGTGCACGGTCATGACCACCACCGCGTCCAAACCGTCGGGCAGGGCAATGCTTTGCGTGCGCAACTCCCGCTCCCAGGCTTCCTGAAAAGCGTCCCACGCGTTGGTGCTCTGCTGCCCAAAACGAAGGACCAGGGAGAGCCACGCCAGGCCGTACGCGTCCGGTGCCAAACCGCTCCAGCGCACCACGGATTCCGCACCCGCGTAGAGGCCTTCCGTGCGCAACTGGGCGTTGTTCCACTGCGGAAAGAGCTCCCGCCAGGCCGCCCAAAAGTCGCCTTCCCGTTCCGCCGCCAATTCCAAGGCGTGTTGGGTAGGCAAGTGCGCCGTGGGGCGCCAGGCCCCGGCGCGTCCGGCCTGAATGGCCAGTTCCGCCCGCGCCAAGCGCGACTGGGGCTGGTGCGCCGCGGCCAGGGCCGCCATCCAGAAGTTGACCTGAACGCTTTGGCCCAGCATCAGCGAGTCCGCGGAGAATACCTCAATTTTTTCGTCCACCAGGCGCTCCACCACGGCGGCGCCCTGTTTGTTGTTGCGCACCAGCACAGCCAGGTCCTTCCACCGCCAGCCCGACGCCGCGTAGCTGCGGAGCTGATCCACCAAGTCGTCCATGATGTGCTCCATGCGCGCGCCGGTGGTTTTGCCCGCAGCCGTGCGCACCTGAATCCATCCGCCTTCCGGTCCTTTGGGAACTTGTTCGACGGCCTCCGGTGCGTAGGCGGAACGGTGCAGCGTGCCCTCTAAGGCGCCGCCCACAGCGGCAAAAAAACGGTTGTTCCACCCCACTAGTTCCTGCTTGCTTCGCCAGTTATCTTTCAACATGAGGCGTTCCGTTCGCTTCTTCCATGCCGGGAGGGTGTCTTTTGGGGGTTGGTTCCGCGCGGCGCGCGCCGTCACCTCCAAAAACTGCTCCGCCTCGGAATTGCGCCATCGGTAAATGCTTTGCTTGCCGTCTCCCACCACCAGCGCCGTGCCGGACTGCCCGTATTCCTGGGAAGACAGCGCGTGGTCCAACAGGGGGTAGAGGTTTTCCCACTGGACGCGGCTGGTGTCCTGGGCTTCGTCGATGAAAAAATGGCGAAAACGGCTGCCCAAACGCTCCAGGAGGTACTCGCCGTTTTGCTGCACCAATTCTTTGTAAATCAAACTGTTGAATTTGGACAACGGCTGCACTCCGCGCTCCACACACACGGCCTCGTACGCCACCGCCAGGGCCTGAAGCACCCCCGTGGCAAAGGCGTGTTTGGCAAAAAAGCGCGCGCGCAGGCTGCCGGAATAGGCGGCTTCCATGGCCTCAAAGGCTTTGGCCAAGGCTGCTTTGGTGCCCATTGCGTCCAGCAGCGCTTCGTTGGCGGCGTTGGATTTTTTGGAATCCCGCAGGTAGGGCGCCTCCCCGCGCAGCATTTTCAGCACCGTGTCCGACGGTTCGTCTTTGTAGCCCGCTAGGGCCGCTTCGCGGAACCACTTGGGGACGGAGCCCCGGCTGAATTCCTCGTGGGGAATGCCCGTGGCCTCAATGGCGGCGCACGCCTCCGCCGCTTCGCGCCGTATGCGCGCGTCCGCCTGTGCCACTTCCGCCCGCAGCTCCAGCGCCCAGGCCTGCATGCGTTCCATCGGCACCTCCGCCAGGGCCTCCCAATGCGGCCGACTGCTCTCCCGGCTCAAATGTTCGGATACGGTTTCCAGGGCGCGCGTGGCGTCCCAACTCTTCTCGTCCTCCAAATTGGCCCGCACGTAGGCCTCCAAAAGGGCCGTCAATTCCGGATCCACGCCCACTTGATCCAAAACGCGTTGCACCGCCTCTTGCTGCAGAAGTTTCTCGTTCAGCTCCACGGAGAAACCGTCGGGCACCCGCAAATCGTAGCGGAACGTCTTGACCAAGCGCAGGGCAAATTTGTCCAACGTTTGGATGGATACGGCGCCGTAGTCGTGGAGGGTTTTTCGGAGGGATTCGCCGGCGCGGCGCTGAACCTCTTCACGGGTCCAATTGCGTTCGACCGCCAGTTGCTCGCCCATGGATTTCCACTTGTCCCAGTGTTCCGGCGCCCCGGCCAAATCTTCCAGCACGGCCAGCACGCGCTCGCGCATTTCGCCGGCGGCTTTATTGGTGAAGGTCATGGCCAGGATGCTTCCCGGCAGGACGCCGCGCAACGCCAGGTCTACGTATTCGTACACCAACCGGTAGGTTTTTCCGGCGCCGGCACTGGCCTGAAACACGCTGAACGGCTGCGCGCGCTGGGGAAAAGAAGAGGACGCGGCGGAAGCGCTGGCGGGGGTTGTCATGACAAAACGGTTGGGTGTGGCTTGGTTTCCCAAATTTATCGGTTTGGAACGGTTTCTGCTCCTACATTTGTGAGAACTTTTCACCGAACACTAACGTTTTACACGCATGTTTACACTCCCCAATTTACCCTACGCGTACAACGCGCTGGAGCCGCATGTTGACGCGCGCACCATGGAGATCCACCACTCCAAGCACCACCAGGCCTACATCAACAACCTGAACGCTGCGGTGGAGAACACCCCCATGGCCGGAAAGTCTTTGATGGATCTGATGACGCAGCACACGGACATCCCCGCGGTGCGCAACAACGGCGGCGGTCACTACAACCACAGCCTGTTCTGGACGGTTTTGGCCCCCAACGGCGGTGGCGCTCCTACCGGCGCGGTAGCGGAAGGAATCAACGCTGCTTTTGGCTCGTTCGACGCCTTCAAGGAGGCCTTTTCCAAGGCCGCAGCCACCCGCTTTGGCTCCGGCTGGGCGTGGCTCTGCGTGAACAAATCCGGCAAACTGGAAGTGTGCAGCACCGCCAACCAAGACAACCCCCTCATGCCCGGCGTGGGTTGCGAAGGCACGCCCATCTTGGGCTTGGACGTTTGGGAGCACGCCTACTACCTGAACTACCAGAACCGACGCCCGGACTACATCGCCGCTTTTTACAACGTCATCAACTGGAACGAGGTCAACAAGCGCCTCGCCGACGCCACGAAGTAAGCGGTTTTACCCCTTTGATTGCCCCGACCCCCGCACGTTGTGCGGGGGTTTTTTGTTATTGGCCACGGCAATTACACGATCAAGAATGCAGTTAAATATTTAAGTTTTAGTAATCGGACGCTTAAGTGGTCGTTTTTTGGTATATTTGGCGCCTGAATACTATAAAATGACGGCGGAGAACTACATAACCCACCTCTTGCGCCGCGAGGAGTTCTGCTTTTCGTGGGATGAATTGGTGCGGGGAACCGGTGCCTCTGTCTTTACGCTGCGCAAAGAATTGGCTCGGCTGGTTGATCGCGAAGCTTTGCTCTCCTTGCGCCACGGTTTTTACTTGATCCTACCACCCCGGTTCCAACCCTACGGCAGACTCCCCATTGGCCTGTATGCGGACAAACTGTTCCAAACTTTGGGCAAGCCGTACTACGTTGGCCTCTATTCTGCAGCGGCGCTTCACGGCGCGGCACACCAAAAAACCCAAGTAGACTTTGTGGTGACGCCTCCGCCGGTGTTGCTGGACGTCCACAAAGGGAACCTGGCCGTGCGTTTTGTAAAATGCAGCAATTGGCCCGCGGGCAATTTGGTCCAAAAGTCCACCGACGCCGGCTACTACAGGGTTTCCTCACCGGCACTGACCTGCGCAGACCTGATCTACCACCAAAGTCGGCTGGGCGGAACCTCCCGGACGCTCACGGTGTTGGAAGAACTCATCCCCGACCTCTCGGAGTCCGACTTGAGCGCCTTGGTTCGTTGGTATCCGCACAAAAGCACGTTGCAACGGCTAGGGTATTGGATGGACGAGTTGGAGTCGGCCCCGGCCCTCAGCCAAATCCTTTGGGACCACCTCTGCTCCGCGCCCTTTTACCCGACCCTTCTGAGCCCCAACAACTCCGACAAACCGGGTGCTGCCCACAACCGCTGGAAGGTGGTGGTCAATGTTGCCGTTGAAAGCGATTTTGCATGATTCCCAAGGCCTACATTGCTCAGTGGCGCGATCATGCCCCGTGGCTTCAGTCCGAACAAGTGGAACAGGACTTGATCCTGAGCCGCATCTTGATTGAACTGTTTTCAGACCCCTATCTCAGGCAAAACTTGGCTTTTCGCGGTGGAACCGCGTTGCACAAACTCCACCTGCTGCCGGCTCCACGGTATTCGGAGGATATTGACTTGGTGCAAATTGTTCCTGGTCCCATAAAACCAATACTTGAAAAAATACAGGAGGTCGTTCAATTCTTCGATGAGCCGCGTCAAACCAAGGTCTCGGGCCATGGAGCAAAAGCACTCTATCGATTTACTTCGGAAGACGAGCAAATTCGTATGCGGGTCAAAGTGGAAATCAATTGTCAAGAACATTTCCACGTATTGCCGTGGTCTGAGATCCAGTTTTCCATTCAAAATCCATGGTATGCAGGTAGCACCTCCATCCGTTCTTACGATTTCAACGAATTATTGGGCACCAAGTTTCGTGCGTTGTATCAACGAAAAAAAGGTCGCGATTTATTCGACTTGGACTATGCCCGCCGAGAAAGCAGGATGGATTTGGGACTAGTTGTCGACTGCTTCCAGCACTACACTAAAGCGGCATCAGGTAGTATTCCAACACGAAAACTTGTTGAGCAAAATTTACTCACCAAGCGGTATGAACGCGAGTTCTTAGGGGATATCTACGCAATTCTCCGGCCCGGCGTCGACTACAATCAAGATGCTGCCTTCGAATGGATTCTGGACGAACTCGTCCCCTTGCTTGAATAACCCCCAACATCGTACCCGAACGAAATCCAAAATCTACTACAACCTCGCCCCCAGCCCTACGTTGAGCCAGGAGTTGCCGTAGCCGCCTTCGAAGGCGAGGTAGAAGGGGTCGGCGAAGGCGTAGCGGGCGCCAATGTTGGCTACCAATCCGGCGTTCCAGCTGGGGGATAGGGAGACGCCCAAGCCCAGGCCGGCGTAGGTGTCCCATCGGTCCCAAATAGGGAAATGGACGTTGAAGCGTGCGCTGCCGGAGAGGTACTGCGTGTAGCCGTCGGTGTTTTTGTAGCCGGAGGAATAGAGGGCCAGCGAGGTGCCCAGGGTCCAGCCCGGCTTGAGGAAGTCGTTGGCGGTACCCCGTTCCAGGAGGATGCTCAGGGGCGGAGTGGCCAAGGTGCTGCCCAGGCGACCGCCGGTGCCCAGCATCACTTGAGCGGCGCGGGAGGAGGCGTCGAACGTTTGGGCGGAAAGGGATGAAGGCAAGGAGGCGGAGAGGGCCAGGGCGGTCAACGCGGCGACGGTCCAAAAACGGGGGGTGAATTTCACGGATGTGGGTTTTGTTGCGTGGAGTGTTCCGAGGCCTTCCAGTGCTTCAAAAAGGCACCGTCGGGATTGATTTCCAAGTAGGTGAAGGAGGAAATCCAGTCCCCCAGATTGACGTAGCGCGCACCGCCGGGAACCTCCAAATCCAGGGGAAGGTGGCGGTGGCCAAAAACGTAGAGGTCCACCGGGCTCTGGGCCTGCGCCTCGTGCGCCCACTGCCACAGGGCCTCCTGCTCGTGCCCGCCGTAGTGCGCGTCCTTGTGGCCCGTGCGGGCGCGGGAACCTCGGCTCAGCCAACCGGCCAACCCAATGCCGGCGTCCGGATGGATCCACCGGAAGAGCGTCACGAAGAGTGGAAAGGTGAAGATGCGTCGGAGGAATTTGTAGCCCGTGTCTCCGGGGCCCAGGCCGTCTCCGTGGCCCACGGCCACGCGCAGACCGTGGAACTCTGCGTAGCGCACGCGTTCGGTGTGCAGTTGAAGGCCCACTTCTTGGGTGAGGTAGTCCCCGTACCAGAGGTCGTGGTTGCCGCGAAACAGGTGGATTTCCACGCCCTGATCCGCCAACTCCGCCAAAGCCCCCAGCAAGCGCACGTAGCCCTTGGGCACGGCGTACCGGTACTCAAACCAAAAATCAAACAGGTCCCCCACCAGGTAAAGGGAGCGGGCGTGCGGCCCGACGGTTCGCAACCACGCCACCAGTTGCAGCTCCCGGAGGCGGCTGGAGGCAGCGTCTGGAGCCCCCAAGTGGGCGTCGGAAACAAAGAAATCAGAAGTGCGCACAACCAAAGGTACGTAAATGACCGGGTTCGATGAGGAGTAGGCGCCTTCGTTTGCGGGGAGCTTTGTGCGGATTTGCATGCGTCGAACTTTATTTTTAGATTTGTCTAAATTTGAATTTAGACCACTAGAAACCGACGGTCGTCGGCACCAATCAAGTCCCCGCCCATGAACGCACCCGCCCTCCTCACCTCTACCGAAGAAAACTACCTGAAGGCGGTGTTTGCCTTGGCGCAGCCCCGCATTGGGACCAATGCGCTGGCGGACCGCGTGCAAACCAAGGCGTCCAGCGCCACGGACATGATTCAGCGGTTGGCGGAAAAAGGACTGGTGGAGTACGAGCGCTACCGCGGCGTGGGGCTCACGCCCAGCGGCCGCGTGGCCGCGGCCGCTGTGATTCGTCGGCACCGCTTATGGGAGGTGTTTTTGGCCGAAAAACTGGGCTTTGGCTGGCACGAAGTGCACGACCTTGCGGAGGAGCTGGAACACGTCCAAAGTCCGGAACTGATCCGTCGGCTGGATGCTTTTTTGAACACCCCGTCCTACGATCCGCACGGAGACCCCATCCCGCGGGCAGACGGCACGTGGCCGTCGGAAGCCGGCATTCGGATGGACCACGTTGCGGTGGGTCAAAGCTTCCGCGTTGCGGGCGCCGCAGACCGCACGGACGAACTGCTGGACTACCTCCACCGCGTGGGCATGGTGCCGGGCACGGAATGGACCTTGAGTGAAATCGTACCGTTCGACGGCACCCGTACCGTCCAAAACCGCAGCGGACGCACCCTGGATTTATCCGCCTTGGCGGCCCGGCACGTGCTCGTGCAACCCCAAGAACCCCAAACCCCCAACGCATGAGCCTAGACGCCCTCACCCACGCCTTCACCGAATTGCATCCGGTGGTTCAAGCCCTGTTGGCCACCACCTTCACGTGGCTGGTCACGGCTTCCGGCGCCGCCCTGGTGTTCCTCTTCAAAGATCTGCCGCGCAAGGCGCTGGACGGCATGTTGGGCTTCACCGGAGGGGTCATGATTGCCGCCTCCTACTGGTCTCTGTTGGCGCCCTCCATTGAAATGTCTGAGGCGCAGGGAATGCTGCCGTGGTTCCCGCCCGCCGTCGGCTTCGCCGCCGGAGCCCTTTTCCTGTTTGGCCTGGACAAATTAGTCCCCCACCTCCACTTGAATTTTGGCCAAGACGAGAGCGAAGGCGTAAAAACCCAGTGGAAACGAACCACCCTGTTGGTTTTGGCCATCACCCTGCACAACATCCCGGAGGGATTGGCCGTGGGCGTGGCCTTTGGCGCTGCCGCCGCCGGGCTCGACGGCGCTGAACTCGGTGGCGCCATGGCCCTGGCCATTGGCATTGGCCTGCAAAACTTCCCCGAAGGAATAGCCGTGAGCATGCCCCTTCGTCGGTCTGGCGTTTCCCGCCGGAAGGCGTTCTTCTTTGGCCAGCTGAGCGCCGTAGTGGAACCCATTGCCGGGGTCATTGGAGCCGCCGCGGTGTTGGTGTTTCAGCCCATCCTGCCCTACGCCCTGGCCTTTGCGGCCGGCGCCATGATCTACGTGGTGATTGAGGAGGTGGTGCCGGAAACCCAACGGGACAAGCACACCGATACCGCCGCCTTGGGCTTCATTGGCGGATTCCTGGTGATGATGGTACTGGACGTGGCCTTGGGCTGAGTGCCGCGCGCGCTTACTGCAGCGCGCGCAGGATGTCGTTGCCGTTGGCGTAGATCAGGAGGCCCAGCAACAGCACAAAGCCAATGGTTTGCGCTACTTCCAAGATGCGCGTGCTGGGGGCCTTGCCCGTGATCATTTCGATGATCACAAACACGGCGTGGCCGCCGTCCAGCGCGGGAATGGGAAGTACGTTGAGGAAGCCCAGCATGATGCTGAGGAAGGCCGTGAATTCCCAGAAACCGCGCCAATCCCACTCGTCCGGGTACTGCTTGAGGATGGCGTAGAAGCCGCCCACTTCCTTGTAGGCACCGGTTTCGGGGGAGAAAATCACCTTGAATTGGCGCACGTAGTAGGTGAGGCGTTCCACCGCCACGTTCCAGCCTTCGCCCACGGCGGCGAAGCCGCCGAAAGTCTCGTTCCGCACCGCGTAGTAGCGGGACAAATCGAACACCGGGCCAATGCCCATTTTTCCGGCGTCGGACAACTGAACCGGGAAGGTCATTGCTTGGCCGTTGCGCACCACGTCCACCTGCACCTGCTGCCCTTTCAATGCGGGGAGGGCCTTCAGGTATTCGTCGTAAAAAGAGAGGGGTTGGCCGTTCAGGGCCACCAGGCTGTCTCCCTTTTGCAGGCCGGCTTTTTCCGCGCCGGAGCCAGCAGAAAACTGGTCCACCACAAAGGGAACGCGCGGCATGGCCATCGGTTCCTTGGTCTCAAGGGCTTGCTTGATGAAGGCGTCGGTAATGGGCAGAGAAACGATGGATCCGTTGCGGTTCACCTCCACCGTACCGCCCGCACCCAACAGAATTTCTACCTGGACGGCAGAAAAGTTGGGAACGGGTTTTCCGTTGACGGAAACGATGCGGTCCCCGCTTTGGAGGCCCAGTTTTTCACCGGTTTCCAAAGCCCAGATGCCGTACTTCAGGTCTTCGGTGGCCACGTACTGCTTGCCCCAGTAGGCCATGACGCCGGCGTAAATCACAATGGCCAAAAGGAAGTTGACGGTGACGCCGCCCAAGAGGATGATGAGGCGCTGCCACGGTTTTTTGCTGCGGAATTCCCAGGGTTTGGCGGGCTCTTTCAAGGCCTCCGTGTCCATGCTTTCGTCCACCATGCCGGCAATCTTCACGTAGCCGCCCAGGGGCAACCAGCCCAAGCCTACTTCCGTGTGGCCAATTTTCTTCTTGAAGACGGAAAACCAGGGGTCGAAAAAGAGGTAAAATTTCTCCACGCGGGTTTTGAAGGCGATGGCGGGGAGGAAGTGTCCCAACTCGTGGAGCACGATGAGAATGGACAGGCTGAGTAGGAGTTGCGCGAGCTGAATGGCCATAGAACGAAGGAAAAAATCACACGATTTGGTGGGTAGGGCGAAGGTACGAGGAATTCCCGTGTGTACCTTCGTTGGCATGTTGGAACACCGCCTGGAAGACGCGCTGCTGGATTTGAGCAACGCTGGAAACACCGAAATTCGCCCGTTGGGACCCGGACACGCGTTGCTGCTGCACCAAAACCGATCCTTTGAGGTGCGGATTGTGGCGCACCAGCCGGAGCAGAAAAAAGTTCGCCTGCTGATCAACGGTCAGGACTGCACGGTGAAGTCCTCTACCGCCTTGGACCGACTCCTGGAATCCATGGGCATGGGCGGTGGCGCCGTGCGCAAAGTCAAGGAAGTGAAAGCTCCCATGCCGGGCATGGTGCTGCGGGTAGAAGTGGCCCCCGGCCAGGAGGTTCAGGAGGGAGATCCCCTGTTGGTGTTGGAGGCCATGAAAATGGAAAACAACCTGAAGTCCCCAGCGTCCGGAACTATTAAGTCCGTGCACGTAGAAGCGGGCAAGGCCGTGGAAAAAGGCGCGGTGCTGGTGGTGTTTGCGTGAGGCTTGAGGTTTGCTGCCGGTAGGGTTTTCCTGAGGCCGTAAAGCGCCGACGGAGCTCCCCCAAGGGTTCTGGAGCACCCGCCGCCGGGCCCGTTCGAAAGTAAAAAGTTGTCAACAGGCGGCGCCTCTAGGCAGGCCGTACTCTTGAGCTTTGCTTTCGGGTGTTTTCTGAATTTTTGCGGGTATTTTTAGAGCGCAATGGTGTTGATTTGTTCACAACAAGTTAACAATCAGCACACTCCTCTTTTGGTTGGGTTTTCTAATTTTGAGCCCGAACCCTCAACTAAAAACATGAAAAAATTAACACAAATCGGCTTGTTTGCGCTGATGATGGTGGCTGCGGCCACTGCCTGGGCGCAAAACGTGACCACTGCATCCATCGCCGGGAAGGTGATGGGAAAAGGTGGTGAATCCCTGCAAGGTGCTGGTGTTGTGGCGGTACACACTCCGTCCGGCTCCCGCTACACCGCCCTCACGGACGCCACCGGGCGCTTCATGATGGACGGTCTGCGCGTAGGCGGCCCCTACACCGTTAAAGTAACTTCCATGGGCTACACCACGGAAACCCGCGACGGTCTGCAATTGAGCTTGGGCCAGAGCCTGCGCTTGAACATCACCATGGGCGAAAGCGTCACGCAATTGAGCGACGTGGTGGTAGCAGCCAACAAGAACGAAGTCATGAACTCCCAGCGCACCGGCGCCGCCACCAACGTGAGCGCGCAAACGCTGGCCACCATGCCTACGTTCAGCCGTTCGTTGAACGACTTCGTGCGTTTGACCCCCCAGAGCCGTCCTTCTTCCGTGGCTTCCACGGCTGGATCGGGCGTTTCCTTCGCGGGCAACGACAGCCGTTTCAACAACCTGACCATCGACGGTTCCATCTTCAACAACAGCTTTGGCTTGGCTTCCTCTCCCGGCGGACAGACCAACTCCACCCCCATCTCCTTGGACGCCATTCAAGAAGTACAGGTGAACATCGCTCCGTACGACGTGCGCCAAGGCGGCTTCACCGGCGCCGGCATCAACGCCGTAACGCGTTCGGGCTCCAACGAAGTAGAAGGTTCCATGTTCTACAACACCCGCAACCAGTCCATGCTGGGAGACACCATCCGCTACACCAAGTCAGACGGCACCAAGTCCGGTTCTGCCGTGAAAGTCAATGACTTCCAGGTTCAGCAGTTCGGTTTCCGCTTGGGCGGCCCCATCAAGAAAGACAAGATTTTCTTCTTCATCAACGCCGAAGGCGAGCGCCGCTCAGACCCCGCTACGTTGTTCACCGCCAAAGACGTGGATTCTGACCCCAGCGATCCCAACGTTACCCGCGTGGACCGCGCGGAAATGGTGGCTTTGTCTGCGTTCCTGAAAGACAAGTACGGCTACGAAACCGGCCGCATCGACGGCTACAACTTGGAGACCTACTCCAACAAAGCCCTGGCCAAGTTGGACTTCAACATCAACGACAACAACAAGGCGTCCATCCGCTACAACTACCTGCGCTCGCGCCGCGACGTGTTGTCCTCCAACTCCGGCGTGGTTTCCGGCAACCGCAACGGCACCAAGAACGCCATGAACTTTGAGAACACCAACTACGTCATCAACAACGACATCCACTCCGTGATTGGCGAATGGAACACCCGCGTGGGCAATCAGTTGTCCAACCAGTTCCAGGTGGGCTTCACCGCCAACCGCGATTACCGCAGCTCCAAGGGCGGCATTTTCCCGTTGGTGGACATCATGAAGGACGGAAGCACTTACACCTCTTTTGGTTACGAGCCCTTCACGCCCAACAACATCTTGAATACCAACACCTTCCAGTTGCAAAACAACACCACATGGTACAAAGGAGCGCACACCATCACCGGCGGTGTGAACTTTGAGCACTTCACCTTCTGGAACACGTTTACGCCTACCTACTACGGCCAGTACGTATTCAACAGCTTGGATGATTTCTACGCCATCGCCAACCAAGCTGCCGGTTCAGACACCTTGGAGTTGCGTCGCTACGCCCTGACCTACTCCGCTTTGGAGAACGGTGCATTGCCAACCGCCAAAACCCAAGTGGCCATGCCCGGTGCCTACCTCCAGGACGTGTACAGCGCTTTGGACGACAAGTTGAAAGTGACCGTGGGCGTTCGCGTGGACGTGCCCATCTTCGCCAACACCGCGTTGAACAACGACACCGTGGAGACCCTGACCTTCTTGGATCCCAACGGAGCCGAAAAGCAATTCTCTACCGGCCAGTTGCCCAGCACCAACCCGTTGTTCTCTCCCCGCGTAGGTTTCAACTACGACGTATTGGGCGATCGCACCCTGCAAATCCGCGGCGGAACCGGCTTGTTCAGCGGCCGTCCTCCTTTTGTGTGGATCTCCAACCAAGTGGGCAACAACGGCATCCTGACCGGCTCCTTGCGTTCGGACAACACCACCAACTACGCATTCAGCCCAGACGTAACGGCTCACATCCCGGCCAACCCCACCTTGCCTTCTTCCTACAGCTTGGCCATGACGGAGAAAAACTTCCGCTTCCCGCAGACGTGGCGTACCAACATCGCCCTAGACAAGCAGTTGAAAGGCGGCTGGGTAGCTAGCTTGGAGGCCATCTACTCCAAGACAGTGAACAACATCGTTTACTACAACGCCAACCAGGTTTTGTCCGACAGCACCTTGAACGCCGCCAACGGTTCGCGCCCCATCTTCCCGGGTGCCGGCTTGAGCAGCTCCGCGCAGAACAACGCCATGCGCGAGAACGACTTCATCAACGACGCCATCATCCTGGGCAACACCAACGAAGGCTACTCCTACAGCATCACCGCTAAATTGGAGAAGCAGTTCGCGAAAAACTGGTACGCCATGGCCGCCTACAACTTTGGCGAGGCCAAGGACATGATCACCGGCGGTTCCATTGCCTACTCTTCTTGGCGAGACAACTTCACCGTGAACGGCAACAACCGTCCGGACCTGGCGTACTCAGACTTTGATCAGCGCCACCGCGTTATTGCTGCCGGTACCTACCGCTTGAACTGGAGCAAATTCGCTACCACCACCTTCAGCGCCTTCTACCAAGGCTACAACCAAGGCCGCGCTACCTTGCGCATTGTGGGCGACGTGAACGGAGACCAATTGGCCGGAAACGACCTCATGTGGGTTCCCACCAGCGCCGACGATTTGACGTGGTCGGACATCAAGAACAGCGCCGGCGACGTGCTCTTCACCATTGCCGAGCAAAAAGAGGCCTTCAATGCCTACTTGGCTCAGTCTCCCTACGCCACCAGCCGCGTGGGCAACTACACGGAGCGCAACGGCGTCATCCTTCCTTGGTTGAACCAAATCGACTTGGGCATCCAACAGGACTTCGCCATCAAGGCCGGCAAAACCACCCAGCGCTTCCAATTGCGTTTGGATCTGTACAACGCCGGCAACTTGCTGAACAGCGCTTGGGGCATCGCAGACCGTTTGGTTTTGACTGCTCCTTTGACCTACAACATCAAGAACCAAACGTACAACTACACCATGACCAACAACGAGCTCCGCACGGAGTCCTTCGACAAGGACGCCAGCTTGAACTCGGTTTGGCAGATGCAGCTAGGCGTTCGCTACTTCTTCAACTAAATTGCACTTTCCCCGCCGACGGCGGAATTGGGAAGAGGCCGCTCCGCAAGGGGCGGCCTTTTTATATTGGTTGGCGGCGCTGGAAACGCGCGCTTCGCGCTGCCGCGCGTTTACCCCTCCCAGCCGTCCAGATCCCGACGGTCCTTTTTGGTGGGGCGGCCCTTGCCGCGGGGCCGGGTCAACTTTTGGGCGAGCAGCAAGAACTCCTTGCGCTCCAGCTCTTCCGCCGGGGTGGTTACCGCCAAAAAGTTGGGCACGAGGGCGGCGCCCACGCGGGAGGTGGGCAAGCCCAGCACCCGGTAGGTTTCCCGGTACCCGTGGTGCCGGATTTCAAACGTTTCGTTGGCCTTGAAAACCTTGGACGCCTTCAGAACGGCGTCGCCTTGGCTGACGCGGCCGGTTTTGAGCGCTTCTGCCGCCACTGCCCGGGTTTTGAACAGTCGGACCGACCACAAGTACTTATCCGCGCGCATGGGGCCTCAAAAGGATTCAAAAAGGGCTCACAGCGGGCTTAGGCAACCGGGTGAACGTGCACCAGCTGCGTGAACTGGGCCCGACGCACCGCAACCTCCTCCGTGGTGAGGGTGTTCAGACGCTCCGTGCCGAACTTCTCCACGCAGAAGCTGGCCATGGTGGCAGCGTACAGCAGGGCGCGCTTCATGTTTTCAAAGGAGGTGTCGTCCGTCTGCGCCAGGTAGCCAATGAAGCCGCCGGCGAAGGTGTCGCCCGCGCCGGTGGGATCCACCACGTCTGCCAAGGGCAGGGCCGGGGCGAAGAAGATTTCGTCGTTTTGGCCAAAGAGCAAGGCGCCGTGCTCCCCTTTCTTGATGATCAAGGTCTTGGGGCCCATGCTGCGGATTTTCTGGGCCGCCTTCACCAAGTTCAGCTCCCCGGAGAGCAAGCGCGCCTCTTCGTCGTTGATGGTGAGGACGTCGACCTCCTTGATGGCTTCCAACAGGTCCGGCAAGGCGTTCTCCATCCAAAAGTTCATGGTGTCCAGCACAATGAGTTTGGGGCGCTGGGGCAATTGGGCCAATACGCGCTTTTGCACGGCCGGTACCAGGTTGCCCAGCATCAGGTAGGTACAGTGCATGAATTCCTGCGGCACGACGGGATCAAAATCCGCCAACACGTTCAACTGCGTGTCCACGGTGTCCCGCGAGTTCATGTCCAGGTGGTACTTGCCACTCCAGAAGAAGGTCTTTTCGTCTTTCTTCACCTGCAAACCGCTCAGATCGACCCCTTTGGACGTCAACAGATCCATGTGTTCCTGCGGAAAATCACCGCCCACCACAGACACCAAATGGCTCTTGGGCACAAAGTGGCTGGCGCTCAATCCAATGTAGGTGGCCGCACCGCCCAGGATTTTGTCGGTTTTCCCAAACGGGGTTTCCAAGGCGTCGAATGCGACGGTTCCAACGATCAAAAGGCCCATGGTAGCTTGATTTTGCAGATTTTCAGCAAATATACCGCACCCCCCGCTCTTTTTACGGAACCGACGTTTGTGAATTTGCCCGCGCCTTCGTAATATTGCAACCCCAATTACGGGACATTCCTCCTTAGCTCAGTTGGTTAGAGCATCTGACTGTTAATCAGAGGGTCGCTGGTTCAAGTCCAGCAGGGGGAGCTCTTAAAATCAAGCACTTACATCGAAAGACGTAGGTGCTTTTTTCATTATTTGCATACAATTTGCATACAAAATCGGACCAAAACGTTGAAATGAGTCCGCAAATGACGGCAAACAAGCGGCCCTCTTACCAGCTCAGCTGGGCCATGATTTTGGGTTTGTTGTGGTAGTTTGGGTGGACGATATAGCCTCTGTAGGGACTAATCGGATGGGTGAGATTGTTGGCCTTTCGACGCCCTTCGCACCAAAATCTGCCGTTTGTCCCGTGAACTGCCTGTACCATTCCGTACCAAAGTGTTCCAAACTGTTCGCTTTCAGGTTGTTGAAAACCATGATTTATCAACATTTACCGTTATTCATTGCGCAATAACCTGCAATTCTAGGCAGCCCATGAGC
>JAXITR010000010.1:0-53022 GCA_034679985.1 Cryomorphaceae bacterium
ACCGTGCCCTACTTCACTCCAAAACACTCCGGTACCTATTCGGTACAAATCACCAACCCCTGCGGGCAAATCCAAGACCGCGCGGAGATTGAGATCCGTCCTTGCCTGTGCAACGTCTGGATCCCCAACTCCTTCTCCCCCAACGGAGACGGCGTCAACGAAACGTTTGAAATCAAGGCGGAATGCCCAGAATTCAACTTCACCTTGGACATCTTCAACCGCTGGGGCGAGCACGTACACCACCAAACCGACCTCCAAAATCCCTGGACCGGAACTTTTCAAGGCCAACCCCTGCCGGCCGGCGTTTACACCTACCGAATCCAGTACGAAGGACGCGACCAGCAAGGACTGCAGTGGGTGGAAAAGAACGGAACCGTGCAGTTGATGCAGTGATGGTTAAGCAGGGTGAGGATTGGTACTCATCAGGCCCAACTTACCCTTCATAAATATCATAAACGAGTTGCACGTCAAATGAAAAATCCGCTCCTTCCCAAGACAATTTAATGCTCACAGCAACAGGATACTCGCTTTCTTTGAGAACTTCATCCCATAAAGCCGATGGAATTTGAAGTCCATTGTGAATTTCAAAAACTGGCTGAAAATTAAAAGGTGAATTGAACGCTTGAACGGCATATACTTGACGGTAGTTAAGATCAGAACCTGTTCTTGCTTCTAGGGCAATTATAGGATTTTGTAAACTCAAATATTTTGCCCAATCATCCGGTACAATCCATTCAAATTTTGGGGTTAAAATTATTTTCTTTACTTCAATAAATGCATGCTTGTTGGCGAGTGTAAAGATCCTTTCTGTTTCTTTACTGGAGAACTTCATCAACAAATCAGACTTAACTTTTAAGCTTCTTCCAGCCGTATAGTTTGTCCCTGTTCCAACTCCATTTCTCGAAATAATCTTGTTCGCAATCAGTTCAGATAATAGTCTTTTTACTGAAGGTAGCGGGATATTTAACTTGGCTGCTATTTCGCTTGACTTTACACCCGGATAGGCTTCAATAAGCTGAACTATTTTTTTCTCACGCGGATTTAATGTGTTTGTTGATTGGCCGGTATCCAATTTCTGCATGAGCTTATCTTGAATACTGCTTAAGCAAGCCAAGAAGAACTCCAGCCATGAATTAACATTTTCACCCGGCCTATTTTGCTGACAATGCATCAGAACCTTATAATAATCGCTTTTTCTATTTTCAATTTCGTGCTCAAAACTCACGAACTGAATCCACGAATAGCCCTGTTTTAGTAGTAATAATGTTGCCAACAAACGACTTAATCTTCCGTTTCCATCTTGAAAAGGATGTATACTTAAGAATTCATACACAAAGACCGCGACCTTGATGATGGCCGGAGTCGATTTATCATTTTCATACCATTCAAACAAGGCTCGCATAGAATCTTCCGTGTCATGTCCGGGCTGGGTGGTATGGAAAATGGTAACGGTACTGCCATCTGGATAATTTGCATCTACTGAGTTGGGAAGTTGTTTGTATTCCCCTCGATGCCATTCATCTTTTACACTATGCTTCATTAAGATTTTATGGAGATTCTTAACATCTCCTTCAGAAACACGTATTCCGGCGAATGACTCCGATAGGGTGTCCAATGCTTGAAAGTAGCCAACTACCTCTTGCTGGTCGCGCTCTTCAAGCTTATTGAATGTTAAATTTTCAAAAAGCAAAACCTGAATTTCATCGTTGGTCAATTTGGATCCTTCAATTCGAGTTGAAGCACCTACACTTTGAACGGTTGCGATGGCTTTAAGTTGCTTTAAAGTATGAACACCTTCACGCCTTTCAATCGTTGACCACTCACCGCTAAAGCGATCAATAGCACTCAACTTATTGATTAATTCAAAACTTAAATCCAAGTTTACGGTGTTAACCTTAACCATAATTTACACTATTTGATACGGTATGATACGTAAATATACGATATTGATCCTCCTGCACAAAATATGTTTTGATACGCTGTGATACGTAAATATACGCAAACAGTACTGCGGACGTGCTTGCGTTTACCCATTCCGGAGCAACTGCCTCAAAAAGAAAAGCAGCTTTAACTCCATCGGTAAACAAGGGTCCAGTCCTTTTCAGGGGGGGCAATTCAAGCCACACAACAAAAAAAGGGGCTGCCTCACTGCGAGACAGCCCCTTTTGGTTTGCGGCTAAGCCCGCCTTCAGCTCACTTAAACGCGCTCAAACCGGTCACGTCCATGCCCGTGATGAGCAAGTGGATGTCGTGCGTGCCTTCGTAGGTCACTACAGACTCCAAGTTCATCATGTGGCGCATGATGGGGTAGTCGCCCGTGATGCCCATGCCGCCCAGCATTTGGCGTGCCTCGCGCGCAATCTCCAACGCCATGTTTACGTTGTTGCGCTTGGCCATGGAAATCTGGGCCGTGGTGGCGCGTCCTTCGTTCTTCAACTGACCCAAACGGAGGGTCAGCAACTGCGCCTTGGTGATTTCCGTGATCATCTCCGCCAACTTCTTCTGCTGCAATTGGAACCCGCCAATGGGCCGGTCGAACTGCACGCGTTCTTTGGAGTAGCGAAGGGCCGTGTCGTAGCAGTCCATGGCCGCGCCCAGAGCGCCCCAAGCAATGCCGTATCGGGCCGAATCCAAGCAACCCAGCGGTGCGCCCAAACCGGATTTGTTGGGCAATAAATTCTCCTTGGGAACCTTCACGTTGTCAAACACCAACTCACCGGTGGCGGAGGCGCGCAGGGACCACTTGTTGTGGGTTTCTGGAGTGGTGAAGCCTTCCATGCCGCGCTCCACAATGACCCCATGGATGCGGCCTGCTTCGTTCTTGGCCCAAACCACGGCGATGTCGCAGAAAGGTGCGTTGGAAATCCACATTTTTGCGCCGTTCAGCAGGTAGTGATCCCCCATGTCTTTGATGTTGGTCACCATGCCGCCGGGGTTGGAACCGAAGTTGGGTTCCGTCAAACCAAAAGAGCCCAGCATTTCGCCGGAGGCCAACTTGGGCAAGTACTTGCGGCGTTGCTCCTCAGAGCCGTACGCGTAGATGGGGTACATGACCAAGGAAGACTGCACGGAACAGGTGGAACGCACCCCGCTGTCTCCGCGCTCAATTTCCATCATCATCAGACCGTAGGAAATCTGATCCAAGCCAGCGCCGCCGTATTCCGTGGGGATGTACGGACCAAAAGCCCCAACTTCCGCCAGGCCTTTCACCAATTGCTTGGGGAACTCCGCACGTTGGGCGTACTCCTCAATGATGGGAGAAACGTCGCGTTTTACCCACTCGCGGGTGGCTTCGCGGATGAGTTTGTGCTCGTCGGAGAGCATCTCGTCCATCAAATAGTAATCGGGGTGCTGGTACAGGTCTTGACGTGCTGCCATGGTGCAATCGATTGAATTTTCTTCAAAAGGGTTCGCGGCAAAGGTAGTGCACGGGGGGCATCGGGCAGAAGAAATCGTACCTTTGATTCGCTCATGGAAACCGGATTTGAAGGCGCGTTGCGCGCAGACCACCCCACCGCTTGGCTCTTTTGGTTGGTGCTGGGATTCACGCTGTTGGCGGGAAGTTTCCTGCAGCAACGGCGGGCGGCGTTGGTGGGCTGGTACGCGGACCTGTGGAAGCCCCGGGCCGTTGAAGGCAGAACGTATTCCAGTGGCTTCATCTCCTTGAGCTGGGTGCTGTCCGCCCTGGCCGCAGGACTTTTTGCCTTTCCCGTGGTGCCGGAACAGATGCGCTTTGCGCCCAATTGGCCCCTGTGGACGTGGTCTGCCTTACTGGCCGCGGCTTGGCTGGTGTTTTTTGGCATTCAATACGCCGTGCATACGCTTGTAGGTGCTTTGTTGGCGCAACAATCCTCCTTTGCCTTGTACTGGACCGAACGGTCCGTTGGGTTGCGCTGGACGGCACTGTTGGCGCTGCCCTTGCTGTGGGGCTGGATCTTGCCCACCAGCCACATGGCTACCTCGTGGATTTTCTACGGCTGCGCCGCATTTCTCTATCTCATTGGTATTGTGCGTGGTATGCTTGTGTTAATTCAGAAATCTACGCTTTCTACGGTTCACCTTTTTGCCTACCTTTGCACGCTGGAAGGGGCCCCCATCGCCTGGGCCTTTTATGGAGCGACGCACCTATGAAAGTCAAATCGATCCTCGTATCGCAGCCCGAGCCCTCGGCGGAGAACAATCCGTACGCCGCGCTTGCTGCCAAACACAAAATCAAAATTGATTTTCGTCCCTTTATTAAAGTGGAGGGCGTTCCCGCATCTGACTTTCGCAGAGACAAGGTAAATCCGGGTGCTTTTTCGTCGGTTATTTTCACAAGCAAGAACGCGGTAGACCACTACTTCCGCATTTGCCAAGAGATGCGCGTGGAAGTGAATGCGGAATGGAAGTACTACTGCGTCTCGGAAGCGGTTGCGTTTTATTTGCAGAAATTCGTTCAGTACCGCAAGCGCAAAATCTACCCGGCCAAAGGCACTTTGGAGGACTTGATTCCCACGCTGAAGAAGCACAAAGACGAGCACTTTTTGTTCCCGACGTCGGACATCTGGAAGGACGACATTCCCGCCCTTTTGGACGCCAACAAGTTGAAGTACACGCGCGCCATCCTGTTCCGCACGGTGGCCAGCGACCTGAGCGACTTGGCGGAAGTGAAGTACGACATTCTGGCCTTTTTCAGCCCAGAAGGCATTCGTTCTTTGTTCAAGAACTTCCCGGATTTTGTGCAGAACGAAACCCGCATTGCCGCGTTTGGATCCAGCACCCAACAAGCCGCACGGGACCTCAACCTGCGCCTGGACATTCCCGTCCCCACCCCCGAAGCGCCGTCCATGACGTCCGCCTTGGACCTCTACGTGAAAGAGGCGAACAAAGGCAAGTAAGTGCGGGCCACCCTGTCCAAAAACGACCGACTGCACCGCCAAAAGCGCATTGACTACCTGTTTTCTGCGGGCAAATCTGCCGTTTCCTACCCCATTCGCGTGGTGGCCGTGCCGGCAGCCGATGATTTGCTGGATGCCCACGAGCCGGCCTTGCAAACGCTGTTTTCCGTTGCCAAAAAACGGTTCAAACGGGCCGTCCAACGCAACCGACACAAACGCCGCATGCGCGAGGCCTATCGGCTGGAAAAGGCCGTGGCGGATTGGAATCCATCAACCCCCGTTTGGTTGGCCCTCCAGTACATCGGAAACGAGGAAATTCCGCTTCCGGAACTTCGCACCGCCATTCGGAAAGCCGTGGAAAAAGGCCTAGATTTGGCCCATGAATCGACGCCATCTCGTCCGTAGCGCCGCAGCAGGCCTCGCCCTCTTGGGTTTGGGAGCCGCTGCTCCGGTAGACTACTTCGAAGTCACCAAGCAAATTGAACTGTTCAACGCGGTCTTTCGCGAGATTACGTTGAGCTACGTGGACCCCACCCAACCGGGCACGCTGATGGAAAATGCACTGGACGGCATGCTTTCCGAGCTGGATCCCTACACCGTGTTCATTCCGGAACGTCGGATTGAGGATTTTAGGATCCAACAAACGGGGCAGTACGGCGGCATTGGAGCCACCATCCGCATTGTGGAGGACGTGGTGCTGCTGGCGGCGGTGCACGAAGGCGGCCCAGCAGACAAGGCGGGCCTGCACCCGGGCGATCTGTTGGTGGAAGCCGGCGGCGTGGCCCTCAGCACGAAAACCATGGAGGAAATTGGGGACGTCCTCAAAGGTTCTCCCGGTTCCAAGATCGACGTCGTTTACGAGCATTTGGGCGAGCGCAAAACCGTCAGCCTAACCCGCGCGGAAATCAAAATGAAGGCGGTTCCGTATTCGGGCCTGCTGGACGCCAAAACCGGGTACATCGCCCTGTCCAGCTTTACGGAAACCTCCGCCAACGAGGTGCGCACGGCCCTTCAGGATTTGCAAAAACAAGGCGCAGAAGCACTGGTTTTGGATTTGCGGAGCAACCCGGGCGGACTGCTCACGGCCGCCATTGAAATCGTCAATTTATTTGTGCCCAAGGGAACGGTGGTGGTACGCACCAAAGGCCAAATGACGGAAACAGACCAAGTGTTCAAAACCCTTCGGGAGCCCATTGCCCCGGAAATGAGCGTGGCCGTTCTGATCGACGGCCAAAGTGCCTCCGCTTCGGAAATCGTGGCGGGCGCCCTGCAAGATTTGGACCGCGGAGCCGTGGTGGGCCAACGCTCTTACGGCAAGGGCCTGGTGCAGCAAACGCGGCCCCTGGCGTACGGAGCGCAGCTTAAATTGACGGTCTCCAAGTACTACACGCCCAGCGGTCGGTGCATTCAAGCTTTTGACTACTCCGACAACGCGCGCGGCAAACGTTTGGACCCCGCGAAGCGGACGGAATTCCGAACGGCCAACGGCCGCAAAGTATTCGACGGCGGCGGTGTGGACCCAGACATCTTGGCCGGAAACGGCGAGGTTTCTCCGGTGCTGTACAGTTTGGTGCGCAACGGCGCTCTGTTTGACTTTGCCCGCACCTACGTGGCCAAAAACGCCGCTCCCCAGCAAATTGAGTTGTTCCGTTTGAAACCCAACGACTACAGCCAGTTTTTAACCTACCTGGAGCAGTCCAAGCCGGACTGGACCAGCGATCTGGACGAGGTCCTGAACGATTTTGAGGAATTTACCCAGGAGGACGGCTACGATGCCGCGCTCAAGCCGTCCGTGGAGCAGGTGCGCAAAGCCTTGCTGGCCGCGCGCAAGGAGCAACTGCAGGCCCACAAGGCACAAATCTCCAGCGCTTTGGAAATCGAGATCATTGGGTTGTACGGCTACGAACGTTCGCAGGCCGCGTACTCGGCCCTGGCGTCGGAAGAGGTGCTGCAAGCGCGGGAACTGTTGCGCAACAAGGAACGCCTTCAGCAGATCCTGAGCGCCCCCAAAGGCTAGGAAGAAGGCCAAAGAGGGCCTTTTTAAGGCCCAGGCGCTTCGCTCCGCCCGTTGGGCACTTCCGGCCTTGTGCCGACAAAAAACGCGTACAACGCGATCAAATGCACCCCCAGCGCCCGCTCGGTCAAACTTTCCGACAGCGCCACCAAAATCAGGACCACGGCGCACGCCCAAAGCTGCGCCCGTCGCCCGGCGCGTTCTTCCGGCAAACTGTGTGCGGGATTTCGGATGGAGGATTGGGCGGAATCGCGTAGGGCGGCCAGCAAAGCCAGCACCACGGCAGCAACCCCCAACAACCCGTAGGCCAGGAGAAATTCCAGATAGGTGTTGTGGACGTTCAGGTGCCGTTTCTCGCCAAACCAGTAGCCCAGCCGACGGTACTCTTCCTCCAAGAGTAACTGCTTGTGCGCAGCGCCAACACCCGTCCAGGGCTGTTCCGCCCAAAGCCGCGCCGCTGCTTGCCACTGCACGGAGCGCGTTTCAAAAGAGCCGGTGGCCCATTCGGGTTTGGGGTGCAGCAACCGCTCCTGCTGAAAACGGGCGTCGGTGTTTTGAATGAAGATAAAGACCACGGCCACGGCGCCCGCCACCAGGGCACCCCGCACCAGCCAACGCCAACGGAAGGCGGCCGGATGCATGCCGGCCCAAATCCAGGCGCCCAACAGCAGGGAAACCACGGCCATTTTGCTGCCGCCCAGCCAGGCGGCCCCCAACAGAACCGCGGCGACCACCCAACGCCAGCGCACCAGTACTTTTTGCTCGGCCACCGTCACCAAGGCCAGGAAGGCGTACAGCGCCCAATAGACGTGCTGGTGGCCCACTCCGCCAAAGGCACGCGCAGAGGCCACCCGCGCTGCCGCGTGGGAATCTGCGGGGTTCAAGGAGGGAAGCTCGTACCCCCCAAGGCGTGCGGTTTGCGCGGCAATCAGCCACAAAACGCCCAGGGCTACCCCCAGGAGCCAGCCGCGAACGCGAACCGCTGCGGGCCACGGCTGCAGTGCCGGAACCACCAAAATCCAGGGCAAAAAGCGCAGAACCGCGGCCCAGCCCCCGTCCCAAAAGGCCCACACGAAGGCCACCAGAAAGGCCGCCCAGAGCGGCCAAAACGCGCGGGGCAGGGCAAAAGGCGTGCGAAAAAAACGAGACAATCCCCACAGGACCAAGGCCAGCAAGGCCGCGGTGGCTCCGGTGTTCCACCAGGGCAAAAAACCGGCGTACAGGGCCAGCAAAACTACGGTAACGCGGGCGGAGGCGTCAGTGGTCGGCCCGAACATACAAACGTTTGATCCGGGGACTGAGTCCGGTAAGTACTTCGTAGGGAATGGTTTGCATTTCATACGCCACCTCGTACAGGGATTGCGTGGGGCCAAACCACTCCACGCGGTCGCCTTTTTGGCAGCCCAAACCGGTGACGTCCACCATGAACATGTCCATGCACACCACCCCCACCACCGGGACGCGATGACCGCGGATGCAGACGTGTCCCACGCCGTTGCTGAGGGAACGCGCAAAACCGTCGGCATAACCCACCGGGATGGTGGCAATTTCGCGCGGTTCCGGGGCCACCCACGTGCCGCCGTAGGAAACGGAATCGCCGGTTGGAACGGTACGCACTTGGGAAACCACGGAAAAAAGGCCGGCTACGGGGCGCAACCAGCTGCGTTCGCTGGGGACGGAAGAGTAGCCGTAAAGGCCCAGGCCCAGGCGAACGAGGTCTCCCGCGGCTTCGGGGAAGCGGGCTGCGCCGGCTGAATTGAGTGCGTGGCGCCAGACAGGATAGCCCAAACCGCGGGACAGGGCGTCGGCGGCGGCTTGAAAGGAAGCCAACTGGCGTCGGGTGAAGTCGTCTTGATCCGGTTGGTCCGCGGAGGCCAAATGCGTCAGGGCACTGGCCACCACCACTTCCGGCCACCGCGCCAATTCCTCCAGCAGCTGCGGAACGTGGTGCGGGTCAAAGCCCAGGCGGTGCATGCCGGTGTCAAACTTGATATGGATGCGGGCCGACGGTGCTCCGCTGGCGGCTTGAACGGCGCGACCGTACCGACGCAAGCTGTCCAAGTCGTAGATTTCCGGTTCCAGTCCGTACGCTACGGCAGGGCTGTAGGCGGTCTCTCCGGGGTTGAGGACCATGATGGGGGTGGTGATTCCGGCTTGCCGAAGCTGCAGGCCTTCGTCCACGTAGGCCACGCCCAGGTAATCGATGCGGTGGTCGCTGAGGGTGCGGGCGATTTCTGTGGCGCCGAGGCCGTAGGCCGAGGCCTTGACCATGGCCATCACCTTGGTGCCGGGCTTCAGGTGGGCCCGATAGCCCTTCAAATTGGCCGCCAAGGCGTTCAAATCCACCTCCAAAACCGTGGCGTGCTGCTGCGCTTGCAGCAAGGGAACCAACCGCTCCAGTCGTTGAGAACGCGGGCCCTTGATCAACACCGCGGATTGCGGCCAAACGGGCTGCGGCAAGCGCTCCAAGGCGTGCACCAGCTCCTCCGGCTGCGCAAAGGCACGCACTGCTCCGGCCCAGCCGGCGGCGCGCCACACGGGATCCGCGGGGTCCACCCAAGAACCAACGCCCCACAATTCCACCACCCCAGACGCGCGGCAGTACTCCGCAACCAAGGCGCGGAAGGCGTCCGGCTGCAGTTTGCTCTGTTCCATGGGCCCCAACACCACCCGACGCTCCCAGCCCACGGGCTGGCGGTTGAGCGCGTCCCAAGCCAAACGAAGCGATTCCGCGTCGGTGGCGTACGAGTCGTTGATGATCACCCCGCCGCCCAGTGCCGGCAACGTCTCCAAGCGCATGCCCAGTGGGGTCAGTTGGGCCAGGCCCGCGGCCAAAAGCGCGGCATCCGCGCCCAGGCGCAACGCCAGCAAAGCCGCATGGATGGCGTCTTCCACCAAAACCTCATCCTCAAAAGGCAAAAACGCCTTCAATTCCTGATTTTTACCGCGGATGGATACCTCCGTACCGCCCAAAACGCTGCGGGTGTACACCGCAAATGCAGCACCGGCGTGCCGCTCCGGATGTAAGGTCCAATCCCAGCGATCGCCTGCGTAGGAAGCAAAGGCGTGGCGCAGGGGTTCGTGGTCCGCACACCAAACGGCAAACTCCGTACCCGCTACGGCCTGCATCTTTTCCGCCAACTTGGCTTCTTCGCTGGCAAAGCCCAGCGCGTGCGCGGATCCAAAACTGGTAAAAACCACTCCGGTGGGACGCACCATGCGCACCAAACCGACCATCTCGCCCGATTCGGAAATGCCCATCTCCACCAGTGCGGCGTCGGCCTCCGGCGAAAGGGTCAACAAAGACAAGGGAACCCCCACCTGGGAATTGTAGGAACGCGGACTGCGCACCGCACGCAAAGAGGTGGCCAGCAACTCCGCGGCCCATTCCTTTACAATGGTTTTGCCGTTGGAACCCACCAACGCCACCACCGGATGGCACCAGCTGCTTCTGGCTTCCGCTGCCCATGTTTGCAGGGTTTCCAGGGTGTTGGAGACGCGGAGCAGGTGCATTCCCTCCGGAACTTCGGCGGGCATTCGGTGCACCAAGGCCGCCGGACAACCGTTTTCAAAGGCCTGCTGCAGGTGCAGATGCCCGTCGCCGCTAGGGGTTTCCAGGGCCACAAACAGGGCGTCGCCCTCCGGGAAGTGCTGCCGCGAGTCAATGGAAAGCCGGCGAAGCGTTTGCCGACCCCAGTCGCCCCAGTTATCCGCCCAGTTCATTGGCGCGCAAAGCGTTAAATACTCCACGGGAAACGGCCTCGTACCGGTCCGACTCGCCCAAAAAAACCTGCGGCCCACCCAATTCTTTGCGGTGGGAATAGTGCGCCAGCCGTCCGGTTTTGACGCAAACGGCGTGGACTTTGGTGACGTATTCTGCCGTGGCCATCAAATTCGGCATGGGGCCAAACGGACGACCGTCGGAATCCATGTCCAATCCGGCCACCACCACCCGAATGCCTCGGTTGGCCAGCTCGTTGCACACGGCCACAATTTCGTCGTCAAAAAACTGGGCTTCGTCAATGCCCACCACGTCAACCTCCGCCGTCAGCAAGCGCAGTTGCTCCGCCGCTTCCACGGCCGTGCAGGGGATGGCTGTTTGGTCGTGCGACACAATATGTTCTTCGCTGTAGCGCACGTCCACGCTGGGTTTGAAGATTTCCACGCGCTGGTTGGCGATCCGCGCGCGGTTGAGCCGACGGATCAATTCTTCGGTTTTTCCGGAGAACATGGAACCACAAATCACTTCGATCCAGCCGGCGTCCGGCGAGGGCGTGTTCTCCAGAAACATTTCGTACTTTTCAAGGCCTAACCGCAAAACTAATCAATCGGCTGCTATGCGCCCTCATTTATCCGAACGACTGGCCGATTTACGGGCCGACTTGGTACAAAATCCAGCCTCTGAGGCGGAATTCAATTTATTGGAATTGGTCTATTTGGACGCCCTTCGGGCGCACATTCAAGGTTTGACCCAAGCCCGACTGTCCCATTTGCACAGCGCGCAGGCGGAGGCCATGGCCGCGGCGGAAGCGGTTTGGCAGAGCCAAACCGCTCTGCTCGCAGAGCAGCGGCGGGCCGCGGAAGCGGCCCGCGCCGCCGCCGCCCTTGCCCTTTCCGCGCCAACTTTCCCAGCGGAAACCGAGCCAGAAGCACCTGCCTTTATTCCTGCTCCGGTTTCATTCGCACCTTTTGAACCGGCTCCGCCGGTGGCCGCTCCAACGGCCCCGCCAGCAGAGGAGTTTGCCTTCGAGCCCGAAGTTGCTCCAGAACCCATTGATGTACAGGAACCGATCCAGGCTCCAGAACCATTAGCTGCTCCGAGCCCCACTCCTTCCGCTGCAACCGAATCCGATGCGGACGACAAGCTCTGGGCCTACGCCAAGGCTGCGGCCCAGGCAGCCAAAAACGTTTTGGCCGGATTCCCAGACGGCGAGCCCGACGAAGCCCCTGCGGCCCCTGCAGTGCCTGCGGCAGCACCCACGCCGGTTCCAACCCCCGAGCCTGCGGTTACACCCGAACCGGCCCCTGCACCGGCCCCTGCACCTGCACCGGCCCCTGCACCTGCACCTGCACCTGCACCAACACCCGAGCCCACGCCAGCAGCTCCAGCAACACCCGAGGCCGCTACCGTGGCCAGCAAAGCGGCGTCGGGCCAAGCCAAAGGACGCTCGCTGAATGCGCGTTTCGCGAATTTCAGCTTGGGTCTGAACGACCGTTTGGCCTTTTCCAAGCATTTGTTCAACGACAACCAAGAAGATTTGGCGCGCGTCGTCAACCAGCTCAATACCTACGAGTCCTACGAAGAAAGCGTAGCGTTCATCGAGCAAATGATCAAGCCAGACTACGACTGGAGCGCCAAAAAAGACTACGAAGAACGCTTCCTCAACCTGATCAAGCTCCGCTTCGAATAGATGGGGAAGCTGGTGCTGGTGCCCACCCCGCTGGGCAATTTGGAAGACATCACGTTGCGTTCGCTGAACGTGCTGAAAAATTGCGCCTTGGTGTTGGCGGAAGACACCCGCACCACGGGCAAACTCTTTCATTTGTTGGGACTGTCCGCACCGTTGCAGTCCTACCACATGCACAACGAGCACAAGGTGTTGGAAAAGACCGTGGAGCGGATTGCCCAAGCCGCGGGCACCGTGGCCTTGGTGACGGACGCCGGAACCCCCGGAATATCCGACCCCGGATTTCTTTTGGTTCGCGCGTGCATTGGCGCCGGCATCGAGGTAGAGACCTTGCCCGGACCTACGGCCTTTGTTCCCGCCCTGGTTTCCAGCGGACTGCCGTCGGATCGATTTGTGTTTGAGGGATTCCTTCCCTTGAAAAAGGGCCGACAGACCCGCTTAACGGAACTGGCCCAAGAAAAGAGGACCCTGGTGCTCTACGAAAGCCCCCACAAAATTGCCAAAACCCTCGCCGAAATGGCCGGGATTTTTGGACCCGAACGGCCGGCGTGCGTGGCGCGTGAAATCAGCAAAATGCACGAAACCTACCACCGCGGAACGCTGGCTGAATTGGCCGCGCACTTCACCGCGCAACCCGCCAAGGGCGAGATCGTCTTGGTGGTGGGCGGCGCAATCTGAGGCAACGCTACGATCTTCCAGGAAGGTTGCAGCTTTGCAAACCTGACCCATCGGTTGCCAACCCAACGGACCCAACCAATCTGCGCAAACGCTTCCCGCCGTACCTTTGAATCATGGCTCAGAACTCCATCGAAAAAGTACTCATCCTCGGCGCGGGAGGCCAAATCGGCACCGAACTGCGCGGAGCACTTCAAGCCCGCTACGGCTGGGACAACGTTGTTTCCACGGACCTGAAAGAACTTCCGGAATCCGCCGGACGGTCGCAGGTTCTTAACGCTATGGACGGCAAGGCCTTGGACGAACTGGTGCACCGCGAGGGCATCACCCAGATCTACCACTTGGTGGCCACGCTGAGCGCCACGGCGGAAAAGGCGCCCCTACCCTCCTGGGACCTGAACATGCAGACCTACTTCAACGCGGTGGAGGTTGCCCGCAACCGCGGAATTCGGAAAATTTTCTGGCCGTCGAGCATTGCGGTTTTTGGACCCACCACCCCCCGGAACCCAACCCCACAGGAAACCATTCTGGAACCCACCACGGTGTACGGAATTTCCAAAGTGGCCGGCGAACTGTGGAACCAATACGCCTACAAGGCCTGGGGATTGGACATCCGCAGCCTGCGCTATCCGGGCCTCATCAGCCACACAGCGCCTCCCGGAGGCGGCACCACTGACTACGCTGTAGACATCTTCCACCAAGCCAAGGCGCACAACGCCTACACCTCCTTTTTGGGCGCAGAAACCCGACTTCCCATGATGTTTATGGAAGACGCCATTCGCGCCACACTGGAGTTGATGGACGCTCCCGCGGACGCGCTTCGGCACCGCACGGCCTACAACGTGGGCGCCCTGGACTTCACCCCAGCGGAATTGGCGGACGCCATTCGGGCGCACCTCCCAAACTTCACCATTTCCTACGCCCCGGACTTTCGTCAGGCCATTGCGGATTCTTGGCCGCAACGAATCGACGACTCTGCCGCCCGACGCGATTGGGGCTGGCAGCCGCGCTTTGACCTGAACGAAACGGTTCGGGTGATGCTGGAAAACGTTTGATCCGACAGCTGCACGGCCGACGTGGCCGCAACTAAAAAGCCCGGCCCTCCTGCGGAGGGCCGGGCTTTTTGCATCCGACGCTTGTTCAGCTCAACTTAAAGCGACTGGAAAAACTCCGTAACGGCGTAGTTCAAATCCACCACATTTTGGGTTATGCCGCGCGCAATACCCTTGTCTGAAAACTGCCAAAAGTGTGCGTGCTGATCCAAACGCGGCGTCGTGGAGTAGTGCGCAATCCAAAACTTATAACCCGGGAAATGACCCTTGAGGTAGTCTTGGTAGTACGAAACGTTGGTGTAGATGATGGGCTGTACCCCGTATTGGCTCTTGACTTTGTTGAGCCAAACGTGCAAATCCGGACGAAGGCGCTCCGGCGTGGTGTACGACGGCATCCATTCAATGTCCAACACGGGCGGCAAATCGCCCGCGGTGGAGCCCAACGTTTTGATGAACAAATCCGCTTGGTCCCGGGGATCGTGGCGGGGCTGGTAAAAGTGGTAGGCCCCACGCTTGAATCCATGCGTTTTGGACTCCGTCCAATTGCGGTTGAAGTAATCGTCCAACCGCCCCGCTCCATTGGTGGCGCGGATGTAAATGAAGTGCGGACGCACCCAATCACCGGTCAACTTATCTTGAACCTCTAACTTTTCAAACTCCACAACACCTTGGTGGGCGCTGATGTCAATGCCCAACAGACCGGCGGGCTGTGGATTGTTGGATGCGGTCAACGCTAAGCCCATTACGGTCAGCAGGCCCCATTTTACAAGTCCGTTCATTGATTGCTGCATTTCACTATTTCGATACAATTCTTCTTTCGCGAACAACACACTGCTCTTGGATAACGCAATAATATGCTCTTTTGTACTAAGCCATCCCCAACGTGCGCAGGTGCTTCATGTGGCTCCACAAGGCTCCCACAAAATAGCGGTGCTCGTGGTACGGCATCTTGAATTCCGAACAAACCTGTTTTACAATGCCGTTGATGGCGGGGTAATGAACGTGGCTGATGTTGGGGAACAAATGATGTTCCACTTGAAAGTTCAAACCGCCCAACCACCAGCCCAACAGCTTGGAACGTGTTGCGAAGTTGGCGGTAGTGCGCAACTGGTGCACCATGAATTCATCCTCCAAATGCAAGGGGTCTGGCGCAGGTGGAGCTTGCAAAAAGGAAGTTTCTTCCACCACGTGGGCCAATTGAAACACCACGGAAAGCAATATCCCGGTAAATGAACCGTACACCAAGAAACCCACCAACCACGGCACAAAGCCTACAAATACAATGGGCAAAACAACAAACGCCATTAAGTGAAGCACCTTAAAGCTCCAAAATGAAATGTGTTCCCAGAGGGTCAAAGGCTTGATGGGCACATTGCCCACTTTGCCGGTAAAGTACTTCCGGTAATCCGTGTAGGAAATCCATTGGATGTACAACAGGGCGTACAAAAACCAAAAATAGTAATGCTGCAGGCGGTGAATTTTGTACCGAGTCTGATCCGGACTCATGCGCAAGTAAGGCCTCGCCTCAATGTCGTCGTCCACACCGTCGATGTTCGTAAACGTATGGTGCACCGCATTGTGCTTGGTTTTCCACATGGTGATGTTGGCCCCCAACAGGTTTAAGCTCATGCCTGCCAACTCATTCAACCACGGTTTGTCGCTGAACGAACCGTGACCGCCGTCGTGCATCACGTTAAAACCGATGGAAGCGGTAAACAATCCCAGCACCAAACACTCCAGCAGTGCCCAGCCCCAAGCGGGGGTGAAAAACACCAGGTGAACGTACACCAAAGCCAGTCCAGTCAGCAAAATCAACGCCTTGCTGAACAAGTGCCAGTTGCCCGTGGGGGCTTCCTGGTGGGTCTCAAAGTAGAGATTGACGCGGCGTTTGAGTTCGGTGGTGAACTCGGTAGCGCGTTGAAAACGTGGTGCTACAAACATTTCCCTAAGATACGGCAGATTTTTTGTGTTTTATCGCCCCACTCGGAATCAAGCACGCAAAGGGCCTTGAGCCTTGATGTACCGAAAGGTCAAGTTGATGCGTTGAGCAACCGCCAGACGGGTCTTGGGTACGGAATGCTGAAAATCAACTTGCGAACGTCCGTGCATCAGCAACAGACTCCCGGGCTCCAGGGTGAGGTCCCAACGCGCAGTACCGGTCTTGGCCCGAATGGAGAACCGTCGGGACGCACCCAAACTCAGCGAAGCAATGACCGGATTCGTGCCCAGCTCCGGCTCGTTGTCTTGGTGCCAACCCATGCCGTCTTCTCCCGTGCGGTAGGCATTCAACAAAACCGCGTTGAACGATACTCCGGGCAAGGTCAATCGCTCCGCAACTTCGCGTTCCAATTGCTTGCGAAGCTGCAGCAATTCAGGGGTCCAAGGCAGAACCTGTTGCTCCGCGCCGGAGTACGAATAACGCGCCTCCGGATCCCCAACGTAGGCGGTAAGCCGCGGTTGAAGCACCCATTTGCCAAACATTCGAATGGGCTCTTGGCGCCAAAAATCCGCGTCGACGAGCGCTGTAAAAAGAGAATTATGGTTTTCAACCGTCAGAAAATCAGGCCGATATTCAAACCCAGGGGGCAGGTTTAATAAATCTTGGGTGGCAAACAAGTCCGGCACAGCTGGCGGCCTTAGAGCTGGTCCCGACGCAATTCTGCAACGGTCTGTTTCCAAGGGGTGTAGGCTCCATTGGGCAAATAAGCGGCCAATGCGCTCCCGTCGTAGGAATGCGTGGCCACGGCCGCGCGGACGCTGTCCCGAGTAATCCGCGGCAACCGTCCGGTCAATCGGGCCAGCACCGCCTCAGCGCGCCAAGCAAAACCCAGCATTCCAGCGGACGCAATGCGTTTTGGCGGACGCCCGCCAAAAGCACGGGCTACCTCCTGAAACACCTGAGCAAACGAGTGATTCGCCCCCACCGCCACGTAGGCTTGGCCGGCTGCATCCGAATCCATGCCTCTGGCTTCCAAATCCGTCAGAAGCGCCAGGGCTGCCGCCGCCACGTCCCGCGCGTCCACCCAACCGGTGGCCCCGGGCGAGGAAAAAGGCAATCCCGCCGCTGCGGTTCGGACCAATCGGCTGCTGCCCTCTTCCCACAGGGGCGGGGTCAATACAACCCCCGGACGCAGCACGGAAACCGGCAATCCTTCGGCGAAATTGCGAAATACCTCTTGCTCGGAGGCCGCCTTGGAATGGCCGTACATGGACCGATCCGGCTTGTCTGCCAACACCGCTATGGAGGAAATGTGCACCGCGGCGCGCATGCCTTGGTGCAGGGCCTGGTTGAACACCAACTCCGCCGTGCGGGGGTTGTCCCGAAGCATGGCCGGGTATTCTTGAGGAGCAAAACCCACGCGGGCCGCCGCATGGAGGAGGTGGGTTCCGTCGGCCAACGCCGCTTCCACGCCCACGGGATCCAAGAGGTCCACCGAACGCCATTCCACCGCCGCAAAAACGGAGGGTTCCAGCGCTTTTTTCGTGGTGCGCAGGCTTTCCGGACGTCGGTACAAACCCACTACCCGATTCCAGCGCCCGGACGCCACTGCGGCAGAAACCGCATGAGCTCCCAAGGTTCCAGAGGCGCCCGTCACAACCAAAACCCGGTGTTCCATGAAACAAAAGTAGGGCACGCACCGCCCGATTGGGGTAAATTTATTCGCTGCCCCGCGCCCAAAACGTACCTTTGCCGCATGTCGTTTTTGGAAGAACTCAAGTGGCGCGGCATGCTGCACGACAGCATGCCCGGCGTGGACAAGTTGCTGGAGCAACCGGGCAAGAAAGGTTACATTGGCTTTGACCCCACCGCGGACTCCCTGGGAGTAGGCAATTTGGTGCAGGTCATGACCCTGGTGCACTTCCAACGTGCTGGCCACAAGCCCATTGCTTTGGTGGGCGGCGCCACGGGCATGGTGGGCGATCCGTCGTTCAAATCCGACGAGCGTCAACTTTTGGATTTCAACACCTTGCAGCACAACCTCAGCGGTCAGCGCGCGCAACTGGAAAAGTTTTTGGAATTCGGCGGGCCCAACGGAGCCCAGATCGTAAACAACTACGAATGGTTCAAAGACTTTGGCTTCTTGGACTTCATCCGCGACGTGGGCAAGCACATCACCGTCAACTACATGCTGGCCAAGGACTCCGTGAAATCGCGCCAGGAAACCGGCATCAGCTTCACGGAATTCAGCTACCAACTCATCCAAGGCTACGACTTTTACTATTTGTGGAAGCACCACGGCGTGCAACTGCAGATGGGGGGGTCGGACCAATGGGGCAACATCACCACCGGCACGGAATTGATCCGACGCATGGACGGCGGCGAGGCCTACGCCCTCACTACACCGTTGATCAAAAAGGCCGACGGCACCAAGTTCGGCAAGACCGAATCCGGAAACGTTTGGTTGGACCCCAAACGCACCTCCCCGTACCAGTTTTATCAGTTTTGGCTGAACGCCGCGGATTCCGACGTGGCCCAGTACGTGCGCATTTTCAGCACGGCACCGCGCGAAGAAATTGAGGCGGTGGAAGCGGCGCACGCCCAAGCCCCGCACCAACGCGCCCTGCAGAAATTTTTGGCCGAAGAAATCACGGCCCGCGTTCACAGCACCGACGCCCTGCGTCGGGCCCAAGAAGCCTCCGAAATCCTGTTTGGCAACGCCACCGCGGACGCCCTGCGCAGCTTGGACGAAGCCACTTTGCTGGACGTGTTCAAGGACGTGCCGCAGTTCACTGCCTCCCGCGACGCCTTGTCCGACGGAATGCCCGTGATCGAATTGTTGGCCACCCACACGCGGTTTGCGGCTTCCAAAGGCGAAGCCCGCACCCTGCTTCAGGGCGGCGGAATTGCCGTAAATAAGCACAAAGTTGACCTGGAATCTTCGTTCACAGCATCCGACTTGCTCAACGACCGGTACCTGTTGCTGCAGCGCGGCAAAAAGACCTACGCCCTCGTCACCTTCAGCTGATTTACCGCTCTGGGCGGGCGGTTCATCCGGCCCGACGACACCCCGCTGGGGTTAAGGGTGTCTTTATTGAGCTAAATCCTCCAGGATCAAACGCACTTCTACCGCACTGCGCGTGCCGGTTCCGTCGTACCCCAAATCCTCCGTGGCGGTCCAGGAAAAGGCCGGTCCCGGCGGTACCGTGGGAAGTGGTTCCAGGAAGATGGTCCGCAGGGGATTGGCATCCAGATCCAACCGAATGCGGCCGGTGGCCCAAAGCATGGTGTAGGTTAGGCCTTGGCGCTTTCCGTGTCCGTTGAGCGCCACGGAAGTGCAGTAACCGGTGTTGTCGTCGAACAGAACAATTTTTCCGTCCTTGCCTAATTCCTGTGCGGGGCCTGCCGTGGTGCGCGTACCGTCCGGGGCATAGAAGGCCACCTCCTTGCTCGCATCCTGCACTTCAAAGAGATGCACCACTGTTTTGTTGGCGTAGGGGTCGCAAGAGCCCAACACCACCGCAAGTAAAAGAAGTAAAAAAGTTCGCATCGGTTTCATTCTATTCGTCCGCGGACACCAATTCGGACAATCCATACACCGCCAGCTCCAACCCTTCCGCAAACGATTTGGCGGGCTTGGCAAAGTAGTGGTAACTGCCGCTGGATAGGTTGCGGGTTTCTTTCAATTTGGGAAGCATCAGGGGACCGTCGGCATGCACCACCGCGGCCAAGGCCACGTCGCTCCGCACCACCAACACCAACCGGGCGGGCGCAGGTTCTTGCGTGGTTTGGTGCTCGTGCCGCAACACCCAAACCTCCAAATCTCCGGCGGCATTCAGTTCTTCCGGCAATTTTGAAGCGGAAACCTTCTGAAATCCAAAGGTTTCCAAATAGTTTTTCAGTGCCGTGCCAAAAGGGCCGACTCGCTTTTCGCTGAGCAATTCCACCAAGGCGCGGTCCGGAAAGGAATTGGTGTAAAAGGCGGTGGTCTTGGAGGTGCCGCGCACCAAAGCGATGTAGTGGCGGCGCAAACCGGCCACTTCAGACGGGCGTACGTCGTGCAGCTTCAGGGTGGTGAGCGCCCTGCCTACGGGCTGGGCGTTGCGCCCGAGCAATGCGGTTTCCGCGGCGACGGTGGAGTCTTTTCCCAGCGCTTTGCGCGGAATCCACACCCGTCTTTGCACGGTGTATCCGGTCTCCGTTTGCCGGGCCCAGACCTCGGTACTGTCGTTGAATTCAACTCCTTTTTGGCCGTTGACCAGCACGGTGGTGGAGCGCAGGCGCTGCGCGGAGGCAGCAAAACTGACCGCTAGCAACGCACAAAAAAAGCCCGCGCGAACCAGACGATTGGGGAGTCGGACCGCATCGGTGACCATAAGTGGTGGATTCATGCCCATAGTGAAGCGAAAATTAAGCCAAATAGTTGGGAGGGGCCCCATCAACCCGCCAACAACGAGCAACCGCGGATTTCGGCAGCGTCAAAGCGTCCGACCACTTCAAAAACACCGTCTTCGTACACGCGCCCCAGGTCTTGCAAAGCCAAGAACGCACAGGAGTGCACGTTGGCCAAGTCGATGACGTTCAATGCAGCGGTGCGTCGGTAGGGCCCAAAGGCAAAGGGATCTTCAGGGTCCCGCGGCCAAACCACCATCGATGGCGGGGGCGAGTACAATCCGTCCCGCTGCGCGTAGGCTTGCGAAAAAAGCTCCGTCATGCCGTATTCTGAGTGAATTTCCGGCACGCCAAAGGCCTCTTTGAGTTGGTGGTGCACCTGCGCCCGGGTGGGTTCGGACCGTCGGCCCTTCATGCCCCCCGTCTCCATGAGGAGGGTGTTGCGCAACTGCAGCGGAAAGGGCATCCATTCCGCCCAGTCCAGCAAGGCAAAGGTGACGCCCAGGACCACGGTTTTTTGTCCGCGTTTTTCCAACGCCGTCAAGGATTGGAGCAGGGACAGGTAGTCGTTCAAGAAAAATCCATTCTCCGGATGCGGACTGCAGGTCATGAAGTAGTTGGCCATGTCCACCAAGGAGGAACCCGTTCGCTCCAGGTAGCCCGGAAGCAAAAAGAGCCAGGCGTAGTCCTCAATGGGGCCGTACTTCCATTCAAAGCACTGGCGGGTTTGGGTTCGGTACGCGTCCAGATGGGCCACCAAATGCCGAGACGGGGTTTGCCCGGTGGTGCCGCTGCTGGTAAAGACGTGCACCGGATCGTACGAGCCCGTTTGTACCTCACGCGTTTTGAACGCTTCCACCGGCAAGAAGGGGACCGTTTTCAAATCCGCTTCGCTGGAAACCGAGGCGCACCGTTGCGCATCCCAGCCCAAACTTTGCAAGTATTCCCGGTAGACGGCGCAGTGTTGGGACTGGTGCCGAAAAAGGGCTACCGCCACCTGCTCAATTTCCGGAAGCATCGGGTTTCTCTTGTTTTTTCGCTTCTTTGGCAAACTTCTGCAAGCGCTCCAGGGAGGTTGCCCCGCCGCTGCCGCGTCGTTCGGGGAGTTTGGGACGAACGGGTTCCGTAGGCAATTTGGCGGCTGCTTCGTCTGCCAAACGGTCTTGAATTCCAATCGTTGGTGTTTGCGGTGCGGGCAAAGAGGATTGCAAGGCGCGCAAACGGCGTACCACCTGGGCCATGACCGTATCCCCACGGTCCGACTGCAGCAATAAATTGCTCAATTCTTGCCGAACAACCGCCTGGGAAAAACCGTATTTATCTTCCAAAAAAGAGGCCGACCCCGGGGTGGGGAATCGATCCAAAGATCCCCCGCGCGTTTGCAACGCAGACTCGTACAGGTGCAAGTCCACCAAGAGGGGGACCAATACGGAGTCGGGGATCATCGCTTCCGGGCCCGTGGATTCCGCCTTGCCGCAGGAGGCCGCAAAGCACCCCAGCAAACAAACAACCAGAACCCCGAGCGCGCGTGCCATCCGCTCAGTCCCGACGAAACAACAGGCGCTGTCCGGCCGGTTCTTTGTTCAATTTTCCTTGCGCCACCACCTGCTGTCCGTTGACAAAGGTGTGCACAATGCGCGCGGCAAAAGTGCTGCCTTCAAACGGAGACCAACCGCACAAACTGGCGACGTTGCTCTTGCTCACCGTCCACGGTTGGGAAGGATCCACCACCACCAAGTCCGCGTAGTAGCCCTCGCGGAGGAAGCCCCGATCCTCCACACCAAACAAAATTGCCGGACGGTGGCACATCATCTCCACCGCTCGTTCCAACGGCAACACGCCTTTGCGCACCAGTTCCAAAACAGCCACCACCGCATGCTGCGCCAAAGGTCCTCCGGACGGAGCCTTGGAATAGGTGGCCATCTTTTCCTCCAACGTGTGGGGTGCGTGGTCTGTGGCGATCACGTCGATGGAACCGTCCAGCAATCCGGCACGCAAGGCCGCACGATCTGCTTCCGTTTTAACGGCGGGATTCCATTTGATGAAATTCTGCTTGGTAGCGTAATCTGCATCCGTGAACCACAGGTGGTGAATGCAGGCTTCCGCGGTAATTTTCTTTTGCTCCAACGGCAAATGCTTGTCAAACAACTGCAATTCTTTGCCCGTGGAAAGGTGGTACACGTGAAAACGAGCACCGGTTTTCCGCGCCAAAGCCACTGCGGCCGAACTGGACTTCCAGCACGCCTCTTCCGACCGAATCAACGGATGGTACGACGGCGTCAAACCGGCTTCCCCCACTTCGGCCAAGTAGCGATCCAAGTTGGCCCGAATCGTGCCTTCGTCCTCGCAATGGGCAATGAGTTGGTGGTCCACCTCGCTGAAGATCCGCTCCAAAGCCTGAGGATCGTCCACCAACATGTTTCCGGTGGAGGAGCCCATGAAAATCTTGATGCCCGCAATGGTGCGCTTGGAGGCCTTTTTCAACTCGTCCAAATTGGCGTTTGTGGCACCCAAGTTGAAGGAGTAATTGGCCCAAGACACCTCTGAGGCGCGTTGGTATTTTTTCTCCAATTCTTCCAGAGTGACGGCTTGCGGCACCGTATTGGGCTGCTCCACGTAGCTGGTGATGCCGCCCAAAACCGCAGCCGCGGACTCCGACGAAATCGTTCCCTTGTGCGTTAAGCCCGGCTCACGGAAATGCACCTGCGTGTCAATCATC
Organism: Cryomorphaceae bacterium; assembly: GCA_034679985.1. GTDB lineage: Bacteria > Bacteroidota > Bacteroidia > Flavobacteriales > Schleiferiaceae > CAMDTE01. The sequence continues at coordinate 23,077 of JAXITR010000010.1, forward strand.
CCAGGAAGTACCCACTTACCGCCCACGTCCAAAACCTTCACGCGGTTATTTACGGGGGATAGTTCTTTGTCGATGCGCGCAATGCGATCGCCCTCTAGCAACAAATCTCCTTCAAATACTTTCCCCTCGTTGACGATGCGAGCGTTCTTAATGAGTGTTGTCATGCTTTGGTAAACCAGCTGGATATTTTTAATGCGATCACGCCGAAAACGGCTTCGCGAATGATGCCTCGGCTCATTTTACTTTGGCCTAAGGTGCGGTCCGTGAAAATTACGGGGACTTCCACAATTTGGAAGCCTTTGCGCCAAGCGCGAAACTTCATTTCAATCTGAAAGGCATAGCCCACAAAGCGAATTGCGGAAAAATTCATGGATTCCAATACGGCCCGACGGTAGCACTTGAACCCGGCAGTGGTGTCGTGAATCTTCATGCCCGTGATGAATTGCACGTACTTACTGGCAAAAAAACTGAGCAAAACCCGGCTCATGGGCCAGTTTACAACGTTGACGCCCGTAACGTACCGGCTGCCGATGGCCACGTCCGCACCCTGATCGCGGCAAGCGGCCAACAACCTGGGCAAGTCTTTTGGATCGTGCGAAAAGTCCGCATCCATCTCAAAAACAAAGGGATAACCCTTGGCGAGCGCCCAGCGAAACCCGTGAATATACGCCGTGCCCAATCCCGATTTTCCCGCGCGCTCTTCCAAATGAATGCGTCCCGGGAAGCGTTCCATCAACGAACGCACCAAGAGCGCCGTACCGTCTGGGGAACTGTCGTCCACCACCAGCAATTCAAATGCCTCCGGTAGCGCCATCACGGCTTCTACAATAGCCACGATGTTCTCGCGCTCGTTGTAGGTGGGGATGACCACCAGGGGGGCGTTTTGAAGATTCATAGAGGTGGTCAAAGGTAGGACAAGTCCGCCGTACTTTCGTTGCAAATCCCGTACCAATGGCTGCCCAACGCCTCTTCCTGCTCGACGCCTACGCACTAATTTTCCGCGCCCACTTTGCCTTTGCAAAGAATCCGCGGATGACCTCCTCTGGCTTAGACACTTCGGCCGTGTATGGATTTGCCCTCGCCTTGATGGACGTCCTGGAAAAAGAACGGCCTTCGCATTTGGCGGTGGTTTTTGACATTGGCGGATCCGAAGCCCGCGAAACGGCCTTCCCGGCCTACAAAGCCCACCGCGACGAAACCCCCGAAGGCATCAAAACCGCGGTCCCCATCATCCACCAAATGCTGGAAACACTGAACATTCCGCACATGGGCATCCCGGGTTACGAAGCCGACGACGTCATCGGAACGCTGGCCCAGCAAGCAGAAAAAGCTGGATTTGAGGTCTTTATGATGACGCCGGACAAGGATTTTGGCCAGTTGGTTACCGAGAAAATCAAAATGTACCGTCCCGGCCGCGGCGGAGCTCCCGCAGAGGTTTGGGGCGTGGCGGAGGTTTGCGAGCGCTGGGGCATTCAACACGTGGATCAAGTAGTGGACATGCTGGGCCTCATGGGCGACGCGGTGGACAACATCCCCGGCATCCCCAGTGTTGGCGAAAAAACAGCAGCCAAACTTTTGGCCGAATACGGCAGCTTGGAAGCCATTTTGGAGAACGCATCTTCCATCAAAGGCAAGCTGGGCGAAAAAATCGCCGAAAATGCCGAAATGGGCCGACTCTCCAAACAGCTGGCGCGCATTATCACCGACGTGCCCGTTGAACTCGATCCCAAACGATTGGAAATGGAACCCGCCGACGAGGCCGCTTTTCGCGAACTCTGCGCTTCATTGGAATTCCGCACCGTCACCGATCGATTGCTTCGCGCCGCACACCGGGCCGCAACGGGCGAAACCCTTCCCGCTCCCGAGCGGTCCGTTGAATCCGCAGCACCCACTGCTCCAAGCAACAGCAACCCCGCTGAACCCAAGGCCGTCGCCGCAAAACGAGCTGCGGCAGGACCTTCGCTCTTTGACGACCCCGACGCGTTTGACGAGCAACCGGCAAACCCCAGCCTATTCGCTACCGCAGCCACCACCGAACACTTTTACCAGTGCATCAACGACGCTGTGGGTTGCAAAATGCTCGTGGAAAAACTCCTGCTGCAACCGAGCGTCAGCTTCGACACGGAAACCACCGGGCTGGACGTTCGCACGGCCGAATTGGTAGGCCTCAGTTTCAGTTTTGAAGCCCATACCGGTTTTTACGTCCCCATTCCCGCCGACCGAACCGCTGCACAAGAACGATTGGCACTCTTTCAACCGTTTTTTTCCAGCACCACCGTTGAAGTCGTAGGACAAAACCTAAAGTTTGACTTGCAAATCCTTCTGCAGTACGGAATTCAACTGCGCGGACCCCTTTTCGATACCTTGCTTGCGCACTACCTGCTCCAACCGGACCAGCGGCACGGATTGGACTTCCTCTCCGAAGCCTACCTCGGCTACCAACCCATATCCATTGAATCGCTCATCGGAAGCAAAGGCCCGCGTCAAAAGACCATGCGCGATGTACCGCTGGACCTGCAAACCGAATACGCCGCCGAAGATGCCGACGTGGCCCTGCAACTGGCCGCTCAATTCCGACCCAAGCTCCAAGAAACCGGCGTAGAATCCGTGTTTCGGACCATCGAAACGCCCTTGGTTCCCGTCTTGGCTTCCATGGAAAACCACGGAATTGCCGTGGACCGCGCGGCACTGAAAAGCTACTCCGAAACGTTGGGACAGGAGTTGGCGCAACTGGAACGAGAAGTGCTGCAACTGGCCGGCGTGAACTTCAATTTGGCGTCGCCGCGCCAACTGGGCGAGGTCCTGTTTGAACGGCTCCAAATCGGCAAGGGCAAAATCAAAAAGACCAAAACCGGACAGTACGCAACGGGCGAGGAAATCTTGGAAGACCTCCGCAACACCCACCCCATCGTCAACAAATTGCTGGAATGGCGCCAAGTAGGCAAGCTAAAAAGCACCTACGTGGACGCCCTTCCCCAGCTGATCGACCCCAAAACCCAGCGCATCCACACCACCTTCAATCAGGCTGTGGCCGCTACCGGACGCCTCAGTTCCACCAACCCCAACCTGCAAAACATTCCCATCCGCACCGAGCGCGGCCGAAAAATTCGCGCCATGTTCGTGGCCGGCGGACCGGACCGAACGCTGGTTTCCGCGGACTACTCGCAAATTGAATTGCGCATCATTGCAGCCCTTTCCGGGGACCCCGCCATGCTGGACGCCTTCCGCTCCGGAGTGGACATCCACGCCGCAACGGCCTCCAAGGTCTTCAACGTCCCGCTGGAGGAAGTGACCAAAGAGCAACGCTCCAACGCCAAAACCGTCAATTTTGGCATCATCTACGGAGTCAGCGCCTTTGGACTTTCCCAGCAAACCGCGTTGAGCCGCACCGAAGCCAAGGAGTTGATTGATCAGTACTTTCAAACCTATCCGGGCATCAAGTCCTACATCGATACCCAAGTGGCGCAAGCACGCAGCCAAGGCTACGTGGAAACCCTCTTGGGCCGACGCCGCTACCTCAAAGACATCGACTCGCGCAACCAAGTGATGCGGGGCCATGCCGAGCGAAACGCCATCAACGCCCCCATCCAAGGAACGGCGGCGGACATTGTCAAACTGGCCATGGTGAACCTGCATCGGGAGTTGGCGGACCAGGGATTCCGGAGCCAGATGGTGTTGCAAGTGCACGACGAATTGGTCTTCGACGCCTTCACCGACGAATTGGATCGATTGCTGCCGCTCGTCAAGCACGCCATGGAAAACGCATTCACCCTGGCGGTACCGTTGGAGGTGGAAGTGGGCACGGGACCCAACTGGCTGGAGGCGCATTGATTTGTTTCATGCAGCAAAAGTGCACCGCGTTTTCGCCGCGAGCCGGTTGTAAACGTATAAATACGGCTGTCGGCGTTCCGGCGCACACGGCACAAAAAAAGGCGCCCCACGGGGCGCCTTTTTTGTTCCAGAATCCTGAAAATCAATTCTTACTTCCGTACCGCTTGCGGTCGTTCTCGTTCAAGTAAATCTTGCGCAAGCGGATGCTCTTGGGCGTCAACTCCACGTACTCGTCGCCTTGGATGTATTCCAGCGCCTCTTCCAAGCTAAATTTCTTCGCCGGTGCAATGCGCATTTTGTCGTCCGTACCGGAAGCGCGCATGTTCGTCAACTGCTTGGCTTTCGTCACGTTAATCACCAAGTCGTTGCCGCGCGTGTGTTCGCCAATTACTTGACCGGTGTAGATTTTCTCGCCCGGATCGATGAAGAAGAAACCGCGATCTTGCAGGCGGTCAATGGAGTAAGCAATGGATTCGCCCGGCTCCGAGCAAATCAACGAACCGTTGATGCGCGAAGGCATCTCGCCGCGGTACGGCTCAAAGCCTACCAGGCGGTGGTTCATGATGGCCTCACCGGCAGTGGCGGTCAACAAGTTGTTCCGCAAACCGATCAAACCGCGTGAAGGCACCTTGAAGGTCAGAACCATGCGGTCTCCCTTGGGAACCATGTTGATCATTTCGCCCTTGCGCTGGGTCACCAATTCAATGGCAGACCCGGAACCCGTTTCGGGGACGTCAATCAACAGTTCCTCAATAGGCTCGCACTGAACACCGTCGACCTCCCGGAAAATGACCTGGGGTTGACCAATCTGCAATTCAAACCCTTCCCGACGCATGGTTTCGATCAAAATCGAGAGGTGCAAAACGCCGCGTCCAAACACCTTGAAGGTGTCGGCCTTGTCCGTCTCCACCACGCGCAACGCCAAATTGCGCTCCAATTCGCGCTCCAAACGCTCCTTGAGGTGGCGGGAAGTGACCAACTTACCTTCCTGACCGTAGAACGGAGAGTCGTTGATGGTGAAGACCATCGACATGGTGGGCTCGTCAATATCAATCGTGGGCAAGCCTTCGGGGTTTTCAAAATCCGCAACCGTGTCGCCAATTTCAAATCCATCGAGGCCGTTCAACGCACACAAATCGCCCGCACTAACCTGCGGTACCTTGGTGCGGCCCAGACCGTCGAATACATAAACTTCTTTGATGCGGCTCTTCACGATGCTGCCGTCGCGCTTCACCAAGCAAACCGGCATGTTTTCCTTTACGATGCCGCGCTGCAGACGCCCGATCGCAATACGTCCGGTGTAGTTGCTGAAATCCAACGAAGTAATCAACATCTGCGGGGTTCCTTCGGCCACTTTAGGAGCGGGAACGTGTTCCAATACCTGATCCAACAAGTAGGAAATGTCTGGAGCCTGAACCTTCCAGTCCGGTCCCATCCAATTGTTCTTTGCGGAACCGTACACGGTGGGGAAGTCCAGCTGCTCTTCCGTGGCGTCCAAGTTGAACATCAGGTCAAACACCATTTCGTGGGCGTTCTCGGGGTCGCAGTTGGGTTTGTCTACTTTGTTGACGACTACCAAAGGCTTCAAGCCCATTTGCAGGGCCTTTTGCAATACAAAACGCGTCTGGGGCATGGGGCCTTCAAAGGCATCCACCAAAAGCAAAACGCCGTCGGCCATGTTCAAAACGCGCTCCACCTCTCCGCCAAAATCGGCGTGACCGGGAGTATCGATGATGTTGATTTTAACGCCCTTGTACACAACGCTCACGTTCTTGGAAAGAATCGTGATTCCGCGCTCGCGTTCCAAATCGTTGTTGTCCAAAATCAACTCGCCGGTGGACTGGTTCTCGCGAAACAATTGGCAAAAGTGAAGAATCTTGTCCACCAAGGTGGTTTTACCGTGGTCAACGTGTGCAATGATCGCGATGTTCCGCAAGCCAGCCTGCTCCATAGGGGGGTGTTTTAAAAAGAGGTGCAAAGGTACCCCTTTTTTACGGGCCGGAGTTAACTGAAAATCAAGCTTTTTTCACTCCAATTCGTCCAATCGCACACCACCTCTTGGCCCTTCCAACCGCACACGCCAATCGCCAAGCAAAGACCAAAGCACACACCAATACAGCGTCCATTCCGCTAACCCTTCAAATCCACTCCACGAGGGAGGACCTTCAGCTCAGCACTCGAAGCTCCTTTAAACAACACCACTGCAACCGCAAAATTCACTTCCATTGATTCCAAAACCTCTCCCAAAGCGAATCGGATCGACCCCCACAACCCCCAACAAGACGAGTCAAACCGGTTGAAATAGCACCCAATAGAACCACCAACCCATCCGATTGAAGGTGTTAAATTTTAGTGAAATTATGTTAATCCATTTATTATCAACACTTTAATTCAAAAACGAACCGCAAAAATCCAACTCACTTCGATGTACCTTTGCCAACACATCCAAGTTACTCCGATGAAAAACCACTACCTGGACCTGATTGAGCAGACCTTCGAATGGCCGCAAGAAGAGTTCTACGTTGAGAACGGTATTCTTCACTGGCACGACATTCCCCTCATGGAACTCATCAAGCAGTATGGGACTCCCTTGAAGGTGACCTACTTGCCCAAGATCAGTTCCAACATCCAACGAGCCAAGCGCATGTTCAACGTGGCCATGGCGAAGGTGGATTACCAAGGGAGCTATCATTTCTGCTACTGCACCAAGAGCAGCCACTTCAGTTTTGTGCTGGAAGAGGCCCTCAAGAACAACATCCACCTGGAAACCTCCAGCGCTTTTGACATCAACCTCATCGAAACGCTGCACGACGAGGGCAAAATCAGCAAGGATCACTACGTGGTCTGCAACGGCTACAAACGGGCTCAGTACCTGGAGAATATTGCCCGACTGGTCAACGACGGATGGATCAACGTCATCCCCGTCTTGGACAACCGCGAGGAGCTCACCTTGTTGGCCGAGCAATTGGAGCCGGACGCGCCCAAACTCAAAGTAGGCATCCGGATTGCCTCCGAAGAAGAGCCCAAATTTGAATTCTACACCTCCCGTCTGGGCCTGGGCTACAAGGAAGTCCTCTCCTACTACGAACGCCACCTGGCGGACAACGCCCACGTGGAGCTGTACATGCTGCACTTCTTCATCAACACCGGCATCAACGACACCGCGTACTACTGGAACGAGTTGCTGAAGTGCGTGAACCTCTACATTCAGCTGAAAAAAGTCTGTCCTACCCTCAGCGCACTCAACATCGGCGGCGGTTTCCCCATCAAAAACTCCCTCAATTTTGAGTACGACTACGACTACATGGCGGGAGAAATCATTGCGCAGATCAAGGCCAACTGCAACGCCGCAGGCATCCCGGAGCCGGACATCTTCACCGAATTCGGCTCCTTCACCGTGGGCGAATCTGGCGCCACCTTCTACTCCGTCATGGGCGAGAAAAAGCAGAACGACCGCGAAAAGTGGTACATGATTGACTCGTCCTTCATGACCACCCTGCCCGACGCCTGGGCCATCAACAAGCGTTTCGTCATGATGGCCATCAACCGATGGGAATCCAACTACGAGCGCGTCCTGCTGGGCGGCCTCACCTGCGATTCCGACGACTACTACAATTCCGAACAGCATTCCAACGCCATCTTCCTTCCCAAGCTCGACAAGGAAGAACCGTTGTACATCGGGTTTTTCAACACCGGCGCCTACCAAGAATCCATCTCCGGCTACGGCGGCATCCAGCACTGCCTCATCCCCGCGCCCAAACACGTGGTGATCGACCGCGACGCCGACGGCGAGTGGTTCACGCGCCTCTTCGCCAAGGAACAGAGCTACAAAAGCATGCTCAAAATCCTCGGTTACTAAGGAACGCAGTCCCAACGCCGCACCCGCACCCGCCCAAAACCTCCCTGGGCGGGGCACAACACTATTGATTTTCATTACCTTACCCCAATCGCTTATGACCGGGCACATTTTCTTTTGCCCCACTGCGCCGCACATCGCTCTTCGTCTATTTTTGCATCCGATTCAACCCGATTCAACCCCCTCCCCATGGCAACCCAGAAAGGCCCCATCTCCCAATTCGTCGAAGCCCACTACAAGCACTTCAACGCCGCCGCTTTGGTGGACGCCGCCAAAGGCTACGAAGCGCACCTCACGGCCGGCGGTAAAATGATGATCACCCTCGCAGGCGCCATGAGCACGGCCGAATTGGGCCGCTCCCTGGCCGAAATGATCCGCCAAGGCAAAGTGGACATCATCAGCTGCACCGGCGCCAACCTGGAGGAAGACCTGATGAACCTCGTGGCCCACAGCCACTACGAACGCGTACCCCACTACCGGGACTTGACCCCCGCGGACGAACGCGCCCTGCTGGACCGCGGCTTGAACCGCGTCACGGACACCTGCATCCCCGAAGAAGAAGCCTTCCGCAAACTCCAAAAACACATCCACAAAGTGTGGAACCGTGCCGAAGCCACAGGACAACGCTACTTCCCCCACGAGTACATGTACCAAATGGTGCAGCTCCCCGAATTCGCCGCCGAATACGACTCCGCCGTTGACCCCCAGAACAGCTGGATGCTGGCCGCCGCCGAGCGCAACCTCCCCATCGTCGTTCCGGGCTGGGAAGACTCCACCATGGGCAACATCTTCGCCAGCTACGTCATCAAGGGAGAACTGCAAGCCTCCACCATGAAGAGCGGCATTGAATACATGGCCTGGCTCGCCGATTGGTACACCAACAACAGCCGCAACCCAAACAACCCCTCCGCACCCAGCGTAGGTTTCTTCCAAATTGGCGGCGGCATCGCCGGAGACTTCCCCATTTGCGTGGTCCCCATGCTCTACCAAGACATGGAAATCGACGACATTCCCTTCTGGGGCTATTTCTGCCAAATCTCCGACTCAACCACCTCCTACGGCTCTTACTCTGGCGCGGTCCCCAACGAAAAAATCACTTGGGGCAAACTGGACGCCGACACCCCGAAGTTCATCGTGGAATCGGACGCCACCATTGTAGCTCCGTTAATTTTTGCATGGATATTGGGCTGGTAATTCCTACATTTCAAACCCAATTACCCCCACTCAAGCAGCACTTACCCTCCTCGGTTTAATTCAAGAAGTTCCAACAGAAAAAAACAGGACGTTCATCCATGGACAAGCGTCGCATCATCATCGACTACAAAAACAGCACGCCAGAGCTTCTGGCCCTATTAACCGATAAATACCCGGAGGGATTTGACCCCGGCGTGATGGTTACGTACACCAATGCCAAAGGAGAATTGGTACGTGCCGTTCCGCTGGAAACCGAAGACACCAAGTACCTCTTCAAAATCAGCATCGAACTCCAAAACCAAGTGGATCGCTACCTGGACGATTTGGAAACCGTCCCCACTGTCGCGCCCGCTGCTGGCGATATAGAGGATGACTCTTCTGATGAAGAAGAGGAATCCACCGACGACGCCCCCGCCGAAGACGATTTTGAGGAGTAAGCCGAAGCGGCTTCATTTACTGCTGCATAAGCTACTGCATTGGCGCTGTACGTATCGCTAACCACATCGTACAGTGCCTGCCCGCTGGCCTCCAGCGCATCCAAGGCCGTTAGAATTTGGTTCCGACTCCAGTCCGGACACAACGGAAAAAGTTGGTCGCGCCGAAAAACCGCTGGCCCCTTGCGCTTTCGTCGCCTTCGCAACACCTCAATGGCCGCCTTCACCGATTCAACACACTCCAAGGCTGGCGCGCGTGCCCGATCCGGATCCAGTTGCCACTGCAAATCTTCCAACAACTGACCCGGACGAAAAGCAATCGTCGCTTTGTGTGAGGCCAGCAAGGCCAAACACCCCTCGCTGTGCGGATCCCCCAATCGTCCCGGCACTGCGTACACGGGTTTGTTGTAGTCCAACGCCATGCGCGCCGTAATCAACGTTCCGCTGTTGGCCCCAGCCTCCGGAATGACCACTGCGTCGGACATGCCGGCAATCAACCGATTGCGTTGCGGAAACGTCCCCGGCTCCGGATCAATTCCGTACGGTAACTCAGATAGCCAACACCCTCCCCGATCCAATACATCCGAGGCCATCTCCCGATGGGCAACAGGAAAAACCGCGTGCAAACCGTGCGCCAGTACCGCGATGGTTTTCAACGAGTGGTGCAATGCGGACGAATGCGCCTCCGCATCAATTCCAAAAGCCAAACCGCTCACCAAAACCGGATTGGACAACTCAACACCGGCCACCCAAATTTCCGTGCACGCCAAACCGTAATCTGATGGCTTTCGGGTACCAACGACCCCCAAGGTGCGCGGCGCACGCAAGATTTCCGCATCGCCCTTGGTATACAAAACCAGCGGTCCGTCCGGCAATCGATCCGGGCCCAATCGTTCGGGAAACAACCGATCCTCTACCCAGTGCACCCGTATCCCGGACAAAAAAGACTTGTGCAATGACGTCTCTGCCTTGTCCAGCAAAGCATTCCACCCGGTCCGACTCAGCTCCATTTCCGTTCGGGCTGGCAACCCCAATTCAGGGGTAGGAACAAAGGGCAGTCGCTCCCATTGATCCGCAAAAGCCTTGTAAATCTGCACCATACGTACGGGCCCAATGCCTTTGCACAGGGACAAGGCCACCGCGATGCGAATGCGTTCGTCTCGATCTTCCATGGCCGCAAGTTGCAGCCCTTTTGCGCCGACAGTCGGTTCGAAACGTATATAAGCTTGTGCCGCAGGAAGTTTTAGCTAACTCATTGATCAACTGAAACTTTAACCGTGGCAAACGTTTGCACTAATCGCCAAAAAAAGACACGGTGTCAGCGCACAGAAACCGCATTTAATTGGGAGGTGGGAAGAATCAAGACGTCCGCCACATTCACGTGCTCCGGCGCCTCCACCATCCAAAGGACCGTGTTTGCAATGTCTTTGGCCGACAGGGGCTTCAGATTTTTGTAGACCTCCTTCGCCTTCTCCTCGTCCCCCGAAAACCGCACCAACGAAAACTCCGTCTCCACCATTCCGGGCGCAATCTGGCCAACCTTCACTCCGTGCTTGCCCAAATCCAAACGCATTCCTCGGGTCAACGCGTCGACGGCCGTCTTTGTAGCGCAATACACGTTTCCGTTGGGGTAGACCTCCTTGCCGGCGATTGAGGCCACATTGATGATGTGCCCGTGCTGCTGCTCCACCATTGCCGTTCCAATGGCCTTCGATACATACAGCAAGCCCTTGAGGTTGGTGTCGATCATGTTCTCCCACTGCTCCAAATTTCCTTCGTGCAAGGGTTCGCGACCGAGCGCCAGGCCGGCATTGTTGAACAAAAAGTCGACCGGTCCTTGCTCGAGAAATTCTTGGGCTGCTGCCGCCACTGCCGCACCGTCGCGCACATCAACGCTCCGCGTATGGATGCTTCCCCGCAGCCCCGCTGCGCGGGCCTGCGCCACCAACCCCTCCGGCCCCGACAGCCGCTCTTCGCGTCGACCCCACGCCATCACGTCCCAACCGGCCTCCGCCAAAGCCCAAGCCGTAGCCCAGCCAATTCCCGACGTCGCGCCGGTCACCAATGCTCTTTTCATCCTCAATTCCTTAACTTTCCAACAAATTTACTCCCTGCCGCAAACGTTTATGACCTTTTCTTTCCTTCACTCTTCACCGACCGCCCTTAGCCGGAATATTCTGGGCGCCGCGCTCCTTCCCGCACTCCTGCTGCTGAGCGGGTCCTTGGCGGCGCAAAGTACGTCGGGCCAACCGGTAGGCGCGCGCAAATCCAGTTTGTCCGACACCGTCCGCCTGCAGACCACCGTGGTCAGTGCCAGCCGCTACGCGCAACGCCTGGAAACCACCACCGCCAGCATCGACGCTTTGCCCGCTTCCATCCTGAAAAATAAGCCGTTGCTCAAAGTGGAAGACGCCCTCATCCAAACGCCCGGCGTCACCATCCAAGACGGTCAGGCCAACATCCGCAGCGGTTCCGGATGGAGCTACGGCGTGGGCTCCCGCGTTCAGGTGCTGCTCGACGGCCTCCCCCTCCTGTCTCCCGACGCGGCTCAAGCCTCCTGGGCGCTGGTTCCGGTGGAAGCCATCTCGCACGTTGAAGTAGTTAAGGGCGCCGCCAGTGCGCTCTACGGAAGTGCCGCCCTCAACGGCGTCATCCACGTACGAACCTTGGAAGCGGGTGCGCAACCCGTTGCCCGCCTCTCCTTCCAATCCCTCGTCTACGACCAACCCCTTTTCCCCTCCATGCGCTGGTGGGCGGGCACCGGCATGCGCACCCAAGGAACCGGTCGGTTTGCCGTGGCCGTCAAACCCACCGCGAAATCCGGCCTGGTCCTCCACGGCCAAATCCAGTGGGACGAAGGCTTTGTGTACGGGGTTCGCGACGAAAGCCTCCGCTTTCACGGCAAGTACGACTACGCCGTCAACAAAAACCTCAAAGTGGGCTTGGCCGCCTCCGTCCGCGGCCTGCGCGGTGCCGACGTCCTGCTTTGGAAGAGCTTCGCAAACGGCTACATCCCCCTGGACTCCACGGCCACCAACAAAGGAATCTACCAAATCACCGCAAGCCCCTACATCACCTATCGCCAAGGCCGCACGCTCCACGCCCTGCGGTCCCGCTTTTTTGCGCACGACAACAACCTTCAAGCCGGTTTGGAGGACTACTCCAACGCCGCGCGCACCCTCTACACCGAGTACACCGCCACCCACTTTGGCACCAAAGGTTGGAACACCACGGTGGGCGCCAGCGCCACCAATTCCCTCTCCCTGAACGGCGAGCTCTTTGGCGGCAAGCACACCTCCACCACCCGGGGTCTCTTTGCTCAGGCCGACTACAGCAAGGGCCCGTGGAACCTCAGTTTGGGCGCCCGCTACGAGCGCTACACCCTGGACACCACCGGCTCCGGCGCGCCGATTTTCCGGGCCGGCGTCAACCGCAACCTGGGCAAAGGCCTCTTCATGCGCGCCTCCGCCGGCCAAGGCTACCGCTTCCCCACCATTGCGGAAGCGTTTGTGGCCGCGGTAGCGGGCCCCGTGCAAGTCTACGCCAACCCCGCCGTGCGTCCGGAACGCAGTTTTACGGGCGAGTGGGGCTTGAAGCAGGTACTGGCCTCGCGCAACCGACGCTGGCAGGGCTACGCAGACGCGGCCCTGTTTGCCAGCCGCTACTGGAACATGCTGGAATTCACCTTTGGGCAGTGGGACACCAACTCCCTGCCGGATCCCGCGGCCGAGTTCTTTGCGAACAACGGATTCAAGTCCATCAACGTGGGCACCACCCAGGTGCTGGGGGCGGAATTTACCCTGACGTCGTCCTACCAAGCCAGCAAGAATCTGATGATCAACGCCTTGATGGGGTACACCTACGCCGTTCCCACCATGCTGGACCGCGACGCCACCTACGCGCTGGACGCCGTGGGCCGGCCCATTACGTACCGCGGAACGTCCACGGATCCCTCCAACGGGTACCTCAAGTACCGCTACCGCCACGTGGCGAAGGCAGACGTGGAGGCCGTGGCCAAGCACTGGAGCGCGGGCTTTTCCGTGCGTTACAACAATCGGTTCGACAACATGGACAGCATTTTCACCAGCTCGCTGTTCAACGCCTTCGTGCCCGGGGTTCAAGACGCCTACGCCTACTATTTGCCGCATTTTGACCTCTTGATGGACGCCCGCCTGCGTTGGACTGTTTCCCAAGACTTCTCCATTACGGCGCAGGTGAACAACCTTCTGAACCGCACGGTGATGCCGCGCCCCGCCTCGTTGCAAGGACCGCGCACCTTTGGCATTCAATTGAGCTACGCCCTGGGGGGACGTTGAACCGACGCCGCGCATTTTGTGCAGGTCTGAACTCTTTTGTATCTTTGCAGCCGCACGGGGGATTAGCTCAGCTGGCTAGAGCGCTTGCATGGCATGCAAGAGGTCATCGGTTCGACTCCGATATTCTCCACTTCAAAAAAGGCCGTCTCTGCGAGACGGCCTTTTTTGCTCAATGAAGTAGGTTTATGGTTTAAATTAAGACGCGCTTTTGACTATTTATTGGATAACTATGCCGTTAATAATCAAAGCTGGAAAAGTCCAATAACCTTGCGCTTCGTATGCATTTACCGTATTAGAACCGCGCAGCACACCATCCACATATACTTTCGCCTCCACTTTTCCGCTGCCCGTCAAAATTCCACTAGCCATACAGGCAACGGCTATGGGGCGTTGCGGAGTCGTAACAATAACTTTCTTCTTCCATTTTGTGCCCGTTGGATTCAATTGCTCTTGCTGCGTTTGTCCGGTTTCGTTGGTGTAATTCACCATCAATCCGGGAAAAGGCGAGCCCAAAATGTTCGTTGCAAAAGGCGATGTTGAGGTAATCTCGTATTCAATCACGGGATTCCCAGAAGGGCCGGTAGACTTGTTGCATCCCGATATCATCAGCAGGGAGCAGCAGGCGAGGAGGATGAAATTTATTCGCATCGTATTATTGGTTAATTGGCACACCGAATTTACAGATTTTTGGAGTACTAAATTTGAGACAATCGTTACAGACTCGTACGGTGTTCCTGGATGACTTATTTCTTCCCAAAAAACGCTACCTTGCTTAAGGTAAATGATACCATTTCTCCATTCGGGCTTTGACCGTGCGACCTTCCGAATGCGCCACCGCACCGCCAAGCGCCCCAGCATGACGCAACCGAGTCGTTTTTCAGCTTTAGCCTTTTCTACCTTCGCTCTGTGCGCGGCACTGCTGACCGCCACTGGCCTTCAGGCCCAAACCGTTCCGGTGGGCAGCGGGAGCTACACCAAAACCTTTCCGGGCGTGGACGCCGCCGGTCGGAACGGATATCCCTCCGGGACGCCCTTCACTACCGGGCCGGCCGCGCCGCGGCCGGTGCCCACCAACGACTGGTGGAGCAACAAACTCAAAAATCCGCATTCGGACAACCTGTTCACCTACCCGTTCACCCTCAAAACCAAAAACAGCGGCTTGGTGGTGACCTACATTCCGTGGGGACCCATAGACAACATTGAACCCGTGGTGGTGGGGGTGAGTGGGTTGAACGCGCCGCAGGCGCGGGTGGCGGACTACTCGGATTGGACGGTCACGATGGACTGGACCGCCGGAACCAAGCAATTTGGGGCAACCGCCGGGTTGGGCATGCCGTTTTTGCACTTCACCAAAGGGAGTTCGGACGTCGCCACGGTGCAGGTGAACCAAGGAACCGCAACGGTGGCCAACGAAGTGCTGCGCATTGAAAACGCCCGGAATGGGGCGGATTTTGCCGTGTACGCGCCGGTGGGCAGCGTTTGGGTGCAGTCCGGGAACACCTACACCAGCACGTTGAACGGGAAAAACTACTGGTCTTTGGCGTTTTTGCCGCTCACCGCCCCCAGCGTGGCCGCCGCCGCCGCGCAGTTTGCGCCTTATGCTTATGTGGTGCCCGTGAACACCCGCGCGGAGTGGTCCTACAACGAGGCTACGTCGGTGGTGATCACCCAGTTTACCGCAGACGTGTCGGTTAAAGAGGGGTTGGACAGCGTCTTGCTGATGGGCTTGCTGCCGCACCAGTGGTCCTCCCTCGCGCCCGGAAGTGCAGCGCCGTCGGGCCCTACCTACCCCACCGTGCGGGGAACCCTCAAGTGCTTGGCGGCCAACGCGTTTACCGTTCAAGACACCTTCCACGGAATTTTGCCCACCCTGCCGTACGTGGACCCCTACAGTGCTGGTTTTCAGCCGCTGGAATTGAGTTCCAAGATTCAATTGCTGCAGAACGATCCGTTGGCCACCTGGACGGACAGCTACAACGAGGGACAGGAGATGAACCGACTGATCCAAACCGCGCGCGCCGCGGAGCTCACGCAGGACACGGCGGCTTTTGGGCTTTTGTTTCAAACGGTGAAGGAACGTCTGGAGGACTGGCTGCACTACCAGTCCGGCGAAGTGGCCTTTTTGTTTTACTACAACAGCACGTGGTCTGCGCTGTTGGGCTATCCGGCCGGGCACGGACAAGACCTGAATTTGAACGACCACCACTTTCACTGGGGCTACTTCATCCACGCCGCGTCGTTTGTGGAGCAGTTTGAACCGGGTTGGGCCGCCTCGTGGGGACCCATGATCAACCTCCTCGTGCGCGACGCCGCGTCGCCCCGGCGCAACGACGCACTCTTTCCGTACCTGCGCAATTTCAGCCCCTACGCCGGCCACTGCTGGGCCAATGGATTTGCCACCTTCCCGCAGGGCAACGACCAGGAGTCGACGTCGGAAAGCATGCAGTTCAACTCGTCTTTGATCCACTGGGGCAGCGTGACGGGGAACGACTCCATCCGGAATTTGGGCATTTACCTGTACGTGACGGAGCAACGCGCGGTGGAGGAATACTGGTTTGACCAGCGCCAGCGCAACTTTGGGCCCACGCAGCCGCACGCCTTGGTTTCGCGGGTGTGGGGCAACAGCTACGACAACGGCACGTTTTGGACCGGCGATATTGCGGCCAGCTTTGGCATTGAACTCTACCCCATCCACGGAGGCTCCCTGTACTTGGGGCACGACACCCTCTACGCGCACCAGCTTTGGCTGGAAATGGAGCAAAAGACCGGCATCCTCAGCAACGCCCCCAACGTGAACCTGTGGCACGACATCTACTGGCAGTACTTGTCCTTCACCAACCCGCAGAAAGCCCTCAATTTGTACAACTCCTACCCGGGCCGCAGCTTGAAATTTGGGGTGTCCGACGCCTTCACCTACCACTGGCTGCACGCGATGAACGCCCTGGGACGCGTGGCCAAGGGCATTCGGGCCAACCACCCGCTGGCGGCAGCATTCATACGGGCGGGAGACACCACGTACGTGGCGCAGAACTACGGCGCAACGCCCAAAACCGTTCTGTTTTCCACGGGGTATGCGCTGACGTTGCCGCCGCGGACGCTGGCCACCAGCAAGGACATTGCCCTGAAGGGCGCGCTCACCACCTCGTTCCCCGCGGCGTACCCGGGCGGCACGGTAATCGTCTCCGCTCAGGTAACGGGCGGCACGCCCACGCAGGTGGTTTTTTACTGCGGAGATACCGCTTTTGCGGCGGTGGCGCAAGCGCCCTACACGGCCGTTTCCCCGGCGCTCCCCGTGGGCAAACACGCTTTCTACGCACGGGTGTACAGCGGGGCGTCGTTTGCGCTGACCAACGTGGCCGGGGTGCTGGTGGGCGATCAAGTGCCCTACAACGGCACGCCCATCGCTTTGCCCGGAACCTTTCCGGCGGGGCACTACGACGCATTCTCCGGCGGGAACGCCAGCGGCGTGGCCTACCAAGACGGAACCCGAGCAAATTTGGGCGATTTCCGGCCGGACGAGTACGTCGATGCGAAGACACAGGCCGCGGAAGGACCCTACGTGGGCTGGACGGCCAACGGGGAATGGTTGGAATTCACGGTGGATGCGGCGCAGGCGGGGCTGTACCAGCTGCAGCTGCGGTACGCCAGCGGCAACCCGCAGGGCGGCGGGCCGCTCCAACTCTTCAGCGACGGCCTGCCGCTGACGTCGGTTTTTACCCTTTCCGGAACGGGAAATTGGTCCACCTGGGGCACCAAAACGCTGGCAGGCGTACCGCTCAAATCCGGTGTTCAGGTGCTGCGGATTGCGTTCCAGGGAGGTGAATTGAATTTGGGCAAGCTGACCTGGATCTACACCGGGCCGCTGCCGTACACGCTTCCGGTAGCCGATGCGGGCAGCAATGCCGTCGCGGTTCTTCCGTCCACCTCGGCGGCCCTCAACGGTTCCGCCAGCACCGCGGGCTCCAACGGACCCATCGCCGTGCTTTGGACGCAGGTGTACGGCCCCAGTTCTGCCGTGTTTGCAAACAACGCCGCGCTGCAAACCAGCGTTTCCAATTTGCAGGCGGGCATTTACAAGATGCGGTTGACGGTGGCAGACAGTCTTCATGCGGATGCGGACGAGGTGTACGTAATTGTGGGAAGCAGCCCCAACGTGCCGCCCACGGTGGCTTTGCAAACACCCCTGCCCGGCCAAACTTTTCTGGAGGGCGACTCCGTTCGGGTTCGGGCCAGCGTATCGGATTTGAACGATTCCGTGGTGCGCGTGGATTTTTACGCCAACGGCGCGCGCTGGGCGTCGCGGAGCTCGGGGCCTTGGGAGGCTACGTGGCATCCGGGGTTGGGCCAGCACGTGCTGCGGGCGGTAGCGTTTGACGCCTGGGGCGATTCGTCGGTTTCTGCCGCGCGAAACACGCGGGTGGACCCGGCGCCCAAGTGTGTGGGAACCAGCTGGAACGGAGATTTTAAGTTCCGGTTTTCGGACGCGGACAACAACCCAACTTTAACGTTCATCCCAACCCAAGCGGGAACGGGGTCGCCCACGTGCCTGTTGTACTACGGAACGGATCCGGGGTCTATGCCCGGCTACCCGGTGCAGCCCAATGTTCCGTTTCAATTGCAGGCGAGTAAGGGCACCCTTCTGTATTTCTACTACACGTATTCGTACCTCGGCGGCGCAGAACGCAACACGGCAGGCAACAAAAACACGTACGTGGTGGGAAGTTGCACCAACTTGGGGTGGTCGGAGCCCGACGGTCCCCAAATTCAGCTTCGGCCGAATCCGGCGCACGATTGGCTACAGGTGGAGGGTTTGACGGAGCCGACGCGGATGCGCAGAACGAATGCGTTGGGGCAAACCATGGAGTGGACTGTCGAGCCGAACACGCCCCTATTCGTGGGCGATTGGCCAAGGGGGGTCTACTTTTTGGAGTTCTTAAATCAACATTTCACCTTCGTTTGTCTACCGTAGGATTTTTGAGGCCTTAACGGAGCGTTTTTGCAAATGGGTAAAAACGGCACAATAAGCTCTATTTTAGTACCCTACGTCGAAACAAACGAGTATATACGGTTAGAAACGTCTCCGTACGGCTGTCGGCTAAAATGTTGTCGATTCGTGCAAAATGTACGGTTCGAAGACCAAGATCACGGGTGAATGGCAAATAGGTAACTTTTGAATTAACTTGATATCCTTGTAAAAATTCACAACAGAAGATGCTGAACACGAAAACCTGGCAACAAATTAAGGACGACCTCTACGGACCTCAGGGCAGCGAACGTCGAGATGCTTTGGAAAAGGACGCCGAAGCATTTCGCGTGGGGATTTTACTCAAAAAAGCTCGAGAGGAAGTGAGACTTACTCAGCAAAAACTTGCTGAGAACGATCTGAGTTGATGGTTAGTCAGTACGAAACGCTTTCGACTGATTTTAATCATAACAATTTGAAAAACAATAATTTACTAAATTACAAACATTTACATACGTTTATAAACGTTTAAAAACGGTTAGCGCAGTTTTTGGTATCGACCTTTGTCCCACTCAATGGAAAAACTAATTGAATTATGGCCATAACGGATTCATTGCTCATTCGCGTTACGCTTCAAGACGTCGAACCTGTTGTTTGGCGTACGCTGAACGTTCCCAACTCCAAAGACTTGTTGTCCTTGGCGGTGGCGTCCTTCTTGTCGATGGGTTGGGATGCAGACGCTCCTTTTCACTTTGTTTTGCCCAACGGGGGTAAGGTCGTCGATCCTACGCAGTGGGCTACTTTGTCCACCATCGACCAAATAGGCAAAGCGCCAGCCAACGCTACGGATCAAAACTTGTGGCTGTTTTTTGAGGCGGGACCCCTAAAGCTCGTGTACGAAACGGAGATCCCTTGGACCTTGGAATTGACGATGGACGCGCACGCTACCGAGCGCGACGGCGAAGAGCCCATTTTTGTGGCGTACGGCGAAATGGCCGGGCCGCCCCAATGGTGCGGCGGTAAAGAGGGTTATCGCTTTTTGTGCGAGACCATTGCGAATCCGGAGAGCCCCAGTTATTCGGACGTGGTGGAGCAGTTGTACGTAGCGTTCAATCCGACCTTTTTCTCAGTGGGTTTTGCCAACGACCGCATCGGGGTCAACGCCAAAGAGTGCGAGGAGTATTACTGCACCGGCGACGACGACGAATAAAGGCGGATGCGCGGGTGCTTTAGTAGTTGACCAGAGCCCAGTAGTACGGCAATCCCAGGGTAAGGTTGATTGGGAAGGAAATGGCCAGGGCCATGGGCAAATACAGGCCCGGATTGGCTTCGGGGACGGAGATTTTGTAGGCTGCTGGGACGGCGATGTGGGAGGCGCTGCCGGCCAGGCAGGCAAAGGCGAACCGAACGGATACGTCGTCGGTAATGAAGGTGGAAAGCCAGGCAACCAGGGTGCCGTTGATGAAGGGGACGAGCAGGGCTACCACCAACGGGAAGGCGCCGTAGGAGAAAAATGCCTTGAGCTGGCGGCCGCTGGAGAGGCCCATTTCCAGCATGAAGAGGGCTAGGAATCCCATGAAGAGGTCGTTGGTGAAGGGGCGGATGCCTTCGGCGGCCTTGGCGTTGGCAAAATACCCCACTACCAAACTGCCCAAGATGAGCAAGACGCTGCCGTGGGTCAGGGAATGGATGAAGGTTTTTAGGGGGGGTTGCAGGGGTTGGGTGCCGTTGCCGGCGCGCTTTTGGCTGAGTCCCAGGAGTACAAGACCCACCACAATGGCCGGGGATTCCATCAAGGCCATGGTGGCGACCATGTGTCCGGGCAGGATGTGGCCCACGGTTTCCAAGAAGGCCACGGCCGCAACAAACGTTACGGCGCTGACGGAGCCGTAGCTGGCGGCCACGGCGGAAGCGTTGGCCGCGCCCAAACGTTTGCGGACGGCGTAAAATACCCAAACTGGAATAGCAGCTGAAACGGCCACCGCAAAGAGCAGACTGCTGGCAATTTCCCAGGTAAAATGTTCGTGGGAGAGTTCTTGGCCGCCCTTGAACCCGATGGAAAACAAGAGGTAGAGGGAGATGAATTTGCTGGAGTTCTCTGGAATGGAGAGGTCGGACTTGACGTAGACCGCAAACAGGCCCAAGAGGAAAAACAACAAGGCGGGCGAAGTGAGGTTGGCCAGGAGTAAGTCTAGGGTCATGCGGGACGTGTAGGGTATTGGAGGGGGATTGGTTCTCCTGTTCGCAGCGTCGGCGGGAGTTGTTCCCCAGGCGGCGGAGCCGCCTGGGGGTCGTCGCTTTCGAAAACAACTCCTCAACCAGTCAATCCATTGAAGCAGAACTGAATTGACTCTGCAAAGGTGGGGGGATTATTCATAATATTTAATTTATTTTATTAATCTTTGTCATAAATATTATTAATTACTGGCGTCGGGCCGAAAAACGCATTTACCGTGTACACATTGCATCAACTTACTGTATTTCTGAAGGTTGCCGAGTTTAAGTCCATGACGCGCGCGGCGGAAGCCATGCAGTTGACGCAGCCGGCGGTTTCTTTGTTGATGAAGCAACTTCAGGAAGAAGTGGGGGCTCCTTTGGTGGATTTGGTGCAGAAGCGGATTTACCTCACGTCGTTTGGGCTGGACTTTCAGGATACGGCCCGACGAATTTTGGAGGAGGCCCGGGGGTTTGAGGAGCGCACGGCGGAAAAAAAGGGTCTGTTGTCCGGGACGCTGCGCATCAGTGCCGTTTCTACCGGAAAGTACATTGCGCCTTATTTGCTCGCTGAGTTTTTGCGGTTGCATCCGCATTTGGACTTGGCCCTGGACGTCACCAACCGGGCCAAGGTCTTGGAGGATTTGGCGGCGAACCGGGCGGACTTGGCCTTGATTTCCGTTTTGCCGGAAAAAGCCGCCTTGGAATCCCTGCCGCTCATGGAAAACGAGTTGGTGTGTGTGGCGCAGCGTCCGTTGTTGGCCCCCTTGCCGGTTGACGGTGTTTATCCTTTGGGGGTTCTGGAGGACCTCCCCGTGTTGTTCCGCGAGGAAGGGTCCGCCACCCGTACCGCCATGGAACGGCTATTGTCTGCGCACCAAATTGAACCCAAAAAGAAACTGGTGTTGAGTACCAATGAAGCCGTCAAGCAGGCGGTGATGGCCGGCCTGGGCGTGTCCATTGTGCCGTTGATTGGCATGCGCAGTGCGCTTCGGGAGGAAAAAGCCGTGGTGGTGCCCATTCGGGGGTTGCCTTTGCGGAGCACCTGGCACATTGTTTGGCCGTCGGGCAAGGTGTTGAGCCCCGCCGCGCAAGCGTTTGTGCAGGCCTTGCGCACGGACGGACCGCGCTGGATTGCGCAGCATTTTGGGTGATACCTTTGACCCAACCCCTTGAAATTCGCCATCGGACCGTTCCGCACCATGCTCCCCCTCCGCCCCTTCCTTCCCGGTGATCGCGTTCACGAGATCGACGGTACCCTGCAGGGCGCCGTGGTGCGCACCGCGCCGCATCAGGTGGTGGTGGAATGCGACGACGGTCTGGAGCACACGTTTAAACCGGAAGAGTTGGTGCACGAAGTGCCGTGGAAGGTGACGGGGCAACCCCGGGCTCAGGATTTGGGTCTGCGAAAAGCCGCCGGCATTGCCAAAAAGGAGCTTCGGGTGCAAACGTTGGACCTTCACTTGCCGGAGTCGGACAACGGACACCGCGCGCTGGAGCGGCAACTGAGCAAGCTGAAGAACGCACTGGCGGCAGCGGGCTGGGACCAAATCACCGTGATCCACGGCGTGGGCGAAGGCATCCTCCGCAACGCAGTGCACGAATTTGTGCGCAAGGAAACGCCCTACCGCATTGGAAATTCCTCGGCAAGCGAAACCGTCGTCCTTCGCCTCTGAGCGCCTTTTCGCCCGCGCATCCTACATTTGTTGTTCATCAAACGCATCACCACACCAAATCCACCTCCATGTTGGCACCCTCCCTGACCCGTTTGGCCCGACGCGCCTCTTTCCTGCTGTCCCTTGTGGCGCTGCTGCTGTTGAGCTCCAACGCCCTCCAAGCGCAATCCGAAACCACCTCGCCCAAACCCCGTGTGAAGGCCATGCAGCTCGTGGGCGGCAAGGTGTACTACAACGGGGTACCCATGACGGCTGGAGATGCCCAGTTTTACGCCATGTCTAAAAGCGCTCCCGCTGCTGCCGCATTCCGCAAAGCGGCCAAAATCCGCGGCTGGAACTACTTCTGGTGGATCTACGGCGGACTGAACGCCGTGACTGGGGTTGCGCAGCTGAGCTCGGGAATTGCGGAATTCCAGTCACAAGGAGCCGCCAATGTTGTGGTAGGCGGCGTCCTGGTAGGCATCACCATCCCCCGCGAACAGCGCCGTCAACGCCTCCTCGCCTTCGGCGTTTCTGAATACAACAAAGCCCTCAACGAGGAGAGCTGGGAGGATTGATTGCTATCTCCCCCCAACGCAGTATCTTTTCGGGACTTATGCAGTCCCTCACCCAACTCCTTTTGGACTTTCGCGACGAACGCGATTGGGCCCAATTCCACGACTCCAAAAACTTAGCCCTCGCCCTCAGCATTGAGGCCGCGGAACTCAACGAACTTTTTCTCTGGAGCCCCAACGGCCAACTGCCTGAAGGTCGGGAAGAACGGCTAGCGGAAGAGTTGGCAGACGTCCTGGCCTACGCCCTCCTTTTGGCCCACAACCACGGCCTAAACGTGGATGAAATTGTGCGTCAAAAAGTAGCCAAAAACGCCCTAAAATACCCGGCAGAAAAGGCCCGAGGAACCTCCGCCAAATACAACGAACTCGGCCAATAAGCCGCCCAGACCCCACCCTGTGATCGTCTACGAAGCCACCAAACAATCCTTCCTCGCCGACGTCAGCTCCGGCCGCATTGACGACATCATCGCCGACCGCTTCCAAGCCGTCTTACACCGACGCGTCCCCCAGTCCGAACGCGGCTCCTGGCGCTACTCCCTCATGTTCATGCAAATGGTCCTCGCCGGGGACTACGGAATCCCCAACGACATCGGCATTTGCGTCGAATTCACCCTCCCCCCCACCAGCAAACGCATCGACTTTCTCCTTTCCGGCACCAACACCGAAGACAAAAGCCAAGCCATCATTGTCGAACTGAAACAATGGTCCCAGGTGGAGACTACCCCGCTTGACGGCCTCGTCCGCACCCTCCTGGGCGGCAACCTCCGAGAAACCAGCCACCCCAGCTACCAAGCCTACAGCTACGCCCAAACCCTCACCGCCTTCAACGAAAACGTCTACACCAACAAAGTTGCCATCGTCCCTTGCGCCTACACCCACAACCTCGCAGACGCCACCGTCCTACGCGACCCCCGCTATAAAACGTATACTGA
Organism: Cryomorphaceae bacterium; assembly: GCA_034679985.1. Taxonomy (GTDB): domain Bacteria; phylum Bacteroidota; class Bacteroidia; order Flavobacteriales; family Schleiferiaceae; genus CAMDTE01. The sequence goes on from JAXITR010000010.1 coordinate 47,047, forward strand.
CGCAGCCCCCGTTTTCATAAGTACCGAAATTGTCCAACTCCAAGATTTTATTAAAAAACACCTCCACAAAGGCGACTCCGGAGCCGCCTTGTTCACCCTCCAAAACGGACGCATAAAACCGTCCAAAAGCCTCGCCGACGCCCTCTCCGGTCTCCTCGATGCACAGCCGGAATTCATCCTTCTGGACGACCAAAAAGTGGTCTACGAGCGCATCCTCCACACAGCCCTCCAAAACGCACAAACCACCCCCGCAAACACCACAACCACCGGCACGCTACCTGCGAAACATGTATTTATCGTCCGCGGCGGCCCCGGAACCGGCAAAAGCGTAGTGGCTATTAACGCCCTCGTGGCCCTCATCGGCGCCCAATTAAACGCCGCGTACGTCTCTAAAAATGCCGCACCGCGCGAAGTCTACAAAGGCAAACTGCTAGGTGTCTACACCAAAACCAAATACGACTCCCTCTTCCTCGGCAGCGGTAAATTCACCGAGGTCCCCAAAAACGCCTACGACTGCCTCATCGTCGACGAAGCGCACCGCCTCAACGAAAAGTCCGGCCTCTACAGCAACCTGGGCGAAAACCAAGTCAAGGAAATCATCCAGTCCGCCCGCACGTCCATCTTCTTCCTCGACGAAAACCAAAAAGTCGCCCTTTCCGACATCGGCACCGAAGACGAAATCCGCCATTGGGCCCAGCAAGCCCACGCCACCGTTCACACCGACGACCTCACCAGCCAATTCCGGTGCGGAGGGTCCGACGCCTACCTCGCCTGGTTGGACAACACCCTCGGCATCCGCGACACCGCGCACCCCGTCCTCCCCGCAAGCGAATTCGACTTCACCGTGGCCTCATCCCCCACGGAACTCTTTCAAAAAATCTACGACCTCAACGCCACCGGCCAAACCGCACGCGTCGTCGCCGGCTACTGCTACCCTTGGCGCTCCAAAAAGGACCCCGCTGCCGCAGACATCGTCTTCCCCGACCACCACTTCGCCAAACAGTGGAACCTCACCCAACACGGCTCCGCCTGGATTGCCAACCCCGACTCCATCCACCAAATCGGCTGCATTCACACCTGCCAAGGACTTGAAGTCGAACACATTGGCGTCATCATCGGCAAAGACCTCATCGTCCATACCGACGAACTCACCACCAACTTCCTCGCCCGCGACCGGCACGACAAAACCCTCAAAGGCGCCAAAACCCTCCTCCGCACACAACCCAACACCGCGGCCCCCCTCATCGACTCCATCATTCGAAACACCTACCGCACCCTCCTCACCCGCGGCCTCAAATCCTGCACCGTCTGGTCCGAAGACCCCGCCCTGAACGCGTGGTTCCAGGAGCGGCTTTTGCCCCATAGTTGATCCAAAACCCTAAACATGTTGCCTATCTGGCAACTGCCCATTCCCATCAGCAAATAGTCGGATTCTAAAAAATCCGTATCTTTGCAACGCATCCCGAGCCCTTTAGTGGGCACCAACCGAGCAACCCAGCCGCGGTGGTCAAATGATGCGGACGACGTCAAAAAATGGGCCTACCCGCATACCTGCTTGCTTTTGTCCGACCCTATAAGGGCCAACGGATCGTTTTACAATGGCCCTCCTTTACGGCCTCCCCATTCGCTGTACGGTCGACAAATCGACCATTTAGCTCCTTTAAGCAACCATTGTGTTTGATAAAACACCCATTTCGGACGATAAATCGTCCGAAATCGGGGCCTGTGGCCCCGCACCCTCCCCCAACCCTACGCTCTAACCCCTAACAACCAACACAATACACCAATCCCCCTGCCAACAAAACGCCTAACCAGCAAAAAACCCATCCCCACCCACCATGAAACCCTCCACCGACATCACCCACCTCGAAAAAGCCAACGTCCCCCGCCTCCTAGACGCTATCGGCCACCACCTTTACCACAAATCCAACCACCGCGACCAAAACCCAGACTTAGAAGCGGCCCTCGAACATTACCTCTTTCAACACGACCTCGCCCCCTTCGACCTCGGTTTCCTCACAACCCAAAAAACCCTTTTCACCCCCAAACACAATAAAATTAACTGGGACCTCCATCTCCCCGACCCCCGGATTGCACTCGTAGGCAACGTCGCCCTCCCCATGACGCTCTTCGAACCCGAATTCACCGTCCGCGTGGAGCAAAACAACCCCATCCCCGACCCACGAGACCTGCTCCACTACTTCCCCCTCCGCACCGGCTCCGTCTGGAAAACCCCGGATCACGTCATCCACATCCTACCCAGCCCCCGCGCCGCCGCCGACGCACCCGTCGCCCAACTCGCCTGGGCGCTCTACCCCAACAACCAAAACCGCTTCATCCCCAAAACCAACGCCGACGCCCCGTTCCACCTCTCTAGCGATCAAATCCTGGAAACCGACTTCTGGACTGCCCTCGCACGTCGCTACGCCCTTCTCCACGGTTACCCGGACCCCACACCCTCCCTCGACGGCGAAACCATCGACTACCCGAACGGCGAAGTAACCACCCGCCGCCACCTCATAACCTTCCTCATCAACGGCATCCTCCTCTAACCCCTTCTCCTGGTCGCCAAACGCACCTTTCTCCTCGACTTATCGACCAAAATCCCGCCAAAAACTCCTTAAAATGGTCTCAATCCATTGACAAGCAACATATAAAATACCTCCCCTCATGCCAAGAAAACACATGCCTGCCCACACCAACTACTACCTTAGCCGTCCCTGGCTCCGTTACTGGCTCAACGCCCTTCGTGCAGACCCCACCTACGGCCACCTCCGCTTCAAACTCCTCCACACCTCCCTCTTGGAATACCCCGTCCACGTTGGCCCGCACAACCTCCCCCCTGACCTCTACGACCTCGTCGATTGGTTGCCTTTCATCCAGCACGAGTCCGACCGTCTACCTCTAATCTTCGTCCACCAATTCGGCCACCACCCCGTCCATCTGGTACCCGGCTTCCTCGTACCTGGCCGACTCCTCGCCATACTCCAAAAAAGTGCCCTCAGCGGACGCATATTCAGTGTCGGTATTTACCGCGTCCCAGAAGTCCCTTCCCCTACCAACCTTTTGGATACGGGCGGAAAACTCCTTCACAACCTCGAAAACCTTATAACCTTCGCCAACGATGCACCCCAATCTTGACTTCCACCTCCTCTGGAAAGAGACCTTTACCGCAAAAGAGCGTTTCTACTACTCCCACCCCGACTGGATTCTCCTAGACAACGGACGCTACTACGAAGGCGCGGCGGGTTCCGGCGCGCCCCTAGCAACAGACGCCGCGCCCATTAACGAGCGCGCGGCCTCAACCCCCATGTGGATCGAACACCTCTACTTCCACGTCCACACCCATGAACTCATCGTCCTCTTGCATCCGGACCCGGACCACCTCATACTCCTCCCGGAACTGCTTCAACCCGACGGCACCCTCCACGTCGAATTCCCCATCGAACCCGACGACGCGCTGCAACGGATGTACGCGTACGAATCCCCCGAATACCTCTACCTCCGGTACCCGGGGCTCAACGACCTCCTCAACGAAATGCTCTACGGCCCCTACGACCCCACTGACCGTAGCCATGCCCTATACGACCCCATCAAGGACCCCAATCTTGACATCACCCGAGGGGTTGAACGCTACGAAGAAGATAATTTGCGCTCCATGGGATATCCCAAAGACCTTTCTGAGGACCCCACCGACGACCATACCGACCCCGATGAAAAGACCTGACTACAAAAAAGCCGTTGAACGCACCCAGCAGCGTCCAACGGCTCTACCCTAAAACAAAACCGACCTACACTTTATCCACGCGGAACGTGAACGGCATCGCGCGGTCTGCGAATTCCTCCATCAAGGCCCGCACATACAGCCCTTGCTGGTGCACGCCGACCATTCCTATTTTCTTCTGTTTGTTCAACAATTCCCGGATCTCGTGGTCCGTCTTCGAGGCAAACTGCTGCCGATACTTCGCTACTTCTTCATCGTCTCCGGGACGTTCAACCAATACATACGTGTTCATGATGCAAAATTTTAAAGATTTTGCACCCCGTATAAAACGAACTTCCTACAGTCTTCAGCATGGGTTTATTTTGATCTGTAAAATCCGCATTATTTTACCACCGCGGTGACCTTCACTCGGTTGGCGTCCATTCAAGGACTCGGAATGCCTTACGAAGATACAAAAATCACGATTATTCACATAAAACAAGCCGGTGAAAACGTTTACAAACGTTTCCCTAAGCCTTACCTTCAATTCATGGAATTACACTTCAAACAATGGAAACGCGGCAACCAGCTTGCACCACACAAACCGCTTTTATTCCTTTACGCTTTGGGCTAATGGCAACAAGGCATTACAGAACTTCATTGGAACACAACTGCGCCGGTGTTAACCCAATTGCTGCACCAATTCGGAAGCAATGCGGCGAAACAATCGCCAGAAAATCCTTGGGGTCGCATGGTTTCCGACGGCCTATGGACGCTACAACCCACGGCTGAACTCATCAACGGCAATTTTCACGCCCGTGAATTTGAGCGACTGAACTCAACAGGATCACTGTCCAATGAGGTACAACGGGAACTCCAAAACAATCCGGAACTACTGATCACCTGGGTGTGGGAAATCCTAAACGAGCAATTCCCCAGTTCCCTTCATGCAGACCTACTCTCCGCCTGCGGCCTGGAAATGGAACAAACCACTATTACAAAGGAGAAAAGGAAGCGGGACCCCAACTTTGCGCAAGCCGTTCTTGCCAATTACCAATACCAATGCGCCGTCTGCGGCTACAACCTACAATTAAACCGACAGTCCATAGGCCTTGAAGCCGCCCACATTCAGTGGCACGCTTACGACGGACCCGACGACGTCACGAACGGTCTCGCCCTCTGCGCACTTCACCACAAACTATTTGACTTCGGTGCTTTCGCTCTGTGCGAAGACCACAACAACATCGCACGGCCTAAACTCCACGGCTCCCACTCGCAAACCAATGATAATCATCTCAATCGAGTTTTGTTTGGCAACAACATGGAGTTTCAAGTGGCTAAGGTTGCATATTTAAGATGGCTCAGAAAACAATTTCTTGAGGACTTGTTTCTAGTTCACTGGAGGATTCAATTAACACCTCTCAATAACATTTTAATGACATATTTTCATTAAAATTATTTTCTACCTAGGTTTAACTATGCATTCACCTTATGATTGTCTCTTAATTAGATAATCTCAAACTATTATGCGAAAACGGATTTGGATAAATTTTCAATTCGCAATAATGCAGACAGTTAGGGTTTGCGTCAAGATTTGCTTGCCGCACCAGCATCAGTAGTAAAAAGCAACTATTCGCGATCAAATTCCTTATTCCAAATTCGCAAATAAGAAAGTAAAAAACATTGTAAAATCGCCTATACTAAGTTCATTTCGACTCTTATGTTCTAAATGCTAACTATAGTATGTGGCTCTTGATACCAACTTAAGATAGATTTGAGACAAGAATTAAATGACATGAACGACGACTCGGAAATATTAAAAAAGTTTGGTGAACGTGTTCGACAATTGAGAAAGTTAAAAGAAATTTCACAAGAAGAACTTGCACACCGAGCAGATCTACACAGAACATATATTGGAATGATCGAACGTGCAGAAAAAAATATTACCATGTTAAATATCAAAAAAATTGCCTCTGCACTAGAAGTTACAATGAGTGATTTAATGAAATTTTAAAATGCCAAGACAGCGACTTTCAGATTTTAGAAATTATAACAAAGGCGACCTTTTAAAGTTTGTTGAAGATCGAGCAGGTCATGAGAAGATTGATTCATTAATGGTTGTTGCGGAAAGGATACTCGAGATTCCAGATTACTCCTGCACCATAAACATCAGTAACGGAGAAAACGTAACCAACTTTATGACTAAATGGACGATAAAATATATTAATGGATACAAAAACAGACCATCACAAAGAACTAGTAATCCAATTGGG
>JAXITR010000011.1:0-52279 GCA_034679985.1 Cryomorphaceae bacterium
ATTAGTGTTTGTTGAAAGAATTAGAATTCACAGGCAATTAGGAATACCCCTATTTCATACTGGAAATTTCTTCGTACCAGTTGCACATTATAAGTTGGATGATAAATGGGATTAAGTTGAATAACCATAGGAAGCAGTATCCCTAAAATATCAATAATGACTTTATTCTTTGTTTAAAACTTTTAGCGGAGAATTACAACTAGAACTGTATTCCCCCCGAAAATTCTAAACAAACAAAAAGATAATTTATGATTTTTGGGGTAATGAAAACAAGTCGGTTCAATGAGGGCCAGATCATCAAGGCCATAAAGGAGCACGAGGGCGGCGCTTGACCCCAAAGCGTCGATGTACGGAGGTGTGTTTGAAGGAAGTGCCGTGTCGTTTCCCTACAAACCCCGTAGAAACGCCAGAACGTCCACGCCGTCGGCGTAGTCGGTCAGACCCGGAGCTTGCGTTTGGCCAAAAGCCACGGCAGGGAACGAAGTCCATTCTAGAGGTTGGTCCACCACCAAGCACTGCAGCTGGTCGCGTCGGTCTTCCAACCACGAACGAAAGGAAGCTTCGTCCGCGTAGCGGTGCCAGTGGAGCACGGCCACGGGAGAGGCCAAGGCCTCGGACTCCCGGAACAGCACAAAGCCGTTTTCCAAAAACGGGTCTTGGTTCAGTAGGAATAAAGCGCGGTGGTAGTCGTAGTTGTTGCCGTATTTGTTGTGGTTCACGACGTCGGCAAAAGGCATCCACTCCGCAAATACGCGCTGAATGTCAAAGTCTTGAGGAACGCACAGGTGGCTCACGCTGCGGCAACCCAGGCCGTAGTAATCAAAAACGTCGTGCCCCAGGGCCGCAAGGTGTTCGGGGGTGGTGCCGGCGTGGAGGACGGCCGCGCTGTGGCGCGTGCCTCGAAAAACATGGGGCAGGTGCCCAAAATAGGCGTCAAAATAGCGACGGCTGTTGCTGCTTCCGGTGGCCAAAACGGCGTCCATGCCGTTGAGGCGTTCCACTCGAAACAGGGGGGCGTCGGGATCAACCTCGCGGAGCACTTCCACCGCGTGGGGCAGCAGAACGGCGTCGTCGGAGCTGGGTTTGAGGTAGAGCGGATGACCGGAGGCGTAGACGCTGAGGACGTCGTGGAGGGCCACCAGGGGCAGGTTTCCGGCGCCGATGAGGCCCACTTTGCGGGGGGTTGGGGGCGCGTCTGGGAGGCCTGCCGACCAGTCGCGCACGGCGGAGGGAAGGAGGGCGGCCGCCCAAGCGGCGGCGGCCCGACGCACTTCGGATTCCGAAAACCAACCGTTTTTTGCCTTCGCCAAAACCGCTTGATCCGCCCAATCCGAGCGCCAATCGCGGAGGGTGTTTCCCAAGTGAATAAGCGCCTCTTGGCGTTGTTGGAGCGTTGCCATCCTTTGTACCTTTGTGCAAAAGTACGCGGAACCATGGCGATTAAAATCACCGACGAATGCATCAACTGCGGCGCTTGCGAGGCCGAATGCCCCAACAACGCCATCTACGAAGGCGGCATGGAATGGCGCTTTGCGGACGGCACGTCGCTGCGCGGATCCGTGGTGGCTCCCAGCGGTGCGCAAGCGGATGCGGACGCCCCTCAGGTTCCCGTGAGCTTTGACGTGTACTACATCGTGACGGACAAATGCACCGAATGCGTTGGGTTCCACGAAACGCCCCAATGCGCTGAGGTCTGCCCCGTGGACTGCTGCGTCCCGGACGAGGACCACGTGGAAAGCAAGGAAAGCCTGGAAGGCAAAAAAGCCTTTTTGCACCAAGACTGATGCACGCCCAACCCGCCGCCGGATTCTTGCGCAACGTTTTGCTGGGATTTTCGGTGCTGGGCCTGACCGTTTTGGGCGCCCGCGCCACCCCGCTTTCCGCGCAAAACTCCCGCAACACGCAAAACCCGCAGGACTCGCTGCTGCAGGTGCTGTCCCACACCGGCCCTCGCCTCTTGCGCGCGGAGTGGGAAGTGCAGCGCTTGGCCGCGGCAGACACGTTTCACCAAGCCCTGCGCGCTTACACCGAAGCCAACGGCAACTGGGATCGATTGCGCGAGGCCGTTCCCAACCTGAGTATACTGCCGTCGGACGACGGAAAAGTAGCGCTGCTGACCTACGTGGTTCCCCGCACGGAAGGAACGTACAACCACTTTGGCGTGCTTCGGGCGCAAACCGAGCGCGGCACGTGGAAAACCCATTGGCTCGCCGACGGTTGGGCCCAACTGGGGACGGTGGAGTACGCGCGGGCTACGGCCACCACCTGGCCGGGAACCCTGGCCTACCGCTTGGTTACGGTGCGCCAGCGCAGCAAAACGCACTACCTGGTGCTGGGCTTCCGGCCGTTGGACGGACGCGTGCACCAAAAAGTAATCGACGTCCTCACGGTGGACCGGAACGGCGATCCACGCTTTGGCGGCGCCTTTTTTGACGTCAAGAAATTCAACAGCCAAACGTTTCGCAAGCGGCCGTATCGACTGGTTCTGCGCTACAGCGCCAGCGTCACGGCGTCGGTGCGTTGGGATGCCCCCAACAAACGCGTGGTGGTGGAACACTGCGCGCCGCGCGGCGGCGAAGCCGCCGACGGCGCGCCGGACTTCGGTTCCTTCGGCCCGGACCTCACCTACGACGTCCTGATGTTCAAAAACGGCAAATGGACCGTGCAAGAAAACGTCGACCTGCGCAGCCCGGTTCGCCCCACCCGGAGCATCCGCGAGCCCCAAGACGGACTGCGTCCTGCCCCCACCGAATAGATCCCGCCCTCCCGTCCAAATTCCTACCTTTGCACCAACCCTTTTTGCCATGAAACACAACTTTTCCGCCGGCCCCTGCATCCTTCCCCAAGAAGTCCTCACCGGTGCGGCCGACGCCGTTCGCGAATTCGCCGGAATGGGCCTCTCGTTGATCGAAATCAGCCACCGGGACAAGAATTTTGTGTCCGTCATGGACGAAGCCATGGCGTTGAGCCTGGACCTGATGGGCTTGGGAGACGATTACGCAGCCCTCTTCCTGCAAGGCGGAGCCAGCCTGCAGTTTGCCATGGTGCCCTTCAACCTCATGAAGGCCGACGGCGGTCACGCGGCCTACCTGGAAACCGGTACCTGGGCCACCAACGCCCGCAAAGAAGCACAAGGTTTTGGTAAAGTCACCGTGGTGGGCAATTCGCAAGACCGCAACTTCAGCTACATCCCCAAGGGGTATGCCATTCCGGAAGACGCGCAGTACTTCCACACCACCAGCAACAACACGATCTACGGCACGCAAATGCAGGAAATTCCGCATTTTGCCCACGGTTGGAACGTGTGCGACATGTCGTCGGACATCTTCAGCCGTCCGCGTCCCTTCGATCAATTTGACCTCATTTACGCCGGAGCGCAAAAGAACATGGGTCCCGCCGGCGCCACCCTTGTGGTGGTGAAAAAAGACATTCTGGGCCAGTCCGGACGTTGGATTCCCACGATGCTGGACTACGCTACCCACATCAAGGGCGAATCCATGTTCAACACGCCCCCCGTGTTTTCCGTGTACACCTCCCTCCTCACCCTGCGTTGGCTGAAGGCCAACGGCGGCGTGGCCTGGGCGCACCAACGCAATTCCGAAAAAGCAGCCCTGTTGTACGGAGAAATAGACCGCAATCCTTTGTTCCACGGAACGGCCGCGGCGGAAGACCGCTCCCACATGAACGCTTGTTTTTTGCTGCACGACGAAGCCGCACACCAAGCGCGCTTTGACGCTTTGTGGAAGGAAGCCGGCGTGGTGGGCATCAACGGCCACCGCTCCGTGGGCGGGTACCGCGCCTCCATGTACAACGCCTTGCCGCTGGAAAGCGTGCAGGTTCTGGTGGACTGCATGCGCGAACTTGAGCGCACTGCCTGACCTTTTGTTTACCGCTTGACTCCTTCCCCCGACGCATGAAAATCCACGCCAACGACGGCATGTCCCCCGCGGGCATCGCCCGCCTGCAATCCGCAGGACACACCGTAGACACCACCAAAGTTGCTCAAGAACAACTGATTGACTACCTAAACAGCAACGCCATCGACGCCTTGGTGGTGCGTTCTGCCACGCAGGTTCGGCAGGCCTTGATTGATGCGTGCCCCGGTTTGAAGGCCGTGGGCCGCGGCGGCGTGGGCATGGACAACATCGACGTGGACTACGCGCGGAGCAAGGGCGTGGCGGTGTTCAATACCCCCGCGGCCAGCTCCCAATCCGTTGCGGAGTTGGTGTTTGCGCACCTGTTTGGCCTCGTCCGTTTTCTGCACGACGCCAACCGCCAGGTTCCCTTGGAAGGCGATCAACGCTTCGACGCCCTCAAAAAGGCCTACGCCTCCGGGATTGAATTGCGCGGCAAAACCCTGGGAATCATTGGCTTTGGCCGCATCGGACGCGCCGTGGCCCAAATGGCGTTTGGACTGGGCATGCGCGTGTCTGCCTTTGACCCCTACGCCACCGACGGTTCCGTGTCCGTGTCTTTTGCGGACGGCCAGAGCCTGAACTTCCAAGCGGACCTGATGTCCTTGGCGGAAGTGCTGAGCTCCAGCGATTTTGTGACGGTGCACGTGGGCGGAAAAAGCCAAGTACTGGGTGCTGCTGAATTGGCGCAAATGAAGCCCGGTGCCGTCCTGATCAACGCCGCCCGCGGCGGGGTGGTGGACGAGGTAGCCCTGCTGCACGCGCTGGACCACGGCCCCTTGGCCGCTGCCGGTTTGGACGTTTTTGTGGACGAGCCCACGCCGGCCGTTCAGGTGCTCATGCACCCCAAGGTGAGCCTTACCCCGCACATTGGCGCCGCAACCCTGGAAGCCCAAGACCGCATTGGCGAGGAATTGGCGGACCAAATCATCGCTCTCGCGAACGCATAACGTGGCTCAGCTGCTTCCGTTTGCCGCGGTTCGCCCGCCCCGCTCCAAGGCCGGATTGGTTTCCACGCGATCCTACGTGTCCTATGCGCCGGAACATTTGCGCGGAAAACAAACCACAAACCCGTTCTCCTTTTTGCACGTCATTCACCCGTTGCATGCGGACGGTCTTCGCGGAGCAGCGCACCAGGAGGCCGTTCGCACCGCCTACGAAACCTTTTTGGAGCGGGGCTATTTGCAGCGCGAAAGCGAAGAAGCCTTTTGGATCTACCGCCAAGAATCGCCCGACGGCCACCGCACCACCGGTTTACTGGGTTTGGTTCCCACCGCAGATTTGCAAAACGGAACCGTGAAGGCGCACGAAAAAACGCTTTCCAAACGGGAGGACCTCTTTGCGCGCTATTTGAGCACTGTTGGATTTCATGCGGAGCCCGTCTTGCTGGCCCACCAACCCGTCCCAACCCTAAACGAGTGGCTGGAACGCCGTTGTTTGGAGCGTCCGGAAGCGGAATTTGCCACTGCAGACGGGGCCGAACACGCGTTGTGGCTGGTCAACGCCCCCCACGAACAGGCAGAAATCAACGCCTTACTGGCTCCCATTGACGCCTTGTACATTGCGGACGGCCACCACCGCTGCGCTTCCTCTGCCCGTTTGGGCAACGAATCCGCCGGCGTTTTGGCCTTTGTTTTGGCCAACGACCAACTGGTGGTTCGTCCGTTTCACCGGGTGGTGCATGCCGGCGCTCCCAATCCAGAGGCCTGGGAGGCCCTGCACCGCTTGGCGGACGTCGCCCCGTGTTCCCAACTTCCGGAAGAACTGCCCACGGGCGTGCTGTGCGTTTCCCACGGGAACCAGCACTGGAAAATCACCCCGCACGTGCAACCCGCTTTGGACGTGGACTGGTGTTCCGAATCCTTATTGGGTCCTTTGTGGGGCATTGCGGATCTGCGCACGGACAAACGATTGACTTTTGCTCCGGGTACCGAGTCTTTGCCGCAATTTGCTCAGCAGCAAGACCCCGCAGACTGGTGGATTGGCTTGGCGCCTACGCCGTGGTCTGCCGTGGAACACGTGGCGGACCGCGGAGCGAGCATGCCGCCCAAAAGCACCTACATCGAACCCAAACTCCGCAGCGGAGTTACCCTTTACGCTTGGAAATGAGCTCTATATCAGACAATTTAACCCAGCTGCGCGGCCAACTCCCTCCGGAGGTTTTGTTGGTGGCCGTGTCCAAGACCAAGCCTTTGGAGGACCTCCAAGCCGCGTACGACGCCGGCCAGCGGGATTTTGGCGAAAATCGGGTGCAGGAAATGGCGGAAAAACACGCCGCCCTGCCCCAAGACATCCGTTGGCACATGATTGGCCACGTGCAAACCAACAAAATCAAGGACTTTGTTTCGTGGGTGCACTTGGTGCACGGGGTGGACCGGTTGAAGGTATTGGAGGTGCTGCAAACCGAAGCCGCCAAAGCCGGGCGCACCGTGGACGCCTTGCTGCAGGTACACATTGCCCAGGAAGAGACCAAATTCGGATTTTCCTCAGAGGAGCTGATTCCCCTTATGACCCGCGCGGCCCTGAGCGCCTACCCCAACGTGCGGATTCGCGGCTTGATGGGAATGGCCAGCTTCACCCCGGACCAGCAGCAAGTGGCCCGTGAATTTGCCGAGCTTCGTGCCTTGTTCCTCGCCGGAAAAGAGCAACTGGGCTGGGATTACTTGGACACTTTGAGCATGGGCATGAGCGGAGATTGGCCTGTTGCTGTTGCAAACGGAAGCACCCTCATCCGCGTGGGAAGCGCCTTATTTGGAAGCCGATGAGTACGTTGTACGCTGTTATTGATGTAGAAACCACCGGCGGAAAAGCAGGCGAGGAAGGCGTCACGGAAATTGCTGTTTTCCTGTTCGACGGGCACGAAATCGTGGACCAGTTCATCACGTTGGTCAACCCCGAGCGCCCCATCCAACCCTTTGTGCAGCAGCTCACCGGCATCACCCCCAAGATGGTGGCCCGCGCGCCCAAGTTCCCGGAGATTGCCAAGCGTTTGGTGCAAATGACCGAAGGAGCGGTTTTTGTGGCCCACAACGCCCCGTTTGACTACCGCATGATCCAGGACGAATTTGGACGCTTGGGCTACGACTACGAGCGGAAAACCCTGGACACCATTCCCTTGGCCAAACGCTTGATTCCCGGCCTGAAATCCTACGGCTTGGACGCCCTTTGCACGGCCCTCAACATCAGCAACACCAGCCGCCACCGGGCGGACGGCGATGCGCGCGCCACGGTAGAACTGCTGCGCATTCTCCTGGCCAAGGACCGCGAGAAAAGCATTGAGGGCTTGGCCGTTGACCAATCGTTGGGCGTGCGCGGAGACCACAAATTCACGCAACAAATCAAGCAGTACCGGGACACCACCGGCGTCTACTACCTGTACAACGCGCAAGGAAAAGTGCTGTACGTGGGGCAGTCGGACCGACTCCGGAACAAAATTGACCGACATTTCCTGGCCACCAACGAAAAAGCCGAAGCACTCCAAAACGAAGTGGCCGCGGTGCAAATCGAAGAAACCGGTTCTTGGACGCTGGCCAAGATGCTGGAAAACCTGGCCTTGAAGCAGTTGCGACCTCCCTACAACAAACCCAAGGATCGCTACAATTTGGGCACCGGCATGTACTGGGTCCCAACCGACGACGAAACCTCCGGAACCTTTGACGTACGGCCGGTGCACAACCAAAAACCGCGCGTCTACGTGCAACGCACGGGCCACGGCAGAGACTGGGCGGCATCGTGGGAAGCGCACATCCGGCCCAACCAAACCGCTTGGACCGAGAACGAAGCTTGGGAATCTCTGCTGGAGATGACCCTTCCGGCCCGCGCGTTGGTGTTGGACAAGGGCCGACGCACCGGAGAAACCACCGTTTTTTGGGTAGAAGATCGCAAGCTAATTGGCTACGCCTGGGTTCAACTGGCCTCCCACCTGCAACCCAACGATGTACTGCGCAACCAACTCACCGAACTCCCGGACAGCAACTACCTGATGGGGTTGCTGTTGGACGGTGTTCGATGGGGCGGACTGGAAGTTAGGGCTTGGTAAAAAAAAACCGGCGCACTCCTTGGGGAGTGCGCCGGCCGTATGCCTTGCTGTCTGTCCGGATTTTCTACACGGGGTGCCTCAAAACGCAAAACCCATGTCCACCACCAACTGATTGAGGCGGTTGTCCGAAGGGATAACGAGGTTTCCGGGAAGTGTGATGTTGGTGGTGTACGGAGTTAGATTGCCTTCGTACCGAACATTCAATTGAACTTTTTTGCCAAATTGCAAACCCACTCCTGCCTGGGCACCCCAAGTACCTGCAGTTTGCGGGTCAAAATTGGTGATGTCGTTCCAGGAATTGATGTTGGCGCTCCAAACCGGCGCCACAAAAGCACGCAGAAATCCCAATTTTACGCCCACTTGAACGGGCAGATCCACCCGGCTTACAGGATTGGTAATTTTTGCGCCAACTTGGCCTTGACCGTCGGTAAAGGTTACCTCGTGGGACAAGCGCGTGTAAACCAACTCTGGCTGTACGTACACCATCAAAACCTTGAGGCGCGCATACAAACCGGCGTGCCAGCCCCCCGTTCCCACGGCATCTACCTCTTGCCAGTTTTGCGGCAAATTGGCCGGATCAATGTCCGACTCAATGGCTCCGTAGTTGGCGCCAATCAAGCCGCCGTATTGGAAAATCTGAGCATGACTTGCTGCAGAGCCGGCGGTCAGCACCAAAGCGGCTAATGCAAATTTCAGCGTAGTTTTCATGGCTGTGGTTTTCAGGTGTCTTATAAATGTACGCAAAAAGAACGAACGGCTGACTCCAGCTGGTGCTCCTCTTGGTTCAACGCAGCCTTCTCAAATTTCGTGCCCGTCATGCGCTCGTACAACGCAATGTAGCGGCTGGTGATTTCTGCAATGAATGACTCCGGCAACACCGGGGGCGCCTGTCCTTCTTGCCCTTGGAAACCATTTGCGATGAGCCACTGGCGCACAAATTCCTTGGACAGTTGCTGCTGGGGGGCGCCGGCAGCTTGGCGCGCTTCGTACCCGTCGGCCTCAAAATAGCGACTGGAATCGGGGGTGTGAATCTCGTCGATCAAGACCACGGTGCCGTCCGGTAATTTGCCGAATTCGTACTTGGTGTCCACCAAAAGGAGTCCGCGCTCGCGCGCCATGGCCTGGCCGCGCGCAAAAAGGGCACGTGTGTAGGCTTCCAACTGCAGGTAGTCCTGCTCCGCCACAATACCTTGCTCCAGGATGGCCTCGCGCGAAATGTCTTCGTCGTGGGAGCCCAAGGCGGCTTTGGTGGTGGGCGTAATGATGGGTTCCGGCAGGGCGTCGGACTCCCGCAAACCTTCCGGAAGCGCAACGCCGCACAGGGTTCGTCCGCCGGCCGCGTAGGTACGCCAGGCGTGGCCGGACAGGTATCCCCGGATGACCATTTCTACCTTGAACGGTTCTGCCTTGTGGCCCACCGTCACGAGCGGATGGGGAGACCCCAGGCGCCAGTTGGGGACGATGTCTGCCGTCGCCTCCAAAAAATGACCGGCCATTTGGTTCAAAACCTGCCCTTTGTAGGGGATGGGTTGGTCCAAAACCACGTCAAAAGCGGACAGTCGGTCCGACGCCACCACCGCCAACAGCCCGTTTGGAAGCGTGTAGACGTCGCGCACTTTACCGCGGTAAAAATCCAATTGGCCAAGTTGAAGCATAGGAGAGGCTTGCGTTTGATTTACGGTTGAGGCTCGGAGGGAGCTGATTTTTTGGATTCGCCGGAGACCTCGGCGGCATCGGATTTGCGGGATTCGTCCAACCGGTCGTAGGCCGCAATGATGCGTCGAACCAAGGGATGGCGAACGACGTCGCGCTCGTTGAGGTCCACGCGGGCGATTCCCGGGATGCGGTCGATGATTCGGAGGGCTTCCGGCAAACCGCTGGGGACTTGGCGGGGCAAATCGCGCTGGGAAGGGTCTCCGGTGATGATGAACCGGGCGTTGCGGCCCATTCGGGTCAGAAACATTTTGATCTGGGCGGGCGTGGTGTTCTGGGCCTCGTCCAGAATGACGAAGGCGTTGTCCAGGGTGCGGCCGCGCATGAAGGCCAAAGGCGCAATTTCAATGGTTTTGTTCTCCAAATACTGCACCAAGCGCTCCGCGGGAATCATGTCCCGAAGGGCGTCGTACAGCGGCTGGAGGTACGGATCCAATTTTTCCTTCATGTCTCCGGGCAAAAAACCCAGATTCTCCCCGGCTTCCACCGCCGGACGCGTCAGCACAATGCGGCGAACTTCCTTGTTTTTGAGGGCGCGCACGGCCAGCGCCACCGCGGTGTAGGTTTTTCCGGTTCCGGCAGGCCCCAAGGCAAAGAGCATGTCGTTCTCCTGAAGTGCTTCCACCATTTTGCGTTGGTTGGCGGTGCGCGCTTTCACCAGAATTCCGTGCACGCCGTGCACAATCACTTCGTCGTGCGCGGCCAGTTGATGCAGCACCTGCGGGCCGGTTTCCTGCACAATGCGGTCCAGCTGATCCTCCGTGAGCACCTGAAAACGCTGAACGTGCAGCACAATGAGGTGGAGTTTTTCTTCAAACTGAGCCACGTCGTGCGGATCCCCGCTCAATTTGATGTCATTCCCCCGCGCCACCACCTTGATTTTGGGGAAATACGAGCGCAGTTGGTTCAGGTATGCGTTGTGTGCGCCGAACACCGCAGCGGGGTCGACATCTTCAAGGGAAATGGACTTCTCAATCAAGGGGGAATCGGTACCTTTATGCACGCAAAAGTACGGCATCCCCATGATAACCCTCACTACGGATTTTGGACCCAAGGACCCCGACGGCGCCGCCCTGCGCGGAACCGTGTGGCGGGAGATGATCCAGTTGGGTTTTTCCGTGCCGGTGGTGGACATCACGCATGCCGTTCCGCCCCGCAACCTTCTGGACGCCGCGTACATCGTTCGGTTGAGTTACCCGCACTACCCCAAAAACTCCGTGCACGTGGTGCTGGTGGACAGCGCCCCGTCTGCAGACGTTTTCCCCATTGCCTACCGCGCGGACGGCCACTTTTTTGTGGGCATGAACCACGGAGGCATGGCGCTGATTCGGCCCGACGCCCTCCCAGAATCCCTGGTGCGGTTGCACGCACCGGAGGGCAGTAGACACCCCTCCGAAACCGTTGCGCTCGCCGCTGCGCGGCTCGCGCGCGGACACCAACTGGCAGACCTGGGCACGCCCCTCGCCCACTGGAACACCCTGTCCCTCCCGGAGCCGCGCGTTTTGAACGAAGGCGCCGCCGAATGCATCGTACAATTCATTGACCACTACGGCAACGCAGTCACCAACGCCACGCGTTCTTGGGTAGAATCCCTGGCCGCCGGACGCCCCGTCCACGCCATGGTGCGCGGCCGTAAAGTCTCCCGCTGGCCGGAGTCCCTGCGCGACGCCGGAAAACCGGGCGACCTCTTTCTGCGCTACAACCGGGGCGACTACTTGGAAATTGGATTGTCCGAACCGGACACCAAAGCCAACACCGCGGCCTCCCTCATGGGATTAGAGGCCAACACGTCCATCCCCTTGCTCTTTGGGAATGCACGCTGATTCGCACCCCACGGCTGAAGCGCCAAGCGGCTCTTCCCGATCGCCCCAGCGCGCTGCCCCCTCGCAAGAAACCGCAGCGCCCGCCGCGTGCGTTCGCTGGGTGCAGCTGACCGTGGATCCCGCAAAGCACGCCGTGTTTTTGCACCTCTTCAAAACCTACCAAAGCCAAATCCAAAACTTCCCCGGATGCCGTTCCGTGGAACTGCTGGAAGGCCCCGAAACGGGTCAATTTTTCACCCTCAGCCGGTGGTCTGCAGAATCCGATTTGGAAAACTACCGAACATCCCCACTATTTGCCGAAATTTGGCCCCCGGTCAAGGCCACGTTCAGCGCTCCGGCGCGTGCGTGGACCGTCCGTCCTGTAGCAATTCCTGCCTAAGCCATGCGCGCCCTCGTACTCAAAGAAATCGCCAGCTTCTTCGCCACCATCACCGGCTACGCCGTTTTGGTGGTCTTCCTTGCCCTGACCTCCTTGTTCTTGTGGCTCTTCCCGGGTGAATTCAACCTGTTGGACAGCGGCTACGCGCAACTGGACGGCCTGTTCATGCTGGCACCCTGGGTATTCCTATTTCTGATCCCCGCCCTGACCATGCGCATGCTGGCGGACGAACGTCGGTTGGGCACCCTGGAACTGCTCCTCACCAAACCCCTGTCCGACGGTCAAATCGTTTTGGGTAAGTTTTTGGCCGGATTGGTTTTGGTGGCCTTGGCCCTCCTGCCTACCCTGATCTACGCCGTGACCGTCTACCAACTGGGGAATCCCACCGGCAACATGGACTTGGGCAGCGTGGCCGGCTCCTACGTGGGGCTGTTTCTCTTGGCCTCCGCCTACCTCAGCATCGGGCTCTTTGCGTCCTCGCTGACGGACAACACCATTGTGGCCTTCATCGGCGGCATGCTGGGCAGTTTCTTGCTGTTCGACGGCCTCGAACGCATGGCGGACTTGTCCATCTTCCAAGGCATCCAGCTCTTCATCCTCCAGCTGGGCATGAACGAGCACTACCTCTCCCTCTCGCGGGGCGTTCTGGACAGTCGGGACATCTTTTACTTTGCGGGAATTTCCGCCCTCTTTCTGGGCGCCGCTCGCTGGGTCCTCATGCGCCGCGGAAACAGCAACAAACCCGCCCGGGACTGGGCCGTGCTCGCGGCTGTGGTGTTGGCTGTGAACGTGGCTTCCCAATGGGGCCACTTCCGCTGGGACCTCACCGCAGAAAAGCGCTATTCTCTGGGCAAATCCACGTTGGCGCTCCTGGAACAAGTGGACGAGCCGCTGCTCTTTACCGTTTATCTGGAGGGTGACTTGCCCACGGGTTTCCAACGTTTGAAGCGCGAAACGTTGCAAATGCTGAACGAATTCCGGGCGGAAAACCGACTGGTTCAGTTCCGATTGGTGGATCCTTCCGAGTCCGAAGACGAACGGGACCGCGCGGAAGTGTATCAGCAACTGCGCACCAAAGGACTGGGCGCCGTGCAGGTAGAGATCAAGGAAAAAAATGGCGTGCGCAACGTGGAGTTGTTTCCGGGGGCCGTGGCCTCCTACGGAGACAAGGAAACGGTGGTGTTGCTGCTGACGGAGCAGTTTGCGGTGGCGCCGGAGGCGCAAATCAATGCGTCGGTGCAAAACCTGGAGTACGCCTTGGCCAACTCCTTGCGCCAGTTGGTGGTTCCGGACCGTCCGCGCGTGGCCTTGCTGGAAGGACACGGCGAGTTGCCCCGCCCAAAATCGGCGAGCTTGGAATACGAATTGTCCAAAAACTATGCCGTGGAACGCTTCAATCTGCGGGAGTTTGTGGTGGACAGCGTGACGAATCAGCTGTCCTTGGTGCAGCAACAACTGCGTTTGAATACGTACCAGTTGGTGGTCATCAACAAGCCCACCCAACCGTTCAGCGACCTGGACAAGTGGCTGCTGGACCAGTACATCATGTCCGGAGGCAAGGTAATTTGGGCGGTGGACGCGGTGCATGCGGAAATCGATAGTTTGAGCCGCGCACCGGAATTTCTGGCCTACCCGCAGTGGGACGCCCTGCGCCTGAGCGATCAGCTCTTTGGATACGGCGTGCGCGTGAACACCAGTTTGGTGCAAGACCTGGTGGCGGGGGGCGTGAACGACCGTCGGGCCGTGCACCGGTGGGTGTATTTCCCGTTGCTGATGGCGCAAACCAAGCACCCCATTTCCAAGGACTTGAACGCCGTGCGCGTGGAGTTTGGCACCTCCCTGGACACCGTTGCCGTTCCCGGCGTGAAGAAGACCGTCTTGCTGCAGTCCTCGCCCTACGCCAAGCGCCAGGCCACGCCCAGCGTGGTGAGCTTGCGCACACTGTACGAGGAGCCGGTGGAAGCCACCTTCCAGGACCGCTTGTTGCCCATGGCCGTGCTGCTGGAAGGGAAATTCCCGTCTGTGTTCAAAAACCGCATTGCGCCCAACAACGAGGAGGGCAAACAAATTCCGCTCCTGGCGGAAAGCAAGCCCACGCAAATGGTGGTGGTGGCAGACGGCGATTTGGCCAAGAACCAACTCAACGTGGTGAATCCCAACCTCGCCCGCGGAGTGCCCTTGCCCATGGGCTACGATCAGTACACGGACATGCAGTACGGAAACTCCAATTTTGTTCTGAACGCCGTGGACTACCTGTTGGACAGCCAAGGGCTCATTGGGGTGCGCAGTCGTGAAGTGAAATTGCGCCTACTGGACGCCCAACGGGTGGCCCGCGAGGGTTCCTTCTGGAAAACCCTGAATACCGTATTGCCGCTGGCCCTTGTGGCTCTGGGCGGTTTCTTGTTCCGCCTCAACCGCAAACGACGTTACTCCACTCCCCGATGAGCCGATTGCTCCGCAAACCCAAAACGCTCCTGTTGTTGCTCGCCGGCACCGCTTTGGTCGGTTACGGCTTGTACCGTTATTCGCTCTCTTTGGGAACGGACCACCGCGAACAGAACTACGATTTTTCGTACCGGGACACCGCGTCCGTAGACCGCATTGAGATTTGGGACAAGACGCCAGACACCGTGGTGCTCTCCCGCGAAAACGGACGCTGGATGGTGAACGGTAAGTATCCCGCTCGGCCGGACGCCGTGGACGTGTTGCTGGAAACCTTCCACCGCATGGAGCTGCGCAATTTCCCGCAGCAGTCTGCCCTGCCCACCATTGTTCAATCCCTTTCCACCTACGGCAAGGAGGTTACGGTGTACGCCAACGGCGACGAGGTGAAGCATTTTTACGTGGGAACGGAAACCCCGGACATGCTGGGAACCTACATGATGCTGCAGGGAGCGGATCAGCCCTATGCGGTGCACATTCCCGGCTTCAACGGCTACCTGAGTTCCCGCTTTTTCACCCGCGAGGATCTGTGGCGGGACCGCACCCTTTTTGGCTTGGAGCACCGGGACCTGCGTGAGGTGCGCATGCGCTATTTTGATTCGACGTCGGCCTCCGTGGCGCTGACCCGAGCGGACGACGGCAGCTACGCCGTGTACCCCCTCCTGGCCAACGGACAGAAGGGCGCTCCCCTGGCCCAACCGCGAGATTTGTCGGTGCAGGCGGCCTTTGCCGCCTACCGCACGCTGATGTACGAAGGCATGATCATCCCGTCGGATAAAGTTTTTGGCAAACAAGACAGCTTGCGGAAGAGTCAACCGGTTTTCGAATTGTACCTTCGCTCCAAGGACCAAGATTGGACGCTGACGGCCTACCACGTACCTGGTGATCCGGAAGCGGTGCCCTTTGAGGGCGCGCCGGCATCGCGCTTTGACCCGGATCGATACTACGCTT
Source organism: Cryomorphaceae bacterium (assembly GCA_034679985.1). Classification (GTDB taxonomy): domain Bacteria; phylum Bacteroidota; class Bacteroidia; order Flavobacteriales; family Schleiferiaceae; genus CAMDTE01. Next base: position 15,262 of record JAXITR010000011.1, read on the forward strand.
TTGTGAGCGACGGTCGGTTTGTGTTGATCCAACGCCACGGTTTTCAATCGGCCTTGTTTTCCCTTCGTTCGTTCCGTTAATTTGCTCCTATGAAATTCATCGTCTCCAGCGGCCAATTGCTCCGCTCCTTGCAATCGATCTCCGGCGTCATCAACAGCAACAACACGTTGCCGATTTTGGACAACTTCTTGTTTGCGCTGGCTCCTTCTGCGTTAAAAATAACGGCGTCGGACCTGGAAACCACCATGAGCACCACCGTGCGCGTGGAAGCAGACGGCGACGGTTTGGCGGCCGTACCGGCGCGCATTTTGCTGGACACCCTCAAGTCCTTTCCGGAGCAGCCCCTGACCTTCACCTTTGACGCCAAGGCGGGTGCTGTGGAGATCAGCAGCGATTTTGGTAAGTATTCCGTGGCTTTTGTGGACGGATCTGAATTCCCGCAACTTCCAGACTTGGAAGACGCCAGCTCCGCTGAATTGCCCGCGCACGTGCTGACCACGGCCATTCAGAAAACCCTGTTCGCCGCCGGCAACGACGAGTTGCGCCCCGTCATGAGCGGCGTGTTTTTCCAGTTTGCAGCGGACAGCCTCACCTTCGTGGCCACCGACGCCCACAAATTGGTGCGCTACCGCCGCACGGACTTGGGCACGGACCACACCGCGGAGTTCATTTTGCCCAAAAAGCCGTTGAATTTGCTGAAGGGATCCGTGGGCAACGGCGCCAACACGGTAACCATTACCCACACCGCAGCCAACGCTCGTTTTGAGTACGACGACACCGTCCTCACCTGCCGCCTGATCGACGGAAAATACCCCAACTACGAGGCGGTCATCCCGCGGGACAACCCGAACAAAATGACCCTGGACCGCACGTCCTTGCTGAGCTCCACCAAGCGCGTGTCCATTTTCGCCAACAAAACCACGCACCAAATTCGCTTCAAGGTGGCGGGCAACGAGTTGCACATTTCCGCTGAAGACGTGGATTTTGCCAACAAGGCCCACGAACGCTTGACGTGCCACTACGAGGGCAACGACATCGAAATCGGCTTCAACTCCCGCTTCATCGCAGACATGTTGGGCAATCTGGAATCCGAGGAAGTGCGCATTGAATTGTCTTCGCCCAACCGCGCCGGACTCATCGTTCCGTCCGACGGCACCGAAAACGGCGAAGATATTTTGATGCTGGTGATGCCGGTGATGCTGAACAGTTAATCGGCTCAAATTGAACGGATTGGATGCGTAACGATCATCCTACCTGCCCAATCCAGCAACAAACACCCGCTTCGGTTCCACTGCTGCACCATCGCTGCCTAAAAGCCGCCTAACCGCCCCACCGCAATGAATGTCTTGGTTGTTGCCGACGTCCACGGATGCTACCGAACCGTTAAACGGTTGGTGGAATTGCATTGGGAAAACGGGGAAGAGTTTTTGGTATTTGCCGGAGACTTGGTCAACAAGGGCCGACGTTCCGCCAAGGTGGTGGAGTACGTGCGGGGGTTGCAGGCTGAATTTCCGTACCACGTATTTGTGGTGAAGGGCAACCACGAACTGATGTTTGAGGAATCCATATTGGACGGAAAAATCTTCCCCGTGGTGGAAAAGTCCAAAAAGGACTTTGTCAAACGGGAAGTGAGCATGCGGAAAACGGCGGAATGGATGCGAAACCTACCGCTCAAATGGGAGACCCCGCATTTGTTGGTGACCCATGCCGGGGTGGCCGCTACCGCCCGCGACCCCTACAACGCCTTCAGCAGCCGCGGGGTGCTGCACAACCGCTCTCCCTTGCGCTCGGTAGGAAAACTGCAGCTGTTTGGCCACGTGGTGCAGCCCACCGGAAAACCCACTTTTTTTGCCGCGCCGCGCGCCTGGGGCATAGACACCGGCTGTTGGCGCGGAGGTGGGTTGAGCGCCTTGCGCTTGGGCTACGAAGGGTCCGTGATCCAAGTCATCCAAGAACCCACCGATCCAACGGATCTTTGAGTGCCCGAGCGAAGCGTCTTTGGCGCATACCTCTTTACGCCCGACCTTTGACTTTCCGTTACGAGTATCAACCCTTGCGTTAACCTTCCTTTTATGTCTTCCAACAGTCAATTTCGCGTCCCCACACCGGTCAATGAACCCGTCTATTCTTATGCCCCCGGAACACCGGCGCGCGAGGCGTTGGTAGCGAAGTACAACGAGCTGTACGCGGCGCATGTAGACATTCCCATGGTCATCAACGGGGAAGAAGTTCGCACCGGCCAAACGGTCAACATCACCCCGCCGCACGACCGGCACCATACCATTGGCGCTTGGCACCGCGGAGACAAAACCCACGTGCACGCAGCGGTGGACGCGGCCTTGTCCGCGCGCCCGGCCTGGGGATCCTTGGCCTGGGAACAGCGCGCCGCCATCTTTTTGAAGGTTGCGGACCTGGTGAGCGGCCCCTACCGGTCCACCATCAACGCCGCCACCATGTTGGCGCAATCCAAAACCGCACACCAAGCAGAAATTGACGCGGCGTGCGAATTTGCAGACTTTCTGCGGTTCAACGTGCAGTACATGACGGACCTCTACGCGCAACAGCCCGACTCGTTGCCCGGCATGTGGAACCGTTTGGAGTACCGTCCGTTGGAGGGATTTGTGGTGGCCATTACCCCCTTCAATTTTACCGCCATCGCCGGAAACTTGCCGGCTGCGCCCGCGTTGATGGGCAACACGGTGGTCTGGAAACCGGCGGACACGCAGGTGTATTCGGCCCACGTGGTGATGAATTTGTTCCGAATGGCGGGTCTCCCGGCGGGCGTCATCAACTTGGTTACGGTGGACGGCCCGGATTTGGGCGATGTGGTTTTCTCCCACAAAGATTTTGCTGGCCTTCACTTTACCGGCTCCACCGGCGTTTTCCGCCATTTGTGGAAGACCATTTCCAACAACCTGGACCGCTACAAATCCTACCCGCGCATTGTGGGCGAAACCGGCGGCAAGGACTTCATTGTGGCGCACCCTTCCGCTGACGTAGATGCGGTGGTGGCCAACGCCCTGCGCGGTGCGTTTGAGTTCCAAGGCCAAAAATGCTCCGCAGCTTCCCGGGCGTACGTCCCCCGCTCCCTGGCAGGCGCCTTCCAAGAAAAGCTGGCGGCGGAATTGGCTACCGTGCGCATGGGCACCCCGGCAGACCTCGGCAATTTCTTTTCGGCCGTAATCGACGAGCGCTCGTTCGACAAAATCGCAGGCTACATTGAGGCAGCTCGGCAAGATCCGTCGTGCACCATCCTTGCGGGCGGAACGTACGACAAGTCCGTAGGCTACTTTGTGACTCCTACGGTGGTGGTGACCACCAACCCCAAGTCCAAAACCATGGTGGAGGAAATCTTTGGCCCGGTTTTGACCGTCTACATCTACGAAGATGCTGCTTGGGAGGAAACCCTAACACTCGTGGACGAAACGTCCGAATACGCTTTGACGGGAGCCATCTTCGCGCGCGACCGGTACGCCATTGAGCACGCGATGAAGCGTTTGGAAAATGCCGCGGGCAATTTCTACATCAACGACAAACCAACGGGTGCCGTGGTGGGCCAGCAGCCGTTTGGCGGCGCGCGCGGCAGCGGCACCAACGACAAGGCGGGTTCCTACCTCAACTTGATTCGCTGGGTGTCTCCCCGCACCATCAAGGAAACGTTGGTTTCCCCAACGGACTACCGCTACCCGTTCTTGGGTTGAGGCGTTGCGGCGCGCACTGCGTGCGCGCCGCGGATTTTGAACACAAAAAAGGCCGGTTTACCGGCCTTTTTTGTTGGTTTTGGAGAGCTAAAAACGATGCAAGCGCAGAGCGGTCGGGCTGAAATCTACCGATCGCGCACTTCCACCACGGATTTGGTGGAAAAAAACTCCGTGGGAATGCGGTCCGCCAGCGGATGAACGGTGCAGTGGGGAATGCCCTGCAATTCTTCCCGCAAATCGCCACCCTTGAGGGCCAGCAACCGGCGTCCTGCGCCCGGGGCCCATTGGTTGCGCATCCATTCCAACAGCTGCGGCATGGGGGCAACGGCCCGCGTCACCGCGGTGCGAAAGCCGCCGGGTAAGGACTCCACGCGCGCGTGCACGGCCTCCACATTCTTCAATTCCAGGGCGTCGGCCAGGGCCTGAACCACCTTGATTTTCTTGCCGATGGAATCCACCAGCGTGAAGTGGGTGTTGGGGTACAAAATAGCCAAAGGTAGGCCCGGAAACCCACCGCCCGTGCCAATATCCACCACACGCTGACCGTCCAGCGGGCCCAAAAAAGGCGCCAAACAGGCAGAATGCAGGAGGTGGCGTTCTGCGGCGTGCTCCATGTCCTTTCTGGACACCACGTTGATTTGCGCGTTCCATACGGCCAATTCCGCCGGCAAGGCTTGCCACAGTTCGCGCTGGTGGTCCGTCAGGAACAAGCCCAAGGATTCTAAGTATCCGTTGGCTTCTTGAGAAGAAAGTAGTGCTTCCATCCTACCAACGACGCTTCGCGGGCGTTAACGTACGGCGAAGGGCCAGACCCGCGCGTTGTCCCCAGTAGACCCATTCCAGAACGGGGAACAAGGCCACCAATCCACCCAGGGCGAGGAAGCGTCCGGCCAAAGCCCACTGGATCCAAACCAGCAAGGTCCGACCGCCCACCAGGGCCAACCAGTAAATCCACCAGTTCGGAACCAAGGGGATCAGCGCGGCAGTTCCCAATGCGGACAAGGCAAACAGCCACTGAGCCCAGCTGTGCAACTGAAGTGCAGCAAGGGTGGAGGGTCGGTACGCGGAACGCGCTTGTGCTTGATCCCGCAAGGTGCGCTTCCAACGGTCTTTGCTGGACGGCAAGGGAACAGTAATTTGTGCCTCCGGCTGCAGCAGAACCCGCACCTGGGTGTGGGGTGCCGCCTCGTTCACAAAGAGGTCGTCTTCACCGGCGGTCAGGTGCATGTGCGAAAGAAATCCCTTTAATTCAAAAAAGAGCGAACGTTGGTAGGCCAAGTTTGCCCCGTCTCCAGACACCACCAGGCCCCACTTGGCCCAAGACAAATACTCCAATTGACGAAAAGCATGCGCAAACCGGACGGTTCGTGCCCACCATCCTTCTCCACCTTCCATGCGTACCGCACCCAACACAAGGCGTACGTTGGGATCCGCCAGCGGCGCTGCCATGTGCGCGGCCCATTGATTGGAAACGGGCAGGCCCTCCGCGTGCGTGAGGAGTACCGCCTCCGTCTTGGCCGCCTTGATGCCTAGGGTGATGGGAAATTTCTTGCTGTCGTAAAAGCGTTCGGATTTGGGCACCAGGACCTGGTGCATTTGGGGATAACGCAGCCGGAGCTTGTCCAATACTTGCTCCGTCTCGTCCACGCTTTGGTTGTTGATGGCCACCCAATCCACTTGGTTGGCATACTCCTGTTGTTCCCAACGCTCGAAAAGCTTCGGAAACAAGTCCTCATCGTTTCGACCGTCGGCCAGTAGGGATAGGGGCGGCAAACCGGAAGGGACTTCGGTGCCTTTTTTGGACGCCCACGCCACTTTGGCAAACACCCCCATCCAGAAGAAAATTTGGAGAAAAACAGCGCCCGCCAGAATGCTGAAGGCGGTCCAGAAAACGGTTGGGTGGGTGGGGTCAAACATCGCACAAAAGTAGTGAAAAGCGCGGCGTACTTTTGCAGCATGCGATTTGACCTCACTGCCCAAGATCCCGGAAGCAAAGCCCGCGCCGGAGTGCTGCACACGGGCCACGGTCCTGTTCAGACTCCGCTCTTCATGCCGGTGGGAACGGTGGGTACGGTCAAAGGAGTATTTCCGCACCATTTAAAAGAGGACACGCACGCCGGCATTGTGCTGGGGAACACCTACCACCTGTACCTGCGGCCGGGAACGGACGTTTTGAATGAAGCCGGCGGCCTGCATAAATTCATGGGTTGGGACGGTCCCATGCTCACGGACAGCGGAGGTTTTCAGGTGTACTCACTGGAGGACCGTCGGAAAATCCGGGAAGAAGGCGTCACTTTTCAATCCCACATAGACGGCAGCAAACATTTGTTCTCTCCGGAGTCCGTGGTGGACATCCAGCGGAACATTGGCGCGGACATCGTCATGGCCTTTGACGAGTGCACCCCCTACCCGTGCCCGGAATCCTACGCGCGCGACGCCATGCACCGCACGCACCGGTGGCTGGACCGCTGCTTGGCGCGCTGGAAGGAAACCCAGCCGCTGTACGGGTACGATCAAGCGTTGTTTCCCATTGTTCAAGGAAGCGTTTATCCCGATTTGCGCAAAGAATCTGCGGATGTGGTGGCGGAAAAAGGCGCCTGGGGAAACGCCATTGGCGGCCTGAGCGTGGGGGAACCGCACGACGAAATGTACGCCATGTGCGAATTGGTGTGCGACCGCCTCCCCGCGGACCGACCGCGCTACCTCATGGGCGTGGGAACTCCCGCCAACATCCTGGAAAACATTGCCTTGGGCGTGGATTTGTTTGACTGCGTCATGCCCACCCGCAACGCGCGGAACGGCCAAATATTCACCTGGGAAGGAACGCTGAACCTGCGCAACGCGAAGTGGGCCCACGACTTCACCCCCCTGGACCCCGCCGGCACCAGTTTTGTGGACCAATCCTTTACCCGCGCCTACCTGCGCCACTTGATTCACGCCGACGAATCCCTGGGCAAGCAAATTGCCACCCTCCACAACCTGCGGTTCTACCTGGAATTGGTGGAAACGGCCCGTCAAAAAATCACCGAAGGCACTTTTGCTGCTTGGAAAAACCAAGTAGTTCCCAAATTGCAGCAACGCCTGTAACGCGTCTCCGCGAGCGAACCGCACCCGCATGACCCGTCTGGACCGCTACCTCATTGGCAAGTACTGGGGAACGTACGTCTTGTTCCTGGCGCTCATCATGTCCATTGCCGTGGTGTTTGATGTCTCCCAAAAGCTGGACGACTTCATCACGGGCCAAGTGCCGGCCAGCGAAGTCGTATCCCAGTACTACGTGCATTTTGTGGCCTACTACGGCACTCTGTTTAGCGCGCTCATCGTCTTTCTGTCCACCGTCTTCTTCACCTCGCGGCTGTCGGCCCAAACGGAACTGGTGGCCATGCTGGTGGGCGGCATGAGCTACCAACGCTTACTGCGCCCCTACACCCTGGCCGCGGGGTCGGTCTGCTTGCTGCTTTTGCTGCTCCAGCATTGGTGGATTCCCGCCTCCAATGCCAAACGGATCGCTTTTGAAGACCGCTACGTTTTGGACGCCCCGGTTCGGGAGGAACGCCCCATCAACATCCACCGGCAAGTATCGCCCGGCACGTTTCTGTACTTCGAAACCTGGAGCCCGGACCGCTTATCCGGTTACCACCTCACCCTGGAAAGCATTGAGAACGGTCGACTGCAGCGCAAACTGAGTGCGGATTTTGCGCGGTACGACACCGTCAAACAGCGCTGGTTTCTGGACCTTTGGTCCTTGCGCACCCTGCAACCCAGCGGCGAAATCCTCACCACCGGACGTTCCCTGGACACCGTCCTCCCGTTCGGACCGGACCGCGTGCTGCCCACGGCGTCGGAAATGTCGACCCTGAATTCGTGGGACTTGTGGAAATTTCTGCAAGCAGAAAAAGTCAGCGGCTCCCCCACCGTCAAACGATTGTCGTTGGAATTTCACCGTAGGTCCGCCTACCCCTTCAGCGTTTTCTTGCTGACGTATTTGGCCGTGGCCCTGGCCAGCCCCAAAAAACGCGGCGGACTGGGCAACAACATTGCGCTGGGCTTGGCGCTCGCCGTAACCTACCTCTTCGTGGTGCAACTCACCGGCATGCTCGTCACCTCCCTGGCGTTCCCCCCGTCCCTGGCCATTTGGACCCCCAATCTGTTGTTTGCCGGCATCGCCGTTTGGATGACGCAAAAAGCACCCAAGTAGATGATTGGCAAGAAGTTAAACACCTTAGGACCCTTGGCCTTGATGCACCTCATTGTCTTCATTTGGGGATTTACCGGCTTGCTGGGGGGGCTGATTTCCGTGGACGCACTCACGTTGGTCTGGATTCGGGTGGGTTTGGCGTTGGGCGTATTGGTGGTCTACGGAGCGGCAACCGGTCAGTTGAAAGGGGTGGCGCGCTGGGCAGACCGGGGTTGGCTGGCCCTGGGCGGTTGGGTCATTGCGGCCCACTGGGTCACCTTTTTTCACGCCATCAAAATTGCCAACATCTCCGTGGCCCTGGCGTGCCTGAGCACGGGAGCGTTTTTTGCCGCCATCCTGGAACCTCTGGTTTTTCGCCGACGCTTTTCCCCCACGGAGGGGTTGTTGGGCGCCGGTGTAGTGGTGGGCGTGGGCATCCTGTTTTCTGCGGAAGTTGAATTTGCTTGGGGAATTGGCGTGGCCCTGCTTTCCGCCCTGTTGTCTGCCACCTTTTCGGTATTGAACGGGAAATTGGTGCAGCGCCTCAAACCCGTGACCATCACCCTGCACGAAATGGCCCATGCTTTGGCGGCCCTCACCTTGGCCGTTGCACTGCGCGGTGACCTTTGGGCAAGCCTCACCGCACCGCACGGTTGGGATTGGCTGTGGCTCATATTGTTGGCCACCGTATGCACCGCCTACGCCTTCATTCAATCCGTGAAGGTCATGCAGTTCTTGAGTCCGTTCACCGTCATGCTGACCATCAATTTGGAGCCGGTGTACGGGATTGCCTTGGCCGTACTGGTCTTTGGTGAGCAAGAGCAACTCTCCGGCGGCTTCTACGCCGGCGCACTTTGGTTGTTTGGCTTGGTCCTTTGGCACACGTGGCGAAAAAGACCGCAAACGCTTTCCGAAAATTGAACCGATTGTAGTACTTTTAAAGTTCGACGAATCCCCATGGAATACCTTGATTTTGAAGCCCCCATCCGCGAGATGGACGAACAATTGGAGCGCACACGCGCCATGGCCCAAGAGTCCGACGTGGACCTCACCGCGGCCATTGATGCTTTGGAGCAATCGCGCACGGAGCTGTTGAAGTCCCAAAGCGAGCACCTTACCGCTTGGCAGCGCGTTCAACTTTCGCGCCACCCCAACCGTCCGTACACCTTGGCGTACTTGAACGCCATGACCCAAGGCACCTTTTCGGAGCTGCACGGAGATCGTCACGTCAAGGACGATAAGGCCATGGTGGGCGGCTGGGGCTGGATCAACGGCGAAAGCTACCTGTTCCTGGGCCAACAAAAGGGCATCAACACCAAAATGCGCCAGCTGCGCAACTTTGGCATGGCCAACCCGGAAGGGTACCGCAAGGCGCTGCGCCTGATGAAAATGGCGGAAAAGTTCCAGCGTCCGGTGGTTTGCTTGATCGACACCCCGGGCGCCTTCCCCGGCTTGGAGGCCGAAGAGCGCGGCCAAGGAGAAGCCATTGCCCGCAACATCTTTGAAATGGCCAAGCTGCGTACCCCGGTGATCTGCATCATCATTGGCGAAGGTGCTTCCGGTGGAGCCTTGGGCATTGGCGTGGGCGACCGCGTCCTCATGCTGGAAAACACGTGGTACTCGGTTATTTCGCCGGAGTCTTGCTCGTCCATTTTGTGGCGTTCCTGGAACTTCAAGGAGCAGGCCGCAGAAGCTCTGAAATTGACCGCCAAAGACATGTTGGCCAACGGCCTGATCGACGGCATTGTTCCCGAACCCTTGGGCGGAGCACACCGCGATCCCGAAGGCATGTTTGCCTCCCTGGCGGAAACCATCGACCGCGAATACCGCGCTTTAAAGGACCGCGATTTGGACCAATTGGTGGACGAACGCATTGAGAAATTCTGCGCCATGGGCGTGGTGAACGAATAACTGCAACGGAACACTACCAACGCTTAAAACTGCTGCCCCGAATTCATGGAACGAGCCCCTCAGCCGCAAAACAACGGCAAACCCCGCAAATCCAAAGTCGTCCAACTGGACGGTGGACGCATTCCGCCCCAGGCCCTGGATTTGGAAGAAGCGGTGTTGGGGGCCATGCTCATCGACCGGGAAGCCCTGGGCCGATCGATTGATTTGCTCCAGCCCGAAGCATTTTACAGCGAAGCACACCAACACGTTTTTGCGTCGATTTCGCGTTTGTTCGCGGGCGGTCAGGCCGTTGACCTGCTGACGGTTTCCCAGGATTTGCGCCAGCAGGGCTTGCTGGAGGCGGTTGGGGGTGAGTACAAATTGATTCACCTTTCGCAGCGCGTCAGCTCGTCGGCCCACGTGGAATACCACGCGCGGATTGTGGTGCAAAAACACATCCAACGGGAGCTGATCCGCATCTCGTCGGAAATCATTGAGGACGCCTTTGACGAAGGAACCGACGTGCTGGAATTGCTGGACAAATCGGAGCAAAACCTGTTCAACGTTGCCCAAGGCAACCTGAAGCGCAACTACGAGTCCTCTTTGGATTTGGTGAAGCAGGCCTTGGACCGCATCCAGGAAATCTCCAAAAAGGAAGGCCTGTCCGGGGTACCGTCGGGCTTTACCGGTGTGGACCGGGTCACCAGCGGTTGGCAGCGGTCTGATTTGATCATCATTGCCGCCCGTCCGGGTATGGGAAAAACGGCCATGGTGTTGAGCATGGCGCGCAACATGGCCATAGACCACAACATTCCGGTGGCCATTTTCAGTTTGGAGATGTCTTCGGTGCAGTTGATCATGCGTTTGATCGCGTCGGAAACAGGCATCAATTCCGAAACCCTGCGGAAAGGTAATTTGTCCCCCACCGAGTGGAAGCAACTGACCACCAAGGTACACGCCCTGGAAAACGCGCCCCTGTTCATTGACGACACCCCTGGGTTGTCCATTTTTGACCTCCGCGCCAAGTGCCGACGTCTGGTGTCCACGCACAAGGTGGGCATCATTGTGATCGACTACCTCCAGTTGATGACGGCCGCCGTGGGCAAAGGCAGCGGCAACCGCGAACAAGAAATCTCCACCATCTCGCGGTCGCTGAAGAGCATCGCCAAAGAATTGCAGGTTCCGGTCATCGCCCTTTCGCAGCTCAGTCGGGCCGTGGAAACGCGCGGCGGCAGCAAGCGTCCCCTGCTTTCCGACCTTCGGGAATCTGGCGCCATTGAGCAAGACGCGGACATTGTGTCCTTCATTTACCGCCCGGAGTACTACCAAATCCACGAGTGGGACGACGACCAAACCCCGTGCGAAGGCCAGGCGGAGTTCATCATTGCCAAGCACCGGAACGGATCGCTGGAGAACGTTCGATTGCGCTTTGAGGGCGCCATGGCTAAGTTTTCGGACCTGGATAGCATCCCCAACGCCCCGTCTGCGGTGTACGAGTCCAGCATGAACCAACCGACTTCCTTCGGGCCCATTGAACCGATGTCCGACGATGCGGCACCGTTTTAAACATTTGCTTTTTTGGGTAGTGGTTTTGTTGGCCCCAGCGTTGCGGGCCGGCTACTGGTTGATTCCCATGGACGCCGAGGGGCAGGCCAACCACCTCAAGGCCTACGGAATTGCCTTCAGCGCCCTGGAGCGCGGCACCAAAGGCGAATGGCTGCTGAACTACCGCGGCGGCAGCTTCCTCTTTCCGGACGACCCCTGGATTCGTCGGGAATGCTTGGTGCGCGGCGTCTCCGGAGAACCCATCGCGGACGGTGAGGCCGCGGCCCTGCGCACGGAACTCGCCTCCCCTTCCTCCAACACGGAGCTCGTCGTACTGGAAAAAGCCCCCAAAATCGCCGTTTATTCGCCGGACGGCAAGCAGCCCTGGGACGACGCCGTCACCCTGGTGCTGACCTACGCAGAAATTCCCTACGACCGCATCTACGACCGCGAGATCCTGCGCGGCGACTTGGCACAGTACGAGTGGCTCCACCTCCACCACGAGGACTTCACCGGTCAATACGGCAAATTTTACGGGGCCTACCGCCACGCCACCTGGTACATGGAAGACAAAAAGCGCGCGGAAGAAGAGGCCGCCTCGCTGGGCTTCTCCAAGGTCTCCGAACTGAAGCGGGCCGTTACGGAGCGCATCCAAGGCTACGTGGCCAACGGAGGCTTTCTGTTCGCGATGTGCTCTGCCACGGACAGCTACGACGTGGCCCGGGCCGCCCACCAAACGGACGTTTGCGCCGCCGTCTTCGACGGCGATCCCGCCGATCCGGACGCCCCACGAAAGCTGGATTTCTTGAACACCCTGGCCTTTGAGAACTTCAATTTGGTCACCGTGCCGGAGCAGTACGAACTATCCAGCATCGACGTGACGGACACCCGTCGGGTTCCGGAAGAACTGGACTTCTTTGCCTTGTTCGACTTCTCCGCGAAGTGGGATCCGGTGGCCACGATGCTCTGCCAAAACCACGAAAAAACCATTGCCGGTTTCATGGGCCAAACCACGGCCTTCCGCATGAGCACCATCAAACCCAACGTGCGTATTTTGGGGGCCTTCCCGGCCGCGGGCGAAGCCCGCTACATCCACGGCGGCTTTGGAAAGGGCCTTTGGACCTTCTACGGCGGCCACGACCCGGAGGACTACCGCCACCAAGTGGGCGACCCGCCCACGGAACTCGCCGCCTACCCCAACAGCCCGGGGTACCGACTCATCCTGAACAACATCCTGTTCCCGGCGGCCGAAAAAAAGAAGCAAAAAACCTGAGGTTCTCCCGCCACCGCGGTGCGGCACCTGCGGGCGCACCGCGCCCCTGTCCTCAATTGAACAAAAACCACCGAGCGCCCAGGCGCAGGTGTGCGTTGGCCACGGGTACGTACGGGCCGGCAAAAGCCGCCCACGGTCCCCAGCCCTGGTTGAATTGATTCAAAACCACAAAGGCCGACGCCGTTTTCCACCGCACCTGCAGCTGCAGAAACGGCAAAACCCACTGCCGAATGCGCTGCCGCTCCGCGGGCAACCAGCCCACTTGGGTCACCTCCGCACCCCATCGCGGGTCGTAGGCCGGGGCGTAGTACGGGGAATTCCCCACCGCACCCAGCTCGGCTTCAATGCGCACCCCGCGGTCCTCCAGGTTCCACTTCCGCGCCACCGTCCCCACATAGGCGAACAGAGGCACGGGCATCGCGTAGGCGTCGGAACTCAAAGCTCCGGTAATCCGCAACGACGAACGCCAACGGGAGGAAGCGCCGCCCGTTCCCAAACCAGTAGCTAAATCAACGGTGGAATGCACCGTCCAGGCGGAGGTCGGTTCCGCAAACGACCGTACCCCCAAGTAGCCGGACGACGTGGGGACGCGCAATCCGTGCCAGCCGCGCGCGGTGATGGTCCACGCCGCTACCCGATCCCTGCGAACCCAAGGGGCCAGCGGCAACCATTGGGCTTCGGCCTGCCACGGAGCGGCCCCTGTCCAGTCCGATTGCCACAACCAGGGCACCTCCATGCGCTGCGCGCGCAGGCGAAACGACGAAACCTGAACGGTAGCCGCAGATAATTCCACCGTCTCACCCGTTCTCAATGCCGATCGATCCGGGCGAACTTTTTGATTGAAGACGACCTCCGCTTGGGGCATCCACCCCCAACGGGAATCCCACGCCAAACGCCCGGAGACCAACCACGGTTCCGCGCGCAAGGATTGCCACCCCACGGAAGGCGTCCAACGCTGCCAACGGTTGGTGCTCAACGCGGCGGAGTCCGGACGAAACTGCGTGGACTGAATCGCCACCGACAGCCGTTCCCAACCCACGTACTCCAATCGGTGCTGCCCGCCCCAAGCGGTGTCCAACCCCAGCGCGTCCGGCTTGAAGGCCCGACGGTTCTGCTCCCACCGGTACCCCAGACTTCCGTTCTTCCACCTGCGCTGCACCAAGGCCTGGGTGCTGACGCGGTGCGACGAGGCCAAGCCCCAGCGCGTGTCCACCAAGGCGCGGTTCCGGAATCCGTACCCAACACCCACTACTTCCAAGGGGTCCACCACCCCACCGTTCTCAAATCCCTTCCAAGACAACCGTTGCGCAGCTGCCAACCAGCTCCCGGGTCCCACCGAATCGCGCCGAACCCAGCGAACCAAAAAGTCGTCGGACAATACGGACTGACGTTCGTACGGACCTTTGGCGTTGGTGCGCACAAAATGGCCCGCAAGATCCGTACGCCACGAAAGCGGAAGCCCCGCGCGCAGTCCAAACTGCTGCCCGGAAGCCGTTCCGTTGGTGCCCTCCAGCAAAACGGTGGGCACCGGCACGCGCAAATACCCCCGAAGCTCCAGCGGCAAGCCATCTGCCGGCAACGCCCAACCGGAAGGATTGAAGGGATGAGCACGGGAAATGAATCCGCCGCGGGGAGGCGACACTAGGCTCCAAAAATCCAAACTCGGCGCACCTAAATACGGCATCGTGAGTTGGGGCAACTTTTGGTCCAAGGAACCTTCCAAGGATTGGAGTATCGTGTACTTAATGTTCACCTGCTCCCATCGGCCCGTAAACGAAGGCATTGGAACGACCTTCCGCACGGAATCCGGCGCAACGGCAGTTGCGGTCATTGCGGAAGTTGCGGGCACCGAATCCGCCACCGCACCAAGGACGAACCGCCCTCCGGCGGGCATCCCCAGCGCCTGCGCAGCCGTGCTGATCGCGAGGACCCAGCAGACGGCACCCAAACGTATGATGCTTCCGGCGTCCACCGATTTAGGGGGTTGTAGACGAAACCGGCAGCACCTTGCCGCGGAAATACCGATGTCCGTTCTGCGCAAAATCCGCCACGTAAGCACCCATTTCGCCCGCAGAAACCGGCGCTTCAAAGCCGGGAAAAGCCTCCGCCAACATCTCCGTTTGCACCGCGCCCAAGCACAGCACGTTGAAGGACCAACCGCGGTCGTTGAATTCGGTCTGGAGCACCTCCGTCAGGCACACGGCCGCCGCTTTGCTGGAGCTGTACGCCGCCATGCCCGGAAATTTCACCGACCCTTGAAAACCGCCCATGCTGGACAACGTCACCACGTGGACCGACGCCTCAAACAAGGGCATCAGCGCTTGCACCGCCAACGCGGGCGCAGTAGCATTGGCCGCAAAGGAGTCGGCAAAATCCTCAAGCGACAATTCTTCCAAAGACTTGCGCACCAGGTAGCCTGCGCTGTTGATCAAACCGGAAACCGTCCGACCCTGGGCGCGTAACTCTTCCGCAAACACACGCCAATCGTCCGGCCGAACTGGATCCACCGCCCGCAAGTTAATTTGGGGAACCTTCCAGTCCGCGGGATCCAATGCGGTTCGGCTCAACGCCCAAACGGTGTGTCCGGCAGCCGCCAAGGCCAGCGCCACTTCCCGACCAATGCCGCGTCGGGCACCGGTTACAATAAAATCACCCATGTTTTGTCTTTGGAGCGGTTCCGCACGCATCGCAACCCGCACTCGCCTTGCTGGGCGCAAACAGCACGCGCACCAAGGTGTAGAGGGCCCAACCCAAACTGGAAAAAGCAAGTACGTCCTGCATCACCTCAATTTACGCCAATATTTGATAAGCCACAAAGGACACCAAGTAAGCGAAGGCGGTCATGCCGGCCATTTGAATCAACGGCCATTTCCATCCTCCGGTTTCTTTTTTCACCACGGCAAAGGTGCTCAAGCACTGCATGGCAAACGCGTAAAACAGCATCAAGGATACGCCCACCGCCAAATTGAAGAACGGCTCGCCGGTGTCTGGATTGATTTCCTGCGCCATGTGTTCCCGTACGGTGCCCAAATCGTCCGTGCCGACGGCGTAAATGGTGGCCATGGTGCCCACAAACACTTCGCGCGCGGCAAAGGAGGACAACAAAGCAATGCCCACCTTCCAATCGTAGCCCAGCGGGCGGATGGCGGGCTCCACCGCGTGCCCAATGCGGCCAATGTAGCTCTGTTCCAACCGCTGCGCCGGATCCAACTGGTCCATTTCCGCGGAAGAAAGCGGCCCGTAGTTGGCCAAAAACCACAGCAAAATACTGATGGCCAGAATGATTTTACCGGCCTCCGCCACAAAACTCCGGGACTTTTGAAAAACCGTGTTCCACAGGTTCCGCACCAACGGCAGTCGGTACCGGGGCAACTCCAGCAAGAACGGTGCACTGGTGCCCACCGGCACAAACCGTTTCACCAAGGACGACGCCCCCAGGGCCACTACAAATCCCAAGGCATACAAGGCAAAGAGCACCAAAGCACGCGCGTCGAACGGCCCAAACGCCACTTTGGGAATCACCAGCGCAATCAAAACGGTGTACACCGGGAGTCGGGCCGAACAGGTCATGAACGGCGTCACCAAAACCGTCAACAGGCGCTCCCGCGGATTCTCAATGTTGCGCGCCGCCATGATGGCCGGAATGGCACAGGCATTGGCGCTCACCATGGGAACCACGCTCTTGCCGCTCAAACCAAAGGGCCGCAGCACGCGATCCAGCATGAACACCACGCGCGCCATGTACCCACTTTCCTCCAACAAGGCAATGAAAAAGAAAAGCAGCGCAATCTGCGGCAAAAACATCAAAACCCCAGAAACACCGGGCACAATGCCGTTGGCCAAAAGCTCCGTGAAGGCCCCCGCCGGCAAAACAGACTCCGCCCAAGCGCCCAAATGGGAAAAATAAGCGTCGATGGCGTTCATGGGACCTTCGGCCCAAAAGAACACCGCCTGAAACAGCAAAAAGAGCACCGCAATGAGCGTCAAGCCGCCCCACAATGGATGGGTCAATACCCGATCAATGCGCGCCGAACGCGTCAAATCTTTGCCCGGATCCAAGTGCAGCAACGGCTTTAGCAATCGATGCAAAGCGCTGTAGCGTTGAACGGTTTCGTCCACGCGAAGACGATCCGGTGATGCGCCGCGCTGCTGCACCCAAGCGGACGCGCCAAACTCAGGGGGTTCCGTGGCCCACAACCAGGCCTCGTACTCCGTCCTGCTGCCGCTCAAGGCCATGGCCTCGTCCAACCACGCGGCGCCCTTTTTGCGCGGCTGAAAAAATCGATCCGATACCGGAACCGCCTTCGCGCGAAGCACGGCCTCTTTCACCCGGTCCAGCCCCAACCCCGTTCGCCCGTTCACGGGTACTACCTCTACCCCGCCCAAGGCGGCGCCCAAGGCCTCAAAGTCAACAGACTGTCCGCGCAAACGCATTTCGTCGTGCATGGTCACCACCAAAACGGCGGGCAAACCCAAGTCCAAAACTTGGGTGAACAAAAACAAATGCCGTTTCAGGTTGGTGCCGTCCGCAATGCCAATCACCACGTCAGCCCGGTCGGACTCAGACGGGTTCACCAACGCTTGGTAGACCACCCGCTCGTCCTCCCCGTTGGGGTGCAAGCTGTACGTGCCGGGCAAATCAATAACTTCCGCCAGTGCCGTGTCACTCAATTTGGACAAACCGGACAACTTGTCCACGGTAATGCCCGGATAATTACTGACTTTCTGGCTCAAACCGGTCAAGCGGTTGAACACCGAACTCTTGCCGGTATTTGGATTGCCCACTAAGGCAATGCGCAGGGCACGTTTTGCATCCGACATGGCTCAGTCTTGATCGGTTTGCACCCAGATTCGTTCGGCCAAGTCCCTGCGAACGGCCAGTTGCCAGCCGTCCACATCCAAGCACATTGGATCGCCCAAAGGAGCCGTGTAATTAATGGTCACGCGCATGCCGGGTAAACAACCCATTTCCAGCAACTTGGGCGGAACATCGTCCAAGCATAAATCCTGGATGACGCCGCCTTCGCCCGGACGCAAATCCGCCAAGCGCTTCAAGCCCGCCATCAGAGGAGCATGGTTACCGGTGCCTCCAGATACTGCTTCAAAGTTTGCAAAAACGCGGCGCCCGTGGCTCCGTCCACCGCACGGTGATCGCAGCTCAGGGTGAGCTTCATGGTGTGGCCGGGAACTACCTGGCCGTTCTTCACCACGGGCACTTCCTGAATGCCACCGACGGCCAGAATGCACGCGTCGGGTGGGTTGACGATCGCGGTAAACTCGTCGATGCCAAACATACCCAAGTTGCTTATGGTAAACGTGTTACCTTCCCAATCAGAGGGCTGTAGCTTTTTGTCTTTGGCTTTTTGTGCAAAGCTTTTCACCTCGGCACCAATCGCTTGGAGCGACTTGGCATCTGCGTGGCGCACTACCGGAACCAACAAACCGTCCTCAACAGCAACGGCCACTCCCACGTGTACGTGGTGGTACGTACGGATAAAATCACCCATCCACGCACTGTTGATGGCCGGGTGCTTCTTCAATGCCAACGCGGAGGCCTTCACCACCAAGTCGTTGAACGACACCTTGGCATCGGCAACCGCATTCAACTGCGCACGGGCAGCCATTGCGGCACTCATGTCCACGGTAATCTTCAAATAGAAATGCGGCGCAGTGAATTTGCTCTCGCTCAAACGACGCGCAATGGTCTTGCGCATTTGCGTGTTGGGCGTGTCCACGTAGCCTTCGGTACCGGCAAAAACAGGAGCCGCCACTGCAGCTGCAGAAGTTCCGGGGACAAAAGAATCCACGTCACGCTTGACAATCCGTCCACCGTCGCCAGAACCGGCTACCGTGCGCAGGTCAATACCTTTCTCTTCCGCCAAACGCTTGGCCAAGGGAGAGGCTACCACGCGACCGGAGCTCACCACCGGAGCCGGAGCCAAGGCAACCGCTGCTGGAGCGGGTACGGAAACGGGCACTGCTGCAGGCGCAACCGCGGCAGCAGGTGCTTCAACGGGGGCAGCAGCTGGCGCTGCAGGAGCACCGCCCTGGAGCAATGCGGAAATATCTTCACCGGCGGCACCCAGGACACACAGCAACGAATCCACCGGAGCCATCTGACCATCAGCAATTCCGATGTGCAGCAAAACGCCTTCTTGGCCTGGAAAAGCCTCAAAATCCATGGTTGCCTTGTCCGTCTCAATCTCAGCAAGCAACATGCCTTCTTTCACGGTATCGCCCACTTTCACGTGCCATTTGGCAACCACACCTTCGGTCATGGTGTCGCTCAAGCGGGGCATATTGATTACTAGGGCCATGGGGAAACTTATTCTTTAATGAAGGGATAATTCTCTTGAACGTAAATGTCTTGCCACAGTTCGTGGGCTTCTGGGAACGGTGAGTTTTCACCAAACGCAACGCATTCCTGAACTAAAGCCTTGACGCGGGCATCGATTTCCTCAAAATCAGACTCCTTAGCCCACTTCTTGGATTCCAATACCGAGCGCGCAATCAAAATAGGATCTTGCTTCTGGAATTCCGCCACCTCATCCTTGGTGCGGTAGTGTTGCGCATCGGACATGGAATGGCCCTTGTACCGGTAGGTGCGGATTTCCAAAAACGTTGGACCACCGCCGGAACGGGCGCGTTCCATGGCTTCGTGCATGGCGTCGTACACCTTGGCCGGATCCATTCCGTCCACGGGCATGCACGGCATTTCGTAGCCCAAGCCCAACTTCCAAATTTCTTCGTGGTTGGCCGTGCGCTTCAGCGAAGTACCCATGGCATAACCGTTGTTCTCCACAATGAATACCACCGGCAAGTTCCAAAGCATGGCCAGGTTGAACGTCTCGTGCAACGAGCCCTGACGCACGGCTCCGTCGCCCATGTAGGTCAGCGTCACATTGTTCCGTCCCTCATACTTGTCTGCAAAAGCCAATCCAGCGCCCAAAGGAATCTGGCCGCCTACAATGCCGTGACCGCCGTAAAAATGATGCTCCTTGCTGAACATGTGCATGGATCCACCTTTACCGCGGGAAGTTCCGGTTACCTTACCCATCAACTCCGCCATGATTTTGCGCGGATCTACGCCCAAACCAATGGGCTGTACGTGGTTTCGGTAGGCCGTGATCATTTTGTCTCCCGGCTCCATGGCCAGCAAAGCGCCAGCCAAAAGAGCCTCCTGACCGTTGTACAGGTGCAGAAATCCGCGAATTTTTTGCTGGATGTACAAGGCGGAAGTCATGTCTTCGAACTTGCGCCAGAACAGCATGTCTTCGTACCACTTGAGGTAAACCTCTTTGGTCAGTTTTTTCTTGGCCATGGGGACTTTTTTAAAGGCGTGCAAAAATACGCCGAAATCACTTCAAGAGTTGGTTCAGATCCAAAAGTGCGCTAAACCGAAGCGTATTCTGCAATGGAGAGCGAACCGTTTGGTCTGCAGGGAACAAGTAAGCAAAATCCAGTTGGATCAACGAGTACTTGATGCCAAAGCCCATGGTGAAGTAGCGGCGGTTGCCCTTGGTGGCGTCTTCGTGCTGGTACCCACCGCGAACGGCAAACTTTTCGTCGTACCAGTATTCGCCGCCCACGTTGAACATGAACTCGCGCAGCAATTCCGCGGTCCCGTCTGGTTTGGCCGACGGATCAAACGATTGAATCATTCCTTGCATCACACTGACTTGGTCGTCCTTTCCGGCAATGATCTCGGAACGATCACCGTCCTCATCGATGTCTTGCAGGTCCCGAACCGGGCGCGTAGGCACCAACAACTTAGTCACGTCCGTCAACAAAGTGAAGCGGTTGTACTTGTCCAACGTCCAATTAAACCCGGCTCCAGCGCGCAAATTGGTTGGGATAAAATCCGACGAACCGCTTTCGGTGTACTTCACCTTAGCGCCCAAATTGCTCAACGTAACACCGCCCGTCCACTGACCTTTTTGACCATCCTCCATGTTGAACGTGTTGCCTTGGTAGAAAAAACTCACGTCGGAGGCTACCGTAGTGGCAGCTTTCGTTTGCAAGCCACCTACAACCTGGCCCTGGGTCAAGTCGGACAATGCGCCGCGCAGCGAAATTCCCGCAGACCAATTTTTATTCAATTGCAAGGCATAGGCCACATCAACCGCTACTTCGTAGGGTCTAAAAGTGCCTTGCTCGTTGCCGTTCTCGTCGCGAAAGGTGATGTCCCCTAAGGAAAAATACCGGAGACCCACGCCCAGGCCGCCGCGCTTGCCCACCCCAAAAACGGCGTTGGCAAACATCAATTCAACGTCCGGAACCAACGCCCGCAACCAAGGGGTGTAGGCCAAACCGCCCATGGCGTTGCCCTGTCCAACCCAGGCCAATTTGGCGGGATTCCAGTACAAAGCGTTGGCGTCTACGGAGGCCGCTACCCCGGCGTTGGCCATTCCGCCCATCCGTGCATCCGGGCCAATGTTCAACATCGGCATGGCCGACGTCACTACGTTTAACTTGGAAGCGTACGGATTTTGCGCGCGAACCGCAGGGGTCGCTGCACACAAGATGACGAGCGCGAAAGCGCTGCGCAAAGCGTTTTTCATAGGGGACAAAGATACAGGATTCATTGGGGCAAATGGGATGCTTTAGAGTGGTTTTGCGGGAGAGTTTAGTTCGAAATCAGAACCAACCGCTCCCCTACAACGTCGCGCTGGCCGGTTTGCGTATTCTTCACCCGCAAACGAACCCAATACCAACCGGGAACCAAGGGTCCTCCGGAATCGGCATTTAGGTCCCAGTCCACGAGTTCGGTCCGGTTTCCACTGGGCGTTCCCACCCAGTCGTAGGTTCGCACCACGCGTCCGTCCGCAGCATGCAAACTGGCGCCAACTTCCAGCGGCTGACCGTCTTGGTTGTGCGAAAAAGCCACCGTCAAAGGCCCCGAAGCCAACGGATTCGGATACAAGAATAACTCGTCCAGCTGCAACAACTGGCCCCGCACCACCACAAAATCTACCGAACCCACCGCCGGGTTGTTGTACGCATCCCAGGCCCGAACCGAAAACGTATGCGGACCTTCCGGCAAATCAAAAAACGGCAAGCGAACGGTGCCGCGGTCGAAGCGGTCCAAGTCGGACTCGTAGGACCCGTTCAGCACAACCGCCTCATTCCATGCCCCGTCCAGGGCGCCCAAAACGTCGTGCCCAATGCCGTTGCCTACCGCATTGATGCCGCTGGGATCGTACAAGCGCGCCAAACCCACCGGGTCTGTACCCGTGTAGCCTCCCGGCTGAAACAACGTGTCGTTGAGGTAGGCAGAAACCGTCGGGCCGGAAGTATCTACCGGGGCATTCGCTCGCAAACCGCCAATCCGTACGTCCGTGCGGGAACCAATGCCGTCGGACGTATCGTTGAACACGTAGGCGGTCAACTTGCCCGGCCCCACGTTCAATGCGATGTCCAACGGTACTTTAAATTTGATTTTGAACCGACCGTCCTCCACACGAACGCGTCCGCGGTACACGGCATTCTCTTGAAGTAAAAAAGGTACCGCAACGCCCTGGTCGTCGTTGATCAAGGTGGAACGCTGTACCTTTTTGTCCAGCAACTCCACATAGGCCACCCCGCGGTAGTTGGGCAAAAATTGTCCCAGGTCGTCCACCACATATCCAGTAGCTTCCACGTCGGAGAGGGCCTTCAGTGTGTCCGACGGCGACACCCCCGCAGCCAATGCCTCACCGTTCACCGAATCCCAAACGGCCCCAAACCGCGGTACATTCAACCGCAATCCGGGGTCTCCCAGCAGCGTGAAGCGCATTTTATCGCCGCTGCGCACCCCATTTTTGGCGCCGCGAACGATTTGCCCCAGCGTGCGGTAGCGATTGTCTTCGCGCTTGAACAACTCAGCAAAAATGGAGTCGTTCATCACCGCTCCCTCAAAGGCGCCTACCACCCGCGTAGTAGACAATAAGGCAATGGCCCCTCCCTTGGGATTCAGCAACAACTCCTCCCCCGCGCTCGTGCGCATCGGATCGTCCAACCGAGAAAATTCACACGTAATGGTCACCACCAGCGGAAGTTTGTGACCGTTCTTGAACTCCTTCACGTCCCCCAATTGGAGCAAATTCTCCGAACACCAGCCTACCTCTCCGCCGTGTCCCAAATAACTCGTCACCAAATTGCCTTGCTCAATGGCGCGCAGCAACTGCTCCCGAGCTGCGGGATAGGATTGACTGCCGGACGAACTCTGCTGCAAAAAAGCGTCGGTGTAAATCTTATTGATCGTAAAAAAGGGCAAGTCTGCCTCCACCCGATTCGCCAAAACCTCTTGCGCAGCCGAGAAAGTAGACTCCCAGCTCGCATCGGCATCGTCCGCCACAAACAACAACCGCTTGCGCCAGGGCCCGTAAGCCGTCGTATCCGTAGCGTAGCCAATGATTTTATCCACTAAGGCTTCCGCCTCTGTCTCTGTAGTCACCGGCAATCGCCCAATTCCCACGTCCAATCCTTGGGAAGTAAAATTCGCCCCTTCGTTGGCGTCCAAATAACCGATGAAGTCATCCAAACAGTAAGAGGAGTACAGTGAAAAACTGGCCGGACTCTGGTAGATCGGTACGAAATTTTGCTTACTCGACAGTCTATTCTTGTAGTCGTACGATGCATCTCCAAACAAAACGACGTACTTAGGCCGGTCCTCTGGTGTTGCCGCAGAATCGCGCAAATGCTTGACAAAGTCCCGAATCGCTACCAAATCTTGCGCTCCGCTGCTGAACTCGTTGTAAATCTCTTGAACCTCCACAACAGCCGTCCGGTAGCGGCTGTACTCCCTGTGGAACGCGGCCAATCGATCCGCCGATTCCCGAAAATTTGGGTGGGTTACCACCAAGTAATCCACCCCACGAAGTGCGCGAATGTTTTGATTCTCAACCCGACCGCGCAGCAACGGAGCCTGAGTCTGATCGGGCGAAAAAACAACGTGCGTCCGCGTTGAATCCTCACGAACCACAAACTGCAAAACGGAACCCACACGCACAAACGGTCGCTCCACATAACGCCCTCCGCGGTGACCAACTTCCCAAACCACCGCACCTGCTGCGGCCTGCTCTACGGAATAGCGCACCACTTTTCCGGAATCGGAAGAAGACCGAACCCAAACCGGCTTCTGGTACTGAACCAATGGAACATCTGCCTCCACGCGAACCCAGTCCAAATGAGCAACTGCACCGTTGACGCCCGCCCGGTCCAATGCAACCGTATACGAGGGAACCCCGGCAACGCCCGGTTGGTGCATACCTCCCAAAGTAACGGCAGCTGCTACATCAGCCCCCGCTACTGCAGAAATCGGGTTCCCTTGAGCCGACGCCAACTCCTGGCCGTTGCTTTGAAAGACAATTCGAGGACCAAACTGGGTAGTTCGCACGGCGGCGCGAACTTGGAAAAGGAGTTTGCTTTGCGCATCCAAAGGAGGTAAATCAAGCGCAACCGGGTGCACCAACGAATAATCAAACAACTCACCAAACCATTGACGCCCTGAACCCACTAAATTTCGCTGTTCGCGCTCGTGGAAGGCAACCGCCACGGCTCTACTCCGCTCACGATCCACGGCACCCGAAACGGCATTTGCTGTACCCATACGAGTCCCTCCTTGCGTGGTGGTTACAAAAGCGTAAGCCGTGTCCGAATAAATATGCTGCACGTGTTCGTACCGACCACTGCCGGCGTTAAAATTCCACCCATGCGGCGACTGTCCGTAGAAATAAAGAATATCTGTGGGTCCAAACTGACCGTCTCCTCCATCGTCCACCCGAATGGGCAAGGACTTCAAACCGTTCGGACGTGCGGCATTGTTGCGTTCCGGCAACAAACCCGTTGGATTGTGGTACACCCCCAACTGAGACGAAGGCCAAGGCCCAGGCCCCATTCCAAGCGAGGTTAAATCACTGCCCTTCAAGGCGTATACACCGTCGGTCACCCAGGCAACACGCGCCCAATCGCCCTGTTTCAAGGGATTGTGCTGTGCGCTCAAGGTGCCCACCGATAAAATTCCCACAACGGCGAGCAGACGAAAATAAAGGAGTATGCGTTTCATAGTCTAACGGAGTAACGCGAAAATCGAAAAAATGGTGCGCCAAAATTCCACCTTTTTTACGAGAAATGCGGAAATGTCGTATTATTGTGCTTCCTAAAAAAGCGTGCAGAATGGCCCTAAAGCGCCTCATCGTATTGGTTGTCACCGGAGTTAGTGCCTTTCAGGCATGGGCGCAGGACCCTCATTTCTCGCAGTTTTACGCCAATCCCATATACTTAAACCCGGCATTTGCTGGTGTTCAGCAGTGTCCAACCGTACACGCTAATTACCGCAATCAATACCCCGGAATGGGTGTATACCAAACGTACAGCACGTCCATCGATCAGTATGTTGACGAATTGAACGGCGGTCTTGGGCTCATCGTGTTGCAAGACGAGTCTGCAAACCGCACCCTGCGCTTGACCGAAGCGTCCCTGGTTTACTCCTACCACCTGAAGGTCAACCGCAAATTCAGCGTACTGACTGGTTTTCAAGGAACTTTCCGTCAACGTGCTCTGGATTGGGGAAATTTGACGTTCCCGGATCAAATCGACCCCTTCTACGGCTTTGTTAAACCCACGAACGAAATTGCGCCCAACCAAACCAACACCTCCAACGTGGATCTAAGCATTGGCATGGTTGGTTTTACGGAGAACTTTTACTTTGGCGCCTCAGCACACCATTTGACACAGCCCGACGAAGGCTTCTTCCGCAACGGCAACCTCCCGGTGAAGGTAAGTGCACAAGCGGGAGCCACCTTGCGCATGGGCCGCAAACGCCTGTACAACAGCTTGGACAACCTACTGATCCCCAACATCGTTTATCAAGGTCAAGGGGGCGCGCACCAAATCACCGCAGGGGTGTCTTTCAACCGTGGTCCGGTAAGCGGAGGTTTGGCTTACCGTCAGGCTTTGGGCGCTGTGAGTTACAATCCTGATGCATTGGTTGTTTTGGTAGGCTTAGCTCCTAACGACGTGCCTTGGCGTTTTGGATACTCCTACGACTACACCATTTCCCCGTTAAAAAATACTTTGGGCGGAGCACACGAAGTAACTCTTTCGTACCGATTGGCTTGCCGTACCCGCAAGACCCGCTACAACGAAATTAAGTGCCCCAAATTTTAAGCTGAAGAGATGAAATCAATTCGCATTGCCGCACTGGCTGCCCTCGCCGTACTGAGTTTGGCCTCCTGTTCACGTCCCAAGTCCAGCTCCACGGGCATGAACCTGAACGATAAGAAAAATGGCGGTTTTCAAATCAACCTAAAGTACAAGGGTCAAAAAACCGGTCCCGGCTTGGTCTTCATTGAAGGCGGTACGTTGATGATGGGCCGTGTTGAAGAAGATTTTCAAAGAGATTGGAACAACCAGCCTAGCCGCGTAACGGTAGCCTCCTTCTACATGGACGAGAACGAGGTAACCAACGCAGACTACCGCGAGTACCTCTACTGGTTGCGTCGTGTATACGACTACGATTACTACCCAGAAATTTACACTTCTGCCTTGCCGGACACCTTGGTGTGGCGCAATAAATTGGGCTACAACGAGACCTACGTAGAAAACTACTTGCGCCACCCGGCCTACAACTACTATCCAGTGGTTGGTGTCAACTGGTTGCAATCCATGCGTTATTGCGCTTGGCGTACGGACCGCGTCAACGAACAGATTTTGATCGACAAGGGCGTACTGCGTACGATGTACGACCAAAAAGACGACCAGAACTTCAACACGGAAACCTATTTGTACAAGCCAAACGAATACACGGCACAGAACAAAAAAGGTCTGAAAGATTTGAATCCCAACAGCGGATACGGCAAAGAGGGTCGTCCGGTGCGTATTGAAGACGGGATTTTGTTACCGAAGTACCGCCTCCCAACAGAGGCCGAGTGGGAATTTGCCGCCTATGCAGAAGTGGGTAACCGCGTGTACAACCGTACCCTTGACCGCAACAAATACACTTGGAACGGTTCGAACGTGCGCAACGGCGAGAAAAAAGAACGGGGCGATCTGTTGGCCAACTACAAGCGTGGACGTGGCGACAACATGGGAACGGCCGGTTTCTTGAACGACCAAGCCAACATCACCATGCAGGTGCGCTTCTACCCGCCCAACGACTACGGTTTGTACGACATGGCCGGCAACGTGTCTGAGTGGGTGTTGGATGTATACCGTCCGTTGAGCGGCAGCGACATGTCGGATCACCGTCCATTCCGTGGAAATGAGTTCCAGCAGTTTGACAACGATTACCAAGGTTTGGGCGAATTATCCGTCCTAACTGAGCCTCAGTACGACAATGATTCCAACGTGGTTCGTTTGCCCGGTCAATTGCCTTCTAAGGCCGTTACCGCAGAACAGAACTTGAAGCGTCGCAACTACCAGCAGTCTGATTACCGCGACTACTTGGACGGAGACGTGGAGTCGTCCATTTACTACGAGAAAGGGTTGGCCGAAGGTGAGCCAGCGATGTACGCTTACGGTGCTACTACCATGATCGGCAACCAAACCCGCGTGTACAAGGGCGGTTCTTGGAAAGACCGCGCGTACTGGTTGAGCCCAGGGACACGCCGCTACTTGGAGCAAGACCAAGCCACGGACGACATCGGTTTCCGTTGTGCTATGGACCGCGTTGGCTTCCAAAACGAATCCAGCAAGCGCACCAAGCGCGCTAAAGAAGTGAAGCGCAAGACGTTCCGTCGCTACCGCATGTAATGGAGCAAGTCCTTTAGAAAAAAAGCCACCCTCGGGTGGCTTTTTTTGTGAACCTTTTGCACCTTTGTCCCATGACCACTCCCGAACTGCATTCTCTATTTCTAAATTCCACCGGGGTTCAAACGGACACCCGCGCGCTTCAACCGGGCCAACTGTATTTTGCTTTGCGCGGAGACCGTTTTGATGGCCACAACTACGCGGAAGCCGCATTGGCACAAGGTGCGCTTGCCGTTGTGGTGGATCGGGAAGATTGGTCGGATCAAAGCGGCTACATCGTTGTGCCCGACGTCTTAACCGCTTTGCAGGATTTGGCACGTCACCATCGGATTGCTTGGGGAAAACGCGTGGTGGGCCTCACGGGGAGCAACGGCAAAACCACGGCCAAAGAACTCTTCGCACGCGTGGCATCGCGGAAGTACAACGTTTTGGCCACCGTCGGGAATTTAAACAACCACATTGGCGTGCCCCTCACCCTGCTGCAATTGAAACCCGAGCACGAGTTGGCCGTGGTGGAAATGGGGGCCAACCACCAACGCGAGATTTACGCGCTTGCAGGCATGTGCCTCCCCAACTTGGGCTACATCACCAACTACGGAAAAGCGCATTTGGAAGGATTTGGAGGCGTTGAAGGAGTCATCAAGGGGAAATCAGAACTGTACGACCGCCTGCGCGAATGGAACGGAACGGCACTCGTGAACACCAACGACGCCGAGCAAATGCGCCGCACGGAAGGTCTTGAGCTTTGGACCTTCGGTACCGATTCCCGCGCCAAAACGCCGTACGCAATCCTACCCGCGGACGAGCAAGGTTTTGCCCAAATTGAGTGTTCTGGAATCCGCGTTCACACGCATTTGACTGGAGCCTTTCAAGCCACCAACATCGCGGCGGCCATGGCCTTGGCCAATTGGTTGGACATCCCTGCAGCGGAGGCCGCGTCGGCCATCAACAGCTACGTACCGAACAACAATCGGGCGGAATGGCGCACCACGGACCGCAATCGGGTATTGCTCGATGCCTACAACGCCAATCCAAGCAGTACGTTGGCTTCCTTGCAAGCATTTGCCCAACTGCAAAATGTCCAAAATCCGTTAGTCGTATTGGGCGACATGTTCGAATTGGGGGAATGGGCCGCCGCAGAACACCAAGCCATCTTGGATTGGGTACACACCAACGCTCCGCATTGGTCTGTTTGGACGGTAGGACCACTTTACGCTGCCTGCCAAAGGCCGGCCAAACGATCTTTTGCCACTACAGAAGAGGCTCTAAACGAACTCACCACAAATGTTCTAAATGGAGCCACCGTTTTGATCAAAGGATCCCGCGGGATGGCCTTGGAGCAGTTATTGCCCGCGCTTTAACGCCGAAGAAACGCCGCCTTTTGCCTCAAAAAGCAATTTATCAGAAGGTAACCCGATAGCCGGCGGACAACCCCAAACGGAAAGGCAATTCTTCGTCGCGTGAAGAGCTGTCGTAGAGCGGGGCAAAACCCAGATCCAAAACGGCGCCCAACACCAGGCGACCGGAAGTTCCGGTTGCTCGGCTGCCCTGCAGGAGGATGCCGCCGGACCAAAAACGTTGGGTAGCTTGTTCCGTCCAGTCGTTGGCGCCCGCTTGGAACTTGCGCAAAACGTTTACGGACGTGGACGGCCACACTTCCAAGTTCCAGTTTTCGCTGACTTCGGAGATGAATCCGGCCCGCAAAGGAAACGTGGTATAATCCCCCCGGTACACCAAGGGTTCTACCGACAGCATCGGGGAAAATTTAGCCACATATCCCCAGCGATTGGTTTCCACACCAACGCCAACGTGCAAGGCTCCGCGCAGGGCCAGAGCACCAAAGACGCCTCCGCCGTAATTCAAGCCGGGGCCAAAGAGGTTGTTCTCCGGATTGGCCACGGTTCCGTCCGGATTGGTGGACAGTCGGCGCAATCCCACCAAACCCGCGCCGCGAACTTCCACAAAGCCCACTTTCTCCTTCAGGTCGCTGTCCGTGTAGAAAATGGGGCCGGAGGTCTTTTGGGCCCAAGCAGTGGAACTTCCGCCCAAGGTTAGGGCGATTACTGCGGCAAACAAACGTTTGGTAGGGTTCATAATTGGCTCAGTTGGTTTTTAAAGGCATCGCGGGCTGCCGAAACGCCGCTTGGATTTTTGCCGCCTGCCGAGGCGTAAAAAGGCTGACCGCCACCACCGCCCTGCACGTGTGCGGCAATGGACTTGATCCATTGGTTGATCTGTGCTCCGCGAGCTACCAAATCGTCGGATGCGGCCACGTGGAGGTTCACCTTGTCGTCTTGCAATACGGCCAAGAAAATGGCCGACGCAGGCTGTGCCTTGAGCGCAAAGCACAAATCCTTTGCTGCTCCGCCGTCCAAGGCGCCTTCGTAGGACATAAACCGAATGCCGGACACCGTTTCCGCCTGGGCGAGCAATTGATCTTTCAACCCTGCGGCCTTTTCGCGCTGGAGCAACTCCAGCTGCTTGGACATCGACGCGTTCTCTTCCTTCAATTGCAGCACGGCCTCAACGGGCTTTTGCGCGTTGTTCAAGGCCTCCTGAACGGACTTGTACTGCGCCAAGCGGCCGTTGACCCATTCTTCAGCGGCACCGCCTGCAACGGCCTCTAGACGGCGTACTCCAGACGCCACAGCGCCTTCGCTGGTAATCTTCACCAAACCCAAAGAACCGGTAGCCGGCACGTGGGTACCGCCGCACAACTCAATGCTGTCGCCAAATTGGATGACGCGCACGGTCTCGCCGTATTTCTCGCCAAAAAGGGCCATCGCTCCGCGGGCTTTGGCGGCATCTAAAGTGCTGGCGCGATCCTCCAACAGCGGGTGATTCGCGCGAATTTCCGCGTTCACCAAGGCCTCCACCTGCGCCAACTCGTCCGCCCCCACTTTCTGGAAATGCGCAAAGTCAAAACGCAAACCGTCCGGAGACACCAAGGAACCCTTCTGTTCCACGTGGGTACCCAACACCGTGCGCAAGGCCGCATGCAGCAAATGGGTGGCGCTGTGGTGCGCCGCGGTGCGCGTACGCGCCGCCGCGTCTACCTCCGCGCGAACGGGCGCGCTCCAATCCGACGCCTCCGCAGCAACGTAGTGCACCACCTGTCCCGTTTCTTTCTTGGTGTCCACCACGGGCAGCGCCTGACTTCCTACGTACAGTACGCCCCGGTCTCCCACCTGACCGCCGCTCTCCGCGTAAAACGGCGTTTGATCCAGAACTACCTGTATTTGCTTGCCTTTGGCAGACTGTACACTGCGGTAACGAACCACCCGAGCGTCGCAACGCACTTGGTCGTAGCCCACAAAGCGGGAATTTTCGCCGCCCTGTACTTCCATCCAATCGCCCATTTCCTGGGCCGTGGCGGCACGAGAACGCTCCTTTTGACGCGTCATTTCCGATTGAAAACCCGCTTCGTCCAGGCCAAAACCGCGCTCGCGCAGAATCAGCGAAGTCAAATCGAGCGGAAAACCAAAGGTGTCGTACAAACTGAAGGCCTTGGCGCCGTCCACCACCCCACCGGCCGGCAATTGGGCCATGGTGTCGTCGAGCAAGCGCAAACCCTGTTCCAAGGTGCGCAAAAAGGCCGCTTCCTCCTCTTGGATGACCTGCGTCACCAGCTTCTGTTGCTGGCGAATTTCCGGGAAGAAATCGCCCATTTCTCGTGCTAAAACCGCTACCAAACGGTACATAAAGGGCGCGGTGCAGCCCAAAGAACTGTAGCCGTAGCGAACCGCGCGACGCAAAATGCGTCGGATGACGTAGCCCGCACCGCCGTTGGAGGGCAACT
Organism: Cryomorphaceae bacterium; assembly: GCA_034679985.1. GTDB lineage: Bacteria > Bacteroidota > Bacteroidia > Flavobacteriales > Schleiferiaceae > CAMDTE01. The sequence goes on from JAXITR010000011.1 coordinate 46,377, forward strand.
GACCGTCCGCAATCGTAAAGGCCACGGCCCGAATGTGGTCCGCTATAACGCGGAAGGCCACATCGCCCGCCTCGGATTCGCCGCGCTTCTTGCCGGTCATGAGCTCCAACTCGGCAATCAACGGCTCAAACACATCCGTGTCGTAGTTGGATTCCTTGCCTTGGATGACTTGGCAGAGACGCTCAAAGCCCATCCCCGTGTCCACGTGTTGCGCCGGCAGCTTTTCCAAGGAACCGTCGGCCTTGCGCAAAAATTCCATGAACACGTTGTTCCAAATCTCAATCACCCGCGGGTGGTCGTTGTTCACCAAATCCGCTCCCGGGACGGCCGCGCGATCCGCCGCTGAGCGCAGATCCACGTGGATTTCCGAACAGGGCCCGCAGGGACCGGTGTCGCCCATTTCCCAGAAATTGTCCTTCTTGGAACCGTACAGAATGCGTTCCTCGGGAACAAACCGGCGCCAAATGGCTTTGGCCTCCTCGTCCGGTGCCAAACCGTCCTGCTTGTCGCCCCCAAAAACCGTTACGTAGAGGCGGTCTTTATCAATTTTATACACGTCCGTCAGCAACTCCCAGGCCCACGTCAACGCTTCCTCCTTGAAGTAATCGCCAAAGCTCCAGTTGCCCAGCATTTCAAACATCGTGTGGTGGTACGTGTCGTGCCCCACCTCTTCCAAATCGTTGTGCTTTCCGGAAACGCGCAGGCATTTTTGCGTATCCGCAATCCGCGGATGAACCACCGGAGCCACGCCCAAAAAGACATCTTTGAACGGATTCATGCCCGCATTGGTAAACAACAACGTGGGGTCGTCTTTGATCACCAGCGGTGCCGACGGTACTACGGTATGGCCTTTGGAGGCAAAAAAGTCGAGAAAAGTTTGGCGGATTTGGCGCGCGGTCATGTGTACTATCTTAGAAGCATCAAAAATAGGGCATAATCCGTGGCGCGCAGAACCAAGTACTACTACGATCCCCTCTCCATGGCGTTCAAAAAAATTGAACGCACGTGGAAGCACTGGGTACGCGACGTTTCGCTCTTTGCCCTGACCACCAGTTTGGTGGGAATACTCCTGTTTTTTCTGCTCTCCGCCGTGTTCGACTCCCCCCGCGAGAAGCAACTGCAGCGGGAACTGGACGAGACCAACCTTCAAATGGAGGCCCTTGAAGAGCGTATTGAAGCCATGGACGAGGCGCTGAGCGCGTTGGAGACCCGCGACAACGAGGTCTACCGCTTGGTTTTTGAAACAGATCCGCTGCCGCACGAATTGCGCCGAAACTTGGGCAATACGGACCGACGGTACGCACAAATCCGAGGCATGAGCAACGGGGCGCTGCTGGAACGCGTGGACCGAAAGGCTGAAGAAATGGGCAAACGCTTGTACGTGCAGTCCAAATCCCTGGACGAAGTGGTGTCCTTGGCCCAGAACAAGAAACAACTTTTGGAGGCCATCCCGGCCATCCGTCCGGTTCCCGCCAAACGCAACGTTCGGCTGGCCTCCGGCTACGGCTACCGCGTCCACCCCATTTACAAGGTGCGCAAAATGCATTCCGGCATAGACTTTACGGCCAAAACCGGCACGCCCATCTACGCCGCAGGCAACGGAACGGTGGTCCACCCCGGAGACCTCGGCGGTAGTGGTTACGGAATACAAATCGTTATTTCACACGGCTACGGGTACCATACCCTGTACGCCCACCTGTCCCGGGCCGTGGCGCGTCCGGGCCAGCGCGTCAAGCGCGGCGACCTCATCGGTTACGTAGGCAGCACCGGCCGTTCCACCGCTCCACACCTCCACTACGAAGTGATCAAAAACGGTCGGAAAATCAACCCCATCAATTTCTTTTTCAACGACCTCTCCCCGGCCGAATACGCCGCATTGGTGGAAGAAGCCAACCGCACAAACCAGTCGTTTGACTGAGATCGGGAATGCGCTAGCCGGTCGGGCAACAGCCCCGCACGGTTTCCTCTAAATAGTGGTTTTTACTTCAAACGCAAACGCTGCCCCGCATAAATGGGCCGTCGCTCGCTGATGCCGTTCACGCGGCACAACTCCTGAACCGTTGTTCCGTTGCGCTTGGCAATGGAGTACAACGTATCTCCGCTCTTCACGCGGTAAACCGCACTCGGCGCCGGTGGCGCCTCGTGCAACGCCTCGTTGTCCGCCGTGGACAGTGAGGCGGCCTTGGGCTTGTGGTATGCCCACTTTCCTTGGTGCAGTAAAACGTTTGGATCGCGCAGGGCACCCGTCTTGAAATCGATTAAAAATTCTGGATTGAACGCAGAGCCCATGTACCGCACCTCAAAATGCAAATGAGGGCCAGACGACCGGCCGGTACTTCCGCCCAAACCAATGGGGTCGCCTGCCTTCACGTACTCATTGGGATCTACGAACAAAGCGCTCAAATGGCCATAGTAGGTTTCTAGTCCTGAAAAATGGCGCATGACCACCAAATTTCCGTATCCGCCGTAGTTGTAATCGGAGTAGCGGATTTTGCCGTCAAAAGCAGCAAAAACTGTATCGCCCGTGGTCAATTTCAAATCAATGCCGTGGTGCATGCGGCGGTGACGCCATCCGTAGGCTGAAACCACTTCCCCGCGCACCGGAGTGCGGTAACGTCGGTGGCGAATGTCCGTTGCGCAGAGCCACAAGGTGTCTTGGTGCTGGGACCAATCAAAATCCAAAACATGCACTTTCGTTGTGTCCCAATGCATGCGGAACACTTCCGGTTCCTTGTATTCAAATCGACGAAGCACTTTGTCCGACGTCGCGATGCTGTCCAAATCAACCGCGCGAGCTGCCAAGGCTGCGAAACGTTGCGTTTGTCCGTTTGCACCCGCACCCGCCACAAGCAGTAGCAGTAAAATGAGGGGTCGAAGGAAGGAACGAAACACGTGTTGTTTTTTTGCGAGAAAGGCGAATATACAAAAAAAGGCGGTAATTTTGGGTAAATTCTCGTGCGGAGACCTGCCCAAATCCGCCGTCAGTAAGAAAAAACCATGCCAAATATTCCCACCTTTTTCGAAAAGCGCTACTACCCAATTCGTGATGTGGCGGCTATGTTTGAGGTCAACACCTCCACGCTACGCTTTTGGGAAAAGCAGTTTCCGGAATTGCGTCCGAAAACGAATGCACGTGGTGTGCGCATGTACACCCCAGAAAACATTGAGACCCTGCGCCAGATTTACTATTTGGTCAAGGAACGGGGTTTTACCCTGAAAGGCGCAAAACAAAAAAAACAGCAAAATCCGGACGAAACGGCACAAGTGGAAGATGTGGTACGGCGTTTGATGAAGTTGCGTGAAGAACTGCAGCAGTTCAAAAAAACACTCTAAAAACAACGAACACACCATGACCCGTTCCAACATCATCCTCCTTTCTGTACTCGGCTTTTTGGTCCTTACCCTCTTGTGGGGCGTTGGCCGATACAACAACTTAGTTTCTTTGGACGAAGGTTCAACCGGTCAATGGGCCAACGTGGAAAGCGCCTACCAGCGACGCAGCGACCTCATCCCCAACCTGGTGAACACCGTCAAGGGCTATGCTAAATTTGAGCGTGAAACCTTGGAAGCCGTTGTCAATGCGCGCGCCAAGGCCACTTCGGTAACGGTAGACCCCACCAACCTCTCTCCCGAAAAACTGGCCGCATTTCAACGAGCGCAAGCCGGCGTGGGCAGTGCGTTGGGTCGATTGCTCGTTACGGTTGAAAAATACCCGGACTTGAAGGCCAACCAAAACTTCCTGGACCTGCAAAAGCAGTTGGAAGGAACCGAAAACCGCATCAAAGTAGAGCGCGATCGCTTCAACGAGAGCGTGAAAGGCTACAATACCGCGGTTAAGCGTTTTCCGGGCAACCTGATCGCGGGAATGACCGGATTTGCCGCCAAAGGGTACTTTGAAGCAGAAGCCGGTTCGGAACAGGCGCCCGACGTCAATTTCGAATAAGCACAGTGCCTCAACTTACACCGAGCGAAGAAAAAGCTGTTGTGGCTGCCATTGCGGCAGCAGAGCAACGAACCAGCGGCGAAATTCGCGTGCATTTGGAAAAAAAATGCGCGCCAGACCAAGCGTACGCAGAAGCGGTTCGTTGGTTTGAAAAACTGCGCATGCACCAAACCCAAGAGCGAAACGGCATCTTGTTTTTACTGGCCCCCGAATCCCACGCCTTTGCGGTGGTTGGGGACGCGGGCATTCATGCTCGCGTAGGCGCTTCCTTTTGGGACGACGTTCGCGAGGCCGCACTCGCGCACTTCCGCGAAGGCCGGCTGGGCGACGGCTTGGTAGCTGGCATTCATCTGTGCGGCGAGCAGTTGCACGAGCATTTCCCGTTTGACGGAAAAACGGACCAAAACGAATTGTCGGACGAAATCAGTCGGAACGCATGAAAAGTGCACTGGTTCGCGGACTGTTCTTGCTTCTAGGCTTTTGGAGTACGCTGCAGACACTAGCCGCCCAAGATTTGGGCAAATGGTCCAAAAACGACGGCTTGGTGGTTATTCGTACGGCCAATAATCCGCTGAGCGCGGAGGAAGAACAGGCGCTGGAAGTTTTGCTGCAAACGCGACTGGATTCCACCGGAGCGCGCTTGGTGGTGGTTCTGACCGACGGCATACAGGACGACATCAACCTCTATGCAGTAGAGTTGGGACAGCGTTGGGGCATTGGTTCCGCAGACGAGGACAACGGCGCCCTCCTCCTGGTGGACTTAGAAAACCGACAAATGGCACTGCAAGTGGGCTATGGTTTGGAGGATGAATTGCCGGACATTACGTGCTCCCACATCATTCAAAACGAAATTGTGCCTGCATTCAAATCAGGCAACGTGGCCGAAGGTCTGCGGGCTGGTGCTGAAGCCGTTTTTGCAGCCACCCAAGGTCAGTATCGGGCGCAAGAGCGCGGAGGAAAACAAAATCTCCCGATTTATGCCCCGCTTTTGGTGGTGGCCGTTCTCATGCTGTTGGCGTACCGAAACCGCAACAACCAGGGGCCTACCTACGGTTCCGGTGGCCGTTCCGGCGGTGGACCGTTCTTTTTCCCCATGGGCGGCTTTGGCGGCGGCTCCGGTGGAGGCGGTTTTGGCGGTGGCGGCGGTGGCGCTTTTGGCGGCGGTGGTTTTGGCGGTGGCGGGTCCAGCGGCAGCTGGTAACCCTACCCGATCTGGCCGGTTCCCCACCGATCGTGCGCATTCCCCTTGTCTTTTGAGGGAAACGTGGATTTTTGCCGCGGCAATGCACGCGTTTGGCGAACAATCCCGACCTTTGCGGAAACTTTGCAAAAGATGGTTAAAGGGATTATTGTAGGACTTTTAAGCGCGACGCTTTTGGCGTTGACGGCTTGCGGAGGACCTTCGGGCGTGGGAATTGTGCGTCAACCGGAAAAGACCGTTTTGGTGGTGGTGAAAAAGACCCCCAACCAAGGGTTTGTGGTGAAAAGCGTGCGTTGGGAAGATTCCAAAGCCAAAAAATCCACAGACGCTCAAGTGCAAACCACTACCGAAAATGGTGCTAAGGCCGTTTTGAATCCAAAGGGGTACAAAACGTTTGGTTTGTTGACGGAAGTTCCTGCCGGAGCTGGATTTACTCCGGATCGGTTGGTGGTCTCCTACCAGGTAGAAAAAGGCAAGAAGACCAAGAAAATGGTCGTGAAAAAAGTGGCTGCGGCCCCCACCCGTTAACCCCTACCCAAGGTGATTTACATTGAGCGGACCGAGTCGTTTAGCGCGGCCCACCAGCTGTTCAACCCCAAGTGGTCGGACGAGCAAAACGACGCCGTTTTTGGCAAATGCGCCAACCGCGCCTACCACGGACACTATTTTTAATTGACTGTGGTGGTGAAAGGGGAAGTAAACCCAGACACCGGTTTTGTGCTCAATTTGGTGGACCTGAAGCAGGTCATGATGGACTGC
>JAXITR010000012.1:0-51649 GCA_034679985.1 Cryomorphaceae bacterium
GGGGGCAGTGCCATGCACAATTTGGCCCTCGCCTTGCACGAACGCGGGGATCGCGTTACGGGTTCGGACGACGAAATTTTCGAACCTTCCGCCAGTCGCCTGAAGGCCGCCGGATTGCTGCCGGCTACCTTGGGTTGGGACCCTGTCCGGATCACATCGGATTTGGACGCGGTGGTCTTGGGCATGCACGCCCGCGGAGACAATCCGGAACTGTTGGCCGCCCAAGCCTTGGGACTTCCCATTCATTCCTATCCGGCCTTTTTGTACGAGGCTTCCAAAGACAAAACACGGGTGGTGGTAGCCGGAAGCCACGGCAAAACCACGGTAACGTCCATGCTTTTGCACGCCCTGAAAGAAGCGGGCCGGCGCGAAGATTTTATGGTGGGTGCCCTTCTGGAAGGGTACAGCACCATGGTGCGCCTTTCTTCCGAGGCTGAGTTTATGGTATTGGAAGGCGATGAGTACCTCAGTTCAGCGTTGGAGCCCCTTCCCAAGTTTCATTTGTACCGCGCCAACATTGCGCTCATCACCGGTATTGCGTGGGACCACATCAACGTGTTCCCCACTTTGGAGGTGTATGTGGAGCAGTTCCGACAATTTCTGCGAACTATGGAGCCAGGCGGTGCCGTGATCTACAACGCAGACGACCCCGTGGTGGTTGAGGTGGTGGAGTCGGACTCCTCACCATTGAAAAAAATACCGTACCGAACCCCGGCCTACCGAGTGGAAAACGAGCGAACGGTTTTGGAAACACCGCTGGGCGACGTTCCGCTCCAAGTTTTTGGGGCCCACAACGCCAGTAACGTGGAAGCAGCTCGTTGGCTGGCCCAAGAAATGGGCGTGGACGACGAAACGTTTTACGAGGCCATCACCACCTTCAAAGGCGCATCCAAGCGTTTGGAAACCCTACCCACCGGCAACGCACGCGTTCTGGCGTTCAAGGATTTTGCCCACGCCCCCAGCAAAGTCAAAGCCACTGTGGCCGCACTCCGAGAGCAATTTCCCAACCGTCGTGTGGTGGCCTGCTTGGAGTTGCACACGTTTAGCAGTTTGAATCCCAATTTTCTGCCGCTGTACGCCGGGTCGTTGGACGGCGCAGACGTCCCCTTGGTGTACTTTAATCCGCAGGCTGTAGCCCACAAAAAGTTGCCCGAACTGAACGCCGAGCAAGTGGGAGCCGCGTTTGGTTCTCCGGCGCCGGAAGTATACACCAACAGCATGGATGTTCGCGCGGCGCTGGATCAGGCCGTGGGAACGGACGGCGTACCTACCGTGGTAGCCTTGATGTCTTCGGGAAATTTTGACGGCAACGACGTGTCCGAATGGACGCGCGCCTGGGCTTAACGAGCCAAACGTTCGTCAGAGCAGACCCTTTAAAACCTTGTTTATCGGGAGTTAAAATCGATGCTCCACGTGCAGGTACCAACCCGCGCGTACGTCTTGGGTTTTCCAGTCCACCGTGGTCTGGTTTTGGATCCCCAGTCCCCAATCGCCAAAGCGATAGACCCCACCGGCACCGAGTACCAGGCCAAGACCGTGGGAGGAATACACCGAGTAGGGAGGAGTGGGGCACTCTCTGTTGTACTGCATGCGAACGGTGCGACCGTAGAGCAAGCCCGCTTGGAATGTGAGGTCAAAGGGGCTTTGCTGCCCGTACAGGGAACCGTTGAGGGTCCAGCCGCCGGCTACCCGACTGTCGTAATCCGGAGGAATGATGCTGTCGCCGTTGCGCTCGCCGTAGGCGTTCTGCACGAAAACGGAAGTCCCGATGTGGGGGTTCAGTTGGTACGTGTAGCCGATGCCGTTGCCAATGCCCCAACCGGTCAGATCCGTGGTGAAATCGTAGGCCCCCAATTGAACGCCAAAGGCATGTTTTTTAATCTCTTGAGCCCATGCAGGCATAGCGACTGTGCACACCAGCAAAGCCGCAACCGTCCATTTTTTCATTGCTTATTCTTCTAACAACGTTCGTTGCAGGTCTTCCATCTCGAAGAAATCCACTCCTTCTTGGTACGTGGGCACCACCGGAGCTTCTTCGTCGAACAAATAAAGCATGGCCTCACGCACCACCAAGACGCAGGTGAGGTTCTGTTCCATTCGGTCGGCTTGAAAGTCTTGCAACGGCTCGGTGCTGTCGAATTCTTCCACAGAGAGAAGATTCACCACCACGTGTGCCTGCGGTTTACCATCCAAAAGCGTGCCCAATTCTTTAAGCGCGGCTGCGTCGAACAGATCGCCCAGGTATTTCACGTGGAGAAACCGATCTTTCGATTCGATTTTGTAAGACATCAGGAGGTATAATGCGGTGTTCGTTGTGCGGCCAAGAGGTACAGTACCGCCATTCGGATGGCTACGCCGTTCTCAACCTGCTGCAAGATAATGGAATGTTCGGAATCTGCAACATCTGAGGACAGTTCCACGCCGCGGTTGATGGGGCCGGGGTGCATGATGACGGGGATCCGGGACAATTGCTCCAGGCGCTTGCGGTCCACCCCGTATTGCGCAATGTACTCCGGCAAACTGGGGAAGTAGGGGAGGTCCATGCGCTCGTGCTGCACGCGGAGCATGTTGGCCACGTCGGCCCACTCCAATGCGGTATTCAGGTCCGACTCCACTTGCACACCAAGTTCGTGAAGGTGTTTGGGGATCAAGGTGTTCGGCCCGCAAACCAGCACTTCCGCGCCCAATTTCTGCAAGCAAAAGATGTTGCTCAAGGCCACGCGGCTGTGCAGGATATCGCCCACAATGGCCACTTTGACGCCCTTCAGGTCCGTTCGTCCCAAGGCTTCCCGCATGGAAAAGGCATCCAACAGTGCTTGTGTGGGGTGTTCGTGCGCGCCGTCTCCGGCATTCACGATGCTCGCGTCCACGTGCTGGCTCAAAAAATAAGCGGCACCCGGCGCGCTGTGGCGCAACACCACCAGGTCCACCTTCATGGCCAAAATATTGTTGACGGTGTCCACCAAGGTTTCCCCTTTTTTAACGCTGGATTGTGCTGCAGAGAAGTTGACGACGTCTGCAGACAAGCGTTTCTCGGCCAGCTCAAAAGAGAGGCGCGTGCGGGTAGAATTTTCAAAAAACAGGTTGGCTACGGTAATGTCCCGCAGCGAGGGGACTTTTTTGATGGGGCGGTTGATCACCTCCTTGAACTGCTCCGCCGTTTTGAAAATGAGGTCCAAATCCTCCGGGGTGAGGTCTTTGATGCCCAACAAATGGGGAACGCTGAGGGTACTCATGGGGCCGGGGTTTCGGATACCAAAAAAACAGATTCCAGTTTGCCGTCTTCCGCCCATTCCAAGCGAACTTTTTCCGTGTCCAGGGCATCCACATGGCGGCCCACGTAGTCCGGCTGGATGGGCAATTCGCGGCGGAACCGACGGTCAATCAACACCAGCAGTTCGGTGCGTTGCGGTCGTCCAAAGGCATGAAGGGCGTCCAGTGCTGCGCGCAAAGTGCGGCCGGTGTACAGAACGTCGTCAATCAAGACCACGCGCTTGCCCTCAATGGAATGCTCAATTTCCGTTCGGTTGGCCCGGATGGGTTCGTCCCGACGTCGGAAATCATCGCGAAAAAAAGTAGCGTCCAAGGCGCCCGTTGCTACCGCTTGCAGGCCGTAGTCTTGCGCCAAAATCTGGCTCAGGGCACGGGCCAAAGCCATGCCGCGGGGCTGGAGTCCAATCAATACGGTGGAGGAGAAATCGCTGTGGGATTCCCGCAATTGGCACGCCAGTCGGTGCAGGATGATTCCCAATTCTTCGGGGCCGAACAAGCGTTTCTGCGTCATTTCAAGAATCAAAGATACGGCTTTGCGGGGACTCTGCCGAATTCCGACCTTTACCGCATGTCTCTTTCCGTCACCATCCTGGGCTGCGGTGCGGCCACCCCCGCGGCCACCGTCAATCCGTCTGCCCAAGTGGTGGAGGTCAACGGTCGTCTGGTGTTGATCGACTGCGGGGAGGGAACCCAAGTTCAACTGCGGCGGAACAAGATCAAATTCACGCGCATTCAGGTGGTGTGCATCAGCCACATGCACGGCGATCACGTGTTTGGCCTGCCGGGTTTGTTGAGCACCTTCCACTTGCTGGGCCGGAGAGAACCCTTGGTGTTGGTTGGCCCCCCCGCGCTGGAGGAGTGGGTGCGCACCACGCTCAAAACCAGCGGCACGTGGACCTGCTATCCGCTGCACTTTGTGTCCACGGATTCAGAGCCCTTGCGCCGGGTTTTCTCGGACGAGCAGCTCTCCATATTCACCTTCCCACTCCGCCACTCGCTGCCCACCACGGGGTTCAAAATTGAGGCTCAGGTAGGCTTGCGCGGTTTGCGGTCCGACGCCCTAACGGCCTGGAAGGTCCCTGCCTGCGATTACCGAACCTTGCAGTTGGGACGGGATTGGACCAACGAGGACGGGGTGGTGGTGCCCAATGCGGAATTGACGCGGGAACCGGCACGTCCGCTGTCCTATGCCTACGCCAGCGACACCGCGTACTTGCAGGAATTGCCCGCGTGGATCCAAGGGGTTGACGCCTTGTACCACGAAAGCACCTTTGCGGAGGAGCATCGGGTTTTGGCCCAAAAAACCCTGCATTCAACGGCCGCGGATGCGGCAAAAATTGCCGCTGAAGCAGGAGTAGGGCAACTCTTGCTGGGGCATTTCTCCATTCGCTACCGGGACCGCGGGGTACTGCTCCGGGAAGCATTGCCCGTCTTTGGGCAAACGCTTTTGGCGGAAGAGGGGAAGACGTACCGCTGGATGCGGAAAAAGTAGTTTTGGGTCCCAAAAAATACGCCGCTTTGCGGAGCAAAGCGGCGTAGTGTGAGCGATTTCTTCCGAAAGCGCAGTTCGTTGGAACCGTCGGGTCAACGATTCATGGAGACCAAAAACTCTTCGTTGCTCTGGGTTTTGCTCAGTTGATCGTGCAAAAATTCCATGGCTTCTACTGGCGTCATGTCCGACAGGTGGCGGCGCAGAATGTACATCCGGCTCAGCACCTCTTTGGACAACAGCATGTCTTCCTTCCGGGTGCCCGACGCAATGAGGTCAATGGCCGGCCAAATGCGGCGGTTGGCAATCTTGCGGTCCAACTGCATTTCCATGTTGCCGGTTCCCTTGAATTCTTCAAAAATAACCTCGTCCATTTTGGAGCCGGTGTCGATCAAGGCGGTGGCCAAGATGGTCAACGACCCGCCGTTTTCAATGTTTCGCGCAGCGCCAAAAAAGCGCTTGGGCTTGTGCAAGGCATTCGCGTCCACACCGCCGGAGAGCACCTTGCCGGAGGCAGGAACCACGGTGTTGTAGGCCCGCGCCAAACGCGTGATGGAGTCCAAAAGAATGATGACGTCGTGCCCGCATTCTACCAAACGCTTGGCTTTTTCCAAGACGATGTTGGCCACCCGAACGTGGCGTTCTGCAGGTTCGTCGAAGGTGGAGGCCACCACTTCCGCGTTGACCGAGCGCGCCATGTCCGTCACTTCTTCCGGACGTTCGTCCACCAAGAGGATGATCATGTAGGCTTCTGGGTGGTTGGCGGCGATGGCATTCGCAACTTCCTTGAGCAAGGTGGTTTTACCCGTTTTCGGTTGCGCCACAATTAGGCCACGTTGCCCTTTTCCAATGGGGGAGAACAAGTCGATCACGCGGGTGCTCAAGGTGCTCCGACGCCCGGTCAAATTGAATTTTTCCTCGGGGAATAAAGGCGTGAGGTGTTCAAAGGCGACGCGGTCCCGAATGAAGTCCGGGTCCCGGCCGTTGATCAATAGGACTTTGATCAGCGGGAAGTACTTGTCTCCCTCGCGGGGTGCGCGAACTTCGCCGCGGACGGTATCGCCCGTCTTCAGGCCGTACTGCTTGATTTGCTGCGACGTAACGTAAACGTCGTCCGGGGAGTTCAGGTAGTTGTAGTCCGACGAGCGCAGAAAACCAAATCCTTCGGGCATTTGCTCAAACACACCTTCGGTGGGGATGTTGGCCTCGAAGTCAAAGCGTTTGCGTTCTTCACGTGGAGCGCGGTCTTCGCGCGGCCCACGGTCTTCGCGCGGAGCGCGTTCCTCCCGAGGGCCGCGATCGTCGCGCGGTCCGCGATCGTTGCGGTCCCGACGTTCCCAACGGTCTTCGCGCGGGACGCGGTCTTCGCGCGGGGCGCGGTCTTCGCGCGGGGCGCGGTCGTTTCTCGGGCCGCGATCTTCACGAGGTCCGCGGTCCGCTTGGGGGGCACGTTCCTCGCGTGGAGCGCGCTCCTCACGGGGCGATCGGTTGTTTTCTGCAGGGCCTTCATCGGTTCCGCGTTCCGTTCGCGCGGGGCGGTCGCGTCGGTCCCGACGCTCCCAACGATCCTCCCGGGGGGCTCGCTCGGTCCGTTCTCCGGTGGCACCATCGTCTGCCTTCGGCAAAGTGTTGTTTGCTGCGCCTTCCGAGTCTGTTCCTGTAGAAGAAACAGAAACCTCCAGCGGCAATTCCACTGCAGCGCTTGATTTACTGGGACGTCCGCGTTTTCCCTTCGGAGGGTTAGGAGCAGCTACTGCATCACCAGATGCAGCATTGCTGGATGCGTTGGAAGAGGAAGCCGCCCCCAATCCGCCAATGGCTTCAATGAGTTGGGGCTTGCTTAAATATTTGGCTTTGGGAATACCCAAATTTTCGCCGAGCTGCTTGAGCTCCGGCAATTTCATGCCTTGCAGATCCGGAAGCATAAATAGGAATAAGGAGAGAAAGTCAAGGGCCTCAGGCCCACCGCACTAAGGCGGATTTGCGCCGCAATAGTACAACAAATCTCAATACGACCGCTGATTGATTGATTTTTTTTGCAGCTTTGCACCATGTGGCAGCGCATTCAAACCGTGCACATGGTCCTGGGGGCCTTGATGCTTTTTTCTGTCGGAATGGGGAACCCCAACGTCTTAGAAACCGTTTTGGGCGGTTTGGGCGTGGGGCTTTTTCTGGCCAATTGTACCTACTACAAAAACCGAAAGCGGCAGTTTGTGGTCAACCGGCTGGCCATGCTGGTGGCCTTTGCGCTGGAGGCCGTTTACTTGTATCCGGTGTTAAAAGCCGGTGATTCTAGTGTGTTGGATCAGTCGGTTTGGGTAACCCTTGCTCCTTTGTGCGCCGTGGTTTTTGCCTCACTGGCCAACCGCGCCATCCAACGCGACGAAGACCTGATCAAGTCTTCCGACCGAATTCGCTGATTCCGGGTTTCTAGTAAGACGGACCGATTTCAGTAGGGGTCCGGCAGATTGTGGTCTGGTGGTAGTTTGCCGCGTGGACCCAGTTCAACGGCTTCCATGTCTATGATTTTTCCCGCGTGCAGGGAAAATCGAAGTAAAGTCCGGATGGAGTGAAAACCGTGCGTGCCGCAGGCTCCGGGATTGAGGCACAGCGCACCGTATTGGCTGTCCCGCAGTACGCGAAGCACATGCGAGTGGCCGCAAACGAATAAATCCACAGGGCCGGACGCGACTTTGGCGGGCCAGCTCGCGCGAACCGATGGGGCGTATCGACCGGGATATCCGCCAATGTGGATCATCCAAACCCGCACACCTTCCACGGTAAAATCCAATTCTTTTGGAAACTCCAGCGTCAGCGGTACTCCGTCAATGTTGCCCGTCACCACCCGCAAACGTCGGCCCGGTACTTCAGCTTCCCACGCCCGCAAATGTTCGGCAATGGGCCCCAAATCGCCGGCGTGCCACAACTCGTCGGCCTCAGAAATAGCTCGTTTCAAGGGTTCGTCCCAAGTTCCGTGCGTGTCCGAGATGAGGGCCACCCGCAGGTGTCGTACTTTTGTAGGCTCCATGAGTTTTCAAAGGTACTTCGCAACGCTCTCCTACCACGGGGCAGACTTCGCCGGTTGGCAAGTTCAGCCCGGCCAGAACACCGTTCAGGGGGTTTTGAACGAAGCCTTTTACCGTATTTTGGGCGCTTCCGGTGGGGTGGTTGGAGCCGGACGCACCGATGCCGGCGTGCACGGACGGAACTACGTGGCCCATGTGGATGTACCCAAAGCGCCAGAAGACCTGGAGCAAGCCTTGTTCAAGCTAAACCGCATGCTTCCGCCCTCCGTAGTGGTGCATGCCCTGCAAACGGTGGAGCCCAATGCCCACGCGCGGTTTTCCTGTACGGGGCGGGCCTACTGGTACCGATTGGCGCGCACCAAAAGCCCGTTTAACCGGGACGTTGCTTGGTTGGTGGATCGCTCCTTAAACGAAGCCAACCTCCGCTGGGCTGCGGAACAGCTCATTGGTGAACACGACTTTTCTGCCTTTGCAAAAGCCGATGCAGACCACACCACGCCCCTGTGCACCGTCCACGAGGCCTTCTGGGAATTTCAGGACGAGGAATGGCACTTCCGTATACGGGCCAATCGTTTTTTGCGCAACATGGTTCGCGCCTTGGTGGGTACCCAGGTAGAGTTGGCCTTGGGGCGCTCCACCCGTTCGGAATTTTCGGATTTGCTGCAGGGGGGGAGTCGCAGCGACGCAGGCGTCAGCGCCCCGGCTCACGGACTTTTTTTTAACGGGGCAGAATACCCCACAACGTGTTACAGCAATGGCTCCAGTGAGCGGTAAGGCCTTCGACGCCCAAATTCTTCGCGGTATTTTGCGGTACGCCAAACCTTACTGGAAGACGTTTGCGCTCGCAGGAGCCTTAACCGTGGTTCTGGGACTTCTGTCCACCGCGCGCCCGCTGTTGATTCGCGACGCCGTAGACACCGCCGTAGCCGCGGAATCCGCCGGTGATGTGCACCGAATTCTCTTGGTTTTGTTCGGCCTGCTCCTGGTGGAAGGACTCCTGCAGTGGTCGTTTTACCGCATGACCAATCGCTTGGGTCAGTGGGTCATTCGCGACCTGCGGGTGCAACTTTTTGACCGCCTACTCCGCTTCAAAATGAGTTATTTCGACCGCACTCCCGTAGGCACCTTGGTCACCCGTACCGTGTCCGACGCCGAAACGATTGCGGACATATTTGCAGAGGGATTGTTGGTGATTTTTGGTGATTTTTTCAAAATTGCCGTCCTGCTGTTGGCTTTGTTTCTCACGTTTGACCCCACCTTGGTCCTGATTTCACTGAGCGTCATCCCCATCCTTTTTGTGGCCACCCGCTGGTTCCAAAAATCCATCCAAGCCAGCTTCACGGACGTCCGGAACCAAGTAGCCGCCCTGAACGCGTTTGTGCAAGAGCGCATCACGGGAATGGCTCTGGTGCACCTTTTTGGGCGCGAAAAGGCAGAGGCCGCCCGTTTTGAGGCCATCAACGCCAAACACCGAGACGCCAACATTCGAAGCATTTGGTCGTTTAGCCTCTTTTTGCCCATCATCGAACTGCTGAGTGCCGTGAGCATTGGCTTGGCCGTTTGGTATGGAGGTTACCGTGCGGCCGCCGGCGATGGGGTTACGGTAGGGGACTTGACCGCCATGATCTTGTTCATCAACATGCTCTACCGCCCGCTGCGTCAATTGGCGGACCGCTTCAACACCTTGCAAATGGGCATGGTGGCGTCGGACCGGGTCCTTAAACTGATTGACCAAAAGGAGGAATTGGAGCCCAACGGCACGCACGCCGCGCCGCTTCGCGGTGGCATAGAGTTCCGCAACATTACGTTCGGATACCGTCCGGACGAACCCGTGCTGCGTGGTTTTAACTTAACCATTTTACCAGGGGAAACACTTGCTGTGGTAGGTCCCACTGGCGCAGGAAAAAGCACCCTCATTGGGCTGCTTTTGGGGCACTACGAGCCGCAGGAAGGAGAAATTCGGGTGGACGGAATTCCGTTGCGGGAGTGGGACAAGGCATCGCTTCGTTCCCAGGCGGCCTTGGTCATGCAGGATGTTTTCCTGTTTTCCGGCACCGTACGGGACAACGTTACGTTGTTTGAGCCCCTGCCCGACGACGTTATTTGGAAGGCCGCAACCTCCATGGGACTGGCGGACTTCCTGCAGAAGTTACCGGGTGGGCTGGACTTTCAAGTACAGGAGCGCGGCAACACCTTGAGTACCGGTCAGCGCCAATTGCTGTCCTTCCTGCGGGCATTTCTCTTGAACCCGCCGGTGTTGGTGCTGGACGAGGCCACCAGCAACATAGACTCCGAGACGGAGCGCTGGGTGCAGTCCGCCACCGTGGCCCTCACGCGTGGCCGAACGTCCATCGTGGTGGCGCACCGATTGGCCACCATTTCGCACGCAGACCGCATCGCAGTAATTGCCGACGGCGGCCTGGCCGAGTGCGGTACGCACGCAGAACTACAAGCCCTAAACGGCCGGTACGCGGAATTGGTTCGCGCCAGTTTTACAAATGCACATTAAATAGGGCCAACGCCGTCAGGAAGAGCAGCGTCAGAAACGCCCAAAGGGTTCTTTTCAGGACCATTTTTGGAGGGTTTTGAGGGTTTAGTGGGAAGCAAGCCGCTCGGTGCGGATGCGTGGGGTCTACTTTGGCGCAATGCCTGAGTTAGTACGTACTCCATTTGGCCGTTGACGCTCCGGAACTCGTCGGATGCCCAGGAAGCATAGGCTTCCAGGGTGGAGGGGTCCAGCCGCACCACAAAGGATTTCTTGGCGGGCGCACTCATGGGGCAGGAGGGGTCCAGGCGTTCAACAAGTGCTTGGGGTTGGTCACTTCCGTGCAGCGGGAAGCCAGATCCAGTGCTTGGCGGCCCATTTCCGGATCTCGGAAAGCAAAACAGATGGACTTTTTACCCGACGTCGCCCAGTCCAGGCGCACTCCGGGCCCCTCAAAGAAGGCGTAGGTCCAACCGTGCGGTCCCAGTTTTACGCCGTATCCGCCGGCGTCCCAAGGCTCCACGTAAACAACCTCTACACGTTTGAGATCGCTCCACGCCAAGCGTCGGTTGCGCCAAATTCCGAACCGGAGCCGAATTCCTTCCGGCCCCACGCTCCACGTAAACGGCGCGCGCAAGAGAAACTGCACCAGAAAGCCTTCCAGCGCCGTGATGCCCAACAAAACAAAAAAGGCAGTGGCGCCGTCTTCGTTGGGCGCGCCGTTGAGCCAGGCCCATACGTTTTGGTGTTCCAGGCCAAGTACCAAAAGCGTAACCGTGGTGTAGGAAATCCCCATCAACCACAAGATCCACGCGGGCATGCGGTAGGTTTCACCAATGGTTTGGACTTGGGAGGTGGAAGGAGTGAAGGGCATGCAATTTTGAAACAGTCGCAAATATCAAAATATAATTGTAATAATATCAAATTAGTATCAAATATATTTTCAATTCATTTATTGATGTTTTAACATTGAATAAAACATTCGACATACCTTTGCTGTTGTAACAACTAAAACAATCCAACATGAACTACAAATTTGCCCTCTTGGCACTCGCCACCGCAGGTATCCTGGGAACCTCTTGCTCCAACAACAGCGCAGACGCTGCCGGTGATGTTGCTGCCGCCGCAGACGTTACCTACACCGTGGACACTACCGCATCCGTTCTCAACTGGAAAGGCAACAAGCCTTTTGTGAAAGACTACGGCCACGCCGGTACCGTGCGTTTGGTTTCTGGCGAGCTGACCTTAGACACTGCCGATCAATTGGCATCGGGTTCGTTTGTGTTCAACATGAACTCCATTGTGTGCACCGACGCGGCCATGGAGCAGGAGTACAAAGACAAGTTGGTGGGCCACCTGAAGAGCGCCGATTTCTTTGACGCCGCTACCTACGCAACCGCTTCCTTCGACGTAACCAAGTACGAAGCAGGTACCTTGTTTGGCAACCTGACCATCAAGGACAGCGCCGTTGCCGTATCCTTTCCTGCAACCGTAGTGGTAGCAGATTCTACCGTAACCTTGAGCGCTCCTGAATTCAAGATCGACCGCAAGAAGTGGGGCGTTTCTTTTGGCTCTACCGGTATTGTTGGCTTGGCCAAAGACCAGTTGATCAACGACGAAATCACCTTGTCCTTTGAGGTGAAGGCCAATCGCGCCAAGTAAGCTCACAACCTTCCTCTGGGCTCTCGCGTGTTGTGCGGGGTGAGCGAACTGGAAATCCAAAAAAGGGGCTGTCTCATGACGAGGCAGCCCCATTTTTTTTGCGCACTGTCAGGAGGATTCTTGCGGATGCTGATGCTCGTATTGGAGTGCTTGGTCTTACCGCTTAACCACAGAGGCCAATGCCGCATCCAAATCGGTAAAGCGGTGCACAAAGCCCGTTGCGCGTAACTTTTCGGACGAAGCCGGTGTGCTTCCCAACACCAGGATGGAGCGATCGCCCAATACAAGCCGCAGTAAAAACGCGGGCGGAGCCGGTGCCCAAAACGGTTTCTTAAGGACCCGGGCCAGTGCGGCACTGAAATCGCGGTTGGTGGCGGGCGCAACCCCTACGGCGTTGTACACGCCGTTCATGGTTTCCCGCTGAGCGGCGTGCACAAATGCAGCAGCCAAATCCTCTACGTGAATCCACGGCATCCACTGTTGCCCAGATCCCAAGGGAGAGCCCAATCCCGCCCGGAACAGCGGCAGCATGGCGCTCAGCGCCCCGCCTTGGCCCAGCACAATGCCAATACGCAGTTGAACCGTTCGAATGCCTAATGTGCGGAATTGATCCGTTGCCAACTCCCAGTGGCGAACCACCTCCGCCAGGAACCCCGTGCCGTTTCCGTCGTTTTCCGTGAGTTGGGGAGTGCCCGCCGCTTGGTCTGGGTATATACCCACCGCTGAAGCGCAAACAACGGTCTGCGGACGCTCTGCAGCGGGAAGGGAGCGCAGTCGGTCCACCAATAAATCCGTCCCTTTTTGGCGGCTAGTGAGAATTTCCCGACGGTGTGCCGCGGTCCATTTCTCGGAGACCGAGGCTCCGGCCAGGTGGTGTACCACAGAAACGCCGCGCAGAACCGCGGGATCCAGTACACCGGTATCCGGGCTCCAGTACTGGACGTTGGCGTCAGGGGATTGTCCGAAGCGGGTTGTTAGGGTGCGGACTTCGTGGCCTGCTGCTCGCAACTGTGCTACAAGTTCGGTCCCCACCAATCCGGTGGCGCCGGTGACCAAATGAATCGACATGGTATGGGTTTATTACCCAATGGAAACAAAAGGCGAGTACAAAAGTTCCCGCCCAATGCAGCAGTTGGTCCGTCCATTCCAGGAAAGGTTAACGGCGCGCAGGATCAGATGCGCACCATCCAGCCGTGCACGTCTTCCGCACGACCGTGGCGAATGTCTGCCAATGCCTTTTTTACGCGCTGGGCCACTCCGTCTTGAGGAGCCGGCACGTCAATCATCTTGCCTTGGTACCCAATGCCGTCGATGGGGCTTACCACGGCTGCGGTTCCCATGCCAAAAGCCTCTTGCAAGGTGCCTTTTTGGGCGTGCTCCTGCAACTCGTGCACGGAAACTTTGCGCTCCTCAACCGGCATGCCCCACGAACGGGCAACCGTCAAGATGGAATCGCGGGTAATGCCCGCCAAAATGCGGTCCGTCAGCGCAGGAGTCACCAGAACACCGTCCAGAACAAACGCAACGTTCATGGTCCCCGCTTCCTCCAAGTAGGCGTGCTCCACGTGGTCCGTCCACAAAACCTGGTTGAAACCCTCCTTTTGGGCCTGTGCGGTGGCGTAGAACGCACCGCCGTAGTTGCCCGCGGCTTTGGTATAACCCACACCACCGGAGGCAGCGCGGGTGTAGTGGTCCTCAATTTTAACCTTAACCGGTTGCGCGTAGTAAGCCCCTACGGGACCGGTCAAAATCGCAAAAGTGTATTCCTCGGACGGTCGGGCCGTGATGAATTCCGACGAGCCGAACAAGAAGGGACGGATGTACAAACTCATGTCCTCCCCGGCGGGCACCCAAGCTTCGTCCACGCGAAGTAACTCCAAGAGGCCTTCCATGAAGATTTCCTTGGGAATTTCCGGGATGAGGAGGCGAGATCCGGAACGATTCAATCGAGCCCAGTTGGCTTCCGGACGAAACACGGCCACGTGCCCGTCGTCTTGGCGGTACGCCTTCATACCTTCAAACACGGCCTGGCCGTAGTGCAAGGCGTGCAGACCCAAACCGTGGTGCATGGCACCATAAGGTTTGATCCGGCCTTCACCCCAGGAACCGTTGCTAAAAACGACATCAAAGGTGTGGTCAGAGATGTGCTGACCAAAGCCAATATTCTGAAAATCAATAGTATTGATTCGAGATTCTGCGGCGCGTTGGATGTTCATGGTACCTTGTTCTAAGCGTATGCGGGGTTCTGAGCCTCCCCAAGAAGCGCAAAGGTACTTCATTCGGAACTTTTGTATCTTTGTTGGATGAAAAATTCCCTTCTTTTTGCGGGCGCAACGGCTTTGCTGTTGGCGGCCTGCCAGCCCTCGGGCAAAGCTGCTGACAACCGTTCGTTCGCCTACTTTGGGGACACCATTGAAACTGCGGGAGCCTTGTCTCCAGAGGCGTTGCTGGAACAGTTGAAGACGTCGGACTCGATTGCGGCCACCGTTGAGGCGTCCATCGACGGTGTATGCCAAGCAAAGGGTTGCTGGATGGATTTGAACATGGGCAACGGACAAACGATGACCGTTCGTTTCAAAGACTACGCATTCTTCGTTCCCATGGACGCCACGGGCAAAAAAGCAGTGGTCTCTGGCTACGTGAAAGTGGACACCCTGAGCGTGGATTGGCTGAAGCACAAAGCATCGGATGCCGGAAAGTCGCAGGCCCACATCGACAGCATTACCGAGCCACGCGTGGAGTACAGTTTCTTGGCCAACGGCGTAGCCATTGAGGCCGAAGCGGCTAAAAAATGAGTCCACGCGCGATTGCAAGCCTAGCCGCATTGGGCCTATTTGGTTTGTTGGCCGCCTGTTCCAACAAGGCGGACCAAGCCAAGCAGGAAGCCGTATCCGCAACCGAAGCCGGTACGATGTACCAAGCCAGTGAATTGGCGGCGCTGATGCGTGCCATGGCCTCCGGTCACGAAGCCAATAAGGCCAAGTTTGCCGCCGGAGAATGGGACGCAGACGTACTGCGCAATTGGCGCGAAGTACACGCCAACATGCAGTCTGCGCAAGCCACCAAACCCAACGAGCTAGGGGAGGTGTTCCGCGAAAAATCCTCCGAGTATTTGGAGCGAATGGACGAGGTCATTGGTTTGGTGGAAGCCAATGCGCCCCAATCGGAAAAACGCGATGCGTACAATGCCTTGATTGAAACCTGCGTGGCGTGCCACCAGCAGCACTGTCAGGGGCCCATTCCGCGCATCCAAAAAATGAAGTTGCCCGCCGATGCCGCTACTGGAAACGAATGATCAATCGTTTTCGTGGATCGATGAGCGCTTTGGAGTTCCGTACCACAGCCGACGTGGCGCGTGGACCGAAAGCCAACACGTTTACCTAACGCGGGGTTGGGAAACCGCCTGGACTGCGTACCAAGCGGAGCTGGATCCTCAGGATCCAGCTCCGTTTTTTGCTTTGGAACTGGGCTATGGAACCGGTTTGAATGCGGCCCTTGTGGCGCATTGGATGGAAGAAAACGCTCCGGAATCACCGTACGTGTACTGGTCTTTGGAGAAGCACCCGCTGCTTCCGGAGGAAGAAGCGGCCTATTGGGACGCCTTAGTGTCTGCCCGCCCGGGCGCGCTGCTGCTGCGCGACGCTCTCCGCCGCGCCCGCGAGACCCAGCGCATTCGCGTCCTGCACGCCGACGCCTTAGATTGGTTGGCGTCCGACGAGGCCCAAAAATCCCCAAAATTTCGTTTGTTTCTCTACGACGCCTTTGCTCCCGCCTCGCAACCGGAGTTGTGGACGTCGTCCGTTTGGCAGGCACTGTACCAACGAGCTGCACCCCGTGCGCTGTGGGTTTCGTACTGTGCCAAAAGCAGTGTGATTCAAGGCTTAAAAACCGCCGGTTGGCATCCGGAGCGATTGCCCGGACCTCCCGGAAAAAGGCAGATGCTACGAGCGTGGACCCCCGGTCCGGGCAGGCGTTGGGTGGAGCGCGTGTACGGACTTCTGCTGTGGGACGGGTGCGTTTTGGTGTCTCGGGAGCGATTTCGCGGGCGCGAGCTGGTCAAATTCCCGGGTGGAGGCATAGAACCGGGTGAGGACGCCCCCACGGCCTTGAAGCGCGAGTGGATGGAAGAATTAAACTTCCCCGTGAGCGTTGGCGTGCGTTGGGGATCAGCGCCCCATCCGGTTCCCAGCGCCTTCGATCCTACCGCGGATGTTTGGGTGCACTTTTATACGGTGAAGCCCCATAATCAGCGGTATTCCGATGTCCCCGTGCAAATTTGGGGTTCTCCCTTACCGGAGGGTTCCCACGATTTGGAACAATGTTCGTGGGTGGCGTTGGACGCCCTAAATCCCGATGACTTTTCGTTTGCCGCAGATCAAGCGGTAGCACGCCAGCTCAAATCCGGTTGGACCCCTGGGGCGATGACCTCCCAAGATTCAATTTAGCGCCCTGGGAAGGGCAAGCGGCGCCTCAGCGCACTTTGGCCAACCAACTGTTTTCCGGAAGCGCCCTTCGCGAATCCAGCCACGCGCCCTTCGTGCTGACTGTGGTGTCCGCCACGTAGGTTTCTGCCGGCCACAGCTTGTTTTCCCATGCTTTTTTCGCACTCCCAACGGACCATTTCTCCCAACCGTTCGGCCCGATGACCCAAACGAAGAGTCGGTTCGTGAGGCTCAATTGAAGGCCTTGTTCCAGTTGCTGCACGGCGCGCAAAGACTTGTCTATGCTGCAGCCGGAGGCCGACGATTCTTGGGTGTCCAGGGCAATGACCGCAAAACGGTGATCAAATACGCTGGCCGCCGCGCGCAGGGCGGCACCGTGGGAAGTCCAGTCCGTTGCGAAGGCCTGGAGATCGTGTTCGATGCGGCCTACCTCGGCGTCCGTCAGGGCGCGGTCGGCGGCGTACACCCAAATTCGGGCGTCGTTCGGCAAGGAATCAAACGAGGTCGTCGGCACGGGCGATCAATTCAGCGACGTCCAGAACCTCTACTTTTCCTTCCTGTTGGAAGTGTTTGGTTCCGTCGGTGAGCATGGTGTTGCAGAACGGGCAGCCGGTGGCGATGATGTCCGGTTGGAGCGCCAGGGCTTCTTCCGTTCGTGCCACATTGATGTCTTGACGACCGGGTTCGGGCTCTTTAAACATTTGCGCACCGCCGGCACCGCAGCACAGTCCGTTTTTTCGGCTGCGCTTCATTTCCAGCATTTCGCCCTCCAACGCAGCAAGAACGGCCCGCGGAGCTTCGTATTCACCGTTGGCCCGCCCCAAATAACAGGGGTCGTGGTACACGATTTTCTTGCCCTCAAATTTTCCGCCCTCAACACGCAAGCGGCCGGACTGCAGCAGTTCTTGCAGGAATTGGGTGTGGTGTTTCACCGAATAGTGCCCGCCCAGCGCCGGGTATTCGTTCTTTAGGGTGTTGAAGCAGTGGGGGCACGCGGTGACCAACGATTGAATGCCGTACGCGTTGAGTACTTCAATGTTTTGAAGGGCTTGCATCTGGAACAGAAATTCGTTGCCGGCGCGTTTGGCGGGATCCCCGGTGCACCCCTCTTCGGAGCCCAGGATGGCAAAGGAAACGCCGGACTTGTGCAGCAGGCGCGCAAAGGCCTTGGTGATTTTCTTGGCGCGGTCGTCAAAACTACCGGCGCATCCGGTCCAAAAGACTACTTCCGGCAGTTCGCCGGCGGCCGCAAATTCAGCGACGGTTCGAATGGTTAAGGTATCCCCCATATCAGTTCAGTTCTTGCGCCCAGCGGCCCTTGTCTGCTTGTGCAAACGGCCACGGTGCTCCGTTGTTTTCCAAATTGGTCATCATGGCGTTCAAACCGTGCGGAGCGCCGGATTCTTCCATAACGATGTACTGCCGCATTTGCACGATGATGTCCAAGGGGTCAATGCCAATGGGGCAAGACTCCGTGCAAGCGTTGCACGTGGTGCAGGCCCAAAGTTCTTCGCGGGAAATGCCGTGGTCCAGGAGAGACAAGCCGTCTTCGGGTTGGTAGTTTTCCAACCGGTCGCGGGTAGCCATCATGATGCGACGGGGGCTGAGTTTTTTGCCGGTTTGGTTGGCCGGACAGGCTTCCGTGCACCGACCGCATTCCGTACACGTGTAGGCGTTCAACAGGTTCACCCAGTGCAAATCCACCACGTCCTTGGCGCCAAATCGCGCCGGAGCGTCGCCAGCCGGGGGGGCGTAGGAAGGATCCAGCATGGCCTTGACTTCGTGCGTGACGCTGGGCATGGAGTCCAGTTGTCCCTTGGGGGTTAATTTGCTGTAGTAGGTGTTGGGGAAGGCCAGTACGATGTGGAAGTGCTTGGAGTAGGGTAGGTAGTTCAAAAAAGCCAAAATCCCAACCCAGTGAAACCACCAGGCACCCGTAACCACTGCATGCAATGAAGATTCGGAAAGGCCGGACACCAGAGGTACCAAGAAGCCAGAGATCGCGTAGGTAGTGCCTCCGGGCAAGGCCGCTTCCGCGGCGTTCATGAGCAGCAATGCGCCCATCAAAACGACCTCAACCACCAAAATGGTGGTGGCGTCTTTTTGCGGAAATCCCGCTAAGTCTGGGTGCTGCAAGCGCGGCACGCGCGAAACGAACCGTCGGGTCAAAAAGACCACACAGGCGGCCAGTACCAAGAACGCCAAAACCTCAAAGAAATTGAGGGCGGCCGTGTAAACAGAACCCAGGTACGGTTGAAAAAATCGGTGCGTGCCGGCAATGCCGTCCACCAGCATTTCCAAAACTTCAATGTTGATCAGCACAAAGCCAACATACACCAAAAGGTGCAATAGGGCCGGCAAGGGTTTGGCGCCCATTTTGCTTTGGCCCAAGGCCACGCGCGCTAAGGTGGCCCACCGTTCTCCGCTGCGGTCCTGCCGATCCACGGGTTGTCCCAGGTTGATTTTGGCGCGAATGAGGCGCACCTTCCGCGAAAAAGCCCAACCGGCAGAGCCCGTTAGGGCCAGGAATAGAAGTGTAGAAATACCCATTATTCTTCAGATTTTTCGTCGTTGTTGCGTTTTCCAAAGGGCGCAAGATAACGACGCGGATGGGCTCGGAAATCCGTGAGAAGTTTTTCCAACGAAACGAGGGCTCCGTCCACATCGCGGTACAGTTTTTCATCGTGCACCAACAAACCCAAAGTTCCTTTGCCAGCAGCAATTTTATCCGTGATGACGGCCAAGTGCGCGCTGGTCTGTTCCAGCTGTGCGAGCGTTTGGGTCAAATTGGCAGCAGCAAGGGTATCTGTAATGGATGCTGCGTTGGACAAAGCCCGATCCAAGTCACCGGAATTGGCGGCAAGCGTTTGCCCCAGTTTGTCCAAGTTGGAGAACAGTCGGTCCAGCTTGGCACGGTTGTCTGCCAACAGTCCGTCGGTATTTTTCGTGATGCCCTCCAGGTGATCCAAGCTATTCTCCAAGCTCACCACGGACGTGCGGAAAGCGCGTTCGGTTTTGGGGTCCAGGAATCCGGTCAGCACTTGGATGGCCGTGTCCAAAGAGCCCATGAGCTTTTCCGCTTTTAACTTAATGGGGGCCACTTCGGCGTTGATGGTTTCCGTGATCGAAACTTCAATGGAACCCATCAGGGTATCGCCGCTCGCCGCACTTTGGGAGGCATTACCCAGCAGGAGGACCACCATTTTCTCGCCCAACAGGCCATTCGAGGAAATGCGCGCCACGGTATTCGTAGGCACGGGGTAATCGTTGGAAACCACTATTTTGGCGATCAAACGTCCGCTGAGGTCCGGATGAAAGTACAAATCGCCCACTTGACCCACTTGAAAACCGTTGATGGTGACCGGGTTGGCCTTCATCAGTCCCTGGGCGTTGTTGTAAACGGCGTAAAAGACCCGTTCGGATTTGAAGACGTCGTTCCCTTTCAAAAATGAAATGCCCCAGTAGAGGCCGGCCACGGCCACCACGACCAACGCGCCGGCAACAAATTCTTTGGAGGGACGAATTTTGAGCATGGCTGAGGTTTAGGGAGTGGTTTGGGCGCGCGCTTCGGCAACTGAAATTTTAAGGGTCCCGCGAAATGCTACCAAAAAAGCATCGGGGAAACCGTTTTTCTTCGCAACACCCAACAATTGGAGCGCTTCCGGCTCGGTGGTGCATCCTTTGGAGTAGAACTTGTACAGCTTGCCTTCCAAAACGCGATGAACCGGTTGTACGGCTGCAAACAAGGGATCAGTCTCTGATTTGGCGGTTCCGGAGGTGGACAATTGAACCCGGAAAACAACCGCAGGTTTTTCTGCTTCAGCCAACCCGGGGACGGGTTCAGCAGGCGCCAAAGTTGATGCAGGTGCGGGCGCCGACGTGGTTTGTACCGCTGGCTTGGGCGCGGGAACCTCAGATACCGGAACGGTGGACGACGGTTTGGCGGTCAACGGATAGGGTAGGGCGGGCACTTCCCCGGACGCCGGTGTGCTGCCCGGTTTTGGGAGTTGGGACTCCAGCAGGGACTGAGTTGGGACGGCCACCCCTTCGCGACGTGCCTTGTACTGGGCAAACGCGCGGTAGATCCCTTCTGCCATCGTATGCTGACCGTCCGCGCTCATCAAAAAATCTTCTTCGGCGCTGTTGGTGGTGAAACCCAGTTCGATCAAGGCAGACGGCATGGAGGTGCGGCTGGTGACGTAGAGCGGCTGCTGGCGAACGCCGCGGTCCTTTCGGCCGATGACGGTGCGGAAGTCGTCTTGCACCGTTTGGGCGAACTGAATACTTTGCGCCTGATAAGCGCGTTGAAAGAGCGTGAGTGCAATGTATGTTTCCGGCTTGCGGGGGTCAAATCCTTCGTACTTGTCTTCAAAATTATCCTCCATGAGAATTACGGAATTCTCGCGCAGGGCAACCTGATTTTCGTCGTCGTGGTTTTTACCCATTACATAGGTCGTCGCTCCATACGCGGCATGGTTCTCCGCGGCGTCGCAGTGGATGGAGATGAAGAGATCTCCTTTTTCTCGATTGGCAATGGCGGTGCGCTCGTAGAGCTCCAAAAAACGGTCGTCGGACCGGGTCCAAACCACTTCTACTCCCGGCAATCGCTGCTGAATCAATTGACCTACCTGGCGCGCTACGATCAGCGCCACGTCTTTTTCTTTTCTGCTGTAGCGCCCGGTGCCCAGGTTTCCGGGGTCTTTTCCGCCGTGACCGGCATCAATAATGACGCGGTCCACCAAGTTGTCTGGCGCAACGGGCGGCCGAAAACCGGAGAGGGGCAGAAAAAAGGCGAGGCTTGTCACCGCCGCCATGCGGACAAAGCCTTTCATTTTTGGTACTTTTGACGGTTCATGCGGTTCTCTACAAAAATAGCGCTTTTGCTTGGATTATGGGCAGTGACCGCCCCGATTTGGGGCCAGTCCGGTGGGGCGTCCCTCAGCGGACCGGTGCAGTGGGGAACCGAAGCCGATCTCGGCCGCACGGAAGTGAATCCCAAAGACCGTACCGTTTTGCTGACCCAAAAGGCCTGGGTGCAGTATTCGGGTTTGGATTTGCGGGCCGGCGAGATTTTTATTGACTTCAACAACAGCCTGTTAACGGCGTATGGGGTGCGGGATTCGTCGGGCAAAATGGGGCAATACCCCGTCTTCAAAGAAGGAGAACGAACGCTGTACGCGGACACCATTCGGTACCATTTGGGAACGGGGAAGGGATGGATCAAAAGCGCTAATACGCAAGAAGGCGGGGGGGTATTTGCACGGCGGCCAAGCCAAAATGATTTCCGACAGCAGTTATTTTTTGGCGAACAACACCTTCAGCACGTGCAACCACGAAACGCCCCACTTTGCCATTGTGACCCAGCGCGCTAAGTTGGACGTGGGCAAACGAATCGTCACCGGCCCCGCTTATTTGCAAATTGCGGGCATGCCCACGCCGTTGGCCTTGCCGTTTGCCTTCTTTCCGATGGCGGAAAAACGAGCGTCTGGCTTCTTGTTGCCCAATTTTTCCGACCGACGCGAGTGGGGTTTGGGCCTAACGGGGCTGGGCTACTACTTTGTGCTGAACGACTACCAGGACCTCCGTTTGACCGCAGATTTTTACAGCCAAGGTTCCTGGGCGGTACAGGCGGCCTCCGGTTACCGCGTTCGGTACAAGTTCAACGGGAATTTCACGTTCAACATCAACCGAATTCGCTTTGGCGATCCGCGTTTTGCCGGAACCGGAGCCTACCAAAACTCCACGGATTTTCGCATTGGTTGGACGCACACCCAAGACCCCAAGGCCCGCCCCGGCTTCCGGTTCTCTGCCAAAGTAGATCTGGCCAGCGGTGCGTTTTTCAAGAACGCCACCACGGATCCCAATCAATTCCTCAAAAACGATCTGTCGTCCTCCATTTCCGCCACCAAAACCTGGAGCGGCACTCCGTTTTCCTTGAGCGCGGCACTGCGCCACCGGCAAAACAACCAAAAAGGGACCATGACTTTGAACGCTCCCGAGGTCAACTTTGCCATGATGCGCATACAGCCCTTCCGACGCGTGGACGGGCAGGGCACTGCGTGGTTGCGGGATTTTGGCATACAGTACGGCCTCAATGCGCGGAACGAATGGAGCGGGCTGATTTCGGAAATCCAAGATCCAGCAGCACTCTTGGATCGGGATCGAATCAAGGCGGGAGCATCGCACGCCGTATCGTTCTCCACCAATGCCAAACTATTCAAATTCATCACCTTAAGCCCGTCGGCCAGTTACAACGAACGGTGGTATCCGTACCGATTGTCTTATTCCTACGATTCGGTGCGTCAAGCCGTGCAAACGGATACGGCCCGCGGTTTTTTTGCGGTTCGGGATTACGGGGCGCAAGCCGCGTTGTCCACCACCGTCTACGGATTGTACAAAATGAAATGGGGCCCCTTATCTGCCGTGCGGCACGTGGTATATCCTACGGTTTCCGCACGCATTGCCCCGGAATTTACCCGGCCGGAGTGGGGCGCCTTTCAACAAGTCCAAACGGATTCGGCGGGCACAACCTCCTTCAAAAGCCGGTTTACGGGAGGCGATTTTCTGTACGGAGCGCCCAGCATTGGTGGAGGAAGTGGCGTTCAATTCCGAGTGCGCAACGTGCTGGAGGCCAAAGGGAGGAAGCGCGATACCCTGGAACCCAAAAAGTTTGCCCTTTTGGAAGATGCTACCGTAGACTTGGGCTACAACCCGGCTGCTGGGCCTTTTGCTTGGACGATGATGGGCGCCCGGGCGTCAACGTCGCTCTTCAAGGGCGGCTTGCGCTTGGTGTACCAGGGGCAATTTGATCCGTACGGTGCGGATTCCACCGGAAAACGAGTATTGGCTTCCGCTTGGAGCACCAACGGCGTGTTGCTGCGGCCCCAAGTGCAGCAGTTCAGTGCGGATTTCCGCTTGTCCGGAGGCTCCGTCAACGGACGGCCGCAAGTTTCGGTAGGGGAGAACGGTTTGGAACAAGACCTCTACGCCAATCCGTTTGGCGACTTGCTTCTTCAACCTATTTCTGCCACGTGGAGCCTTTCCGGCGGTTATTCCCTGCGGTACGACCCCGCCACTCCGTCCGCCCCCTTCAAACAGTCCATCCGTCTGGACGCGAGCCTGGAACCCACGGCCAACTGGCGGTTGGGGGTTTCCTCCGGTTACGACCTCATGGCGCGCTCCATCACGTTTACCACCGTGGACGTGTACCGTTTGATCCACTGCTGGGAAATGCGCATTCGGTGGGTTCCCATGGGCTACGCGCGATCGTATTCCATTGGGCTGGGCGTCAAAGCACCGCTGCTCAAAGACTTGAAACTGGAGCGCCGACGCGGACGCGGGGATTTTTAACCTGGATTTTGGGCGCGGGCCCAGTCCTGCAGCCATTCCCGGCCCCAAGGCGTGAGGATGCTCTCTGGGTGAAACTGCACAGCAACCCCTTTTCCGTCCCGACGGTGCATCGCCAGGGGCACCCCGGAGGCGTCCCAAGCCGACAGCTCCCACGGACTCTCCTCCGGCAAGCGTTCCACCGCCCAACTGTGGTAAAGCCCCACCGGTGCGTGCAAAGCGTGCGCGGGCAGGGGCGCATGGGGGAGCATTCGGTCTACGGCCCCAGGGATGCCGTGCCGCGGGGTCTCCAACCGACGCAGCGTTCCTCCATGGGCTACGGCCAAGGCCTGCATGCCCAAACAAATGCCTAGGATTGGGATGCGCCCGTCTGCCCAGCGAATGGCCTCCAGCAACACCCCAGAAGTTTCCGGCAATCCGGGGCCGGGCGAGAGCACCAAGGCATGCGCTTGTGCCACACACGCTAGGGCCGTGGGGTCGTCGTTCCGCACCACCCGCCAATCCGGATTCACCGCCCACAGGGCGTCCGCCAAATTGTACGTAAACGAGTCGTAGTTGTCCAACACCAGGAGCATGCTGCGAAGGTACTCCGCGGTGAAGTACCTTCGTATTCATGAAAAAAGTGCACCACACGGACCAAGCGCCGGCGGCCATCGGTCCTTATTCCCAAGCCGTTCAATGGGGGCAAACCCTTTATGTTTCCGGGCAAATTGCCTTGATTCCGGAGACCGGTGAAATGGACAACGCCAACTTGGAAGCCGAAGTGCGACGCGTTTTGACCAACCTACAAGCGGTTGTTGCCGCTGCCGGAGCCTCCCCAAAAGACGTGCTCAAATGCACGATTTTCTTGCTGGACATGGCAGACTTTGCGACCGTCAACAGCCTGTACGGTGCCGTTTTTTCCGAAGAACCCCCGGCACGGGAAACGGTGGCCGTGGCAGGGCTCCCGCGCGGAGCGCGCGTGGAAATTTCCGCCGTAGTTTCCGTACCTTTGCAAGCATAAAACACCGACCCGTTCGGTTTTGATTCACCCCTTATCAACTACCCATGGAATTTGATCTCATCGTTCTTGGTTCGGGCCCCGGGGGCTACGTAGCCGCCATTCGCGCCAGCCAACTGGGCTTGAAAACAGCCGTTGTGGAAAAAGAAAGCTTGGGCGGAGTTTGCCTCAACTGGGGGTGCATTCCCACCAAGGCCTTGATCAAAAGCGCCCAAGTATTTGAATACATTCAGCACGCCGCCGACTACGGCATCAACGTCAAGGAGGCGTCCCACGATTTTGGAAAAGTCATCCAGCGCAGCCGCGACGTGGCAGGCGGAATGAGCAAAGGGGTTCAATTCCTCATGGGCAAAAACAAAATCACGGTCCTCAACGGGTACGGTAAAGTTGCGCCCGGCAAGAAAGTGGTGGTGAAAGGCGAGGACGGCAAGGAAACCACCTACACAGCCAAGAACATCATCATCGCCACTGGCGGTCGTTCGCGCGAATTGCCCGCGTTGAAGCAGGACGGCGTAAAGATCATTGGCTACCGCGAAGCCATGACCCTTCCCCAACAACCCAAGTCCATGATCATCGTGGGCTCTGGAGCCATTGGCGTGGAGTTTGCCTACGTGTACAATGCCATGGGCACCAAAGTAACCGTGGTGGAGTACCTGCCGCGCATTGTGCCCAACGAAGACGAAGACATCTCGCAGCAACTGGAGCGCACCTTCAAAAAGAACGGCATCGCCATTGAAACCGGCGCCGAGGTGACCCACGTGGACACCAAGGGTGCGGGTTGCGTGGTTACCTACAAAAACGCCAAAGGCGAACACAAGTTGGAGTGCGACGTAGTGCTTTCCGCCGTGGGCGTTACCCCCAACATTGAAAACATTGGCTTGGAGGCCGTGGGCATCAAAACGGAGCGCGGTCTGATTGTGACCGACGATTTCTACGCCACGAACATCCCGGGCTATTTTGCCATTGGCGACGTAGTGAAAGGCCAAGCCTTGGCTCACGTAGCTTCTGCGGAAGGCATTACGTGCGTGGAGAAGATTGCCGGACACCATCCGGAGCCTCTGGACTACAACAACATTCCCGGTTGCACGTACTGCTCCCCGGAGATCGCCAGCGTTGGATACACCGAAAAGAAGGCCAAAGAAGCCGGTTTTGACATCAAGGTGGGCAAGTTCCCGTTCTCTGCCAGCGGTAAAGCCAGTGCGGCAGGCGCCAAAGACGGTTTTGTTAAGGTGATCTACGACGCCAAGTACGGCGAGCTCTTGGGCGCCCACATGATCGGTGCGAACGTAACGGAGATGATTGCGGAAATTGTTACCGCCCGCAAATTAGAAACCACCGGACACGAAATCCTCAAGGCCGTGCACCCGCACCCCACCATGAGCGAGGCCGTTATGGAGGCCACTGCAGCCGCCTACGGAGAGGTGATTCACCTGTAAGCAGGCGTGCGGCCGCTGCTGGAAGTTCAGGACCTGGTCCACGCCTACGGCGAACGTTTTGTCCTGACTGCTGGGCACTGGACGCTTCACCCCGGCCAGGTGGTGGCGCTGGTGGGCCCCTCCGGTTCCGGCAAAAGCACTTTTTTGAAAATTTTAGGAGCGCACCTCACCCCGGAACAGGGGGAGGTGCGTTTTCGTTCCCGCCGCATTCCGCCGCAGGGAGACGCCCTTTTGCCCGGACATCCTGGGATTGGCTTGGTGCGGCAAGACTTTGGCCAAATGCCCTTCCGCAAGGTTCGGGAAAACCTGCTTCACTTCGTACATACAGACTCCGACTCCCAAGAAGCCCGATGGACCGCCCAATGGCTGCGTTCGGTGGGCCTCACCGGCCTAGAAGACGTTCCCACGGGGCAATTGTCCGGCGGTCAGGTGCAGCGACTGGCCCTGGCCCAGACCTGGGCGAGCAAACCGCAGGTTTTGTTGTTGGACGAACCCTTCAGCCACTTGGATCCGGACACCAAACGCGGCTTGCTGGACGATTTGCGGGCTTGGCAGGTACAGAGCAAGCGGGCGGTAGTGGTGGTGGTGCACGACATCCGCGACGCCCTGGAATGGGCGGACCGCATTGATGTGCTGATGGACGGAAGCCTGGTGGCGTCGGACACGCCCCAGAATTTGTACGGCAACCCGCCCACGCGGTCCGTAGCACGGCTGTTTGGCCGTTTGAACGAACTTCCGGAGGCGTCGGCCCAAGAACTCCTGCACGCTCCGTTGCCCGGCTGGAACTTGGACGGCACCCGATGCTTTTACCCGGAGCAACTTCGCTCGGTACATTTTCGCACATCCCACCCGGTGGTGCGCCGAGATTTCCAAGGGGACCGCACCTGGACGGTCTGGGATACGCCGCACGGTCTGCTCTACGGCCTAGAGGAGTAAGGATACACGTTTTGTAGGCGTAAGGATTTTGGTCGAAAAACGGCACAAAAAACCCGGAGTACCGAACAAAAAAAAGCCGCCCAAACGGGCGGCTTTTCAGCGCTGCGAACGCATTTTAGTTTACTTTACCTTGTTGATAACGGCGGTAAATGCCTCCGGATGGTTCATTGCCAAATCGGCCAAAACCTTGCGGTTCAATTCGATGTTGGCGGCGTGCAGTTTGCCCATCAATACACTGTAGGACATACCGTGCAGGCGTGCGCCGGCATTGATACGCTGAATCCACAAAGCGCGGAAGCTGCGTTTCTTTTGACGACGGTCGCGATACGAATAAACAAGGGCTTTCTCGACGGCGTTTTTAGCAACCGTCCAAACATTTTTACGGCGGCCGTAGTAACCTTTGGCCATTTCCATAATGCGCTTCCGGCGGGCGCGGGAAGCTACGTGATTTACACTTCTAGGCATTTCTATTCACTTTTTTGGCAACGCGGTTCACCAGGAACACTTGGGTTGGCGTTTGCACAGGGTTAAAGGGTACCGAACAATTCGATTTTACTTCCGACGATCAGATGCACAACTGCATTTTCACACTCGGCATGTCCACGGGGCTCACCAACGTGGAGTGCGTCAGACGGCGCTTGCGGTCTGTAGCCTTCTTGGTCAAGATGTGGCTCTTGAAGGCATGCTTGCGCTTGATCTGGCCAGTTCCCGTCAGCTTGAATCGCTTCTTGGCGCTGGACTTGGTCTTCATTTTGGGCATGAGATAAGTATTAGGGTTCGCAGCTATTTGGGTAATTATTTCGTCTTCTTGGGTTGGATGATCATGAACATCCGCTTGCCTTCCAAATGGGGAAGGGCTTCTACCTTTCCAAGGTGTTCCAGATCTTGGGCCAAGCGCAACAACAAGATTTCACCTTGTTCTTTATACACAATGGACCGGCCGCGGAAAAAAACATAGGCCTTGATCTTGAATCCGTCTTCCAGGAATTTGATGGCGTGCTTCTTTTTAAAATCGTAGTCGTGATCGTCGGTTTGGGGACCAAAACGAATCTCCTTGATGACCACTTTTACCGCTTTGGCGGCGATCTCCTTCTGCTTTTTCTTCTGGTCGTACAAGAACTTCTTGTAGTCCACAATGCGGCAGACGGGCGGATCGGCTTTTTCAGTAATCATGACCAAATCCAATTCCAAAGCTTGCGCTTTGGCCAGTGCATCGCGTGTGGAGTAAACCCCCACCTCAATGTTTTCCCCAACCAAACGAACCTCCGGAACGCGGATTAATTCGTTGATTTTGTGCAGCGCTTCCGGTTCGCGGCGCGGGGTGTAGTTTCTGGATCGATTGGGCCTCAGGGGACGTTGGATTTAAAATGAAACAAAGGTTTTTGATCAAAAAGCTGCCAGTCGCTCCTCAACTTCGGACTTGATTAAGTTGCTGAATTCCAGCACACTCATAGATCCCAAATCTCCCTGCCCGTGGCGTCTTACCGCCACGCTGCCGGCTTCTTGTTCGGTCTCGCCAACCACCACCATGAACGGGATCTTTCGGACTTCGGCGTCGCGAATTTTCCGTCCGACCTTTTCATTGCGGTCATCAACGAGGGCGCGAATATCGGCATTTTCTAGCTCTTGTGCAACTTGTTGGGCGTAAGCTTCGTACTTTTCAGAGACCGGAAGTACCACCACTTGTTCGGGCGTCAGCCAAAGAGGGAAGTTTCCTCCGCAGTGCTCCAATAAAACGGCCACAAATCGTTCCATGGAACCAAAAGGAGCGCGGTGGATCATGACCGGACGGTGCATCTCGTTGTCAGACCCCTTGTATTCCAATTCAAAACGCTCCGGAAGGTTGTAGTCCACCTGAATGGTGCCCAGCTGCCACTGTCGGCCCAAAGCATCTTTCACCATGAAGTCCAGCTTGGGGCCGTAAAAAGCGGCCTCGCCGTATTCCACCACAAAGGGCAATCCCTTCTCTTGTGCGGCTTGCAGGATGGCGTTCTCTGCCTTTTCCCAATTTTCTTCCGTTCCAATGTACTTGGAGCGGTCGGTTTGGTGACGGAGGGAAACTTGTGCCTTGTAGTCTTTGAAATCCAGCGTTTTGAAGATGTACAAAACCAGGTCGATTACCTTTTGGAATTCCTCCAAAAGCTGGTCCGGCGTGCAAAACAAGTGGGCGTCGTCTTGGGTGAAGCCGCGAACGCGGGTGAGTCCGTGCAATTCGCCCGATTGTTCGTAGCGGTAGACCGTACCAAATTCAGCCAAACGCAGGGGCAGATCCCGGTAGGAACGCGGTTGGGACTTGAAAATTTCGCAGTGGTGCGGGCAATTCATCGGCTTCAACAAGTACTCTTCTCCTTCTTCCGGCGTGCGGATGGGTTGGAAGGAATCCTTACCGTACTTCTCGTAGTGGCCGGAGCACACGTACAGCTCCTTGTTGCCAATGTGCGGAGTGATGACGGGCAGGTACCCGGCCTTCTTCTGCGCCCGCTTCAGGAATTGCTCCAGGCGTTCGCGCAGGGCAGCACCTTTGGGCAGCCACAACGGCAAGCCTTGGCCTACGCGCTGGGAGAAGGTAAATAGCTCCAGTTCCTTGCCCAGTTTGCGGTGGTCCCGTTTCTTGGCCTCCTCCAGCAAGTGCAGGTACTCCTCCAGCATAGACGCCTTGGGGAACGAAATGCCGTAGACGCGGGTGAGCTGCGGGTTCGTTTCTACGCCGCGCCAGTAGGCACCGGACATTTTGGTCACTTTAAAGGCCTTGATCAAGCCCGTGTTCGGGATGTGTCCCCCGCGGCACAGGTCCGTGAAGTCGCTGTGGTCGCAAAAGGTGATGGTGCCGTCCTCCAGGTTCTCAATCAATTCCGTTTTGAACGGATTGTGTGCGTACGCCTCCAAGGCTTGTTGCTTGGTGACGGAACGCATCTGAAAGGTTGCCTTTTCGCGGGCGCGTTCCAGGAAACGCTTTTCAACGTTGGTCCAATCGGCCTCGCCAAAGTGGATGCCGCGGAAGTCAATGTCGTAGTAAAAACCACTTTCAATGGCCGGGCCAATGGTCAGGTGTACGGCGGGGTAGAGGTCCGTAATGGCTTGGGCCATGACGTGGGCCGACGAGTGCCAGAAGGCGGCTTTGCCTTCTGCGTCTTCCCAAGTAAAGAAGCGCAAAGTGCCGTCGCCGGGCAACGGGTCGTGCAATTCAACCGTGCGGTCGTTCCAACGAGCAGACAACGCATTTTGGGACAATCCCCGGGAAATGCTCTCCGCTACTTGAAAAGCAGAAGTTCCGGGTTCGTACGTGCGCTGGGCACCGTCGGGAAGAGTAATTTGGATCATAAAATAGGCTTCGGTACAAAGGAAGTTTGCGAAGGGGCAAAGGTACGGAATCGGTTATCTTTGCGGACATGGAGCAACCAGAAAAACTGGCACTACTGAACGAACGGTGCGCGGGGACCCTCATGGAGACCCTGGGCATTCGCTACACGGGCCTGGACGAGGCCGGATTGCACGCGGAAATGCCGGTAGGACCGCAGGTACATCAGCCCATGGGGCTCTTGCACGGAGGAGCTACGGCCGCCTTGGCGGAAACGTTAGGTTCCGCGTATTCCTTTGTTTCCTTGCCGCATCCGGACCGACAGGCCGTGGTGGGCCAGACCCTGGTAGCGCACCACGTTCGCAGCGTAAAAGACGGCACGGTGCGGGGAACGGCGCGCTT
This sequence comes from Cryomorphaceae bacterium, assembly GCA_034679985.1. Classification (GTDB taxonomy): domain Bacteria; phylum Bacteroidota; class Bacteroidia; order Flavobacteriales; family Schleiferiaceae; genus CAMDTE01. The sequence goes on from JAXITR010000012.1 coordinate 30,797, forward strand.
TTTGCACCAAGGCAAGCGTTCGCACGTGGTGGAAATCCGCATTGAAGACGAACACGGCCGGCTGGTATCCACCGCGACCCTAACCAACGCCATCTTGGAGCTGTCCGCATCGGACGCGACGAAGTAATCCGTACCGAGCAGCGCTACCGTCCTCATGAAAACCTCCTTTGTCTTGCTTCGGGAACCCGGTCAACCGCTGTGGGGCGCGCCGCTGGAGGCTCCCGTTTCAGGTGCGGTAGAGGGCAACGGCAGTGGTTCTCTATTCCATGTTCATCCGTTCAACGGTCCGGGTGCTGTTTATGCCTTGGGCCAGCGGGTTGAGGGCGTGGAAGCACTGACCCGGGCGCGAGCAGCGCACCGCGAATTGCCTCCGTTGGAGGGCGGTACTTCCCACGACGAATCCTCCTACAAATTTTTGGTTCAGCGCGCCGTGGACGCCTGCCGAGACGGAGCACTGACCAAGGTGGTTACTTCCCGACGCGTGGTGCACACCCCGGAAAGCGCGTACGACTCCGTCGATGCATTTGCCGCCTTGTGCGATCGGTATCCGGAGGCCATGGTTTATTTGCTGTACCGCGAAGGGCAAACTACGTGGATGGGCGCTTCGCCGGAATGGCTGCTGCATCGGGACGGCTCCCACCTCCGCACCATGAGTTTGGCGGGAACACGGCCTGCCGGGACACTGGGCCATTGGGGGGCTAAGGAAAAGGAAGAACAAGACTTGGTGACGCAAGACATCGCCTACATGCTCCGCGCCTTGGGTGCCACGGATTTAACCGTTGACGGTCCCCACGTTCGGTCTGCAGGCCCTGTGGAGCACCTGTGTACGTGGATTGAAGGGACGTTGCCGCCGCAGGCGTCCAGTTGGTCCTTGGCGCAATCGTTGCATCCCACGCCCGCCGTGGGCGGTTTGCCCCGCGCCCGCGCTTCTGCGTTTTTGAAAGCCCACGAAGGCTACCCGCGCGGTTTGTACGCCGGCTACATGGGCTGGTCCACCGGAACAACGGCCCGTTTTTACGTCAACTTGCGGTGCATGGAAGTGGGGGCACAATCCGTAGCCCTCTACGCCGGAGGCGGCATCACGGCGCAGTCTGATCCGCAGCGGGAATGGGAGGAGACCGAGGCCAAACTCCAAACCCTCCGCAGCGCTATCTTCGCGCGGTGAGCGCATTCCATCCGTCCGCCTGGGCTCTGGCCCGATTTCTTCGTTCCGAAGGGGTGGACGCCTGGATTTCGTCGCCCGGCTCCAGGCACGCGCCTCTGGTGGAAGCCTTTCACGGCTGTGCCTTCCCGCACCACGCCGTTTTGCTGGACGAACGCGCCGCGGCCCACTTTGCGTTGGGTGCTGCGGAGGCTCAGGGAAAGCCCGTGGTGGTGGTCTGCACGTCCGGCTCCGCCTCGTTGAACTTAGCTCCCGCGGTGGTGGAAGCCTTTTACCGCGAGCTTCCTTTGGTGGTTTTGACCGCAGACCGACCGTCCGCACACATCGATCAAGGCCAGGGACAAAGCATCCGGCAGGGAAGCATTTTTGGCGACCACGTGGTGGCACAATTTACCTTAGAAGAAGACGATTCAAACGCCGCTCCAGAAGAGCAACAAGCGCTTTTGGAGCGCAATGCCGCGCGCTGGACGGCCGCTTGGGCGGCCGCTCACCAGCACCGCGGTCCCGTACACCTGAATGTGCCCCTGCGCGAGCCGCTGTACGGCTACAACGGCGCCCCAAACACCCCCGTTGTTCCCGCTGATCTGGCGTTTCCAGAAGCTATTGGAGGTGCCCCCCGCAACCATCCCTCCGTCCACACTACATTCCCCGGGCCGCACGACGGGGACGGCTGGAACCGCGCGTGGTGGCAGGCAGAACGCCGTGCGGTGTGGGTAGGGCAGATGCCGCTTGCCGTGGGCCGGCGCTGGAACGCCTTGCTCCAAGACTGGTTGCGCAACGATCCTGCTTTGGTGGTGGTGGCGGAACCGCTCAGCAACTTGGGCGACGGTCCTTGGGTTTCCTGGGAGCAACACCTGGCCGCGGGGACGGCCGAAAGCCTCTTGCCGCAAGCTATTGCCACCGTGGGGGGCGCGTTGGTTTCCAAGCGTTGGAAAAACGAACTGCGCGCGGCACACCCGTGGCACGTGCACTTGGGAGCCACAGTCCGGGTGCCGGACGTAGTGGGCCATTTGCAGGCGCATTGTCCTATGGATCCGGAGGCCGGTACCGGTTTCCGTTGGTGGAAAGAGGCATCAGGAGCTTCCAGCTCGTCTGGAGTATTGGGAGCAACCGAGAACGGCAGAGAATGGGTCCGTCGGGTTCAAAAAGCGGAGGAAGCCGCGCAATTGCGCATCAGCGCATGGGAAGACCGGTGCATCCAAGACGCACGCACGGCGGGAATCCTAACCGACGCCGCTGCCGTGGCGCTGTGGATGCGCAGCCCCAATGGGGTCCAACGCCTTTCCGTAGCCAACTCGGCCTCTGTGCGCTATGCCTTGCGCAGCAGCACGGCGAAACGTTCGTTGTGGAACGCAGAGTGGCAGGCCAACCGCGGCACGGCAGGCATCGACGGCAGCAGTTCCACGGCATTGGGTGCGGCCTGGGCAGACGGCAAGCCCACTGCGTTACTCACCGGCGAACTCAGTTTCTTTTACGACGCCAACGCCTGGTTTCATCCCCACGTGCCCAACCAATTTGCGGCGGTCGTGCTGAACAACCGCGGCGGCGGCATTTTTCGCCTCATCGACGGTCCTTCCCAAACGGGCCGGTTGGCAGAAGATTTTGAAGCGCAACACAACCGCAGCGTGCAGCCGTGGGCCCGGGAGATGGGATGCCAAACCTACACGGCATCCACCGTGGAAGCCTGGGAGAACCTCTTGGCCTCCGGTGTGTTGTTTTCAAACGAACACCCCGTGGTGGTGGAGCTGCTCACCCATCCGGAACAATCAGAAATTCATTGGAAATCACTAGCGTTATGAGTCAATTTGCCTGGACCCCCATCAAAGAATACACAGACATCAAGTTTGAGTTTTTTGAGGGAATCGCCAAAATCACCATCAACCGTCCGGAAGTCTACAATGCATTCCGTCCGGAAACCAACATCGAAATGCTGGAAGCCATGGACATCTGCCGCGAGCGTCAGGACGTTCGCGTCATCGTACTGACCGGCATTGGGGACAAGGCTTTTTGTTCCGGTGGGGACCAAAACGTCAAGGGCATTGGCGGATACATTGGGGAAGACGGCGTGCCACGCTTGAACGTATTGGACTTGCACAAACGCATCCGCGAAATCCCCAAGCCCGTGGTGGCCATGGTGAACGGCTACGCCATTGGCGGAGGCCACGTGTTGCACGTGGTGTGCGACCTCACCATCGCCTCAGAAAACGCCCGGTTTGGGCAAACAGGTCCCAAGGTGGGCAGTTTTGACGCCGGATTTGGCAGCTCGTACCTGGCCCGCCACGTGGGGCAGAAGAAAGCCCGCGAAATTTGGTTTTTGTGCAACCAGTACACCTCCGCGGAAGCTGAGGCCATGGGTATGGTGAACAAAGTGGTACCCCTGGCGGATTTGGAAGCAACTACCGTGGACTGGTGCCGCACCATGATGAAGCGCTCGCCCATGGCGTTGCGCATGATCAAGCGGGGCTTGAACGCGGAACTGGACGGACAACGCGGATTGATGGAGTTGGCCGGCGACGCCACCCTCATGTTCTACTTGATGGAGGAAGCGCAAGAGGGCAAGAACGCCTTTTTGGAAAAGCGCGATCCTGACTTCAGTAAATTCCCGCAATTTCCCTGAGGATGGCCGCGCCGTTGGAATGGATCCGAGCAGCCCGACTGCGCACCTTGCCGTTGGCCTTGGCCTGCATTGCCTTGGGAACCGCCTTGGCCGCGGATGCCGGCTATTTCCAATGGGAACGGTTGGCATTGGCCGTGTTCACCACCCTGCTGTACCAAGTCCTGAGCAACTACGCCAACGACTACTACGATTGGAAAAAAGGCACCGACGCGCACCGCACCCACGAGCAAGCGGGTGAGCCCCGCGCCGTAGCCTCCGGTCGCATTGCGCCGCAGCAAATGCTGCGGGCCGTTCGGGGGGTAGCGGTTTTGGCCCTGCTGGCCGGGGGATTGCTGGTTTGGACGTCTTTTGACGGGGTGCTGCGTTGGGTGTTTTTCGCCCTGCACGGAGCCGCCGTATGGAGCGCCGTCAACTACGTGGGCGGTGCCGCAACCTACGGATACCGCGGATGGGGCGACTTTTTTGTGCTCTTCTTCTTTGGATTGGTGGGCGTGGAAGGCAGTTTTATGGTTCAAACCGGTCAATTCAGCCCGTGGATCCTTTTGCCCGGACTCTCCGTGGGCTTGTTGGCCACCGGGGTATTGAACCTGAACAATTTGCGCGATTTGGAGACCGATCGGGCCGCCGGTAAAATCACCGTGGCCGCCCGGCTTGGCGCTCGCGGCGCACGCTGGTACCAAACCTTCCTGGTGGTGGGTGCCGTGGCGTCCACGTTGTTCTTTGTGCTGCGCGGACTCCCCACCTGCAGCCGTTCCTACCTGTTTTTGGCCGTGGTGCCTTTGCTGTACGAATCCGTTGCCGCCACGTGGAAGGCCCAAGACCGCGCGTCGTTGGACAAACTGCTCAAACCCCTGGCCTTGGCCACCTTTTTGTTTGCCTTGGCCTTGGGAATCGGACTTTTGATTGATTCCGACGCGTGCAGCAAACCCCTGTTTTGATGCGGGTACACCACTGGCCCTATACCTACTTGTTTGCGCAGCCGGCGGGCACTTCCCGTGGCGTCCTGCGCCAAAAAGAAGCCCATTTCTTGGAGGTTCGCGGCGAGCACCGCGGCGTGCCTTTTCGCGGAATAGGAGAGTGTGGCCTGCTGCGCGGCCTTTCGTTTGACGACCGCCCGGACTATGGGGATCGGCTGGACGAGCTGGTGCAGCAAATGAACGGCTGGTCGAACGAGGCGTGGGACGATGTGTGGGGGCAGGAGGGCCGCGTGCCCGATTCGTTTTACGAACAGTGGTCCCGTTGGCCGTCGCTTCAGTTTGCGGCGGAGCAAGCTTTGCGCAGCGCTTACCGCAACCGAAACGGGCACCATGCATCCGACTTGTGGGACACCCCCTGGACGCGTTTGGACCGTGGAATTTCCACCAACGGACTCGTGTGGATGGGCACCAGTTGCGCCATGAGCGAGGCGCTGGACGACAAGTTGCGCGTGGGCTACGCCTGCGTCAAAATGAAAATTGGCGCCTTGGCTTGGGAAGAGGAGCGCGCCCTACTGCAGGACTTTAGGCAATCCGCCCAAGGGCAAAACGTGGAACTGAGGGTAGACGCCAACGGGGCGTTTCGCGAACACAACGTGGAAGAGGTCTTGCGGACCCTAGCGGACCTCCGCGTGCATTCCATTGAGCAGCCGCTTCCGGCCAGCGATCGCGCCGGTTTGGCCTATTGGAGCCAGCATTCGCCCGTGCCGGTGGCCTTGGACGAAAGCCTCATTGGCTTGGTGACCCCGGAGGAGCGCAACGATTTGTTGGACGAGGTTCGTTCGCCGTACGTTGTGCTGAAGCCCAGTTTCGTGGGCGGATGGCGCGGAACCCAAGATTGGATTGAGCGTGCGGAAGCGCGGGGCATGGGGTGGTGGATCACCAGCGCCCTGGAAGGGAGCATTGGGCTCAACGCCGTGGCCCAAGACGTGGCCCGTCGCGCGCCTTTGGCGCGCGCTCAAGGACTGGGAACCGGAGGATTGTACACCAACAACTTGCCCCCGTGGACGGAGTTGCGCGGAGAACAACTGCACTACACTGCGCCGTATCCGGCCGAGGTGGGCTGCGGCCCGTGGCCGGAAAACCTGCGCATCCACCCACAAACAGACCCCCAACTGATTCAAGAAACCCAAGCGTTGGTGCGCGCTTGGTACGGACCTTCGGATCGTTTGGAGTTTACCACCAGCGGCAGCACCGGGACCCCAAAAACGGTTCGACTGCCCAAAAAACTCCTGGTCGCCAGCGCCCGCGCCACCCTGGACACCCTGAACTTGGCCCCGGGCTACACCAGTTTGCTGGCGCTGTCTCCCACCCGAATTGGGGGTGCCATGGTCCTGATCCGCGCCTTGGTGGGGCAGGGGACGGTGGACCTCGCCTCCGTGCAGCGCAACCCGTTGGAAGGTTGGGACACGCCCGATGCTCCCTGGGATTTTTGCTCCTTGGTGCCCCAGCAGGCACTGGCATTGGCGGAATCCGCAGCGACGCATAACACCGTGAAAAACCAACGCGCCTCGGCGCCGTTCAAAACCCTTCTGTTGGGCGGCGCCCACTGCACCCCGGCCGACGCCCGCCGCATCGCGCACCTGGCGCAACAAACCTATTTGGGGTTTGGGATGACGGAAACGGCCTCCCACATCGCCTTGGCGAAACTCCAACCGGACAACCCCCACTGCTGCACCCCGGACGGACGCTGGATCTACACCCCCGTGCGCGGGGTTTCCCTAGTCTGGCCGCAATCCGCAACCGAAATCCCCACCATCGAACCCGTGCCCTTGACCTTTGTAGCCCCTCATTTGGGCCTGGAAGAACCCTTGGAGACAACAGACGCCGTCCTGCCTAACGGAGCGGGCTTTGTCTGGTGCGGTCGGCTCGACGGCGCCCTGAACAGCGCGGGCGTCAAAATATTCCCCGAACAAGTGGAGCTCTGGGTAGGGCAGTGCCTCCCAAACCTGGAGGGCCGGGGCTTCCTGACCGCCGTGGCAGATCCCCACTGGGGCGATCGTTTGGTATGGCTTTCCGAACCGTTGACGGCCCACGAACAGACCGAGCTTCGCAACGCGTGGCGCGAACTCCGGCGCGAACATCCGCATTGGGTCCCCAAATCCATCGGCGAACTGGCGGAATGGCCGCGTGCCGCCCAGGGCAAAATAGACCGCGCCGCGCTGCGGCGCGCGGCCGAACACGCCTCTGCATCCGGACAGCTGACCCCGTTAGAACTTCCGCCCCACGGTTGAGCCGCCGCGCGCGCACCAATAAAAAAGGGCCGCCCCAGCGGGGCGGCCCTTTGTACGAATACCAGGAGATAAACGCTTACTTCCCGCCATTTGCCTTGGCGTGATCCGCCAAAAACTGCGCCAAGCCGCTGTCCGTCAACGGGTGCTTCAGCAAAGACAACATGGCGCTGAACGGGCCCGTCATCACGTCTGCACCGATCTCCGCGCAGTTGATGATGTGCATGGCGTGGCGCACGGACGCGGCCAAAATTTGGGTTTCGTAGCCGTAGTTGTCGTAGATGTGGCGAATTTTTGAAATCAATTCCAAACCGTCGGACGAAATATCGTCCAAACGACCCACAAAGGGGCTCACGTACGTGGCGCCCGCCTTCGCCGCCAAAAGCGCCTGACCGGGGGAGAACACCAACGTCATGTTGGTTTTGATGCCTTGTGCGGAAAAGTACGCGCAGGCCTTGATGCCGTCCTTGATCATGGGGATTTTCACCACAATCTTCTCGTCCAGCTGCGCCAGAAGCTCGCCCTCGCGCACCATGCCGTCAAAATCCGTGCTGATCACCTCCGCACTCACGTCTCCGTCCACCAAATCGCAGATGGCCTTGTAGTGCTTCATCACGTTGTCGTGACCGGCGATTCCTTCTTTCGCCATGAGCGAAGGGTTGGTGGTAACGCCGTCCAGAATGCCGAGGTCTTGTGCTTCGCGGATGTCGTCCAGATTGGCGGTGTCGATGAAAAATTTCATGGGGCAATGGGGGTTTTTACAGCGCCGCGCCGTGCGGCGGTGCAAAGGTACTTTTTTAATTTAACCCGACGGTTCCTTTCCAAAGCTCCCGTTGGCCCACGAAACTTTAGGGCACAAAAAAAGGCAAGAACCACCACACCGCTACAACCCACTGCCTTTGCTGCGTTTCCGCCCTGGAGGATTCATGAGGAGCTGGTCGATGGCCTTGCCCGGTGCAAAGATATGGGTTACTTTCGTTCTGTGAAAAACAAACGTTTAATGTCCTCGTCCGATTCGTGCGGTTCGTGCGCCCGCGGGGCAACCGTCCTCAGCACCCTGGCGCTCCTTTTGATGGCTGCGGTTTCCTTTGGTGGATCCTACTCGGTTTGCGCTCAGTCCATTCCTGGCACCGGTTCCTTGGGACCGGCCAACTGGGTGGTGCTGGAGAACCAGCCGGATTCGGTCCCCGTTTACTACGTCAACCGCTCGGCGGTACCGGTGGTTTTGGGCCAGCCGCGTCGGTTTCCTTTCTACGGAGACACCGTGGTGCGGGTCTACGTGCCGCAAACGGCCGTAGCTCCGGGCGACAGTGCCCCCATTTGGGTGGCGGCGCGCACGGTGCACAATCTGATCAACCGAACGCCCATTTTTATTCCCACGAATCATCCGTCGGGCCCGGTGGTTTTGAACGCCGTGTACCAGGGACGCTACAGCAAAGCCTACTACAACGCCACGGAAAACCTGGAGGAGGGGCCCCTGCGCACGGCGCTGAAGAACATCACCACGGCCAACGCCCTTTCCTTGGGCTACAACACCGCACGGGACCACATGTACGGCACCATCGACAACGTGGCCGGCCAAGTAGAATGCATCTACACCGGACGCATTGCCACCTTCAACACCCGCGCTGGAGCCGTGTCCAACAACTTCAACTGCGAGCACACCTTTCCGCAGAGTTTTTTCAGCTCCGCAAACCCCATGCAGTCAGACATCCACCACTTGTTCCCCACGGATGAGTCTGCCAACACCTACCGCAGCAACCTTCCGTTTGGGGTGGTCACCGGAACCCCCACCTGGCAGGTGGGCGGCAGCAAAAAAGGCAACGGAGTTTTTGAACCGCGCGACGCCCACAAGGGCAACGCCGCCCGTGCCCTGATGTTCTTTGTGGTGCGCCACCAAGACTACGCCAATTTTGTGGCTCCGCAGGAAGCCTTGCTGCGCCAATGGCACGAGCAGTTTCCGCCCATCGCCAAGGACCAAGCCCGCAACAACGCCATTTATTCGCTTCAAGGCAACCGCAATCCGTTTGTGGATTACCCCCAATTCAACGACCGCATCACCAACCTGATCGGCACCACCTACAAAACCCTAGTGTTGAGCGCGGCCGTGACGGAAGATACCCTGCAGCTGGAATTCTCGCCCACCAACAGCTCCGTGCGGTACCGTCGGTTTGCGGTGGCCAACACCGGAAATGTTGTGTTTACCGTGTTGGGATGGAGCCTGAGCCACAGCGCCTTGTCCTTCGCCAAGGGCGGCAGCCCCGGCGCCTTGCAGCCGGGTGAGGTGGCGGAAGTGGTAGTGGCGTACCCCGCCGGAGTGGATTTTTCCGGCGAAGATTTGACGGTCCTCACCAACGAACCGGCCGTGGGCAACCTGGAAATTCCCATCCGCGGACGTTTGGCGGTGGGGCAGTCCGAGCAGCTCAAAAGCCAAATCGGCTGGTACGTGAACCAACGCCGGCTCACGGTAACCCAGTTGCAGCCCGGAACCGCCGTACGCGTATACAACGTTTTGGGGCAGCAGGTGGCCAACGGAACCGTACGTGCAGACGCCCAAGAAGCATCTTGGACCAGCGCTCCTTTGCCTTCCGGATTGTACACGGTGCAAGCAACCGGTTGGAGCGGAAGCGTGAAGGTGGTGGTTCCGTAAGGGGCGAGCCGATAAATTTTCGGAAATCGGGCATTAAAAGAGAAAAAGTATCAACTAAAGCATCAAAAAACAGAAAAAACACCCACGAAAATGGAAAACAACGGAATGAACGGGCCCAAAAAAGCCTTCACCCAATGGGGTTTGCCTTTGGGACTGCTGAACGCCGCTATTTACGGTTTGGTTTATGCGCTCAACACCCAATTGTTGGTGAGCTTGTGGTTGGGATTGGGCCTGATTGTCCTGAACGGGGGTGTCTTTATTTGGGCCCTGGTGCAAACGCGAAAATCGTTGGGCGGCTACGCGGAATTCCGCGATTTGTGGGGCGTGTGGTTGGGCGCTGCCCTGGGATTGGTCTTGGTCACCACGGCGTTCAATGCACTGCTGTACAAGGTCATTGACCCCACGTTGAGCGAGCAGGTTCAGGTCATGGCCCAAGAAAAAGCGGTGGAAATGATGGAATCCATGGGCACCCCCCAGGAAGACGTAGACAAGGCCTTGGCGCGCATGGAGCAACAAAAGGGGGAGGATCCGTTCAGCCCCTTGCGTTTGCTGATGTCCTTCTTTGGTTCTTTGTTGGTGCATGTGGTGCTGGGGGCGATCTTTGCCGCCATCTTCAAAAAGAATAAGCCCCTGTTTGCCCCGTCGGATGAAGCTTGATCTTTCCTGCGTCGTACCCCTCTACAACGAGGACGAATCCCTGCCCGAGTTGGTGGCGTGGATCGACCGTGTCTGCACGGCCCACGGCCTGAACTACGAAATATTGTTGGTGAACGACGGGTCGTCGGACCGCTCCTGGGAGGTCATTCAGGAATTGGCGGCCGCACACGCCTCCGTCAAAGGGCTATCTTTCCGACGCAACCAAGGCAAATCCGCAGCGCTCCACATGGGCTTTCAAGCCGCGCAAGGGGAGGTGGTCATCACCCTGGACGCCGATCTGCAGGATTCTCCGGACGAAATACCCGCCTTGGTGGACCTGATCCGCAAGGACGGTTTTGACGTGGTGTCCGGCTGGAAAAGAAAGCGCCACGATCCCTTGTCCAAAACGCTGCCCACCAAGTTGTTCAACTGGGCCACCCGCAAAATGAGCGGCATTGAGCTGAACGACTTCAACTGCGGACTCAAGGCCTACCGCAACGAGGTGGTCAAGGCCGTGGAGGTGCAAGGCGAGATGCACCGCTACATCCCCGTACTGGCCAAAAACGCTGGATTTGCGCGCATTGGTGAAAAAGTGGTGGAGCACCGCGCCCGCAAATACGGATCCACCAAATTTGGTTTGGAGCGCTTTGTGAACGGCTTTTTGGACCTGCTCACCCTCACCGTGGTCACCAAGTTCAGCCGACGCCCCATGCACTTTTTTGGCATGGGCGGCGTGCTCATGCTGGTGGTGAGCTTTGCCGCACTGGCTTATTTGGGCGTCACCAAGTTGCTGGCCCTGAAAGCCGGATTGCGCCCGGGCTTGATTGCGGACGACCCCTGGTTTTACATTTCCCTCACCACCTTGGTCCTGGGCATGCTGTTGTTTCTCACCGGCTTGTTGGCGGAACTCATCCTGCGCAGTTCGTCGCGCGGTCCCCGCTACCCCGTGGGCGCCACCGTCCGCTGGCCGGAAAACGACTGATCCGTGCGGTACAGCTTGATTTCGCCCACCTTCGGGAGGCCGGACGAGGTGGTGGAATTCCTGGAATCCCTCAACCGCCTGAGCTACCCGGTGGAGCAAATGGAAGTCCTGCTGGCCGACGGTACCCCGGACGATTCGCTGCGGCCGGCATTGGCCTCCGTTTTGGCCCAGATGAAAATGCCCACTACGGTGCTCTACGAAAAGGGTTTGCCCGTGAGCGACGCGCGCAACCGCGCGGCCGAGGCCGCGCGCGGCACCTACCTGTTGTTTTTTGATTCCGACTGCCTGATTCCGGAGAACCACTTGAACGCGTTGGACGCGGCCTTGGCCGCGCAGGATTGGGACGCCTTTGGCGGCCCCGACGCCGCCGCGCCCACGTTCTCCCCGCTGCAAAAGGCCATCAGCTACGCCATGACCTCCGTCTACACCACGGGCGGCATCCGCGGCGGCACGCAAAGCACGGATCGATTTTACCCCCGCGGCTTCAACATGGGCTTCAAGGCCACCGTTTTTCGCGCCCTGAACGGCTACGACGAAGGTTTTCGCTGCGGGGAAGACATTGAACTGAGCATGCGCGCCGTGGAAGCGGGCTACCGCGTGGGACTCATTCCGGAAATCCCCGTACTGCACAAGCGTCGGGCCACGCTGGGCCAGTTCCACCGCCAGGTCACGCGGTTTGGAGCGGCGCGCATTGCCCTGGCGCAACGCCACCCCGGGCAACTGAAGGCCACCCACGCCTTTCCCGCGGTATTCACCCTGAGTTTGCCGATGGCGGCCGTCTTTGCGGCGTTGGGCCAATGGATTCCGGCCGCCGGCCTCCTGGGCTACCTGCTGCTGATTGCGCTGGACGCAAGCCGGCAGGGTTGGAAGGTGGGCTTGTTGGCACCGGCCGCGGCCGTGGTCATGCACACGGGCTACGGAAAAGGGTTTCTGCGCGCGGGTTGGGAAGCGCTGCGCACGCCCGTTCGGGCCTGATCTGGTTTTGTTTGGCGGTGCTGTGCCGGGGGGGTGCCGCGTTTTGGACGCAGACACAGCCTTGGTGTGGCCGCCTTTGGTCAGGCGGGTTGTTGGGCCAGTAGGGCCTGAAAGCCCAGCGTGTAGCCCAGCCAGCCAAAACCGCTGACGGTGCCCACGCATTCGGAGGCCACCAACGAACTTTTTCGGTAGGATTCGCGGGCGTAGGTGTGGCTCAGGTGCACTTCCACCAACGGAGAGCCCACGCCGGCCGCCGCATCGCGGAGGGCCAAACTGGTGTGGGTCCAGGCGCCGGGATTGATCAGGCCGCCCACTGCTTGGGGGTCGTCGGCCATCCGGTGGAGGAACTCCACCGCTTCTTGTTCGGAGGTGGTGGTGCAATCCACCAGTGCAACGCCCGGCCAGTGGAGCTCCAGCCAGTGCTGCAGTTGCAGACGGGCGTCGGACCAAGAGGTGTTGCCGTACACTACGGGTTCCCGCTTGCCAACACGAATTAAATTGATGCCTTGGAGGAGGTAGACGTTCTGCACGGCACAAAGGTAGCCATTACCTTTGAGTGATGGATTGGGCCAGCGGCATCAAAGGATTTACGGTTTTTCTGCGCCTGGAGCGCGGTGCCAGTCCCAACACGGTAGCGGCGTACCGAACGGATTTGGAGCTGCTGGCGCGGGAAGCACAGGAGCAGGGCTGGTCTCCGTTGACGGCCACCCCGGAGCACCTGCGGGCGGCCGTGGAGGCGTGTGCGCGCGCCGGCAAAAGCGCAAGAACTCAGGCCCGGTACCGATCGTCCATGCGGCAATTTTACCGCTACATCCAGTTGGAAGGACTCCGTACGGACGACCCCACGGAGGGCATCCGCGCCCCGCGTTTGCCCCAAAAGCTCCCCGTGTACCTCACCACCGAGGAAGTGGACCGCATGGCCGCAGCCATCGACCGCAGTTCGTCCACCGGCGAGCGCAATTTGGCCCTCCTGGAGACGCTCTTTGGCTCCGGTTTGCGCGTCAGCGAATTGGTGGGTTTGCGCCTGCGGGACGTGCATCCGGACGACGGTTTGCTTCGGGTTTTGGGCAAGGGCAATAAGGAACGACTGGTTCCGCTCACGGACGTTGCGGCGCGCGCCATCGACCGGTACGTCCACCAGATTCGGGTACACCAGCAGCCCTCCAAGGGGTCCGAGGACCACGTCTTTCTCAACATCCGCGGCGGCAAACTGAGCCGGGTGATGGTGTTTTTGGTGCTGCGGGATTTGGCGGCCAAGGCCGGCATTCGGAAGACGTTGGGGCCGCACACCTTGCGCCACAGCTTTGCCACAGCCTTGGTTCAGAATGGGGCTGATTTGCGGGCGGTTCAGCTGTTGTTGGGCCACGAAAGCATCACCACCACGGAGATTTACGCCCATTTGGAGGACAAGCACCTGCGCCAGACCCTGGAAAACTTCCATCCGTGGTCCGCATCGGGGCGTCGAAAAAAGTAAAAATGATGGGGCTCTACAGGGGAGGAGCGGTGGTTTTCTTGCGCACCAAGGCCCGCCACACCAGGCTGCCGCGGTAAACGCCCACGGAGGGCCAGCCGCGCGGAAAGGGGTCCGGAGCCAGAACGGCGCGGTGCAGACGTCCGTAAAAGGCAAAATGCGCGCGCACAATGGCCCAGGTGTGTTCCGGCTTGCGCTGCAGCAAAAAGCGGATGCCGGCAAGGCCGTCGAGCACCAAACGAGCCATAACCAAGGGAAGGGCGGTGTGCGGCGGAAGGTTGCGCACGGCCACAAACAGGTTGTTGCGAAAATTCAAAAAGGTTTTTCGCGGATGGAGGGCATTGAGGGTGCCGCCGCCCACGTGGAGCACGGTGCTGGCGTTGACGCACGCCACGTCCCAGCCGGCGCGGTGCATGCGCCAGCAGAGGTCTATTTCCTCCATGTGCGCAAACAAAGATTCGTCCAGGCGTCCGGCCGCCTCAAAGGCGGCCGTGCGCACCACCAAACAGGCGCCGGAAGCCCAAAAGACCGGACGAATGGCCGGTTCGCGGTACTGACCGGAATCCACTTCGCAGGAATCGAACACGCGGCCAAAGGCATAGGGGTAGGCCAGAAGGTCCATGCAGCCGCCGGCGCCGCCCGCGTATTCAAAGCGATCCGGCTCCGCGTGGCTCCGCAGCACCGGTTGTGCGGCCCCCAGGCGCGGGTTGGCGGCAAAGGCGGCCTCCAACGGCGGCCACCACAGGGGCAGGGGCTCAATGTCTGAATTCATCAAGACGGCGAGATCCAGTTCCGGCCACTGAGCGCGCAAGTGGCGCAGGGCGGTGTTGTACCCGCCGGCGTACCCGCGGTTTTGGTCCATGGCCAAAAAGTGCACGCGCGGGTGGTGCGCCGCCACGTAGGCGGCGGAATCGTCGGTGGAACCGTTGTCTGCCACCACCAGGGCCACGGTTTCCGGGGTGGTGGCTTCCACAGCGCCCAGGAACCGCTCCAACCAGGCGCGGCCGTTCCAGTTCAGGATCACCACGGCGTGGAGCACGGGGCGCGTTGCGGCAGTGCCAGCAACGGAGGCAGTGGCTGCATCAGCGCCGGAGGCCGCCGCGCGCTCAGCGTGCTCAGCGCCCGCCGCTGCCATTGCCCATGAGAATGTTGTCGCCAATGCGGGAACCAAAATTCACCCGATTGTTTCGTCCGGTTTCGTCCGGGTCGTTGGTGAAGTAGGAGCGCTTTTGAAGCACAATTTGCCACCGCGGGTTGCTGATTTCGCCCAAGGCGGTGGAGTGGAGCAGCTCGTAGGCTTTGGTGCCCACGGTCAGGTTGGCAAACACAAAAATGCGGTTGATTTGGTACGGGGCGTTGGGGCTTTCCAATACGTTGTACTGCCACATTTCGTAGGGGTAGGCGTCGGTTTCAAACGGACGTTTTTCCGTGAGGGTGGGGGGGCCGTACTGCAGGTAGATGCGGCCGCGGTCCGTGGCGAATCCGGGCAGGGCCTGGGTGGCGTATTCGCGCTCCACCTCCACCACGCGGTCCCGGTAGAAAGCGAAGCCCGCTTGAGGTTCTAGGGGTGCCCGACGTTCCCAAAATCCTTCGATCCAGGAGGCCAGGAGGGTGTCGTTCTTTTGGAGCAGGAGGGATTCCAGCTGCCTGCGCTGAGCACCGTCGGCAATGGGGTAGTGGGCGGAGATCCACCACGCTACCCCTTGGGTGCCAAATTCGTTCCACCACAGCGGGTTGCGAACGCTTCCTGCGGCGATGGTGCTGCTGCTGTCCACCGGCGCAATGCGGTAAAAGGGGAGGTCTACGGAGCTGCGCTCGGTGCCGTCCGACGCCACAAAGGCCACCCGCGCGCTGTACAGTCCGGTGGGCAGGTTGCTCACCCCCAACTGCACGGCCTGAGCCACTACGTCGCTGTTTTCCGTTTGGCTGAATTTGCGTTGGGTGCTGAATTCCGGTAGGTCGCGCTTGCGTTGGGTGTCCCGCAATACCAGTGTTACCAGCCCGCGTTCGCCTTTTTTCCATCCGTAGGATTCCGCGTACACCGAGACTTTTTGGGCGTCTTCGTAGAGGGTGGGGGTGCCCCAACTGAGCAACGGAACGGCCTGGTAACCGTAGCGGCCAAAGGCGTCGCCAGGCGTGCTGGCGCCCAAACTTTGGGCCAAGAAGGCTTGGGCGGTTCGGTTGGGCACTACCCGAACAGGTCCGCTGATTTCCAGGGGCTTGGACGTGTCGCCGTCGGTCCGGAATTGAAACGACACCCGGTAGTTTCCGGTGTCTGCGGCAATGCTCAATTTTTGCACGAAGGGTACGGGTTGCCCGGAGGTGGTGGGGGGAACCAGCAGCAGGCGGTCTGCGTAGGCCAAACTGTCTGCCCGACCGTCCGTGCGAAAGAGCAGTACGGTGGCGTCCACCGCCTTTTGCGCCAGGCAGGAGAAGTGAAATTCCACGTACCGACGTTGGTCCGGCAGTTTAAAGTCGTAGGCCTGCACCGAAACCACGGGCAGTTTTTCCTGCGCCCAAACCGCAGATATTCCGCCGATTGCCCAAAAAAGCAAGGCCGTTGCACTGCGCACAGCACGCGAAAATTTTGTCTTCTTCATTGCATACGAAGATAGCGCGCGTATCTTTGCCCCGGAAGAATGGCAGAGTGGTCGATCGCGGCGGTCTTGAAAACCGTTGACTGTAACAGGTCCGGGGGTTCGAATCCCTCTTCTTCCGCCAGCTCCACCGAGCAAAAGCGCCCCCACCGGGGGCGCTTTTTTTTGGCCCCCGGCGAGCGAATTCGTTCAAGGGGGCTAAGGGGCCAAGTGGGTGTTGAGTAGGTTCGACCTCCTGCAGCGTTACGCGAATTTGTCAATAACTTGTTGGAATCGGTTACTCATTTGGCCCGAAATACTGAGTTAAAAATGGTAGCTTCGCTGTTCGTACATCTATTAACACAGACCGAATATGAAAAAAATCCTACTCTCGTTGGTTGCCTCCCTGCTGGGGACTTTGGCCTTCGCGCAGGTCTCCCTGAACACTACAGTAGGTAGTACGGGGTACACAGGTTCTAATTCCTGCGGAACCGGTACTGCCGGATCCTGTTTCACAACCTTCGTCGTTCAGAACACGTCCACCTCTCCCATCCAGATTACGGAAGTTGGGCAGTGGACCTCTACCTCGAACAACGCCAATACGGTTGCCTTGTATTCAAGCACCACCTCTTTGGGCGGTACCGTTACGGGGGCGTTCAGTCCAACTGCGCCGCCTGCAGGGTGGAGCTTAGCCGCCTCGGGCACCATTTCGGGCATTACCACCACCGGGGTGAATACAGTACTTTCCGGTTTGAATATTGTTGTTGCAGGAGGCACGACGATTCGATTTGCGCTAGTGCCCTCCGGAACCGTTAGTTACAGCGGTACGGGTGTGGGAACGGCTTCTCCCAACACGTTTTCGAGCAACGGCATCAATCTTTTGGTTGGAGACGTTCAATTAGGAGGCGGTTACGTGGGTCTTGGAGGCGTGAACAACCCTCGTTTTTTCACCGGTTCCGTTACGTACGTTCCACTAACCCCTTGTGCTGGAGCTCCCACGGGAGGTACCACAAACACCACCGCTACAGCGGTTTGTCCTCTTCAAAATTTTGGATTAAGTCTTAGCGGAGCAACTTTGGCCGCAGGTATTTCCTACCAATGGGAAACTTCCTCAACCGGCACCGGTTCCTGGACCCCCATTGCTGGAGCAACATTTTCTACCTACACCGCCTCCCAGACGGTGGACACCTACTACCGTTGCGCATTGTCTTGCTCCAATTCAAGCTTGACTTCTTATTCCACTCCGGTTCAAGTAACCACGCTTCCCAATTTGGCCGCAGGTACGTATACTGTTGGACCGACAGGAACCTATCCCAGCTTGACCGCTGCTTTTACTGCTGCTTCGTGCGGCGTTGCCGGTCCGGTTGTCTTCAACGTTCAGCCCTTTAGCGGCCCCTACACGGAGCAAATCATTTTGGGTGAAATCCCCGGAATGTCTGCAACCAATACCATTACCGTAAACGGCAACAACAATACGCTTCAGTTCAAGTCCAACAACACCAACGAGCGTGCGGTATTGAAGTTGAACGGAACCGATTTCTTGACCGTCAAGAACCTGAACATCCGCGCCATCGGTCAATTGACCACGCAGTACGGCTTTGCTGTACAATTGATGAACGGAGCCAACAACAACACCTTTAAGAATTGCTTTTTTCAAGTAACGGATTCGGTTACCAGCACCAACTACGCCGGATTTGTATGTTCCAACACGGCAACTTCGTCAACCGGCGGTGGCCTTGCTGCTTCCAATCTATTGTTAGACTCGTGCACCATCATTGGCGGTTACTACGGCATAACGTTGGGCGGAACATCCGGAACAAAGGTGGGCTTGCCCTCCAACAACATTCTCCGCAACTCAACCGTTCGCGATTTCTACCTATACGGGATTTACACCAGCGGTCAATCCAACTTGATCGTACGCAACAACGACATCAATCGTGCCACAAGAGCAGGCACTCAATCTACTCTGTACGGTATTTATATGATCGGTCGTCAGTTGGGAACGCGCATTGAGTCCAACCGCATTCACGATCCCCACGGAACCACCACCACAGGAACCTACAGCCAGTACGCGGTGTACGCATCTTCCGCCAGTGGTGCCAACGGTCAACCTTTGGTGATTGCGAACAATGCAGTATACAACTTCTTAACGGTTGGTGGAATTCGCGGTGGATTTTATCTATTCACTATGGACTCCGCACGAGTTTACCACAACACGGTGAATTTCGACAACGCCAACGCTACCGGTACATCTGCTGTTTACGGATTTTACCACAGCGGTACGCCAAACGACTTCCAGGTCCGAAACAACATTTTCAGCATCTCGGATGCCAGCACAGGAGCTAAATACATGCTTTATTTAGCTACCTCGGGTGCCGGAATCATCTCAAATAACAACATTTTCAATTTCACCAACGCGGGTGGAACCACCAACCACATCGGGTACCGCAATGCGGCGGCGGTGACTACCTTGTCTTCGTGGCAGTCTGGAAGCGGTCAGGATGCGCTGAGTTTGACGTTGGACCCCCTATTCATCGCCCCTGCTACGGGCGACTTAACGCCTCAATCCGCCGGTTCCAACAATGCCGGAGCAAATTTATTGACGGTTGTGCCTACGGACATTTTGGGTACGGCACGTTCGGCTACCCCGGATCCGGGTGCGTTTGAATACACTCCGGCAGGTTGCCCTCCACCGTTTATGGTGCAAACCAGCAACGTGAGTTCCACGTCGTTGAGTTTGAGCTGGAGCGGAACGAATTCCGGTTTTGAAGTAGAATACGGCCCGGTTGGATTCCTACCCGGTTTGGGAACTACGGTAACTTCAGCAACCACCTCCACACAACTGACCGGTTTGACGCCGTATACGCAGTACAGCATTTTTGTGCGGGGAACGTGCGCCAGCCAATCGCTACCCCCCTCGGTGTGGGTAGGGCCGGCATCGGCATTAACCGCCATTGCGCCCAACTGGCTTGAAGATTTCACGAACGGTTACGATCCATTGGCGAACCCCGGTAAGCCGGTAGGCTGGTCTGAGTTGAACGGTTTGTTGGCCAATCCTACCGTTGTAGTTACCAACACATCGGCTTGGATGGAAGACGGTTGGTTGAACTCGGGTACCACCGGTGCCCTGCGCAACCAAGTACCCAACACCTCCAACAACACCATCGGCTACACCATTACCCCAAGCATCAACCTAGGTACCGCTCCCAATAACTACATGGTAAAGTTTGACATGGCTTTATTGGCCGCTAACGGAACCACCTCCGCGGTAATGGGCAACGACGACAGCTTGATGGTGTTGATTTCCACCAACAACGGTCAAACCTGGTTGCGCAGCAACGCTTTGGCCAAGTACCACAAGAACAGTGGCCTCTCCAACAACGGTACCACGTACTACGTGCCTTTGACCAATTACAGCGGTTTGGTGAAATTGGCGTTTTACATTGAGAGCACCGTGAGCAGTGCGACCACGGGTGCCACCAACTACGACATCATGATCGACAACGTTGAAGTTACGAACGTGGTGCCTACGTGCCCAGCGCCAACCTTGTCCTCCGCGTCAACCCCAACTTCGGTTACCTTGACTTGGGCCAACTCCTTTGGACAAACCCCGGCGGGTTCCAAAATCATGTGGGGCCCCACTGGATTCATGAACAGTACCTCCGCCACAGGAACGACGATTTCAACCACCAGCCCGTACACGGTATCCGGTTTGACGCCAAACACCACGTACGACTTCTTTGTTAAGGATTCGTGCAGCGCCACCCAAGTGACCTCATGGGTAGGCCCATTAACCGTTAAGACGCCTTGTTTGGCAACTTTGAGCGGCGCGTACACGGTGGACCCCGCAGGTTCGGGTGCAACCAATTTTACGACGTTGACTTCGGCAATTGGCGCATTGAACTCCTGTGGAATTACAGGGCCGGTAACGTTAAACATAGCATCGGGAGCCTTTACAGCGGATTTGTACCTGTCGGACATCCCGGGTTCCACCCCATTAAAGAAGGTTACCTTCAACGGTGCACCTAATTTGGCGACCACCATCACCACGCCTTTGGGCGGGGGTGCAGTATTCACCTTGGACGGCGCCAAAAATATAGCCATTCAGAATTTGCGTTTGGTGAACACCGCGGGAAGCGTCATCCGCTTCACGAACAATGCCGACTCCAACAGCGTGGAAAACAACTTGATCTTGTCTGACACGACGGGAACGGCAACTTCTGCAGCTATTTTTTCAACGGGTGCATTGACCTCCCCAACAACTTTGGGGTCTGAAGTAGACTACATCACCATCAAGAACAACGTCATCAAGGGTGCGTACTACGGCATTGCCTTGAGCGGTATTTCAACCACCTCCTTTGACAAAGGCTTTTTGATTGAAGGCAATACCTTGTTGAAGCAGTACTACTACGGCATGCGCTTGTACGGCTTGGAAGACGTGGTCATCAAAAACAACCGTTTTGATCAGTCGCGCATTACGTCCTCGTACGGCATGTACGTGTACTACACCCGGAACGTGGACATCGAAGGCAACTTCATGAATGCTCAGGGATATGGCCTGTACATGTACTACCCGAAC
>JAXITR010000013.1:0-41305 GCA_034679985.1 Cryomorphaceae bacterium
CCTAAAATGTACGGCCGCATGATGAACAAGAAGTTGGGCTACGCGCACTTCTGGATCACTTTTGTGTCCGCTTACGGTGTCTTCTTCCCCATGCACTTCTTGGGCTTGGCGGCAGTACCACGCCGTTACTACACCAACGCAGAATTTGGAATGTTCGACAACCTCCAAGACATCAACGTGTTGATCACGATGTTCGCCATCTTGGGCGGTATTGCTCAGTTGCTGTTCTTGTTCAACTTCTTCTACAGCATGTTCCGCGGTCCCAAGGCGTCTCAAAACCCATGGAAGTCCAACACCCTGGAGTGGACTACGCCTGTGGAGCACATCCACGGCAACTGGCCTGGAGAAATTCCAGAGGTTCATCGTTGGGCCTACGACTACAGCAAGCCCGGCTTATCTGAGGATTTTGCTCCGCAGTCCCTGCCGATTCAAGACGGGGAGGAAGCAACCGGTCATTGATTTTTGAATTAAAATAGAGGCGCCGCCGCGGTTTACCGCGGCGGCGTTTTTTATTGCCCCTGTGCCGCGTTGGAGGTTCGGGCGGATGCGGGTCGAAATGCTACCTTTGTTTTTATGGGACGATTTGTGGATGAAGCGGCCGAGGGCGCCTTGGCGCCCGAGGAGCGCGAGGTGGAGCAGCGGCTGCGGCCGGCTCAGTTCGCGGATTTTGCCGGCCAGGAGAAGATCCTGGAGAATCTTCGGATTTTCGTACAGGCTGCCAAAGGACGGGGCGAGTCCTTGGACCACGTACTGCTGCACGGCCCTCCTGGATTGGGAAAAACTACCTTGGCCCACATTGTGGCCAATGAATTGAATGTCGGGATCAAAATGACGTCCGGTCCCGTGCTGGACAAGCCCGGCGATTTGGCCGGACTGTTGACCTCCTTAGAGGCGAACGACGTGTTGTTCATCGACGAAATACACCGGTTGAGTCCCGTGGTGGAGGAGTACCTCTATTCGGCCATGGAGGATTTTAAGATCGACATTTTGATCGAGTCCGGTCCACACGCGCGAAGCGTCCAGATTGGATTGCAGCCTTTTACGTTGGTGGGTGCTACCACGCGGTCCGGAATGCTCACCGCGCCCTTGCGGGCGCGGTTTGGCATTGCCTCGCGGTTGGAATACTACACCGCGGAGCGGTTGTCCACCATCGTGGAACGGTCGGCCGGCATTCTGGGGGTAACCATTCAGCCGAATGCCGCCATTGAGATTGCCCGACGAAGCCGAGGCACCCCACGCATTGCGAACGCGCTGCTGCGACGCATACGCGATTTTGCTCAGGTGAAAGGCGACGGCACCATCGATGTGGCCATTGCGCGCTTGGGAATGGACGCCTTGGACGTGGACGAGCACGGACTGGACGAGATGGACAACAAGTTGCTGTTGGCGCTCATCGACAAGTTTCGCGGCGGTCCGGTGGGTTTATCCACGCTGGGCACGGCGGTGGGTGAGCAAGCGGACACGTTGGAGGAGGTCTACGAGCCGTACTTGATCCAGGAAGGCTATTTGGCGCGCACTCCGCGCGGTCGGGTGGCCATGGACAAGGCCTATGCGCATTTGGGCAGAAAAGGGCCGCAGCACGGCTTGTTTGACCCCAGCGCGAACGCATGAACCCCGCTCAGGCGAAAGCGTCGCTCGTGCGCCACGCAGAGCGTCTGGGCTTTGGCGATTGCCGCGTGGCGCGTGCCGATTTTTTGGAGGAAGAAGCTGTTGGGTTGGAGTCCTGGTTGGCGCGCGGTTACCACGGCTCCATGGGCTACATGGCCAATCACTTTGACAAGCGCCTGGACCCCCGCAAGCTCGTGCCCGGTGCCAAAACCGTGGTGTCCCTGCGCTACAACTATTTCCCAGATCAGGAGCAAGTCCCGCACGAGGACGTCCCTAAAATAGCCCGCTACGCCTACGGGGAGGATTACCACCGCGTGGTCAAAGACAAACTGTTCGAATTAATGGACGCCTGGCAATCCGATGTGGGAGCAGTTGCAGGCCGTTGTTTTGTTGATTCTGCGCCTGTTTTGGAGCGGGCCTGGGCGCGCCGCAGCGGTTTGGGCTGGGTCGGCAAAAACAGCCTATTGTTGACCAAAGGGGTGGGGTCTTATTTCTTTTTGGCAGAGTGGATCTTGGACCTAGAATTGCCGCCGGATCCGCCCGTTACGGACCACTGCGGTACCTGTACGCGTTGTTTGGATGCGTGCCCTACGCAAGCCTTGATTCAGCCGGGTGTTTTGGACAGCAACAAGTGCATTTCCCACGCCACCATTGAATTGCATGCGGCGGTACCGGAGTCTTTGGTGCCGGACCTCAACGGCTGGACGTTTGGCTGCGACATTTGCCAAGAGGTTTGTCCGTGGAACCGACATGCCAAGCCCCACACAGAAACGCGCTTTGCTCCACAAGGAAATTGGACCCAATGGACGGAGTTGGATTGGCGTCGGATAAACGAAGAGGTCTTTGCCCGAGTGTTTGGCAAGAGTCCGCTGATGCGCGCCGGGTACGCCAAATGGCACGAGAATCAAGCTGCCGCGCGCCATGCCGCGCCGCAAGACGGCCGCGCGAAGGACCGCCCGCAAGACGACCGGAACACGTAGTAGTTCTGGCCGGGCCAACGAGAACCTACCGTCTGGCCAAGGAGAATCTTAAGAAAAGCAGGCGTTACAAGGCCGGTACGGCAACCGCCTGAAGCACCTCGTAGGTTACGGCGTCGTACGCCACGGCAATCCAATCCACCCGGCTGGCGTTCCAATCGACGGGCAGTTCGTAGGCCACCCAGCCGTTGAACGTACCGCCAGATACACTGTTTGCGGGCAGGGCAGAAAGTCCCAAGATACCTTTTGGGGCCGCGCGCAAAACGTGGTTGTGCACGTAGGTTCGGTTTCGGGTGTTGTCCGGCATCAGTTGGGGGGAAACGATCCCGCTTTCGGTCAAGTAAAAGGCCACGTGAACGGGGTTGGTTCGGGCCGATGCCGCCGTTAGGCGGTACTGAAGCACGGCTTGACGGCCGTTGGCATTCCAACCGGGGACTACTTCAAAAAGAGCCTTGGGCGCCTCGGTCAGAAACGAGGCGGCACGTGTTTGCCACGTGGTGTAGGACTTCCATTGGTTGGTGGGGTAGTCTGCTCGCTGCACCATGCCGTTGGGCAGGCCAATGGGCGGACCAAAGTAGTTCCAAAGCGACTCAGACTCCGGGGAGCTGAAATCGGTGGGGTAGGAGGTGTCTACGTTGGAAAAACCACTGCTTCGGGCGTGAATGGCCAAGGGAACCACGCGGTCCCCGTACAACGAGTCCAATTTTACCAAAACCTTGGTGGCCTTGGGGCAATTTTTGCACGTGTGGCCCGTAAAATCTTCAATGTAGACCGTGCTTTCCGTCTGGCGAACGGTATCCCCGTACACCACCGACGCCCAGTCCACATTGATGGCGTTTTTGAACGGTTGATCCACGGTGTCGCAACCGGAAATTCCCAAGACGGCCGTCAAGCACGCAGCGACCCAGGTAGGTAGTTTGTGGCGCATCGGTTAAAAGCTTGTGGTGAATGAAACGGCCAATCCGTTGGACGGTGGAACCACGCGGCATATGCCCCCCACGCAAAAAATTCCTTGTTGCTGGCGGCCGTAGTTGATTTGGATTCGGGTGTTTCCGGAGAAGTGGATCAGCGATAAAATGGGGTAGTGGATCCGACGCCCCACAGAGGTGTGTCCGTAGTTGTAGATTTCCTGCACGGCAACCGTCCAACGGTCGGAGACAGTCCACTCCACCAAGCCCATGACTGCATCTCCGCGGAAACCGTTGGCGGTATTCCATTGAGCTTCGTAGCGCAGGGTTTGGCCGTTGGGCAGGGTGTGTTGGAATTCCGCTACCGCGGCACGCACCGTCAGCAGCGAATCCTGCCCGGGGTTGGCCAACAGCACCGCATCCGCAACACCGTCGTTCAAAACGGTTTTGTTGTATCGGAGGTCGTACAGGGTCAGCATGCCCTTGGACTTTTTGGAGAACTTCTTTCGAAACTCCACATTCACATCCCGGAAATAGGGAATTTCTCCGCGTTTGAGCCAGTCGGACCGGTACCCATCCGTGCCGATAGCGCCAATGGGAACGCCCGTTGCCACCGGGCTTTTTTGCAGCGACTCCGCCCACGAGGCGTTTAACGCTACCGTCAGGCCGGTTTTACCGCCCAGCCAGCTGCCTTTTGAAAAGGCTTTCACCACGTCGATTTCACCCCCTTGTTCGCCGTTGATTTGGGTGGCGTACGGGAAGAGGGCGGGTAGAGCGTAGGTGTGCAGCTTGGACGTGGGCGGCAAGAAGTTGACAAAAACGTCAAACTGCTGCGCGCTGCGGTCGCTCCGGAAGCTCATGTTGTCGATGCGTTTGGCGGAGGCTTGCACGGAAAATCCTTTGGTGCGGTAGGTCAGTGTAGAACGCAAGGCTTGCCCGGGGCGGTAGATGTAGGCGTTGTCAAACGAGGGGTCGTTGGCCTTGTAGACGTATTCGCTATTGAGGCTCCACTTGCCCTTGGCCAAATTGAACCGTAAAGCTCCGGCGGCAACGTTCGCAGGCAAATTCAATTCCGGATCGTTGGCCGGTTGGTACTTGCTCACAAAACTGCCGCCCAAAACTGCGGCACCGGCCTTCCACGGCAGGTTGTATTCCGCGTCAACACCCCGCACAATTCCCTCGCCCAACGAAAAGTACCGACGCTGTTTGCCCAAAACCCCTTTGATTTGCAGGCCGTTTTTCCAGCGCGTGGCAATCCGAACACCGTCCAGGGCGTTGTCCAATCCCAGCGCGCGCTCTTCGTAGGCGCGCAAAATCATACCGCTGCCAAACTGCTCGTAAAAGTTGCCCACCGTGATGTCAAACCCATCTTGTTCGAACTGCACAAAACGGTAGGGAATACCCTGTCCCTTAAAGCCTTGCGGGTAACCCAAGATGGGGTTTTGGTAGTTTTCGTAGCGCATCCCCGCGCGCAGACCGCCTTGGGTGTACGTAAACGTCGCGAATCCTTGCCCCCGAAACTTATCCTCAGGGTAGTACTGGCCGGTAGGGTCCAGAACACTGTCCCGAACATAGGCCTGTCCGTCAAATTGAAAAATGGCGTGCAACTCCCCCGGTTGACCGACGGTTCCCACGGGTTGGGCCAAAAGGCCAAAACTCAGCACCGCCAGCGCTGCGGTACCGATTGCTGCAATACGATTCATGCTCAGTGGTTCGAAGTTCCTGCCGGAGCCGTTTCCGAAGGCCACATCGCCGCTGCTGCGCGAATGGCCTCCATCAAGTGTTTTTCCTCGCCCGGAACATATTTATTGGCCTGGTACACAATTTCTCCTTTCCCGTTCAGCAAAAACGTGTGCGGTACGTTGTTCACGCCCATGGCCCGACGCAGTACGCTGTTGGGATCCAACAGCACCGTGTATTCCCATTCTTGGCCGGCCACAAAAGGTCCCACCTTGGCAGAAGTACGGGCATCGTCTATGGAAACCGCCACCACCTTAACGCCGGTGGTCTTCTGCAAATCCTCGTAGTAATCGTTCAAGGCATTCAACTCGCTGATGCAGGGCTTGCACCACGTAGCCCAAAAGCTCACCACCATCGGCTTGCCATCGTTTGTCACCGACGCGGCGTCGATGGTTTTGTATTCCAAGGTTTGGATTTGTGCGTGGGGCAACCCCTGTGCGAAGGCCGAAGTAGCGAGGCCAAGGGCCAATGCCGTTACAAAAATGCGCATGGTATCTGAGTGAGTATACGAAGATAACAAAAAAGGGGCCACTCCTTGCGGAATGGCCCCTCACGTGCAGCGCTCCGCTGCACATAAGACTTAGTGAGCTACCGTCAAACGTACGGTTTGTACGCCGTTGTTCGTAACCACGCGAGCGGTGTAAATACCGTTGGCCAAGCCGGCTACGGGCAAAGTCAGTTCGTGCGAACCAGCTTCCAAAGCGCGGGCGGGCAATTCAGCAACCACCTGGCCGTTCAAGTTGGTCAAGCTTACAGATACTTGGCTGTTGTCCACCAACGTCAAAGCAATGCGCGCTGCGTCCGAAGCGGGGTTCGGGAATACGCTCAAAGCGCCGCCTTGCAATTCCTCAGAGCTCAAAGCATTGTTGGCTACCCAAATGTTGTCCAAGAACAAGGTGTTTCCGTAACCAGACACTCCTTCAAACTTCACCACTACTCCAGCGTTGCCGGCGTACGAAGCCAAAGAAATGGCGTTTTGCTTCCATTCGGTAGCTGTTGGGAAGAAACGGGTGTTGTTGCCCACCGGAGTGCGCGTAGCCAACTGGTTGCCGGTTTTGTTGAAGACTTCGGTCCAAGTAGATCCGCAATCGGTAGAAACAGAAACCTTCAATTGATCGGGCTCGGTGCCGTCGTACTGAGCATGAGCGTGCTGGAAGAACAACTTGGGACTGGTCAAACCGGCCAAGTTCAATTTCTGCGTAGTTACGGAAACGGTTCCGCCGGCTGCGATCAAATAGAAATCCATCATCAAGGACTTGTCCGATTGAGCAAAACCTCCCAAGTTTTGAGTGGTTCCTGCACCAGCTTTGCTGATGACGAACAAGCGAGGAGAAGTGCCGCCTTGGATCAAGCCGGAAGAAGCAGGCAAGGCCGTCGTAGTGGCCGCTTCAACGCCTTCGTTGTACGGAGTGGCCAAAGGAGTCGTTCCAATCGTTGAAATGCGCAACGAGGGAGCTGCGTTGTTCATGGTGTTGGCATCCGCCTTTCCGTTGGGAGCACCTACTGAGTAAACGAAGGTGTTGGCGCCGCCCGCCAAGGTCAAAGCAGGGAAGTTCACCGCAACAGATGCACCTGCAGCCAAGTTGCCGGTCCAGTTTTGAACCACGGGAGTGCCGCCGTTCAATACGTATTGCACCGCCGCTGAAGTGATGGCGCTGGTTCCAGCATTGGTGATGGTGGCAGAAGGAGTGTAGGCTGTGTTGCACAGGCCGCCGGTGTGTTGCGCTACGGACAAAATGCCGGCGTCAAACACAGGGCCGTTCAACGGTTGAGGAGCGCTGTAGCCAGCGTTCTTCACGTCTTTGGTGGTCATGTCCTGTACCCATGCAACCATGGCTACCTCAGCCAATTTGTACACATAAGTAGGAACTTTAACCTTGGCCGTGTAAACAAAAGGAGTGCCTGAAGCCATCGTTGCGGGCAAAGCCGTGCCGTTGGCATCCGGGATCATTTTGCGCATGACCATAAAAAAGTCCGTTTCACCATTGCTGCCGGGAGCCGTTGGGAATTCAATGGACTTTTCTACCAAGCCCAAGTGCAACTTCAAGTTGGCGTTGGAAATGGAGTTCTGAGTAGCATTGGTAACGTAAACAACAAACTCAACGGAGTCGTTGTTGGCGTTGAATTGGTGCGCTACGGTTACTGAGTAATCCGATGCAACAGCGTAACGCGTGCTGATGGAAGAAGCCGTTACGTTGGCGGGGGCACCGGCGTAGGCAGAACCCGTAGGAGCCACACCGTCCATTGCGGTCCAAGGCACACCGTTTACACCGTAAAAACTAACGCGGGTTGCTACATCCGTGGGGTTTTGCAGGTTCATTGGATCGAACCCGGGCCAGCTGGTTTGGTACTTAATGGAAACCGCTTTGGTCGCGTTGGCGTCCAGCAGTGTGTTGAACGCGGGATTCTGGCTGGCGCACGGCCCGCAAGAAGCTTGCGTGAATTCTTCAAAAAGGACCAAGCGCTGTGCTTGACCGAAAGCGGCAGATCCAGCTACCGCCAGGGCCACAAGGGTAAGGGTTTTTTTCATAGTGGTTAAGAAGAAATAGAGGTCCAAGGTACATTATTTTTTGGTTGCGCG
Organism: Cryomorphaceae bacterium; assembly: GCA_034679985.1. Classification (GTDB taxonomy): domain Bacteria; phylum Bacteroidota; class Bacteroidia; order Flavobacteriales; family Schleiferiaceae; genus CAMDTE01. The sequence continues at coordinate 7,815 of JAXITR010000013.1, forward strand.
TACCTTTGGTCCTTCACACCGTCAAAAACATCACACTCATGAAATCCATGATCAGCGCGGCCTTAGTGGTCGCTTCGTTCGGAATCGCATCGGCCCAATCTTCCTTGCAGGTGGCCTCTATGGACTCTGTTGTACGCGGCAACAGCTACGCATCCGGCCAGTTGACCGGGCACATCAATTTGAGAAACACCAGCTCCAGTTCCAAGGATTACTACGCTCGTCGGGCCAAAGTAGGTTCTTCGGCGGTTGTGGATTCCAACTACTTCTGCTGGGATTTGTGCTACCCCACGTGGTCCAGCAACTCCATGGGGACGGTCACGATTCCTGCCGGCGGCGTGGCCAATGATTTCAGTTGCTACATTTATTTGAAGGCAGCGGGATTAACTGGTGTGGACACCATTTGGTACACCTTTAAGAATGCAGCCGATGCCAACGATACGTTGCGCGTAGGGGTCGCTTGGGAATTGTCCACTACGTTTTCGTTGGACGAAGCCATTCGCCGTGCTGCCGTTTGGGTTGATGCGAACGGTTTGTTGCGGGCAGAATCAGCTGCTTGGATGGACGATGTAAACGAAGTGTTTGTTTTTGACGTCTTGGGTCGGGAGATCGCCCGTTTCAGTGGCGTACAGGCACTTTTGAACGGAGTGGATTTGCCAGGCAGTGGTTGGCATACGGTGCGATTTGCCTCACCAAGTGCTGTTTTGCGCACCGAGAAGGTAGTCCTTCGCTAAGAATATTGTTCGCGCACCGCGCGGAAAAAGGAAAGGGGCGGCCTCGTGAGAGACCGCCCCTTTTTTTGATGGGCGCGAATGCTTAAAAAGCGAATCAGTGCGCCACTTGGAAGCGTTGGGTGGTGCGTTCTGCGCCGTTGGTGAATTCCACCACGTACAGACCGTTGGTCCAATCTGCTACTGGAAGGGTGAGTGTGTTCTCGCCGTTCAAGGCAGAAGCGTAAACCGTTTGACCCAGTGCGTTCACCACGCGTACACTGCCGCTGGTGTGCTCACCAAAGGATACTGCGGCAGTTTGATTGGCTGGGTTGGGGGTAACACGAACCGCATGGGTCGTTTCTTCGCCCAAGCCTACGCCGCTGGCAGTCAGGTTCGCAGATTGGTAGATCTCCTTGGTGGTCATGTCTTGAATCCACACCATTACGCCCAAATCCGTAAAGTCTTCTACCGTGTGCGCCGTAGCGTGGTTAACCGGTGCCGACGCGTTGGCAGGAAGAGTGTACGCGCCGTTGAAGGTGTACGAAAGGGGTTTGCTTTGCAACACGTTTTCGGTCAAGTTGGTCAAAGCGGTGCCGTTTGCGTCGGGAACCATTTTCTTCATGACTTTGTAGAACACCGTCTCGCCGTTTGATTTTACGTTTTGCGTGGTGGACTTTTCGTAAATGGCCACTTGCAAGGAAAGGGACTTAGAGGTAGTTACCAACGGGGTGATGTCGATGTTCATGTCTACCTTTTGTGCTGCCGCATCAATGGTGTAGTAACCGGAAAGGTTCATGAACGAGGGTTTGGACTTAAATCCGTTGAGGATGTTTTGGGTGATTTGACCCGCGTGTCCGTTCCAGCCGCCGTCGATCTGTGCGTTGGGTACGGAATTCACACCGTACAAGGTGCGCTTGGCGCCAGCTTCCGCGGTGTAGTAGGGATCACCCGTTCCGGGCCAGCTCATTTGGTACTTGATGTAGTTATATTCACCGGCAGGTTGAGCGTCCATCAACGTTTTGAACGTAGCGTTGGCGGGGGCACACGGGGCGCAGGTAGACGAGCTGAATACCTCAATGAATGGGCGGCGAACGGCGATGTTGCTGACCACTACCACTTGCTTGGTCACGGTGTCGTTCTGCGGAGCAGGATCCGTTTGTCCGTTGGGGTTGGAGGTCCAAAACTTCAAGGTGTAGGTACCGGTAGCCGACGGAGTCCACACAGTGGGGTGGGTCAGGGTGCCCGTTGCTGCGGGTGCCAAGTTCACACCAGAAGCTGCACCCGATACAGCAGCGCCGTTGTTTACTTTGTAGTTGACCGTTGCGCTGGTAACGGCATTTGCGCCGCCGTTCAAGTACGATGCGGCAATGGTGAAGGGGGCTTGGTTCAAAACCAGGTAGTCAGCAACGTTCAAGCTGTTTGCAATCAGGTTGTTGCTGGGCTGTACGCCGGGGATGAACTCGTAGTATTTGTTGTCTCCAGCCGTGGCGTCGGTGCCGGCTTGGGCGGCTACGTTGGGCGATCCGTTCACGCTGTAAGCGGTAGTGCTGTTGACCTGGATGCCGATGGCAAAGGTGGCGCCGGTGCAGGAGTTGCGTTGGTCCACTACATAAATCTTATTGGTAGACTCTTCCAAAACCATGGCCCAGTAGGTCCAGCAGGTATTGTTGGGGATGCCGAACGACGAGAACATGACCCAATGTTGGCGGTTGGGTGCCGTTCCAAAAGTCTTGTTGACGATCAAATCGTTGGTTCCGGTTGAGGCCAATCCCCAAATGCACACAGAATTGTCTGGAATTCCGGCGTTGGGCAACGCGGCTTTGGTGTAACTCGGTGCCGTAGCGGCGTTTGCATCAAAGGTCAATACGCCGGAGGTGCTCACTTTGTACTGCGTAACGGGGCTGCCGTTGAAGTTGAACGCGAAGGGCAAGGTTTGAACCGTGGACCAAGCAGGAGAAGCCGCGGGGGCTGCAGAGATGGTGGTCCAACTGGTGGCCAAACCACCACCAACCGGGTATTCTGAGTCAGCATTGAGTCCTCCGGGGTTGCCGTTAACCGATCCGGGCAGGTAGTAGTACTGGGCTGCAGCCGGTGTAGCCAAAAGGGCAAGGGCCGCGGTTCCCAAAGCGAATAGGGTTTTTTTCATGGGGTAGTGGATTGAATTCGAGGGGCACAAAGTACATATTTTTCCATACAAAACCGCTATTTTTGCCGACTCATTCCGAAATGCAATAAGTTCGGTCCAATTGCGTTACACGTCCAGTATGTACCATCATTTTCGCGGTTTTCTAGTTGCTAAGTCCCCCACCCATGCGGTGGTGGATTGCGCGGGAGTGGGCTACTTCCTAAACATCTCGTTGACCACGTACGGTTCCTTGGGCAGTCTGCCGGCAGACGGCTCCTGCGAGGTGTTCCTTTACGCTCATGCCGTTTACCGCGAAGACGCACAAATTTTGTATGGGTTTTCCACGCCGGAAGAGCGCGATGTGTTTTTGCTTTTACTCAGCGTTTCCGGCGTCGGCTCGGGAACGGCCCGCATGATACTCTCTTCCATGAGCCCCGCGGAAGTGGTGGAAACCATCGCTTCAGGCAATTCCGGACGCCTTCAAGCGGTCAAAGGAATCGGCGCGAAGAGTGCACAGCGCTTGGTAGTGGACCTTCGGGACAAAATGGCTCGGTGGTCCGGCTCGACGGGTGTTGCCGGAACATCTGATGGCGCTGGCAGTGGACGGGCAGAGGCTATAGCCGCGTTGGAGGTGCTTGGTTTTTCAAGGGCCGCCGTTGAGAAGGCGGTTGCCGCCGCGGTTGCCGCCCAGCCCGATGCTGGCGTGGAAGCCTGGATCAAAACAGCCTTGGTGGCATTGTGATGCAATTTTTGGCAGTTCCGATGCGCTTCTGGACAACGCTTTTCGCGGTTGTGCTGCTTCCGATGGGGGCTTTTGCACAGTCAGACAGCAGCAGCGGGCCCAATCCGTGGAACTATCCGGGCCAAGTTCAATCCAATGGATTTCGCACGGAAACAACCTTTGATCCGACCACCGGATTGTATAAGGTTCAGCGCTTCATGGGCGACGTGCCTTTGGGCATTCCCGAATTTTACACGGCGTCCCAGTACCGCGAGCGAATGTTCAATTTGCAGCAAACGCAATCTTGGCAAGAACGTTTGGCGCAGAGCGGCAGGGCCGGCGGTGAAGACCGGGAAGGTTCCAGTTTGATTCCGGACATGTTCGTGTCCAACGAAGCATTCAAAAACATCTTTGGCAGCAACGCCGTAGAGGTTCGGCCCCAGGGAACCGCCGAATTGCGGTTTGGGGTGCGGTACCAAAAAATTGAGAACCCCATGATTCCGTTGCGCAATCAGCGCACCTGGGCCTTGGATTTTGACCAGCGCATGCAAGTAAACGCCACGGGTAAAGTAGGCGACCGTCTGAATTTGCAGATGAACTACGACACGGAGGCGACGTTTGCTTTTGAGAACAAAACCAAGTTGGATTTTCGCGGCCAGGAAGACGACATTGTGAAGTCATTGGAATTGGGTAACGTTAGCTTGCCCATGACCTCCAGCTTGATTACCGGTGCGCAGTCCTTGTTCGGGGTGAAAGGTCAGTTTCAGTTTGGCAAAACCACGGTAACGACCCTGCTTTCCGAGCAGCGGAGCCAGAGCCAAAGCATCAACATTCAGGGGGGAGCCACAGCACAACAATTCGAAATTGAAGCGGATCAATACGAGGCCAATCGGCACTTCTTTTTGGGTCATTATTTCCGGGACCAGTACGAAAATGCGCTGGCTACCTTGCCGGTCATCAACAGTTCGGTACAAATTACCCGCTTGGAAGTTTGGGTGACCAACCGACGGTCCATGACCGAAGAAACCCGGAACATTGTGGCCTTCATGGATCTGGGGGAAACTGAAGGTCGTGCGTTCCGCAACACCGCAGCCGGACGTTCCGGTTTGGTACTCTTCCCCGGTCAGGCATTGGATGCCTATCCGTCGAACCGAACGAACCGCTTGAATCCCGAACAATTGGTAGCTGAAGTGCCCGGGGTTCGTGATATTTCGCAAGCATCAAGTGCCCTGACCGGCCTGGGCTTGGACGCCAATCAGGAATTTTCGGAGTTGACCAACGCCCGAAAATTGGCTCCGAACGAATACCGCTTCCATCCGCAATTGGGCTACCTGACGTTGAATACCTCGTTGAACCAAGACGAGGTATTGGCCGTGGCGTACCAGTACACGGCAAACGGACGTATTTACCAAGTGGGTGAATTTTCCAACGACGGCATCAACCCTCCCAAGACCTTGGTTTTGAAGCTCCTCAAAAGCCCGGTCCTCAACGTGCAAATGCCGCTTTGGGATTTGATGATGAAGAACGTGTACAGTCTGAACGCGTTCCAACTGGCTCAGGAAGATTTTCGCCTGGACATCTTGTACCGCAACGACGCCACCGGACTGCCCATTCCGTTTTTGCCGCAGTCCAGCATCAAGGATGAATTGCTGGTGCAAGCGTTGCGTACGGACAAGGTGAACAACAACGGAGACCCTTTTCCCGACGGCATTTTTGACTACGTCGAAGGGATCACCGTACACGCGCAAACGGGCCGCATTATTTTCCCGGTATTGGAACCTTTTGGCAGCGCATTGGCGGCGAAATTGACGACTCCCGCAGAGAAAAAACGCTATGTGTTCCAGCAGCTCTACGACTCCACTCGTTTTCGGGCGCAAGCGGAAACCCAGCTGAACAAATTTGTCATCAAAGGCCGGTACAAGAGTGCCGGCGGTTCCGTCATCCAACTCAACGCATTCAACATTCCACGCGGGTCTATTTCCGTTACGGCGGGAGGAACTAAATTAACTGAGAACCAAGATTTTACGGTTGATTATGCCTTGGGTCAGGTTCGGATCTTGAACGAGGCACTGTTGTCCAGTGGCGTTCCCATTCGGGTGAGTTTTGAAAACAACACGCTCTTCAATTTCCAAACGAAAACCTTCGTGGGAACCACCTTTGAGCACAAGTTCAGTCCCAATTTAACGGTGGGCGGTGCGTTGCTGAACATGCGAGAACGCTCACTCACTCAAAAAGTGAACGCGGGGGAAGAACCCATCAACAACACCATTTGGGGCCTCAATACCCAGTTCCAAAAGAATTTACCGCAGTTGACCAAGTTGTTGGACAAATTGCCGTTGATTTCCACCAAAGAATCCAGTTCGCTTCAATTTCAAGGAGAGGTTGCGCAGTTGTTGCCCGGCACGCCGCGGAGCATCAAGCTTACGGGGTCCGCAACCACCTACATCGACGATTTTGAGGGCGCCCAAACCCTGATTGATTTGCGCGGCAACAACACCTGGACCCTTGCGAGTGTTCCGGAGGGACAATCCCGCTTGTTTCCGGAAGCTTCCTATAACAACTCGGTGGCCTACGGATTCAACCGAGCGCGCACGGCCTGGTACATTATCGACCCAACCTTTTTTGCCAATACCGCCGCAACCCCCCAGAACATTCGCCAGGATCCGTCCATTCTGTCCGATCACCGGCAGCGGATGGTGCCCATCAACGAGGTATTTCCCAACCTGCCCGTTCAGCCGGGCATGGCGCGCAACATCGCCATGTTTGACGTTTCGTTCTTCCCCGGCGAGCGCGGTCCCTACAACTACGACGTGGAAGGTTTACCCGGCTTGTCTAAGGGGCTGGACGCTCAGGGTCGGTTGAACGATCCCAAATCCCGCTGGGGCGGATTGATGCGGTCGCTGCAAATCAACAATTTTGAGGAACAGAACATTGAGTTCATCCAGTTTTGGGTGATGGATCCTTTCTACGGCGACCCCACCGCAACAGGAGGCGATTTGTACTTTCATTTGGGCAACCTGAGCGAGGACATTCTCAAGGACGGCCGTCAGTCGTTTGAAAACGGCTTGTCCCCCTTGGGCCTTCGGGACGACTTGGACTCCTCGGCGTGGGGGTACACGTCTCGCTACCAGCCAATCACCGAGGCATTTGGCACCGATCCCACCGCGCGTACGTTTCAGGACGTCGGAATGGACGGTTTATCCGATGCAGATGAATTGCGATGGCGTACGGATCTGGCTGCTTCCTATGTGGAGCGGCTGACTTCGTTGTACGGCAGCACCTCCGCGGTGGTGCAAGAAGCTCTTGCGGATCCAGCCGGGGACAATTTCCGCTACTTCCGCGGCGACGATTTGGACAACGAAGGGGCCAATATTTTGGATCGCTACAAGAAATTCAACAGCCCCCAAGGAAACTCAAACACCGAAACCGTGAATGGCGTTCCCGCGTCGGCCACCAACATGCCGGACAAGGAAGACATCAACCGGGACCAAACGATGAACAAGTCGGAGGCGTACTTCCAGTACAAGGTTTCGTTGCGTCCGGAGGACATTGCCGTGGGGAAAAACAACATTGCAGACATTTTCGAAACCACCACGGACGAACTCCCAGACCAAACCCGCAAGCCGGTTCGTTGGATTCAGTTCAAGATTCCGGTATTTGAGCCGGAGGCGCGTGTGGGCGGAATTTCCGATTTTCGTTCCATTCGCTTCTTGCGTATGGTCCTAAAAGGCTGGGACTCCTCGGTGGTCTTGCGTTTTGCCCGTCTGGATTTGGTTCGCGGTGAGTGGCGCCGGTATCCGTTCTCTTTGGACGGTTTGCGTGAGGAAGTGCCCACGGATCAGGGTTCGGGAACCACTTTTGCCGTGAATGCGGTGAATTTGGAGGAAAACGGCGGAAAAACGCCCATTCCGTACGTGTTGCCCCCGGGAATCGACCGCCAAATTTTGTTGGCCAGCACGGCTCCGGTGCCGCAGAACGAACAGGCCATCAGCATGCGCATTTGCGGTCTTCGGGACGGCGATGCCCGCGCGGTCTTCAAGAACATGTCCGTGGACATGCGTTGGTACAAGCGCTTGCGTCTGTTCGTCCACGCCGAGGCTGCCGGTGCCGAAAGTCAATTGCGGGACGACGACCTCTCCATTTTTATTCGTTTGGGCAACGACTACTCCCAGAACTACTACGAGTACGAACTGCCGCTCAAGGTAACGCCCTGGGGCATCCGGGATCCAGACGCCATTTGGCCGGACGCCAACCACGTGGATTTGCCCTTGGAAGCCCTGACGCAATTGAAGTTGGAGCGCGATCGCTTGATGCAAATAGACCCCACCTGGTTGCTGACCAATCCCTACGTGAAAGATTCTGCGGGCGCCACCTTCCGGGTAGTGGGGGTTCCCAACTTGGGACTGGTGCGCACCGTCTTGATTGGGGTTCGCAACCCCAAAAAGCGGGAGTCGGGAGGGTCAGACGACGGCTACGACAAGTGCGCCGAGGTTTGGATCAACGAATTCCGCATGGCGGATTTTGAGAATCAAGGAGGAGAGGCGGCTACCGCTCGTGCCAGTGTGAAGTTGGCGGATCTGGGCCAAGTGGTGGCCACCGGCCTGTACAGCGGTGTAGGATTTGGCGCCATCGATCAAGGCCCAACCGAGCGCAATCGCTTTGCATCGGCTTCATACGATATTCAAGGTAACCTGGAGGTTGGCAAGGTTCTGGGTTCTGAACGTTTGAAATTGCCGCTGTTCGTGAGCATGGCTCAGGAGTTCAAAACTCCCCAGTACAATCCGCTGAATCCGGACATTCAAGTAGATGATGCCGTCAAAAACTTGCCCGACGCAGCCTCACGCGATTCCTTGCGCACTTTGGTCCAAGACCTGACGCAGCGCAGAAGTGTAGCCTTGACCAACGTTCGCGTGGACCGCTCCCAGGCCGCCATGAAGAAGAATCCAACCCCTTTGGACCTCTCCAACTGGAATGCCACCTATTCTTTCAACGAGGTGCTCCGTCGGGACGCCAACATTCAATTCGACAACCGCCAGGATTACCGTGGGGCGCTTGCGTACGTTTACCAGGCTAAGCCCTTCAACTTTCGCCCCTTCAAAAAAATAACGAACAAAAACCTGGCGTTGATTCGGGACATCAACCTCAATTTAACCCCTTCTCGTTTTAGTGCCCGAACAGATGTTCAGCGCACCTTGCAACTGCTGCAAATGCGCAACGTGGACAACCCGCAATTCAAACTTCCGGTCACTTACAACAAGAATTTCACGATGGAGCGCACCTACGATTTGGTGTGGGATTTGAGCCAAGCCATCAAATTTGACTACAACGCCCGCATGCGCCTGCGGTTCGACGAACGCCCGGGACCCATGCAAGTGGACACGGTTCAGTTGTTTTTGCTGGATAATTTGCGTTCGGGCGGACGTCCCACGCAGTACCACCACACGGCCAACATTGGCTGGCAGTTGCCCATCAACAAAATCCCTTATTTGGAGTTCATCCAGCTCCAAGCCCGTTACACCGCGGAATATGATTGGCAAACCAACTCCCTCCTGGCTTCCATCAAGAAAATTGATTCCTTGGACTATGGGTTCACGCTCCAAAATTCCGGGAAATGGGCGCTGACCGGAAATTTGAACTTCAATACGTTTTACAACAAGTTTCCGTTCCTCAAGAAGTACACGACGTCGACCAACAGGGGAAATGCTGCTCTAGGCGGACGCGGCATTCCCGCGGCACCCAAGCCCTCCACTGAAAAGCCGGAAGAAATCAAAAAGGGCCCCCTCTTTTACGTTCTGAAAACGGGAGTTGGATTCCTGACGATGGCGAAGACCGCTAACCTTTCCTATACCCGGAATACGGGCTCATTGCTCCCCGGTTTCAATCTGGATCCGGTTTTGTTTGGGGGCAACGTAACGCAAAATTGGGCACCCGGATGGGACTACTTGTTGGGATGGCAATTCCCCATAGAAGAGCGCGCGGCCAACAACGATTGGATGGTCAAGAACCGCAACCAGCCCAACCGACTGCAGCGAACCTTGACCGAGAACATCAACGTTCGGGCCCAGGTGGAGCCGCTGCCGGAATTCCGCATCGACCTCACCGCCCAACGCACCTTTGGTGATCAGTACAGCAGTACCTACCGCTACAGCACCGGCCTCGGGCCAGACACCGCATTTGGCCAAGGATTCAGACATTTCAGTCCGCAGCAACTGCAGAACTTCACGATGTCTTGGTGGGCCTTCAATTCTGCTTTTGAAAACAGCCCGGAGCCGGAATTCAAGTCCGTCGTGTACGATTTATTCCGCGCCAACCGCCTCATTTTCTCCGATCGACTGGCTGCCCAGCATGCGTTGGACAACCCCGGTTACGTGCCCACCTACATTTCCGACCCGGACTCCTCCCGCTACGGCTACGACGGTTTCAGCGTCATTCAGCAAGATGTTTTGGTGCGCAGCTTCTTGAGTGCCTACGGCGGAGACCCTGCGGCAACCGCATCCCTGGGCGCCATCACCAGTGGATTGCCGCGCCCCAACTGGAAGGTCAACTACACCGGTCTGCAGAACATCGAATGGGTGAAGCGCAATTTCACGTCCGTCGCATTGAGCCACGGCTACACGGGCAACTTAACCGCCACCGGCATTCAGACGAACATGCTTCGTGCCCAAAAACTGGAAGATAACCCCCTCAATCCGTTCCCCCGCAACGACAACAGCGACGTCCTGCCGGACTTGCAAATTGGGCAAATTTCCATGAGCGAGAACTTCAGTCCGTTGGTGGGGGTGCAGGTGCGCACCAAGAGCAATGCCACCTTTAAAATGGACCTCAACCGCAGTCGGCAAATCGCCATGAGTCTGGCCAACAACCAGTTCAACGAAACCAAGTCCCGCGACGTCACGGTTGGGGTAGGGTACATCATTCCGGACGTTAAGTTTACGGTGGTGGATCAAGCAGGAGGGCGCACCCAAGTCAAAAGCAACTTGGAGCTCAAGCTGGACGTGAAATTCAACGACAACCAAACCGTCATCCGGAAAATTTTGGAAGATTTTGTGCAACCCACGGCCGGCCAGCGCAGAACGACCATCAAGTTCACGGCCGATTACCGGTTGTCCCGACGCCTGACCGCACAAGCCTACTACGACCAGTCCGCCAGTCGATTCAAAACCGGCAATGCCTTCCCAACCTCGCAGGTGCAAGCGGGCTTTGCCTTCAAGTTGAATTTGGGTGGTTAATTTAGGAGCGCTTTGCTCCAGGGGCGCAGCCGACGTCGTTATTTTTAGCCACCCCAGATTCCCACAAGTTCAAAAATTTTAGTAATTCGGCGCACCCCAACTAATTGGAGTTCGCTTTACCTTTGTTCCAAACACTACCGTCATGAACTTTCCCAGTGAACTCCTCTACACCAAAGACCACGAATGGATCCGCATCGAAGGCGACACCGCCACGGTGGGCGTCACGGACTTTGCCCAGTCTGAATTGGGCGATATCGTTTTCGTTGATATTCCGTCCGAAGGCGATAGTTTAGCAGCTGAAGCCGTTTTTGGCTCCGTGGAGGCCGTGAAGACTGTTTCCGATTTGTACCTTCCGTTGGCGGGCGAGATCCTGGAAGTGAACGCGGAATTGGATGCGGCACCGGAGAAAGTGAACAGCGATCCTTACGGATCGGGCTGGATGGTAAAGGTTCGTTTGAACGACGCCTCAGATCGCACCGGCTTGATGGACGCTGAGGCGTACAAGGCCCTAGTGGGTGCCTAAGCATTATTGGAAGTACCTAGGGAACACCACGGCCGCCCTCTGGGCGGCCGTGGTGTCTTTTTTTTCGCTCCAACCGCGCGAAGAGTTGCCCCAACTTTTTTTGTCGGTGACGGACCTGTCTCTGCACGCCGGAGCCTATGCGGGCTTAGCTTTTGCACTCGCCCTTGGGCGTGCAGAATACAACGTATGGTCCTGGAGGCGATTGATCGCCGCATTTGCTGTAGGTACGGCATTGGAAGTCCTGCAGCCTTTAGTAGCTTCTCGTTTTTTTGATTGGATGGACGTTGCGGCGAACGGTGCTGGAATTTTTTTGGGCACGGTTCTTGCGTCATTCCTGACGAGGCGTATCTTTAACCCGTAATAACATTCGGTATGAAAAACCGCAAAAATCCCGAAGTAGATCTCGAGCGTCGCCGCGGTCTCTTCATGCAGATTGGTGCCGTCATCGCCCTGACGCTGACGGTTGCCGCTTTTGAGTGGAAAACCTACGAGGCAACAGCGGGCACTTTGGGTGACTTAAACGTTACCATTGAGGACGAGGTCATTCCCTTGACCCAGAAGAATACGCCTCCCCCTCCGCCGCCGCCTCCTGCACCGCCGGAAGTTATTACCATTGTGAACAACGATGTGGACATCCCGGAGACTACTTTGGAGTCTACCGAAACCAGCCAAGACGAACAGGTTGAAATCATCGAAGAAGTAGGTGAAAATACGGAGGTTTTTGACTTCGTCAGCGTGGAAAATCGCCCCGTATTCCCCGGCTGCGAGCGCGAATCGAACGAAGACGCCAAGTTTGAATGTTTTCAGTTGAAGGTTCGTCAGTTTGTAGCCAAAGAAACCTCGTACCCCACTTTGGCGCGTGACATGGGCATTGCCGGTAAAGTTTGGGTTTCGTTCATCATTGAGAAAGACGGATCCATTGCCGACGTCACCATTGAGCGCGGCGTTGACAAGTCCTTGGACGCTGAGGCCGTGCGCGTGGTCAAGAAATTCCCGAGCATGATCCCCGCGAAAGTATCGGGTCGGTCGGTGCGCATGCGCTACTCCTTGCCGGTGAACTTTACCTTGCAATGAGCGCCAACCGCTTAGCAAAAGAAGCCTCCTCTGTGGAGGCTTTTTTGTTGTCTGACGCTGAGATCCAAGGCGTGCTGCAGGCTGTTTACGCTGCAGGAGAAGCTATTTTGGAGGTCTACGACCGGGCGGATTTTTCCGTGGAACACAAGGCAGACGACTCCCCGTTAACCGCGGCAGATCGTGCCGCTCATGGGGTATTGGATGCCGCACTGCGCGCCACACCTTTTCCGGTTTTGTCCGAAGAAGGGCGCTCCATTCCGTATTCGGAGCGTTCGCAGTGGTCCGCACTTTGGGTGGTGGATCCCTTGGACGGAACCAAGGAGTTCATCAAACGCAACGGCGAGTTCACCGTCAACGTGGCCTTGGTTCACCAAGGCGTTCCGGTATTTGGCATCGTATACGCGCCGGTACCCGGATGGGTGTTTGTAGGACACCGCACGCTCGGGGCCTTCCACGCGGAAACGGCTTTAACCTGGAACGAGCTGCGCGCTCAGCCAACGGTTCGTGCAACGGCCTCAGAAACCAACGCAAAACCACTTACCCGCAGTCCGCTCCGGGTGGTGGCCAGTCGGTCCCACAATTCTCCGGAAACCGAAGCGCTGCTGGCGCATTGGGAAGAAAAGTTTGGCCCGGTGGAACGCGTGAGCATGGGCAGTTCGCTGAAGCTCTGTTGGGTGGCATTGGGCAAGGCAGAGGCCTACCCGCGCTTGGCACCCACCATGGAATGGGATACGGCCGCAGGTCAAGCGTTTGCAGAAGCTGCCGGATGCTCCGTTCGGGTGGTGAAGCGCGCTCTGGACGGCACTTTTTCTTGGGAAGGACCGTTGCGCTACAACCGTCCGGATTTGTTGAATCCGTGGTTCTTGGTATGCGGTGCGCCGTATCTTTGCGGCGATGTCTGAGGCACCCTCCGTTACCCATTCTGTTCCTTCGTCCACTCGGCCTTTTCGTTGGTCCGACGCCGCCCAACTGATGAAGCTGCGCCTGGCAGCATCGGTTGTTTTTTCGGCTGCTGCGGGTTTCTTGCTGGGCGTGTCCGTCCAAGAACTCTCCTTGGGTTTTTGGCCCCGATTGCTGGAGTTTTTGGTGTTGGTTACCGGCGGAATGCTCGTGGTGGGGTCCAGCAACGCGTTCAATCAAATTTGGGAGCGCGATCGGGATGCGTTGATGCACCGCACGAAGAACCGCCCGTTGCCGGCCGGCCGAATGCAGTTGGGCCATGCTTGGGCGGTGGCGGTGATCACCGGAGCGCTGGGGTTGGTGGCGTTGTTTTGGTTGAATCCGCTGACGGGCGCCTTTGGGGCATTGAGCATTGCATTGTACGTGTTGCTGTACACCCCGTTGAAGGCCATCACTCCGTGGGCGGTTTTGGTAGGCGCGTTTCCGGGGGCCATTCCCACCATGTTGGGATGGGTGGCTGCTACCGGCCGATTTGGCGTAGAGCCGGGCGTGCTTTTTGCTTTGCAGTTTGTTTGGCAGTTTCCGCATTTTTGGGCCATCGCTTGGATGGGCTTCGACGACTACGCGCGCGCCGGTTACTACTTATTGCCTTCTCGTAAAAAGGATCGGTCCGCTACGTATGGATCTTTTGTGTACGCCGCCTTTATGGTAGCCATATCGTTGTTGCCGGCATCCGGTTTGACAGGTGCGTTGAAACTAACTTGGTTGGGTGCTGTTTTGGTTTTGGGAGCCGGTATTTGGGTGGTTTGGGCCGCCCTGCGCATGCACCGGGAACCGTCGGACCTTCAAGCGCGCAAGCTCATGCTCACCACCATCGGTTACCTGACCTTGGTGCAAATCATTTACGTAATTGATCATTTCTTCTTGCATGGAACAGTCGGTTTCCTCTTCCGTCGCTAAAGCGGCAAAACCTTTGTTGTGGATTGGCATGGTCTCCGTGGCCATGGCCTTTGCAGGCCTGACCTCCGGCTACGTGGTGGCGCGTTCTGCCTTGGTGGCCAAGGGGCAGTGGGTAGAAGTGCCCCTTCCTCTAGCCTTTTGGGCCTCCACGGCGTTGGTGCTCTTGGGCAGTTTTCTGGTTCACCGCGCGTTGCGGGCAGCACAAGAAGACCGCGTCAAGCAGGTAAACTCCTTGCTCGTTGCATCCGTTGTTGTTGGGGTGCTGTTTTTGGTTTCTCAGGTTGTTGGGGGACGCGAACTTCTGGCACAAGGGTACTACTTTACCGGCGCAAAGAGCACACAGGCAGGAAGTTGGCTGTACGTCATCGCATGGTTCCACTGGATGCACGCTCTGGCGGGCGTGATCGTCTTGCTGTATACGTGGCGCCAGTCGCTCCGCGGAGCCTACTCTTCCTCGCGTTGGGGAGGGTTGGAACGCACCGCACTTTTTTGGCATTTTCTCGACGGTTTGTGGATTTACCTCGTGCTTTTCTTGGCGTTTCTTCGTTAACTTTGCGCTCCGACATTAATCCATAACTCATGTCCGCACACCACGCACCCGCTGCAACAACTTCCCGCTGGGGAGGAGGTAACGAGCCATTGCGCGCCGAATACGGCAAACTCATGATGTGGTTCTTCCTGATTTCCGACGCCTTGACGTTTTCGGGATTCTTGACTGCCTACGGTTTCATGCGTTTCAAGTTTGAGCAATCTTGGCCGGTGGCTGAGGCTGTTTTCACGCATTTTCCTGGCGTAGAAGGAGATCAGCCGTTGCTGTACGTAGCCTTAATGACCTTCATTTTGATCATGTCCTCCGTGACCATGGTTTTGGCCGTGAACGCCGGACACGAGAAGAAGCAAGGAGCCGTGGCTTGGTGGATGTTGGCCACCATCATAGGTGGAGCAATCTTCTTGGGTTCCCAAGCATGGGAGTGGTACCACTTCATTCAGGGCGACAAGGGAGCCATTGAATTGGCCGACACGCGTATTTTAAAGGTTGCCGATGCCGACGGTCATGTGTTGTCCTTCTCGCAAATGGTGCATGGCGAAGCCGGACACGCCAGCAACCACGATGAAGAGTTCAATCAGTCGGATGTTTTTGCCGCGTTCAAAGCAAATCCAAATTGGAAATTGATCGAGCCCGGCAAGGCGGGTGCCGTGTACGAGCACGCCGAGGCCATGGCGTTGTTGGGCCAGGGTGCTGATATAGTACAAGGTGCCAACATGCACCGCAACGAGTACGGCCACAAGTTGTTCGCGAATTTCTTCTTCTTCATCACCGGTTTCCACGGTTTTCACGTGTTCTCTGGAGTTGTGTTTAACTTCATTTTGTTCTACAACGTGTTGTTGGGTACCTACGAGCGCCGAGGTCACTACGGAATGGTTGAAAAGATTGGTCTTTACTGGCACTTCGTTGACTTGGTTTGGGTATTTGTATTCACGTTCTTCTACCTCGTATAATTCTGCATCATGGGCGAACACGCACACCCCACCGGAACCGCATGGATCTGGAAGATTTTTTGGCTTCTTTTGGCGATTACCGCTGTTGAAGTTGCTTTAGGTATTGTAAAACCGGAGTTTCTGTTGGTGCAATTTGCCGGCACTAGCTTGTTGAACCTCATTTTCATTGGACTTACGTTGGTGAAGGCCGCCTACATCGTGATGTACTTCATGCACTTGAAGTTTGAGGAGACCTTCCTTCAGTGGACCATCTACTTGCCGGTGATCATTTTGATTCCTTATTTGACTTTCATTCTCATCGCCGAAGGGGCTCAGATTTACGCTGCGTAACATGGCACAAAACCCCTCAGCGGCCGGAAAGAAATGGATCTTGGCGCTGCTTTTGGTGGTGCCGGTTACTGTTTATTTGCTGTCTGTACTGCTCAGCGGTGCGGTTCAGTTTCGATCTTTGGAAAAAGTGGGTCCGGGTCCGGATACCGCTTTTTCTTTTTTGGACCAACGCGGCCGCACCATCACGCAAGACAGTTTGCGCGGCAAAATCGTAGTGGTAAGCTTTTTCTTTACGTCCTGCCCAACGGTATGTCCTGCAATGAACATGAACCTCAAGCAGGTGCACGACCGTTTGATGGCATACAAGGACATTCAGTTCGTCAGCATCTCGGTGGACCCGGAAACGGATCGTCCCGAAGTACTGATGGATTATGCCGCGCGGTTTGGCGTAGAAAAGAGCAAAAGCTGGTGGTTTTTAACGGGCAACCGTGATTTGACGTACCGCCTGGCCAATTTGTATTATTTGGTGGCGCAGCCCGATGCCGGTGCTGAAGGCGGCTTTACGCATTCACAGACCGCCGTTTTGTTGGACTGGGAAGGCAACATTCGGAGCCGGCTGGAAGAGGATACGGAGCAAATCAAGGGCGTTTACGACCTGACCAGCCCCCACCAAGCCGACGAACTCGTGGACGATTTACGTGTTTTGGCCAAAGAATACCGTTCCGTTAAAATGGGTCGTTAATTTCGCTCCTCATGCAGAATAATTCACCCCAGCGCCCCGTGCCCTCCTCCGATCGTTGGGCCATACCCACCATCGTCTCCTTGTCCATTGCGGTTCCCGTGGTGGTGGCGCTCTTGTTTTTACTTCCGGAAGACTGGAAGATCCAGTGGGGGCACACCAATTTTCGCTCCTTGCCGTTTTTTCACGCCGTACTCAACGGATGTACTGCGGTTTTGCTGTTGGTTGGTTTTGGCATGATCAAGTCCAAGCAAGTGGCGTGGCACCGGTTGGCCAATTTGACGGCCTTTGGTTTGTCTGCGCTTTTCTTGGTCAGTTATGTTTTGGCCCGATTGTCCAACCCCAACGCGCCCTTTGGCGGAGAGGGCTGGGTACGTCCCGTCTATTTTTTCATACTCATTACCCACATCGCACTTTCTGTTCCGGTTCTTCCGCTCGCCATGCTGAGCATCTACCGCGCCATGACGGGCCAAGTACAAGCCCACAAGCGCTTGGTGCGTTGGACTTTTCCCATCTGGCTCTACGTAGCCGTAACGGGAGTATTGGTCTACGTTTTCATGGCGCCTTATTATCCACAGCCCTGATATGACAAACGCTAGATCTTGGATGGGAACGGCCCTTTTGGTTTTGGGGTTGTTGGTGGTGCCGGTTGCGGCACACGCCCAATGCGCCATGTGCAAGGCAACAGTGGAAACCAATGCCGAGGGGGGCGGCGTGGAAGCCGAAGGTTTGAACGCGGGAATCGTCTATTTAATGGCCATGCCCTACGTCATGATGGGCACGGTGGGCTTTTTTTGGTACCGGTCGACAAAAAAAAAGCAAGCTGAATAAAAGCTTAGCACGATTTTTGCCGGTATTCCATCGACAAATCCGGTTATTTTGATGAAACGTATCCTTTTTCTGATGCTGACTGCCTGGGGCGGTTTTGCGGGCCTTTGGAGCCAAAACGCCCCGACGTCAATTGCCGGCAGTCGGTTGATGACGTTGGAAGAGTGCATCGGTACCGCGCTCAACAACAGCATATCGCTGCAGCAAGCGCAGCTTAACGAGCAGGGAGCTCGTTTTGATGCCACTGCGGCGGGTGCGGCTTTTTTGCCTTCGGTGAATGCCAACTCGGGCTACTTCACCAACAGCGGTTTGGTGGTGGATCCCGTAACCAACACCGTCAGCCGTACCGGTTTGTCCAGTGCGTCTGGGAGTTTGGTTGCTTCCCTGAATGTTTTCGACGGTTTTCAAACCTACCACAACTACCGCCGAGCGCAGGTGGATGCCGCCGCAAGCGCTTTGCGCTATGTCTCTGGTCAATACGAGGTGGTTTTGAACGTGTCGCTTGCCTATTTACAGGTTTTGATGGCACAAGAGGCGCACAAGGTGGCACAGGAACAGGAACGCCTCTCTTTGCGATTGGTGGAGCGGGCACAAAAAATTCGCGCCGTGGGCAGCGGAACACCGGCAGACGTTTATCAGATTCAAGCACAACACGCCCGGGACGTTCAACGTGCCGTGACCACGCAGAATCAGGTGGAATTGACTCGATTGGCCTTGTTTCAGGCCATGAATGCACCGGTGGATCTGACGGCAGAGTTTGTTGTTCCCTCCGGAAGTAACGAAACACAAGGAACGGCCGTTTTACTTTCTTCGCCCATTGCGGTACTCTACGAAGCCTCCAACGAGCGACAGCCGTCGATTCAAGTGGCGCAATTGTCCGTTCGGAGTGCCTTTCATGCGGTGAAGGCGGCTAAAGCTTCCTACTTGCCGCGGCTCAGCGTCAACGGTCAGTGGTCCACCACGTATTCCAATTTGGACTTGGTGGTCACCGGACAGCAAACCGTTCCGATGGTGGTGGGGTATTGGGTCAATCCGCTGGATCCGGGTCAGCGAATTGATGTTTACCGCGATTTCACCGTGCCTACAGGAACCGCTCCCAAGGCATTTGGGAACCAAATCACGGACAACGTTCGTCAGTTTGTGGGCTTGAGCATGAACGTACCTTTGTTCAACGCATTGCAGGTACGCAATGCCGTACAACGTGCGGAGCTGGCACGGGCCAGTGCGGAGCTGAATGTTGCTTTATCCGAACAGCAGTACAGACAGACCCTGGAACGGGCGCAGTTGGATGCCAAGGCGGCCTTGGCACAGTTCAAGGCGGCGGAGACGGCTGCCCAGGCGAGTAAAGAGAATGCCGATTATGCCTTTGCCCGCCGGGAAGAGGGAATGTTGAGTGCCTACGATTATTCGTCGGCCGTGAATACCCATTTGGCGGCGGTTTCCGAGGTATTGCGCGCCAAGTACGATTGGTTTTTTAAGCGGAAAGTGTTGGAGTTGTACGTCAACGGTTTGCCGATAGATGAATTAGATGACTTAGGAAAATGAAAAAGCTAACGTGGAAAGTTTGGGCCTTGATTGGCTTGGTGGTTTTGGTGGTTGTGGGCATTGCCGGCAAGAAAGCCGGTTGGTGGGGGCAAAACGACACCGTCGTTGAGGTTGAAATTGGGGCGGTAACGCTGGAAAATTTGGTGGAAACGGTCAATGCGTCGGGGAAAATCCAGCCCTCGTTTGACGTGGCCATTTCCCCGGAGGTATCGGGCGAGATCCGGGAGTTGTACGTCAAAGAAGGTCAAAAAGTGCGCAAGGGAGATTTGCTTTTGCGCATCAATCCAGACATCTACCAAAGCCAGGTGAGTCGCGGTGCGGCTGCGGTCAACGTGGCCAAGTCTGCTTTGGCCCAGTCTGAGGCAGGATTCCGGGAGGCGAAGCGTTCGTACGAGCGAAGCAAGAAACTGCACGAACAAGGAGTTTTGTCGGATTCGGAATGGGATCAAGCCGTTCGGGGCTACGAAGTTTCTGAGTTGACGGTGGAGTCTGCTCGGTTCCAATTACAAAGTGCCCAAAGCGGTTTGCGGGAAGCAGAAGACAACCTGAAGCGAACCACCCTGCGCGCCCCCATTGACGGTACGGTTACCGGATTGTCCGTGGAATTGGGCGAACGCGTAGTGGGTACGGCACAAATGGCAGGTACGGAATTGATGCGGATATCGCAGTTGGAGGCCATGGAGGTAGTGGTGGACGTCAACGAGAACGACATTGTTCGGGTGAAGTTGGGCGATACCGCCGTGGTGCAGGTAGATGCTTACATGGGGCGTGAGTTCAAGGCCTTGGTGACGGAGATTGGCGGTGCTGCCAAGCGGTCCGCGCTGTCGGGGGTGGATCAAGTGACCAATTTTGAAGTAGTCATGACGGTTTTGGCGGAGTCGTACGCAGATTTGGTGAAAGCCGGCAATGCGCAACCGCTTCGTCCGGGAATGACGGCCACGGTAGACATTCTAACCGCCTTTGCGCGCCAGGTTCCGGCGGTCCCGATTCAAGCGGTTACCACTCGTGAGGATTCCGCCACCGGCAAGCAGCGGGAGGTGGTCTTTTTGTACCAAGACGGTAAGGCGGTGGAGCACCCAGTGGGTGTTGGCATTCAAGACGACCGATTCATCCACATCAACCGGGGTTTGAAACCCAAGCAAGAGTTGGTGGTGGGGCCGTACGAGCAAGTTTCCACGGAATTGCAAGACGGCGCGTCCGTGAAGAAGCGTTTGGGCGGCAAGCCGGAGGGCGTTGCGGTTAAAAAATAATGGAAGAGGTCGCGGTGGTTAACCCGGTTGTGGCCGGTTCTGCTGGAGTTTTGGTTCATCTGGAGACCGCCACCCCGCTCGGCGGGGTGGCGGTGGCCGATGCCGCCACGGGCGCGCTGCTGTGGCACCGCGCCGAGCGCGCGGAAACCGGTTTTTTGCACGCAGAACGCCTGCACATAATGTTGCAAGAGGCCTTTGCTGCATTTCCCCGCAGCATTTGGCGCGCGGTATCCGTCAGCGACGGGCCGGGCTCGTACACCGGTTTGCGCATTGGGGCGGCTTCCGCAAAGGGACTTTGCGCGGCGCTGGAACTCCCGCTGGTGGCGGTTCCCACTTTGGAATCATTGGCGATTGGCACGCTTGTTTCTGCCGACGCTGTTCCAACTTCTGAGCGGCGCATTTTTGCAGCCGTCGACGCCCGTCGGCTGGAGGTGTATGGGGCCTTTTTTGCCCCCAACGGAGCGCGGCTTTCGGAAGACGAACCTTGGATTTTTCCGGACCGTGTTGCGGATTGGGGAACAGAACCCTTGGTGGCGGTAGGCGACGGCGCAGCAAAGCTGGAACCTTGGTTTCCGGAAGGTTCCCAATGCCTGGGCGAATTGCCCCCGGAAACGTGGTTGGCGGGTTCCGTACGGGTGGCGTGTGCTCGCCTGGCGGCGGGCCGGATAGAAGACTTGGGGCGTTATGCGCCGAATTACCTGAAGGAAGCAGCCGCGCGAAAGGCCTCCCAGTCCGTATAGGGAGCGGAGCATTGCCCCTGGGTACATCGGGTGACGCCCGTGGTTCCGTTTCCGGATTCCAAAAGGACCGGATCTTCCGGGCGAAGTAAAAAATCTTGATCCGCTCGTGCGCGCCATGCGGCGGCATCGGGTCCGGTAAAGGTCCAAACGCAGCGCTCGGTTTTGGGGTCCGTCGGCTCAATTGCGGTCCAAAATCCCAAGAAGTGGGTGTGGCTGGACGGGTGCTGTGCGGCGGCATTTTTGGCTATTCCGGCTCGTTCCTGGGCCTGCGCAATCCACTCCATGCGGCCGGTGGCCAGACCCAAATGGTACAAGAGCTCGGTCAATACGGCGTTTGCGGACGGGACCACGCTGTCTTCGGTCTCAACGGCCTCCAAGAAGGGGCGGTCCGGGACGTCGTGCGCCGTGGAGGCGGTGCCATGGGGCAGGTGGGGGTAGTCCCGCAAGGCGCGTTCGGTCCAGGCCACAGATAAGGAAAGCCAGAGGGGGTCGGGATTCAAGGCGGCCAGGTGGAGAAAGGCTTGGGCTGCTAGGACCGCGTCGTCCAGTTGGGCGCGGGGACCGCGGCTTCCGTTGGGGTACACCACGCGCGAAGGAGCGGCGGAGGTGGAGATTGCTAAGGAAAGTAGTGCCCCGGAATCCGTGGGTTCTGGGGAGTTTTGCCCCTCGGGTGCATTGGGGAAGAAGCGGTAGGCCAGTTGGCGACCCAGTTGTGTGGCGCGTTGCGCGGCCAAGGCGGGGTCCGTTCCCCATCGAGCGGCGTGGGCCCAGGCGGAGACGGCCAAGGCGTTCCAACCCAGAAGGGCCTTGGGGTCCTGGAAGGGGGGGATGCGTTTTTGGCGCGCAGCACGCAGCAATTCGGAGGTGTTGGTTGTGCTGTTGTCGCGGTGGAGGATCCAGCGTCCTTCCCATGACGTGCCGCCCGCCGCGCGAAGCGACTGGATCAGTTCGTTGGCGGCGTCGGTGCCCAACGCTTCTTGGAATTCTTCGTCGGTCCAGGTGTAGTAGCGCCCTTCGTGCCCTTCGGAGTCCGCGTCCCAGCCGGCGCCGTAGAGTCCGTTGGGTTGCAGCAAGTGGTGGTCCAAGAAGTGGAGGGTGTCTGCGGCGGCGGCTTGAAGGGCGTGAGCGGTTGCTTCCGTTCCGTGCGGTCCGACGCCGGCCGGGTAGTGGGCTTTGGGGTGTTGAATCAAGGCGGACAGGCTGCTGCACGCGGTGGCGTACAGGGCGTTGTCGTAGAGCATTTTTTCAAAGTGGGGAATGCGGAGGCTGGGTTCGGTGGCGTAGCGCATGAGGCCGCCGTCCAGACGGTCGTAGCTGCCGGAGGCATGCCAACGGAGTACGGATTGGGTGGCGTGGAGCAAGGCAGCGGGGTGCTCTCGGTGTGCCGCGGACTGGGCCGCTTGGAGCCATTCGTCGGACAGGGGAAAGGGTTGGTTCCGACGGTGCCCAAAATTTTGAACATCCCAACCGGAGGCCACGCGGTCCCACAAGTCATCCGGACGGATGGGGGCAGATGGTTCTGATGATGGAGTTTCGGAAGAAGATGGGGTAAGGGCCTGGGCGCTGCGCAGGGCTTGTTCCACTTGATGGGCGAAGTCGTCTGCGGTGGCGGGTTGGGTGGTGCGCACGGTGCGGATGCGCTGGAGGAGGTCCATCCACCGGTCCAGGGGCAGGTAGGTACCGGCCCAAATCGGGCGACCGTCGGGCAGGACAATGAGGTTGAGGGGCCATCCGCCGTTGCCGTTCATGGCCAATGCGGCTTGCATGTAGACTTGGTCCACGTCCGGACGTTCCTCGCGGTCTACCTTGATGCACACAAAGTCGCTCATGGCTTCCGCCGCGGCCGGTTGCTCAAAGACGTCCCGCTCCATGGCGTGGCACCAGTGGCAGGTGGAGTAGCCGATGGACAATACGACCCATTGGCCCTTGGCAGCTGCCGTTTCCCAAGCCTCGTTGGACCACGGCCACCAGTCCACCGGGTTGTTGGCGTGCTGCTGCAGGTATGCACTTGGGCTGTTGTGGAGGCGATTCGGCATGGAAAATTAATTCATTGTTAACGAATTGCTGTTGCGTGGGGAGTAACTTCGCAGGCTATGGACATCTACCTCGTACTGGTCATCATTCTGGCGGTTTTGGCAGCCATTGATTTAACTGTTGGCGTGAGCAACGACGCCGTTAACTTCTTGAATTCAGCACAAGGATCAAAGGTAGCGAGCATGCGCACCATTTTGATCGTGGCCAGTTTGGGGGTTGTTTTGGGCACTTTATCTTCTTCCGGAATGATGGAGGTGGCCCGAAAAGGCGTTTTTGACCCCAGTTTCTTTACGTTTACAGATATCATGTGGGTCTTTTTGGCCGTCATGTTTACCGACGTTCTTTTGCTCGACTTTTTCAATGGAAAAGGGTTGCCTACCTCCACTACTGTTTCTTTGGTATTTGGCTTGTTGGGTGCCGGTTCGGTAGTTGCCTTACAGATTTCTTTGGGTCGTGGAATGGGTTGGGAAGGAATTTACCAGGTCATGAAGTTCAACGAAGCAACCACCATTGTTTCCAGTATTTTTTCTTCTGTTTTGTTGTCTTTTGTGGGCGGGTTGTTCGTTCAGTGGGTTTGGCGCTTGGCATTCACATTCCGTTTGGAAGATACTTTAAAGCTTTTCGGAGGAGTGTTTAGCGGTTTGGTTGGTACGTTCATCGTTCACTTTTTGTTGGTGAAAGGAGCGGAAGGGTCTTCTTTTGTGACCGAAGCACAACTGCATTGGCTGGAACAAAACGACTGGACCATCAATGCGGTAGTATTTCTAGCATTAACCGTAATCTCGCAAGCACTGTTGGTTATTTGGAAGATCAATCCGTTGCGGTTTGTGGTTTTGCTGGGTACGTTTTCTCTGTCCATGGCCTTTGCGGGCAACGACTTGGTCAACTTCATTGGCGTCGGCGTTGGCGGTTGGTTGGCGTATAAGAATTTAACGGCATCCGGCTTAGATGCAGCTTCGTACTACATGGGAGATTTGGCCGAGAAAGTACAAACCCCAACGTGGATTTTGCTGGCCAGCGGAGTTGTCATGATTGTAACGCTTTGGCGCAGCGCTAAAGCGCGGAAAGTCAGCGAAACGGAACTCAATTTGAGCAGCCAAGACGAAGGTTCTGAATCGTTTGCATCGAATCAATTGTCGCGCGGAATTGTGGGGGCCTCCTTGGCCATTTCGCGGTCGTTTTCGGTGCTCCATTCAGACGGCATTCGCTCGTTTGTGGAGAAGCGGTTTGAGCGAAAATCCGGAGACGGAGACGGACATGCGTTTGACTTGGTTCGGGCTTCGGTTAATCTGTTGGTGGCATCGGTTTTGATTGCCTACGCTACATCGTTGAGGTTACCGTTGTCCACTACCTACGTCACCTTTATGGTGGCGATGGGTTCGTCTTTGGCCGACCGTGCCTGGGGCCGTGATACCGCGGTTTATCGAATCAGCGGAGTGTTGACCGTTATTGGCGGCTGGTTGATGACGGCCATCATAGCTTTTTTGTTTGCCGCGACCGTTGCGGTTCTCATGTATTTTGGTGGTCCTTATGTAGCGATCGGACTTTTTATCTTGACCCTGTACGTGTTGTACCGCAGCCACCGGGTATTTAATAAAGAGCGCGAAGTTGAAGCACTTCAGAACGAAACGTTTTCTCACGAGGAGAGCAACGCTCAAGTGAGTACCGTTCGTCTCTGGGTTTTGGACTCCATGAAAGAGGTTGAGAAATCTTTGGCCGTTGGGACACGCGCGTTGGCTGGGCAAAATGTAGATATCGCTAATCGACTCTTCAAAAACAATAAGGTTGGTCAGGCGAACCGTGAAAAACAAATGCTGCGCATGGCAAAGAATGTGCGTCGAATGGGGCCTGAAAACACGGATTTAGGTGTTCTTTATTTTGCGTTGTACGATTTGATTTTAGATATGGAGCGCAGTGCTTCGCAGTACAACGAGTCCATTCGTTATCATTTGTCCAATCACCACAGCACACCCAATCGTTCGTTTTTGGACGCTTTGATGGAATTCAATAAACTGCTCGGGCCCTACTTTGACAAGGTTGAGGCCGCTGTCCAAGGCAAGAATAATTTGGATGAGGTTCACGCCGTCAAGCGCGTGCTGCTAGCGGATGTCAACAAGATGATCGAAAGCCAAGTGGATTTACTGCAACGCCAAGTGGTGGGCGGTCGATTGGGCATGCTGCAGGTTCAGCTTTTGTTGGAAGTTCGCGACGTGGTTGCGGTTTCGTTCCGCTTGGCTAAGGCTTTTCAACAACCGACCGTGCGAGGATAAATTTTAATTGGACGGTATAAAAAAAGGGGGCGCCTCGCAGAGGCGCCCCCTTTTTCATACCAGGAACATCCGGATTTCAGTAGGCCGTAATCGATGATTTCAGCCCTGGGTATAGTAGGTGTAAAACCACGGAATGGTTTCGATTCCCTTGCGGTAGTTGGCCAAACCGTAGTGTTCGTTGGGAGAGTGGATGGCGTCGGAATCGTACCCAAAGCCCAGCAGGATGCTTTTGGCGTTGAGCTCTTTTTCAAACAGGGCCACGATGGGGATGGAACCGCCGCTGCGCACGGGGACCGGTTCTTTTCCAAAGGTTTGTGCTACGGCCTTGTGTGCGGCCAAGTAGCCCGGGTGGTCCGGCGGGCAAACGTACGCCCAACCGCCGTGGTGCGGCGTGACGCGGACCGTAGTGCCCTTTGGAGCGTTGGACTCCAAGTGCTTTTGGAACAGTTCAGCAATCTTTTCTGGATTTTGGTCCGGAACCAAGCGCATGGAGATTTTGGCAAAGGCCTTGGACGGTATGACGGTTTTCGCGCCTTCGCCCGTGTAACCGCCCCACAGGCCGTTGACGTCCAGAGTAGGGCGAATGCCGGCGCGTTCCAAGGTGGTGTAGCCCGTTTCGCCCACCACGTCGGTCAAGTCCAGTGCCTTTTTGTAGGCGTCCAAATCAAAAGGAGCGCGGCCCAAGTCGGCCCGAGTTTCTGCCGGAAGGTCTGCTACGTTGTCGTAAAATCCGGGCAGGGTGATTTTTCCGTCCGCATCGTGCAGGGAGGCAATGAGTTGCGCCAAGGCGTTGAGCGGATTGGCCACGGCGCCCCCGTACAGACCGGAGTGGAGGTCCCGGTTGGGCCCGGTCAATTCCACTTCCATGTAGGCCAGGCCGCGAAGACCGGTGGTAATGCTGGGGATGCCGGGCGCCAGCATGCCGGTGTCTGAAATGAGGATGACGTCGCAGGCCAGGCGTTCGCGGTTGCGTTCCACAAACCACGCCAAATTGGCAGATCCTACCTCTTCTTCGCCTTCAATCATGAACTTCACGTTGCAGGGCAGCGGCCCCTGAGCGAGCATGGCCTCGATGGCTTTCACGTGCATGAAAAACTGCCCCTTGTCGTCGCACGCCCCGCGCGCAAACAGGGCGCCGTCGGGGTGGATGGGGGTGGTGCGCACCGTCGGTTCAAAAGGAGGGGTTTCCCACAGTTCCAAGGGGTCCGCCGGTTGCACGTCGTAGTGTCCGTAAACAAGGACGGTGGGTGCGTCTGGCCCAACGGTGTAGTCCGCGTAAACCACCGGGTAACCGGGAGTTGTGCAAACTTCTACGTTGTTCAGGCCGATTTTCTCCAAATGGCCGGCCACCACCTGCGCGGTTTGGCGCACAGCCTCCGCATAGGCAGGGTCTGCGCTCACGCTGGGAAGGCGTAGCAATTCTTTGAGTTCGTCGGTAAATCGGTCAAAGTGGGAGTTTAAATACGGCCGGACATCCATGGTTCAGAGGTTTACACGAAGGTACCGCAGCCAAGGGGAATTCCCTATATTTGGAAGATGATCTCCAAGCGACTGATCGCCTGCACGTTGGCCTTACTGGGCGCGGGAATGGTTTTCCCGGCGTGGGCGCAAAACATTTCCGTGAATTCCACGGCGCCCCGCAACAACCCCCAGTGGCTGGCGCAGAATGTTTTGGTGGGCCCCAATTTTTCTTTGCTGCCCATGCCTATTAATTTGGCGAACAACATGTTCCTCAACCAGGGACCAAGTCCTCAAATTGGCAAATTCACCTTTCCTGCACACAATTCCAACTTCGGTTTGGACAGCGGCATTGTCATGGTCACCGGCGGCGCGAACGACGTGGTTCCGGGCCAAACGGGTGCAACGGGCAACGGAGCCTCCCTGTCAGCCAATTTGCTGACGGTTTTGTCCGCCATTGGAAGTTCCCAGACCTCCCTCAACGACAAGACGCAAATCATGTTTTCGTTTATTGCGCCCGGAGATTCGGTCAAATTCGACTATGTATTCGCGTCCAACGAATACGCGGGTTATACCTGTACGCAGTACAACGATGCCTTTGGCTTTTTCCTCATCGGCAAAGGCATCAATGGGGCAAGCAACACCATCATTGACACGGTCAACTTGGCGAAAATTCCCGGGACCAACGTACCAGTGGCTGTGAACACCATCAACGGAGGCTCCCCCACCGGAGGAGGATCGGTGGCCACCTGTTTGGCTGCAAATCCCAATTTTGTGGCGCATTCGGTATACTTCAACAACAACGTGGCCGCTGCAGGAATCAGTACCAGTTACTCTGGATTTACCGACGTTTTTACCGCCAAGGCCCGCGTGCAATGCGGCCAACTCTACACCATTAAGATGATCATTGCCGACGTGGCCGATGGCTCGTTGAATTCTGCGGTGTTTTTGGGCGCACGCTCCTTTAAGCTGCCCACCATCTCGCTGTCTCGCTCCACCAACTCCGGCAATTCGTTTTCAGACACCAACGTGGTGGAGGGCTGCAAAGCCTCCGGGTTGATCATTGAGCGTAAGGGGGCCACCACCGATACCATGCGCATTGCGTTCACGCAGAACCAAGGCACGGCGCAGCCGGGCGTGGACTTCACGCCGCTGCCGGCATTGGTCACTTTGTTGCCCGGACAAACGAAAGACACGGTTTGGATTCAAGCGTTTGACGACGGCCTGGCCGAAGGCCCGGAGGTGATCCAGTTGGTGATGCAGCCGGTGAGCACCTTTTGCGCGGACTATCCCTCGCAAGTGGTGCGGTACCGCATTCGGGACAAGGTGAACCCCGCGGTCTCCATTGCGCTCCAAGCCGGCAACGACA
This sequence comes from Cryomorphaceae bacterium, assembly GCA_034679985.1. Taxonomy (GTDB): domain Bacteria; phylum Bacteroidota; class Bacteroidia; order Flavobacteriales; family Schleiferiaceae; genus CAMDTE01. The sequence continues at coordinate 36,060 of JAXITR010000013.1, forward strand.
CCCTCCAATGCCCGGGCGACCAAGCCACCTTTGTGGGCACGGTCACGGGCGGAGAAGGCGTGGTAAAATCGTGGTGGAACACAGATACCACCGGCGGCAACCAATTGGTAGCCACCCCCACAACGCAAACCACGTATTACTTCTACGCCCAAGACGAGTGCATGGCCACCGCATTGGTGGACTCCATCACCGTGTACTTCCAACCGGTGGACACCCTGAAAACAATCCCGGCTTCCACCATCATTTGCCCGGGCACGGTGGTGAAAATCGGCAACACGGGCTACGTGGGCGGCGCTTACTCCAGCATTTTGTGGGAAACAGGCCAAAACACAGACAGCATCAGCGTCTCTCCGGCCACCACACGCTACTACAAATACACCCTCACCGGGGACTGCGGTTTTACCCGCACAGACTCCGTTTGGGTGCAGGTCATGCCGGTTCCCAACGCCTCGTTTGGGCACAACGTGGACGGCATCAATCCGCTCAAAGTACGCTTCCAAAACCTGGCCACGCCGCACAGCACCTGGAGTTGGAATTTTGGCGACGGCACCCCCGTCAACACCACGGACGCCAACCCCATCCACACCTACGCCATCCCGGGGCGCTACAACGTGACCCTGGTGATCACGGACAGCTTGGGTTGCTCCGACGCCATCACCCTGGAAGTCGTTGTGCAAATGGACTACTACTTCTACGTACCCACGGGCTTCACGCCCAACGGGGACCGCGTGAACGACTACTTCTTGGTCAAAGGTCTGGGCGTCGAAGGCATGGAGCTGCAAATCTTCAACCGCTGGGGCAACTTGATCTACACCTCCACGGACATCACCCAAGGCTGGGACGGCACCATCGACGGCGAACCCGCTCAGGCTGGCGCCTATTCCTACCGCGTGCTGCTGCACTTGCCGCTGGGCAAGAAAGCCGAGGAAACCGGAGTGTTTACGCTTTACCGGTAAGACTTGGTGAGTGATGTGCTGCCCGCGCAGCGCATTGCAGCAGCTTTCCGTTCAGCGCTTAGCAGCTGGTTCCGTAAAAAGCCAAACGATTGTCTACAGCACAAATACCAAAACCCCCATGGAGTAAATCAGGTATACCTTCAAAAAGGTATCTAGATTTCGCGCGTGTTGGGTTTTAGCAGGCTCGAGCACGCCGTTAACATAGGAAATACGCTCCAAAAACCGCAAAAAAGCCACGGCCAGGCCTGCGGGAAAACCGAGTGAAATAAGTCCCGGTTGCTCCAACCACCAGCCGAAAATCACAGCCGCAGCCGCCGCCGCGAAAAGCACCGTTTGGGACTCCCGGTATCCGCGCACCTCCGGGTGCGTTTGGGCGGACTTGGCCGCTTGGCGCGCAGTCTCCACCAAAAGCAATACCAGGCCGTATACCAGCAAATGCCACGGCAAGGTGTTCAACCACAAACTGCAGCTCAGGAAGGGCAGAAAAGCCAGGCCTGCGGCCACGGCGTGGGCGCCCCGGTCCAACGACCGCCTCTTGTGCGAATAGATCCACAGGAGCGCCGCATAGGCCGCGAAAAAAAGACCCATTCGGGTGCCCAAGTGCCAGGCCAGGCCAAGGCCAAAAAACCAAAACGCAAAAGCCAAGGGAATGCCGTACTTGCGCACCACGGTGCGTTCAAACAACGTACGCCAAGGCCGGTGGATCAAATCGTGTTCGGCGTCGTAAAAATTATTAATCAAGGATCCGCCGGAGACCAAAATGGCATTGATCAGGAGCAGCAAAACCGCAACGGGCCAACCTCCAGAACGGATCCAAGCTTCTGGGTTGCTTTGAAAGAGTTTCCAGAGAAAAACGCCTTGGGCAACCGTTAAAAAAGCAATATTGTACCACCGGACTGCCAGCAAAAGTGCGGCCGTCCGCAGGGCAAGTTTCCGGGGCAGACCAGCCAATTAAAAGCGGAAAATGACCTCGGGGTCGTGGGTTTTCAACAGGGGAGCCGCGGCCTCAAAATCCGGAGCAAAGCCCAAGATGTACCCGCCGCCGCCGGAACCGCACAGCTTCAGGTAGTAGGCATTTGTGTCAATGCCCTTTTGCCACAATTCGCGGTAGCCGGAAGGGATCATCGGGTCAAAATGCTCCAACGCCAAGCGGCTCAGCGGCTTGAGGTTGCGGAATAAGGCCCCGGGATCGCCTTGGAGGAAGGCTTGGATGCAGGCGTCGTTGTACTTCTTGAATTGGTCCTTCATCACCTTGCGGAACCCTTCTTCTTTAAGCTTTTCCATGAAGTGGGTCACCAGCGGTTGGGTTTCCCCAGGCGCACCGGAATTGATCAGGAAAACAGCCCCCTTGCCTTCGGCGTTTTCTTTAGGAAGGAGTACCGTGCCCAAATCGTCCGACGACCGAATCAACAGCGGCAATTGCAAGTAACAAATCGTGGGGTCGATGCCGGAACTGCGGCCGTGGAAAAAGCTTTCCATTTGCGCCAATTCGGCTTTTAAAGCCACTAAGCGGTCTTTGTTGAGCTGGTGGTCCACCGGAATGGGGTTGACGGCGTAGCGCGCGTAGAGGGCAGCCACCAGGGCTCCGGACGAGCCCACGCCAAATCCCTGCGGAATGGAAGAATCAAAAAACAAACCCCGGCCCAAGTCGGCGTCGAGCTGGGCTAAATCCAGAGCCGCCAAAGCTTCTCCGCTGTCTGCCAGTGCGTGTAGATGGCGCGCAAAGTTGCGCAGCGCCTCCTGAGACTCCCGTACCTCCAGTGCAACCACTGCGGCGTCCGTCGGTACAAAGCGGAAGGACCCTTGGTACTCCTTGAACGGAATGGACAACGCCATGGCGTCGCGGATGATGCCGTACTCCCCGAAGAGGAGGATTTTCGCGAAAAAGGAGGGGTTTACGGAATTCAAAGCAGGGGCTTGGGTTCGGTCAGTTGTTGGGGACCTGCACCCACGCGGTCGTGAATGTAGGCGCCGTCCTTGCAATGCGCAGACAACGAGGTGGTAACAAATTCCCGAACGGATTGTTCAGCGCGGGCTGGGTACAGCACGTGCACGTTGGCACCCGCATCCAACGTAAAGCCGACCTCCAGACCGTCGCGGCGCGCGTTTTGAATTTTCTCCAAGATGGCCAACGTTTCCGGCTTCATCAGCACAAAAGGCGGATTGGACGCCATCATCAGCCCGTGGAGCATCAACGCCTCGCGTTCGGCCAGCGCCAAAAAGGAACCGACGTCTCCGCTGGCGAGGATGGGTTGAAAGGCTGCTAGATTTTCATGCGCCGTGGCAAACCGGGCCTCCGCAAACGGGTGTCCGTTCATCAAACCGTGCCCCACCGTGCTGGAAACCGCTTTTTGCCCGACGTCCACCAGCAAAACGGTGTCCCGGAAATCCGCAAAGACGGGGTCTACCGGGTGCGGGTAGGGGTGTGCCCATTCCTGGTTGCTGCCCGGAACGGAGGGCGTTCGGCCCCAAACCACCCAACCGCCGTACACACTGCGGGAGGCGCTTCCGGAGCCCAGTCGGGCCAACACACTGGCTTCGCGCAAATCATCCTTTGCGGGAATGCGTTCCTGAAACTCGCGGGCCAAGGAAACCACGCACAACGCCAAGGCGCTCATGCCGCTGGCAGAACTGGCAATGCCGCTGGAATGCGGAAAGGTATTGTGGGTTTGGATGCGCCAATCAAAATGCGCGGTCCACGGATGGCGCTCGGCAATGGCCTTAAAAAAGGCGGCTACCTTGGGCACAAACGAAGGCGTGTCCACGCCGTCCACCCACACCTGAATTTTACCGCCCCCGGGAACAATTTCCACCGACGTCTCCGTGCGGCAGGCGTCCAGCGTCATGCTCAACGAGGGGTTGGTGGGAAACTGGGGATGCGTTTTCCCCCAGTACTTGACCAACGCAATGTTGGACGGACTTTGCCAGGCGGTATGGAAACTCATGCGGACAATACTTCAGCTTCGGGAAGAATCTTTTTCACCAATCCCTGCAACACTTTGCCGGGACCTACTTCCACAAACCGACCGATGCCGGCGGCGCCCATGGCTTGCACGGACTGGGTCCACTTGACGGGGCCGGTGAGTTGCGCAATCAAATTCTCTTGGATTTGTGCGGGGTCTGAAACGGCTTGAGCCACCACGTTTTGCACCACCGGGCACACCGGCTGGTGGAAGGTGGTTGCGGCAATGGCCGCGGCCAATTCGGCGCGTGCCGGTTCCATCAGTGGGGAGTGAAAAGCGCCGCCCACCGGCAGCAACAAGGCGCGCTTGGCGCCGGCGGCCTTCGCGGCCTCGCAGGCCGCTTCCACCGCGGGGAACGCACCGGAAATCACCAACTGACCGGGGCTGTTGTAGTTCGCGGCAACCACCACGCCGTCCGTGGCGGCGCAAATGTTTTCCACCGTTTCGTCCGGCAAGCCCAAGATGGCGGCCATGGTGGACGGTTGTGCTTCGCAGGCCTTCTGCATAGCCAGCGCGCGCGTGTAGACTAACTTCAGGCCGTCCTCAAAAGACAAGGCACCGGCGGCAACCAAGGCGGAAAATTCGCCCAACGAATGGCCGGCCACCAAATCCGGACGGAAGGAATCGCCCAGGGCAAAGGCTTGCGCCACGGAATGCAGGAATACGGCCGGCTGCGTCACCTTGGTCTGTTTCAGGTCCTCGTCGGATCCGGTAAACATGATGTCTGTCAGCGAGAAACCCAACAGTTCGTCCGCGCGGCGGAAGTAGGTGGGGTCTGCGTCAAACAGGTTTTTGCCCATTCCGGTGAATTGGGAACCCTGGCCGGGAAAGAGGTAGGCTTGTTTCATGGGAGACAGGTTGAATGTCGGGAGGGGGTCCGACGGTTTATTCGCCGTAGTATTCCACCGCGTTTTTATCGGTTTCGCGCAAGCGAATGCAGTGCAAGGTTCCGCCCAGGTCCGCAATGGGTTGGCGGAGCAAGGCCCAAAAGGCGATCGCTAGGTTTTCGGTAGAGGGCAATACGCCCTGAAGGAACGGCACATCCACATTGAGGTTTTTGTGGTCCACGCGGTCCACCACGCAGTCCATCATGACCTGCTTCAGGTCCACCAAATTGAGCACAAAACCGGTGTCTGGGTTTACTTCCCCTTTCACCACCCCAGTCAATTTAAATTTGTGTCAGTGGTAGGCGTGGTGGGCGCATTTGCCAAAAACGGGTTCTTTTTGATCGTCCTACCACTTGTGGTTGAATTGCTGGTGGGCCGCGATAAACGACTCGGTCCGCTCAATGTAAATCACCTTGGGTAGGGGTTAACGGGTGGGGGCC
>JAXITR010000014.1:0-38562 GCA_034679985.1 Cryomorphaceae bacterium
CGCTCTACTGTATTGGGTGTAGGATTTCTTTTGGCCATTTTGGTGGTTTCCTATCTGTTTGCAGACGGAAGCGATTACATGGAGTACCAGAAAATGAAGATGACCGAGTCCGGTTCACGCTGGGTAAGTGCTGGATTGAATGCCTTGAACATCATGTTGGCCTTGTCTACTTTGGCCGTGGTCTTCTCTGCTTTGTACCGCGCGGGTTTGATCCGATTGCGCAAATAACTGAGTCATGGCCAAGCGTTCAGTACCAGAAATCAATGCGGGCTCGATGGCGGATATCGCCTTCCTGCTGTTGATTTTCTTTTTGGTAACCACCACGATGGACGTGGACAAGGGATTGAACCGTAAGTTGCCGCCGTGGGACGATAACCCCATCAAGGAAACATCCACCATCAAGGAAAAGAACGTTTTCGTGGTGTTGGTCAACGGTCAGGACCAATTGTTGGTTGAAGATGAGTACATGGATGTGCGTGATTTGCGTCAAGCAGCCAAGGAATTCATCGACAACAATGGCGACGGTTCTTGCGACGTCTGCAAAGGAAGCCGCGATCCAGAATCGTCGGACAATCCGGCAAAAGCCATCATTTCGCTTCAGAACGACCGGGGTACCTCCTACGAGACCTACATCAAAGTTCAGAACGAATTGGTCGCTGCTTACAACGATTTGCGCGATGAATTGGCTCAATCCCAGTTTGGTAAGCCTTTTGATTTATTGGGCGAAGAAGCTAAGAAGTTTGTGCAAGACAAATATCCTCAGATCATTTCCGAGGCCGAACCCGTTAGTTTAGGAGGACGTTAATATGGGACGCATTCGTAAAAAGAAGTCCGGAGGGACGCCTGAGCTCTCAACCGCTTCGTTGCCGGATATCGTATTCATGTTGTTGTTTTTCTTCATGGTTACTACAACCATGCGTGAGGTAGATTTGAAGATCTCTTTGAAGAAACCCCGTGCTACGGAAATTCAAAAATTGGAGCGCAAAGATTTGGTAGCCTACATCTATGTGGGTACTCCCAAGAATGCTGCTACGTACGGCACAGAACCGCGTGTTCAGCTGGACGATCAATTGGCCACAACCCAGGACATTGGTGGATTCGTGGTAGTAAAACGCGAAGAAATCAACGAAAAAGAGCGTCCCTTGATGACGGTTTCGATCAAGTCAGACATCAAGGTGCGCATGGGTTTGATTGGAGACATCAAGCAAGAACTGCGCAAAGCACAGGCCTTGAAGATCAATTACTCCACCAATCCTACTACCTCAGAGGAATTGTTTAAGGAATATTGAGTTCCTTTTTTAGTAGAGAAAACCCCGCCTCGGCGGGGTTTTTTTATTGCGGTCGGTGGCTTTTTGACCCCACGCCGACTTGGGTCTTCCTCCCGCTGGGTCGTACGCCCTTTTGGCGTTATTCTTTTGCCGTTGGTGCAGGCGCATCCGGTTCCGCGGGCTGATTGCGGTGCGTGCGGTACAGGAAGAAGCCCAAGGCAGCGCAGAGAAGTGTCGTTCCAACGATCAGTACTGCCGAATGCGGCGGTTGGTCTGCAAAGCCGTATTCCGCCGTTGGGCTGAGTTTGGCTACCAATAAGGTCAGGCCGTTGTGCGCAAAGTGTGCGGCCATGGGAACCCAGAGTTGCTGGGTTTGTACGTAGGCCAGTCCCAAAAGCATACCGGCCCCCAGTAAAAAGGGCAATTGACTCAGGCTCAAATGGGCAGCGGCAAAAAGCAGGGTGGAAAGCAAGAGGGCCATTTGTTTGCCGTAGGCCTGCCGCCACAACGGGAGCAAGGTGCCGCGGAAAAAGAATTCTTCGCCCAGGGCGGCCACGGGGACCAATACCAGGGCCACGCCCCATTGATCCACGAGGAGCGGCGCTTCCAACAGGGTTTGGATGCGGGTAGCTTGTTCGGCTTCAGCCGTCCACCAGTCTGCAAGCGCGGGCCAAGTGCTGAGGCCTTCCCGCCAGTACCACGAGATTTGTTCCAAACCAAAGGCGGCGAGGGGGGGGAGTGCTGCCCAAGCAAGCAATACAGCCCAAGGCAGTGCGGGTGCTGGAGGGGTGAGGTCGGGCAGGCCTTGGATTTGACGGCGGGTTCGAATCCACGCCGCGGGCAGTACAAAGAAACCGACGGCCGCAAACAGTTGCAACATCCAATCGCGTCGGGGGGTATCTCCGTACAGGCTGGTCAGGGGCTCTATCGCTAAGGCGGCTACGGTACTTCCCAGTGCAAAAGCCAACAAAAGGACCCACAGTGCTTCCAATGCGGGTTTTACCGGAGGGTTTAAGGGGTTCATTGTACCTTTGCGTTTGGATTCATGGCGAAGATAGCACACATCGACCTTGGGGAATTTCCCCTGCTTCTGGCGCCCATGGAGGACGTCAGCGATCCGCCGTTCCGCAAACTGTGCAAGGAACAGGGCGCGGACATGATGTACACCGAGTTCATTTCCTCGGAAGGATTGATTCGGGACGCCGCCAAGAGCTTGATCAAGCTGGACGTTTTTGAGTACGAACGTCCCATTGGCATTCAGCTTTTTGGCAGCGAGATCAGCAGCATGCGCGAAGCCGCGGAAATCGCGGAAAAGGCGAATCCGGATTTGATCGACATCAACTACGGGTGCCCGGTGAAGAACGTGGCGTGCAAAGGAGCGGGGTCGGCCCTGCTGCAAGACATCCCAAAAATGGTGGCCATGACGAAGGAAATCGTGGACGCCGTGGGATTGCCGGTGACGGTGAAAACCCGTTTGGGGTGGGACGACAACACCAAAAATATTGTGGAGGTTGCCGAACGTCTGCAAGACATAGGAATTTCCGCGTTGAGCATTCACGGGCGCACCCGGCACCAGATGTACAAGGGCGACGCAGACTGGACCTTGATTGGCGAAGTAAAGAACAATCCGCGCATGCACATTCCCATTTTTGGAAACGGGGACGTGGACACGCCGGAGAAGGCGGTGGCCTTGCGCAACCGCTACGGGGTGGATGGCGTGATGATTGGGCGGGCCAGCATTGGCTACCCGTGGATTTTTAAGGAAATCAAACACTTTATGGCCACCGGAACGCACTTGGCCCCTCCGGCCTTAGAGGACCGAGTTTCCGCGGCGCGCAAGCATTTGGAGTTTGCGGTGGAGTGGAAGGGCGAAGGCATGGCCATACGGGAAACGCGCCGGCACTACACCAATTACTTCAAGAATTTCCCGCATTTCAAGGACTACCGCTTGCGCTTGGTGACCGCGGAAACCGCGGCGGAAGTGTACGCTACCTTGGCGGAAATCACCCAGGTGTACAGCGCGGAAGGCGTCGTTTTGCCCGGCACCAACGTGCACGACGTGGACGTTTCCGCGGCGCCGTGTGATTTTTGAGTACGGAAGAGTGGGGCGCTCGGTTAAATAAACGGTACCGTGCGCGTTAGCCTTTTTGCGGTCGGCTTTCCCGAGCGGCCCACGCACTGGCCACCAAACTCAAGCCCCAGGCAATGCCAAAAGAGAGCAGCGCTCCGGACCACGTCCAGCGAACGGGGTAGGCATCCAGCGCGAACCCGGTGCCCAGTTGAATCCAGCCAAACGTACTTTGCCCCCACACGAGCAAAGAACCCAGTGCCACGCCGGTTAGGGCGCCCAAAGCGCCTACGAGTAGGCCGTTGATGCGGTAAACGGCTGCAACCGTGTTCCAAGAGGCTCCCATGGCGTGTAGGGAGGCGTTTTCCTGAGCTTTCTCCAGCGCCAGGAGTACGGTAGAGCCGTAGAGCCCCAGCGAAGCGAGGAAGACCACCAGAATCAAAATGCCCAGGGTGGCCAGTCGTTCCGTGCGCAGAACGCGGAACAAGGCAGATTGCTGTTCCTCCAAAGGTACCCAGCGAACCCCTTGGCTGCGGTCCGGACGACCGTCGGTCCACTGCTGGAGGTCCTGCGTGCGCACCAAAGGTCCGCTCGGCTGAATCCAGGCCAAATGGGTGTAGGTGGAGTCCCATTCCAGGAATTGGGCCCATTGGGGCGACCACACCACCAGGGCGCTTTGGGCGTCCAGCTCCGGGTGAACGGTGAACGAGCCGTTGGGTTGAAAAAAACCGCTTTGCAGCTGCGGTTCCAAGTCCAGTAGGTTGTTCACTTCCAGGTTGGCGTTGGAGGGCAACCAGATTTCCAGTGCGGGCCAGTCCCGACTGCCTTCCAGGCCCAGGGTGGTGGCCACGCTGGCGCCCAGCATGAAGGAGGTGGCTTTTGGGGTCCAGGGCCAGTGGGCAAGGTCTTCCTGGTGCACCAACGTCAGCGTCACCACGCACTCATTCAATCCGTTGCGCAGCAGTACTTGGCGTTCCACCACGGGGATCAAGTGCGCGTTGCCGGGCAAGACGGGGGACCAGGCGCGCCGCAGGCGCGCCACGGTTTCCGAGGAAAGGGAAGAGGAGGTGCTGTCCGGTTCCGCGGTAGCGGCGGGGTAGGCCGGGCGGTACACGTCCAAAACAGACTGCTCCAGCCCGTTGAAGGCGCTGAGGACCACCACCATGGCAGCCGTTCCCACGGCCAAGCCCAGGGCGGAGGCCCGGGTAACCCACTGCGCCATGCGCGCCTTTCGGCGTCCGCGCAAGTAGCGCCACGCCACCAACAAAGGGGTGTAGACGCGTCCCATGGGTGGGGTTAAAGGATGGGGTTTTCGCCGCCTTCGCGCAGCAATCGGTCAATCGTTGCCTCGTAATCCAAGGAGTCGTCCGCGTGGTAGTGCAGTTCCGGAACCACCCGCATTTGGTGGCGAACCAATTGGCCCACCTGGTTGCGAATGGCGGATTTGTGCTCCTCAATGTAGGCCATGGAATCCGCGGTGCGGTCCGTGGGGAACACGCTCAGGTAGATGCGTGCCATGCCCACGTCTGGGGTAACCCGAACTTTGGTGACGCTCCACAAGGTTCCCGGAAAATCCAAGGCTGCCCGTTGGCGCAAAATTTCCGCGACGTCGCGCTCCAACAGGCGCGCCATTTTCTTTTGGCGAGTACTTTCCACAGCGCAAAGGTACGGAATTGGCCGTCCGCGGCAGACCGGGAATTCCCCGTACCTTTAAACCCCATGAAAGGCTACTGGCGCGTGCTCTCCTATGCGGCCCCTTACCGCAACCATGCGGCTTTGGCGGCCCTGTTCCAGGTCTTTTTCACCCTCTTCAGTTTGGCGGCAGCCGGCATCCTCATTCCGGTGCTGGACTTGCTCTTTCAGCAGACCCCAGGCGCCAACGTGCCCTATCCGGAGAGCATTCGCTCCATAACCGACGTCAAAGAAGCCCTTTCCGCGTGGGTCAGTCAGTTGGTGGCTACCCGCGGTCATTCCGGGGCCTTGCTGTGGGTGTGCGGGGCCGGTTCGTTGGCGTTTTTGTTCAAAAACCTGTTTCACTACCTCTCGTTGGCATCTGTGGCACCGCTCCGGACGGGCGTGGCGCACCGGCTCCGGGTGGATTTGTACCGCAAGCTGCTGTCCATGCCCCCGGGAACCTACACCCACAAGCGAAAGGGAGACATGCTTTCCCGCGCCAGCACGGACATGACCGAGGTGGAGTGGTCCATGCTCAACACCTTGGAATTGGTGGTGCGTGAGCCGCTCCTCATCTTGGGCTCCCTCACCATTTTGCTCAGCATGAGTCCGCGCCTCACGCTCTTTTTGCTGCTGGTGCTGCCGCTGTCCTTTACCCTCATTCAGACCGTGGGCAAGAGCTTGAAGCGCTCCAGCGTTCAAGCCCAATCCCAGTTGGGCCGCGCCTTGGCGCTCCTGGACGAAACCCTCAGCGGCCTGCGCGTGGTGCAGGCTTTTCGGGCGGAACGCCTCCTGACGGCCTCTTTTGAACGCGCCAGCGAAGCCACCCGGGCCACAGCCACCCGCGTACTGCGCAAAAAAGACGCCAGTTCTCCGTTGTCGGAATTTTTGGGCGCCTCCATCCTCCTGATGGTCATTTGGTACGGCGGACGCCTGGTGCTGGACGAAAAAAGCTTGTCCGGCTCTGCCCTCATGGGGGTACGTGCTGTTTTTTTACCAACTCATCCCCGCCTTCAAGGCCCTGACCCACGCGTTTTACGCCATTCAGCGCGGCAATGCGGCGGCGGAACGCATTTTTGAGGTGCTGGATTGGCCCGACGAACTCCCGGACCCGGCTGCTGCGGCAGATGCTCCATACGAGGAGGAAGCCCATGGAGCGGGCGCGCCCGCTCCGGTATTTGCCTCTGAATTGAACTGGAACAATGTTTGGGTTCGGTATCCGGAGTCCGATTCCTCGGCCGTTCAGGGCATTACGGCACGTGTTGGAAAAGGGCAAACCGTGGCTTTGGTAGGCCCCAGCGGCGGCGGCAAAACCACCCTGCTCAATTTGCTCCCGCGTTTCTTGGACCCCTCCGAGGGAAGCGTCACCGTGGACGGCGTAGATGTGCGCCACTGGCCCAAGGAGCGCGTTCGCTCTTTGTTTGGACTGGTTTCGCAGGACTCCTTTTTGTTCCACGACACCGTTTGGGCCAACCTCACTTTGGGCAAGCCAAACGCCACCTTGGTGGAGGTAGAGGATGCTGCGCGCGCCGCGCAAGCCCACGAATTCATCACCGCCCTGCCGGACGGGTATCAAACCTTGGTGGGCGAGGCCGGAACGCGTTTTTCCGGCGGCCAAAAGCAGCGTCTCGCCATCGCACGGGCCCTCTTGGCCAAACCCCAGATTTTGTTGCTGGACGAGGCCACGGCGGCCCTGGATGCAGAAAACGAGCGCGCCGTGCAAGCGGCCTTGGACGTCCTCTTGCAGGGGACCACGGCCGTAGTGGTGGCCCACCGGTTGGCCACCGTGCAGCACGCAGACTGCATTTTGGTGGTGGACGCCGGACAATTGGTGGAATCCGGAACGCACGAGGAATTGATCCGTCGGGACGGATTGTACGCCCGGTTGGTACGCTCGCAGGAGTTGCGCGCTTAATTCCGGAAGGAGGTACCTTTGCGCCGTGAACAAGATTGAACACTTAGGAATCGCCGTTGCCAACCTGGAGGAGGCGGAGGCCCGATGGACCCATTTGCTGGGGGTAGCGCCGTATCGTCGGGAGGAAGTGCCCACCGAGGGGGTGCGCACCGCGTTTTTTCAGGTAGGGCCCAACAAGATCGAATTGTTGGAAGCCATGCACAACGAAAGCCCCATCGCCAAGTTCATCGCCAAGCGCGGAGAAGGAATCCACCACACGGCGTTTTCCGTAACAGACATCAAATTGGAAATGAGCCGCTTGCAAGAACAGGGCTACCGTTTGCTCTCCGACGCACCCCGCCCGGGGGCCGAGAACATGTGGGTGTGCTTTCTCCACCCCAAAGAAGCCAACGGCGTTTTGGTGGAGCTTTGCCAGCCGCGGGATTAGCACGGCGCGCAATAAGCAAGGCGCGCGCGGCGCGCAATAAGTGAAGAGCATAAAAAAAGGGGGCCGATCCGTCAGGATCGGCCCCTTGCTATTGGGGGAAGCTCTAAAACAGGCTACTTCACCGGCTCCAGAGCCTTCAACCAGGTAACCGATGCCTCGTTCCACTGTTTGGCCAGCGGCGCCCAGTCCGTCTCAATGAATTCGTTGATGGAGCGAACCCGTCGTTCCGTTTGTTCTTGGTACAACTTGAACTGATTCAGCGTGTTCGCCGACGGTGCTCCGCGCAGGCTCCACACGTAACCGCCCATGGTTCCGGACTGGCTGGACCACGTGTCCGGCTGCTCGTAGTACCCTTTTTGGTTCTCCTTGCCAAACAAGTCCAACCGACGCACTTCCAGGCTGTCTTTCACCGCTTTAACGGACTTTTTCAGTCCTTTGGTGGCTGCCGTGTCCGACGAAGCGCCCAACAGGGTCTCCATGCGGGCCATCTGTTCCTTGGCCAAGCGGAGTTGGTCCACCGCGGTGGTCAAGCGCTGCGTTTGGGCCATAACAGACTTTTGGAAGGCCGTATAGGCGGCCCAGTCTGCCGCCGTAGAGGAGACCCGGGGGTCGTCTTCCACGCGAACCGTTGTGGAGTCTTTGTGGGAACCGTAGGTAAAGACGATTTTGTACGAGCCGGGCTCCACCATGGGACCGCCCCAAGGATCCGATCCGTCTTCGCGCTCGCGCTTCTCCAGAGCGGGCGATTCCACTCCAGCGCTGCGCAAGTCCCAGTTCCAACGCAGTAAGCCGGTTTCCTCCGGCACGCGGCGGGCCATTTTGCGCACGGCGGTGCCGTTGCTGGCGTACACCGTGGCGCGCAGGTACTTCTCTTTTTTCAGTGCCTTATCGGCCGTGTCCCGAACCACGTACAGGCTCAAACGCGCGCCGCGGCTGCGGTTTTGGCCCTTGAACATGGCGTCTCCTTGGAAACGAATGCCGTCGGACTCCGCGTAAATGGCGTGGTAGGCCGTGGGGGCGGTGAAGGCCGTCAGTTTGCGCTGCGCGGGAGCTCCTTTTTGGCGCACCCAAGCCCGCAGCGGCTCCAAATCGTCCAGAATCCAAGCGGCCCGTCCAAACGTGCCCAAAACCAGGTCTTTTTCACGCGTTTGCAGCGCCAAATCCTGCACCGGCATGGTGGGCAAGCCCTTCCAGCGCTGCCAGCTCTGGCCCTTGTTGGCGCTGACGTACAGGCCCGTTTCCGTTCCCAAGTACAGCAGGTTGTCCACCTCGTTGTCCTGTACCACGCTCAACGTGTGGCCGGTGATGCCGCAGCCGGCAGGGGTGAGGTTTTTCCAGGTTTTTCCGTAGTCGGACGTGTAGAAAAGGTAGGGGGTGAAGTCGTTTTGGCGGTAGTTGTTCACCACGGCCCAGGCTTCGCCGGCTTGGTGCGTACCGGCGTGGAGGTGGGGAACCCAGGCGCCGGCGGGCATGCCTTTGATGCGCGGGGTGCAGAGGGTCCAGGTTTTGCCGCCGTCGCGCGTGAGGTGAATCTGGCCGTCGTCGGATCCGGTCCATACCAGGCCGCGCTCCAGGGAGGAGGGCGCAATGGTCAACAAACAGGTGTGGTTTTCTGCGCCGGTCACGTCCCAGGTGAGGCCGCCGCTTTCCAAGGCCTTCTGCTTATCCGGGTTGTTCGTGGTCAAGTCCGGGGAGATGATTTGCCAGCTTTGGCCACGGTCGGTGCTGAAATGCACATACTGAGAACCGTAGTAAAGAGCGTCCGGCTGGAAGGGGTCTTGCGCAATTGCGGCATTCCAGTGGAAGCGCAGCTTTTGGCCCTCCGGATGCACCGGCTTGATGAAATCCGCCTGACCGGTTTGGGTGTTTACGCGTCCCAAATAGCCTTCCTGGGCCATGGCGTAGGCCGTGTGGGGGTCTGTGGGGTGGGGAACCACGTCAAAACCGTCGCCAAAATAAAGTTCTTGCCACTCCGTGTTGCCGATGCCCGCATCCTTGAAGGTGTAGGCCGGGCCTTTCCACGATCCGTTGTCCTGCATGCCGCCGTACACGTTGTAGGGCAGGGCGTTGTCCACGCGGATGTGGTAGAACTGCGCCAAGGGTAGGTTTTCCACAAAGCGCCAGGTATTTCCGCCGTCGTGCGAAATGTTCAAGCCGCCGTCGTTTCCTTCAATCAGGTAGCCCGGCACGGTGGGGCTGGCCCAGAAAGCGTGGTGGTCCGGGTGGATGTTGTTGTACGGGGCAATCGTTTTCCACGTGCGGCCGCCGTCTTCGGATTTGGTCACCAGGGTCCAGAGCGAATACACGGTGTTCTCGCGGAAGGGGTCCACGTAGATTTCCGAGTAGTAGAAGGGGCGGTTGCCGATTTCTTCTTCGTCCGAAATGCGGGTCCACTTCACGCCGCCGTCTTGGCTGCGGTACAGGGCGTTTTTCTCTTTGTTTTCCACCAAGGCGTACACCACATTGGGGTGCGTGCGGGAAACGGCCAAGCCCATGCGGCCCAGATCGCCGGCCGGCAGGCCGTCCTTGTCCGTGCGCTTCACCCAAGTGTCTCCGCCGTCGTGGGTCACGTACAGGCCGCTGCCGGGGCCTCCGCTTTTGAACACCCACGGCCAGCGTCGGTATTCCCACATCGCAGCAAATAATTTATTGGGGTTTTGGGGATCGATGATCAAGTCTGCTGCGCCGCTTCGGTTGTTGGTGTACAGCACCTTCTTCCAGGTCTTTCCGCCGTCCTGCGTGCGGTACACGCCGCGGTCTTCCGTGTCTCCGTAGGCCAAACCAATGGCCGCCACGTACACGTTGTTGGAATTGCGCGGATCCACCACAATGCGGTGGATGCCCTTGGTTTTCTCCAGTCCCATGCGCTGCCAGGTGCGCCCGCCGTCCAAACTGCGGAACAGACCGTCGCCAATGCTTTGGGAATTGCGCGGATTGCCCTCACCGGTGCCCACCCAGATCACATCCGGGTTGGACGGATCCACCTTGACAGCGCCAATGGACGCATTCGGTTGGTCGTCCCAAATGGAGTTCCAGCTCTGTCCTGCGTTGCTGCTCTTCCACAGTCCGCCGGAGGCAGAACCCACGTAGATCACTTCCGGGTGCACCGGATCTGCGTCGATGGCCGTTACGCGGCCGCTCATTCCCGCCGGGCCGATGTTCCGAAACTTCAAGTTTTCCATCAAAGGGTCCGGCAGCGATTCGCTTCCAGAAGTTCGCTTTTCTGGGCCTGTTTGGGCGTTTGCGAACAGCGTGGTTCCCAATCCGATGGCCAGTGCTAAGGCCCGTACGGCAGTGCTTTTGATCATAAAACAGCAGATTTAACGCTGCAAGGTAAATGAACTCCGGCTTCGTTCCGTAACTTGGGGTGATGAAAATAATAGCCCGCGCACTCGGGGGGGTGCTCGCTTTCGTGCTGTCTTTGAGCGCTTCAGCTCAAGATGCTGCAGTGTTTCAAGGTACCGTAACCTATGCCTTAGTTCCCGATTCTACTCTTCCCGCGGCCTTGCTGAAAGCCTTTCCGGAGTCCATGGCCCTTACTTTTTCTGGGGACGACGTCCGCACGGAGTTCTTTTACAACGGTCGTTTGGGCTCTACCCTGATCTATCTGTCCAAAGAGAAGCGCGCCTTTGCGTATGCTCCCGAATCCACCAACGGCGTTTCGCTAACCGAGCAAGAAAACTGGCTGTTCGCAGGTGGATTGAAAAAGGTTGAGCTTTCTGAACTGGAGGACGGTACCTCGTGCGTGCCGTTGAGCGGCTTGGTGGAGCTTCAGAACGGTGCACGCGTTGAGTCTGTGGGATGTGCGGACCCCGCTTGGCACCTTCCCACCAAGGCCAATTACCGCACGGGAAACCAAATTTTGAACGGCCTACCGTCCGGGGTAGTGCACATGCCCATTGGTGTTGATTTTGTTCAAAAATTGCCCGACGGTTCTTCAGCGTACCGCATTCACGTGGAACGCACTTCCCTAGAGCCGGGCCAACCCGAAGAGCTGCTCTTGCCGGAGGGGGTGGAATTTTCGCCCATGAAGGCCTCCGGAAAAGGGCGCTAAGTCTTCCTGCGCGAACATCATTCGCGCTGCTTCCCAGATGGGTTTCTACTAAATACGCGCGCTTTATCGCTTAAAGCCCCGCCGTGGGTGCTTTACACCCCCCGAGCGGCGGTGTATTTTTTGGGAGTGGTCCCAAACTTCTTTTTGAAAGCGGCAATGTAGTGGCTGGGGTTTTGGTACCCAATCTGAAACGCCACTTCATTCACGGAATACCGGCCGGAGTCCAGGAGCAGTCTGGATTTCTGCAGTTTGGCATCCATGACGTAGCCGTACACTGTGGTGCCGTAGATTTCCTTAAAACCTACCTTGAGTTGGTATTCGTTCAAGCCGTGCTGTTTGGACAATTCCCGCAGGGTCGGCGGGTTGAACACGTCGCGCAGGAGGTGTTCCTTGGCGTCTTTGAGTTTGCGCACGGTCTCCTGATCCCGCAAGAAGGGGCACGCCGCCGTATTGGGCGCGGTCCGGTCAAAGTACATTCCCAAAAGCTGCAAAATGAGGCCGTGCCTAATGACGTGGAGTGCACCTTGGGCGTGGTCAGCGTCCAGCAGGGATTTCAAAACCACATTCCACGTGGGTTCGCACGCCCGCTGCTCGTACACCGGTTTGTCCGTGCCCGGATTTTGCAAAAAGGGAATATCCAAGTCGTTTTCCGAGCTGGTCATGAACAAACGGTGGAGTTTGTCAAACGTCAACGAGAGCCCGACGCCCTCGCCGCCCGCCGCAAACTGTAATTGAACCGGCTGGTCCGTTTTGGGGTTGAAGAGAAAGAACGACTGTCCTTCCGGCAGCTCGCGCCCGTAGTGCGGGGAGAACTGAAAATACTGCGGACCCGTGAGCGCCCAGAACAGGTGTACCTGCATGGCGGGAAGGGTCAGGTCCACACTCCCAGCCGTCGCGTCTGCGGGGAACAATCCAACCGTAACTCCTTCGTCAATTGCCGTTATCACGGCCTTTCGTTTTGCGGTATTTTTATGAGGAAGCATGGCTACAAAAGTAGCCAAAATCCAATAAATCAAGCACTTTTTATAGAGGTATAGAATTTCCGTTTTGGGGTATTCCGTCGTTCAGTTTTGGGGTATTTTAGCATTGTGAAAAATCCACTTTCGCTCCTCAAAACCTACCAAGGGGTCTACCGATCCGAAGGTTGGTCCGGCTTGGTCCGCACCATGGGCCGCCCCGCTGCTGTGCTCCTGTTCCTTTTCTTTTTGGGTAAAGGTTTGGTCTGGTTGGCGGTGCTGTACGGCGGTGTCAAGTGGTTTAGCTGACCCCGGTAGGCCCGCGCGGGGATCGGGGGCTTTTTGAGTGCCGTACAACGTTGGTGCACCCCGTTAATTGAAGATTCTTATTGATTTTCGTCCGAGTGTGCCGACGTCGGCAACCATTCCGGATCTTCGTTGAGCGGCAAGATTCCTACCAGGGTTTTGCGCCGTCGGGGATCTTTATTGGCGCGGATTTCACCAATGATGCCTGTGCTTATGTCCGCAACAACGCCAGCGGGCACTAGGAAGATTGCCCAATCGGACGATTGTGATGTGTTCATCAATAAGTAGTAAGGAACAAAGCCTAGGGCGTACGTTCCAATAGGGAAGTACGCATACTGTTCCCCCGGAGACACGCGCCCCCAACGGAACGGTGTGGCTCTTTTTAAAAACCGACGGTCCGCCAAAAGGAAGCGGTGCCCGCGCACCAAGTTTTGGTCTTGGTCCCATACCAACAAGGTCATTCGGCGTTCTGATTTTTCAAAAACCAAGTTTCTCCCGTCCCAACGGTGGTTGAGGGTGTCGCCTTCTTCGTTGTGCAACGTGGTGTGCCAACGGCCGCTCGCCACGTTCGCAGCCAGATCCGGGCGCAAAGCCGTGGGGCCCTTCAGCCGAGGGGGCACTTTTTGTTCTACAGTCCAAAACAAGTTGCTGCAACCGGTGGTGCACAAGGCCAGGAGTGCCCCTGCAATCAAGGCAATCAATCGGGGGTGACGGGTGTTTTTCATACCTTTGCGCTCTTTGATTTTAGGGCCAATAGCTCAGCGGTTAGAGCAGGGGACTCATAATCCCTTGGTCGGGGGTTCAAATCCCTCTTGGCCCACCACGTAAGCAAGCACCCCAAGCTTTTGTAGCTTGGGGTGCTTTTTTTTGTGCGCAAGAAAGTTAGGAGCAACCCGTGGTCCGACCAAACGTCTGCGGGCACTTTACGGATTTGCGCGGAAAAAAATGGATTACTGCGGCGTAAACACTAAAACTACGCGTCGGTTGCGCTCGTGTGCCGTCTCGTCGCACGGAATTCCATCCGGGCAAGGAGCTTGAAGATCCCATTCGGAACGAGAAGATTCTTGGGAAGATACCGCACCCATGAGTTGGGTCAAAAAGGCACGGGTACTCTGTGCCCGACGCAAACCCAATTGCAGGTTGTAGGCGTTGGATCCGCGTGAATCGCAGTGGCCAATGAGCTCGAAGGTGCCCGGTGTTCCGTTTAATTGGTTAACAAAAGCGTTGATTCGCGCAGCCTCTCCCGGACGGATGATGGATTGGTTGAAATCAAAGGACAATTCCAGTCGCTGAGTTTTGAGCTTGTAAATACCGTAAGATCTGGACACTTAGCTAGACAGAAATCAAAGCAAAAATCCCATTCAGTAAGACTTCTTTGTAGAGGGGCCTAACCACCTTGGCAAAATGGTTTATTCCCTGGGCCGAACCCCTACCTTTGCACCCATGAGATTTGACGACTTTGACCTGAACGACACCTTATTGGACGCGGTGTACTACATGAACTACACCGAAGCCACCGAGATCCAGGCCAAAGCCATTCCGCTCATCTTGGAAGGCAACGACCTCATCGGGTGCGCCCAAACCGGCACCGGTAAAACCGCCGCCTTCCTGCTGCCGCTCCTCAACCACCTCTCGGAGACCGACGGAGCTGGAGTGAAGGGCTTGGTCTTGTGCCCCACGCGGGAGCTGGCCATCCAAATTGCCCAACAAGCCGAAGGCCTTTCGTACTTCACCCACGCCAGCGTCAAAGCCGTCTACGGCGGCGGCGACGGCGTTGCCTGGGACCAAGAAAAGGCCGCCCTCACCGGCAAGGCTGACCTCATCATCGCCACCCCCGGCCGGCTGATGGCCCACATGGAACAAGGCTACGTCAAGTTTGACCGAGTGGACTTTCTCGTTCTGGACGAAGCAGACCGCATGCTGGACATCGGATTCTACGACGACATCCTCAAAATCATCGACAAGCTGCCCAAAAAGCGCCAAAGCCTCATGTTCAGTGCCACCATGGCGCCGCGTATTCGTCAGCTGGCCGTGCAGATCCTCCAAGACCCCCAAGAAGTCAGCGTGGCCATTGCCAAGCCGGCGGAGGGCGTCACCCAGAAAGTATACCTCGCCTTCGACGAGCAGAAAGTGGCCCTGGCGCGCCACCTCCTCGCAGACAAGGACGAATACAAACAAATCATCGTCTTCTGTTCCACCAAGAAAAAAGTGGAGCAGTTGTACCGAAAACTCCGGGACCGCAACTTCGCTTGTGCCCCCATTTCCTCCGACTACACCCAAGAAGAGCGGGAGCAGGCACTGTCGGACTTCAAAAACGGCCGCACCCGCATTTTGGTAGCCACGGACGTCATGAGCCGCGGCATCGACGTCAAGGGCATCGACCTGGTCATGAATTTCGACGTCCCCCACGACGCCGAGGACTACGTGCACCGCATTGGTCGTACGGCTCGTGCCAAAACCACCGGCATGGCCATCACCTTGGTGAGCCCGGAGGACATGTACCGTTTTTCCAAGATTGAACGCCTCATTGAGCGCGAGTTGGAGAAACTTCAGCCGCCCACAGAACTGGGGGAGGGCCCGCAGTGGGAGGCACGCTCCAAGGGTTCCGGCCGCCCCGGCGGCGGTCGTCCGGGTGGCGGTCGTCCAGGCGGCAACGGCGGAGGCAAAAAACGCTTCGGCAAGCCCAAAGGACCGCAGGGTGGGGGTGGAGCAACGGCCTGAGAGGAACGCACGTTTTCAAGTTCGCTTTGGTACCTAATTCACGGCACCTTCGGGAGAGGCCGTCACACACGAAAAAGCAAATTTGTTTACCTTTCGGTGAATAAATCCGTTCGTTAGTGGCCAACTTTCCCGCCTCCCTTTGGGTTCGTTTAAACCCCGTCAACCTCTTGCGCCAAGCGCAAGGCGTCGTGAAAACCTTTCCGGGAACGGTGGGGGTGGCCTTCCTTTTGGCGCTGCACCTCACCGGAATGATCTACGAGTGGGAATGGCTCCAATCCTTTTGGGCCAAACCGGAATTTGACGTGAACGAGGAAGACTGGTTGGGCGAGGCCGCACGTTGGAGCCTCTACCTGGCCTTGGGACTGCCGCTCTACGTCGCCGCTGAATTCGGAGCCAAACGTTTGCCCTGGGGCAAACTCAACCGCAGCGCCGCGCACGAAATTGCCCTGGGCATCCACGCCGCACTCGTCATCGTGGCGCCCGGTCGGGACGAAATCTTCACCGGGACGTTCCTTTTGTGGTTCTTTCCAACCGTTCTTTTCACCCACTTGCTGGTGGCTCTGGTGCCGTTTGTCTTCCGCAAAGACCGCCCGCAGGCCTTTTGGTTCACCAACCAAGCCCTCTTTTTGGGTTTTGCCCAAAGTGCGGTCTTCTCCTTCATTCTGTACGCCGGTATTTCGGGTATTTTGGGTGCTTTAGTAGCGCTGTTCGACGTCTCTCTGGACGAGAAGGTGTTTTTGACCGTCTTGGCCTGGGTGGCCCTGCCCGTCCAGACCTTCATCTTCCTGGCCAACGCCCCGGACCCCTACCAATCGGAGGAAAGCTGGCCGGAGCCGCCCCGCGTCTTGTGGAACTTGCTTCGCTTCATTGTGTGGCCGCTGATGGCCATTTACGCCGCCATCTTGTTGGCCTATGGCGTCAAAATCATCCTGGAAGGCACCCTGCCGCGGGGCGTGGTCACCGGATTGGTGGGCGCCTTCGGCAGCGTGGGATACTTAGTGGTTTCCCTCTCGCGGGCCTATCAACCCGCGCGCTCGTGGTCCACGTGGTTCCAGCGCATTTTGGCGGTGCTGTTGATCCTTTTGTGGGTTGCTTTGGGCCAGCGCATTGCGGACTACGGCTTCACCGAACTGCGCGTTCTGGGCTTCTACCTCGGTCTCTTCCTCACCGTCGTGACGGTCTATTTTTTGGTGCGCCCCAACGCCGGAATCCGGGTGGTTCCGGCAGTCTTGGCCCTGCTGGCACTGTCCATTACCGTTGGCCCGTTCAAGGCCTCGTCGTGGGCATTCCGCTCCCAGTACGCCCGGTTTGAGCGCATTGCCGCCGCCAACGGATTCGTGAAAGACGGTAAAATTTTGGCCGTACCCAAAGGCGCGGACACCACCGCCGTGAACGAGTTCCTGGAAACGGCCGTCTACTTGGCGCAGTACCACACCCCGGCCTTGCAAGGCACCCCCTTGGAAATCATCGACGTGCAAGACCGGGAGGTGCGGGAGTGGCAAGCGCGGTCGGAGATGGCAACGTCATTGAATGAGTTGGGTTACGTGCAAATCAGCACGACAACTGGGGAGGTGGCAGCCGAAATGCCGCTGCAGTACCAATGGGAATCCCAGCAAAAGTCCATCGATCCATCCACCTACATCCGTGTGCAGTACTACGAGGCGTTCAACCTTTGGGAAGAGAACCGAGCTTTTGCAGAAACCGGGGCCTTGTGGCGGACGGATTTCTCGATGGCAGGCCCAAAGGGGAACCAAACCGTCAACGTTCAATTCCCGGTGCCGGATTGGGTGAAGCGCCAAGGGTGGAAATTGGCCCGCAGCTATATAGAGCGCAGGGGCAAGGAACCCGTCGTTTTGCCTACCTCGCGTTCGGACGTGTTTTTTGTTTTAACCGACATTAAAATATCCAGCTCAAGCTCAGAGCCAGATTCTAAGGAACCCATTGAGTTGGACCGATTGGAAGGATACTTGGTTCAAAAAAGGAAATAAAACATGAAAAACTCCCTGTTATTTGCCCTCTTGGGTGGCACCCTGCTCTTCTTTTGGCAGTTTCTTTCTTTTGCGGGCGCCAACCTGCACGACTCCGCCCAGGCCTACACGCCCCAGCAAGATACCGTGTTGGCGTTTTTGGAGTCCGTCGGTATGGAGGAAGGCCAGTACATGATGCCCCGCGCGGCCAACGGCTCCTCTGCGGAGGAATACCAAGCGATGTGGGAACAGACCTTGGGCAAGCCGTGGGTCAAATTGACCTACTACGGCGAGCGGTCGGACAACATGATGCGCAACATGCGCCGCGGTTGGCTGGTGGACCTGGTGATTGCCTGGATTTTGTACACCCTGCTCAAAGGGATGAAAGACCGGTCGTTCCAACGTGCTTTGTTGGTTTCTTTGGCCGTGGGCTGGATGGGTTTTGCCGCAACCCAGTACACCAACCACATTTGGTACCCCACGCAAGACGTCATTGCCTCGTTGGTAGACGCCGTGGTGCCGTGGATTTTGTTGGGCGCTTTGGCGTCGCTGTTCCTGAAGAAGGAGCCGGCGTAGGGCGGGCTGCGGCACCAGTACCGCACGGCCTCAGCGCCCCTCGTGCACGGGTTGTGAAAAGCAGCGTTTAATTGCGGGGCGGAAATACTCCGGATTGGGGTATTTCCGCCTTTTTGTTGCCCGTAATTTTGCTGCATGAAATTTACTTTTTACGGGTATTTCCGCGCGATCGTTGTTGCCACCGCCATCGGTACAACACTGAGCGCTCAAGCGCAAGCCTCCTTTGAGGGCCGCATCCAAGGAACCGTGGTGGACGCCGTCTCCGGCAAGCCCATTTCCAAAGCGGAGGTATTCGTGTTGCCGGGTACGGAAGAACTCCGAACCAACCAATCGGGGTATTTTGAAGCCAAAGGATTGAAGCCCGGTGCGTACAACATCCGCGTGGAAGCCGTGGACCACCGCACCACCTTGCTGTTCGACGTGGCCGTATCCCAACACAAGCCGGCCGTCGTGCGCATCTCCCTCACCCCGGAGAAGTCTGTGGTGATGGAAGAAGCCCAGGTCACCTCCGACGCCTTCATCCGCACCACAGAATCGCCCTTGTGCGTCAAAAACATGGGCTGGGCGGAAATGGCCCGCATGCCGGGCGCCACCCTGGACATCACCAAGGCCCTGCAGGCCTACCCCGGCATCCTCCCCAAAAGCTCCTTTGGCTACAGCCTTTCGATGCGCGGCGGCGCCAGCTCGGAAAACCTGTATACGTTGGACGGCATTGAACTGCCCACCCTCAACCACTTCTCCATTCAAGGCGCCAGCGGCGGTCCCAACCCGCTCATCAACATGGACTTCGTCCGCGGGGTAGACGTCTACACGGGAGCCTTTCCCGCCGCCCGCGGCAACGCCCTCAGCGGCATCATTGAGCTGCACCAAAAAGAAGCCCGCACGGACCGCTGGGGCGCACGCATCACCGCCATGCCCACAGACTACGGCGTCACCGTGGAAGGTCCGCTGAGCAAAAAAGCAGGAATGATGCTTTCCGTGCGCAACTCCCTCACCCAGCACTACTTCAAGTTGTTCAACATCCCCATTCTGCCCACCTACCAGGACGCCCAGTTTCGCGTGCGCATCCAGACTGGGGATCGGTCGGAGCTCATCCTAACCGGCGTGGGCGGCAACGATAAGTACCGACTCTTCACCGAGGGACGCGGTTCGGACGCCCTGCTGTACAACATCGGCTACATCCCGCAAGGGGAGCAGCAAGTGGGTGCCTTGGGCGCCGTGTACAAGAAGTATTTGGACAACGGCCATTGGACCTACGTGGCCAGTGCCGACGGTTTCATCAACAACGCCGATAAGTTTCTGGGCAACACCAGCGTGGAGGCAGACCGTACGCTGCGCTACCGCTCTGTGGAGCGTGCGCAGCGCCTGCGGGTGGAACGCCTGTGGGCCGGACGCACCTACGAAATCAAAGCGGGCGGTGGCTTGGCCTTCCGTCAAGTGCGCGTCAACAATTGGAACATCGTTCCCACCAAGTACGGCACGGATACGGTTTCCGGTGATGCTCAATTCGGTTTTGTGAATGCGTCGGCGTTTTTCAACGCCAGCCGTCGCTTTTTGGACGGCAAGTTGTCTGTTTCCCCCGGCATCCGGGTAGACGCCTACACCTACGGAGGAACCAACGTCCGCCTTTTGCCGCGCCTGGCCGCCTCCTACAAACTCGGCACGCACTGG
Organism: Cryomorphaceae bacterium; assembly: GCA_034679985.1. Classification (GTDB taxonomy): domain Bacteria; phylum Bacteroidota; class Bacteroidia; order Flavobacteriales; family Schleiferiaceae; genus CAMDTE01. The sequence continues at coordinate 19,604 of JAXITR010000014.1, forward strand.
ACCCTGAACGCTTCAGCAGGGCAGTACAACCAAGCGGCTCCGTCGGTGGTTTTGGCCTACACCAAAATGGCGGGCCTTCAAAACGGCCTGAAACCCCTTCAAAACCGCCAAATCGCACTGGGTACCGAATACCGCGCAGGGTCCTCCTACCGGGTGGGGGCGGAGGTTTTTGCCAAGCAGTACTTTGACTACCCCTTCCTGTTGGGCGATTCCGTTTCCTACGCAAATGCCCTTGCGGCCTACGTGGCCGTGGGCAATCAACCGGCCAACAGCACCAGCACCGGCCAAGCAGTGGGCTTTGAGTTCTTCGTGCAGCGCAAGTTTGAGCGCGGCTACTTTTGGATGACTTCCTACACCTACAGCGAGTCCCGCTTTGGCGGTCCGGACGGTGAGCTTCAGCCCTCCGTGTGGGATTCTCGCCACTACTTCTCCCTCAACGTGGGGCGCACCTGGGGCAAGGGTTGGCAATGGGGCCTGCGCTGGCGCTACAGCTCCGGCACCCCCTACACTCCGTACGATACCGTTTTGTCCGCCCAGCGTGCGTATTGGGACGTGGCCCAGCGCGGGCAGTTTGATTACTCCCGTCTGAACGCAGCCCGTTTGGCGCCCTTCTCCCAGGTGGACTTCCGTTTGGACAAAACCTCCCACTTCAAAAAATGGAGCCTCAACTGGTTCGTGGACATCGCCAACGTGCTGGAAAACTCCATCCCCTTGATGCCGTACCTCACCGTGGTGCGCGACGCCTCCGGAGCTCCTGTAGTGGACCCCAACAACACCAACGCCTACCTCATCCAAACCATCCAGTCGGATACGGGCCGACGACTCCCCACCATCGGCGTCATTGTTGATTTTTAAAGAGCAAAACCAAAAGCACGCCGGAGTAGTTGTACCTTCGATTTGAATGACACCAGTGCGCTCCATCAAGTCCACGTGTACCGCACTCGCGTAGGTGCAAGTATTTATAGTCGTTTAAAACCGACTGGCGGATTTGCGGGTTATACCTTTGTCCCATGATTCGCCCACGTCCCGTTTTACCCTCCCTGTTCGGCGCCCTGTTGGCGTTCGCACTCTTTTGGGTCAACGGACAGGCAACCGCACACGCCGCCTACCACGCTTTTGAGGAGCACGCCCACGACTTCTGTCATGAAACAGGCGTCCACCTGCACAGCGGCGACGAAGCCCCGTGCTGGCTGGATCTGGACGCCGTGGCCACCCCGGCGCTGCAGCCGGAACGCCCGTCGCTTTCCTTCCTCCACCGTGCCGTTTACCCCATTGGGCAGCATCTCCCGCGCTATGCGGCTCCCCATTCCCAGGACCACTGGACCGCAGCTCCCCTGCGCGGTCCGCCTGCGTGCGCAAAAGCTTGACCTCGCTTTTGTCCCACGCAAACTTTTATTCATGAATTTATTTTTTAAGTCCGCGGCCTTTGCAGCCGTCGGATCCCTGCTGCTGCCTGCATCCCTGTGGGCCGCACCCCAAAACCCCGATACCGCCGTCGTCCGCCTCGTGGACGTTTGGGTGGCATCCCCCGTACAGACCGCCAGCCGAGTGGACGCCAAAGAGTTGAAATCCTTAAGCCCCATGGCGCTCACGCAGTTGGCCACCGTGCAGCCGGGTTTCCAAATCCAAAGCATCGCCAACCACACCGTTAAACCCGTATTTCGCGGGATGTCGGGCAACCGCATGCTCACGGTGTACCAGGGCATGCGCTACGACAACCAACAAGGCGGCGGAGACCACGGTCTGGACCTTCCGCTGTTGGGAGTAGAACAAGTTCGCGCCACCACCTCGCTCAACTGGGGCACCGAAGGTGCCGCCGGAACCCTGATTCTGCAAGACCTCCCCTTATTTGCCGGGTTGGACCGCAGGCCGGAAACCCGCTTTCAGCTCGCCGGCCTCAACCAACCCTGGGGCCTGGAGGCCGGAGCGGAACACCAAGTCACGGGCGCAGAGGTGCGCAACCCGTACTACGTCGGCGGCCTGTTCTCGCAACAAGGGGACTACCGCGACGCCCGCGGCGACACCGTGCACGGCACCCACGCGCGTACCGCCTCATTGCGCTACTTGCAAGGTTTTGCGGGCAAGCGCTGGCTGACCACTGTTGGGCTCACCCACACGGACCGCTTCTTTGGCATTCCCACCACCGAAGAGAGTTCCTTGCCCGGTCACGAGGCACACGAACACGAGCAGAACGTGCAAAACACCCTGGCCACCGTGCAGTGGCAACAACGCTGGCTAACGCGTAACGCACAACGGCGCACTCGGTGGGGCCTTCCCGTAGTCCAGCACCAACTGGGCTACTTGCGCGCCAACCGCCTGGAATTGGGCGAAGAAGGGCGCGATCACCCGGAGTTGGCCTTCGCCATCCATTCCCTGCAACACCAATCGCAGTGGGAGTGGTCTGCCACCGGAACGCAGTTGATCGTGCACAACCAATTTCGGGCCCTTCAAAACAACCCGGAGGCCCACGAACAAACCTACCCCAACGCCTCCGTTTGGAGTACCGCCGTGGTGGTCAACCAGCGCATTGTAAATAAAAATCGATGGCTGCTGGACGCCGCAACCCGCTTGGAAACAGGAACCTTTACCTTGTTTGGGTCCCAATTTCGTGCGGAGTACCAAATTGCGGATAATTTGGTCCTATCCTTGGATCTCCAAGAGGCCTCCCGCGCCCCCCAAATCGAAGAGCGTTTTGCCGACGGTCTGCATGTTGGGGTCGGTCGGTACGAAGTGGGGAACCCCAATCTGAAGGAGGAGAACGGATTGCACGCCACCGTGGGTATTCGCCAAACGTTTGCCTACACCCCAAAATTCAACGGGGGCTTCCAAGCCTACGCCTACGCGAAGTCCTTCCGCGGCTACATTCTCACCACGCCGTCGGACACCTCCGGGATGTTGAAATTCTACTACGGCCAAGACGACGCCCTCCTCTTGGGCGCTGACCTGCAGTTGTATTTCAACCTGACGCAAACCCGAACCCAATCCCGAACCCAATCCCGAACCTTGGACCATCGGTTCCAATTCAACGCCAGTGCCCTCCAGGGTTCCCGCGGCAGCGCCTGGTCCCCAACCAGCAGCCCGTTGCCCGGCATGCCGCCCTACCGCCTCACCGGTACTTACTCCGGCACGCACCACCGCCACCGGGCCGCGTACGGAGCCTACTGGAACGTAGAAGCCCAGGCGCATTCTGCTCAAAACCGCCTGAGTGCGGACGAAAAGCAGGTCTGGGACGCCACGCAAACCCCCGGCTTTTTGCTCGTGAACGCCGGCGCGGGTTGGAATTTTGCCAACAATCGGATGTCCTTGGAATTCCGCGTGTTGAACGCCACCAATGCCCTCTACGCGCACCATCTGTCGTACGTGCGGGCCTTGGGCTTGCACGAACCCGGCAGACAATACCGTTTGCGCCTTACTTTTGCACTCTAATCCCTTGGGCGTCCCCGGACGCCCAAGGCCTTCGGGCAATTAGCTCAGTTGGTTCAGAGCGCCGCCTTGACAGGGCGGAGGTCACTGGTTCGAGCCCAGTATTGCTCACAAAAAAGGCGCCGCAAGGCGCCTTTTTGCATTTTTCCGTAAACCGGCAAGGTGCTTCCAGGAGTTGGGTAGTTCCACTACCCAACTGGATTCCCACTACAAAATTGTATCCTCCGCTTCCACCACCAACCGGCGGATGGCGTCCACCTGCTTGCGCAGTTTGCCCACGTACTTGTCCCGCTGAGCTTGGCCGGAGCCGGTGGCCAGCGTGGACTTAGTCAGCAGCTCGTCCATCCATTTTTTGGTTTGCTGCGTGAAATAGGGGTGCGTGGTCTCCAGAAAATTGAAGGAATTGTAGCTCAGAAACGTTTGATCGCCCGACGGTTTCTCCATGTAGGCCACGTTTTGGCCCACCTGCAAATCCGTGATGTACCAAGCAAAAGAGCCGCCCACCGGTTGTCCCGTGGCGGGGTTGATTTTTCTGCCGCATTCGGACTGCGCCACCAAGTAGTCCAACAATCGGTCCAGTTCGTTCAGCACGGACAAGGCCTCGTCGGCCTGCGTGAAAACGCCGGTTTCCCAATACAGTTGAACTTGTTTCAGCGTGCTTAAGTAGCAGGTGCTGCTCCACAATTCCGCCGAATTTAAGCCGATGTACGCCTTGACAATTTCTTCCGCCAACGCACGTCGTTCTTCCGGAATCAGGAATTGTTGGTACGTAATGGCCTTGAATTCCGGCAGTCCCAAGATGGAGCGTCCCCAGTAGTAGGACTTCAGTCGGGCCACGTTGGGAAACAGAAATATGTAAAACAGGGGGAAGTCCAGGGCCGCGTAGGTCATGTGCATTTCCTCCCGACTCTGCTGAAAGGCCAGCATTTGGTGCAAAATGCGCGTGGTGTACTTCTGGTAATCGTCCTCGGAGGCAATCACCGGGCCGGCGTCAAAGTCCACCCGCTGGGCGTCCATGTCCCGCAGGGTGTCCAGCGAAATGTGGAATTTGTTGGCCAATTGAATGGCTTCTTCCAAGGTGAGGGCCGTGTCCCCGCGCATGCGTCGGTACACGGAGTCGGATCCGATGCCCAAAAGATCGCCGATTTCGTCGACCATGTTCAGGTGTGGAGCAATGCGCATCTTGATGCGCTCAAAGAATTGGCGTTGGAGGTCCGGTTGCATGACTGCAAAATGAGAAATCTATTGAAACGACGAGTTGCGATTTTCCGTAAAAGTAGTTTTTCAAACCGCACCGCGCCGTAATGTACTAATTAAGTAAAGCAGCACCTTTGTATTAGAACTTGCCTTCTGGCGTAAAATTAACACCATGAAAAAACTGATCCTCCTCGCGGCCGTGGCCCTTGCAAGCTTCGCCACCCAAGCCCAAGCCCCCAAAGAATCGGTGGCCATTTTGGATTTTGACACCCGTTCCTATCCCGTAGACGTTCAGCAAGTCATTCAAAAGGCCACCATTGAAATGATGCGCATCAACGCGTACGAAGTAATCGATAAGTACGACATCGAGTACATCGCCAAAAGGGACAACGTGGCTCTTAAGGGCTGCTTCTCCAAAATTTGCCTGGAAGACATTGGCAAGCGCCTGCAGTGCGACTACATCCTGACCGGCTCCTACGATTTGCTGGCAGATAAAGTTGCGTTGACCATCCGCATGTTCGAGGTGAAGTCCGGATCCTTCGTGAATTCCACCAGCCGCATCTACCTGAACATTCCGGAGCAAACCTTGGCCATGATGGAGGTTTCCCTCAACGACCTCTTCAAACTTCCGTCCGACGAACAGTTGGTGCGCAAGTTGACGGTGTCTGAGGACTACGAAAGCGCCTTGAACAACCCCAATGCGGCCGTCATCAACAACAACGGTCCGCGCATTGGTTTGACCGCGATCGCCGGCCCCAGCGCCAGCATCTTGACCCTGGACCGCAAGCACGGCGGTTTTGATTACGCCGTGCCGCTCCTTTCTTCCTTTGGCTACCAGTTCGAACAGGTATTTGTGAACTCGGGAAACTTCCAGGCGTTGGTGGAGTTCATTCCCTTGGTGGCCGGTTTGGAGTACGGACGCATCATCCCCAGTGCTTCTGTTTTATTGGGCATGCGCAACTCACGCACCGGTTGGGAGTTCGCGATTGGACCCAACATCACGTCCACGGTGACCGGTACGGGTTATTATACCCAGCCAAACAAGGAACTGGAGGGACACTACGAAAGCTGGATGCTCCGCGGCGTCAGTGCCGGGTACAACGCGAACGGTTGGGAGGAAATTACTCGATTGGATTCGCGCGGCGACTTCGCTTTTGCAACCGGTTTGATCATTGGCGGTGGTAAAACGCTCAAGTCCGGTCGCATGAATTTCCCCATCAACCTCTTTTTTGTGACGCCGGGCCGCGGTGATTCGTGGCGCATCGGCGCGTCGGTGGGCTTCAATATTGTGCGCAAAAAGACCCCGCGTCCCATGCGAACCTTTGGTTCGGATTTGCTGCCGGTGGAGGGAGGGTTCTAAACCGTCCTGGCGTGTTGGAATCGGCTTGCCATTAAGAATCCCCGAGAACACCAGACCAACCCCCACTCGGGGATCAACCGCCCAGCAATGGGCGGTTTTTTTATGCCTTTTTGGGCGTGGCTTTGGGCTTGACCTTGCCTTGCGCCTGTGCGTTTTCGTAGAGGGTGAGGGAAGGCATTTCCCATGCGGCGCGAAGCAATTCTTCCAACACCGCCGGGTCTGCGTCCGCGAGCTTTTTGAGGTAGAGGCAGCCCATGCCGGTGGTGTGCTTGCCCAGTCGGTCCAAATAGGAGGAAAAGCGCTCCATGCCTCCGTTGCAGAGGTAGACGGTGAGGGCGGATTTGCGGGCCGCGTAGCCCAAGCGCATCCAGGAGCCGGTGCGGCCGCTGGCGTACGCGTAATCGTAGGTGCCGAAGCCCACCATGGAGGCGCCCCACATGCGGCCGGGTTCGCCGGAAATGGACTCCATAAGCGCGTGCAGTGCGCGGGCGTCGGCTTGGCGTTGGGCGGGCTCGACGGTGTCCAAGTAGCTGGAAACGGGGACGTCGGTGGGTTGGGTGGTGTTGGCGGCCATGGGTACCTAAGGGAATGAATGGAATTAGGCAGAAGCAATCATGCCCGCGGCCACGGTGGCTCCGGAGGCTTCGTCTACCAGAATGAAAGCGCCCGTGACGCGGTTGTTTTCGTAGGAATCAAATGCCAGCGGTTTGGCCAGGCGCAGCCGAATGCGGCCGAGGTCGTTGGGGCGCAAGGGGGTGGCGCTGGGCGCGTAGGCCAGGGTGTGGAGGTCCAAAATGCCGTCGACGGAGTCGATCAGGCCGCGGACTTCGGCGGTGGCGCAACGCACGGCGTACTTGGCGCCGGGCACTTGGGGAGAGCGGTCCAGCCAGCACAAGGTGGCTTCCAGGTTTTGTTCCGCAACGGGCTGGGGAGCGTTGGAGTGGGCCAAGAGGGAGCCGCGCGCCACGTCCAAATCGTCTTCCAGTTCAATGGAGACGGACTGTCCGCGGTGGGCGCGGGTCAGCGGTTGGTGGCCCAACCAGAGGGCCGATACGCGGGAGGTGAGGCCGCCGGGGTAGGCGGTGATGGGATCGCCCACGGAGACGGAGCCGGAGGCGATGCGGCCGGCGTAGCCGCGGAAGTCGTGGTGCTCGGTGGTGTGGGGGCGCAGGACGGTTTGTACGGCCATGCGGAAGGGGCCGTCGTTTTCCGGACGGGGGACCTCCAAGGATTCCAAGGTGCTCAAGAGGGGAGCGCCAGTGTACCACGGCATGTGGGTGCTGGCGTCCACCACGTTGTCGCCCAAAAGGGCAGACAGGGGAAGGAAGTGCACGGAACGCACGCCCGCCTCGCGCGCAACGCGCTCGGCGTCCGCACAAATGGCGCTGTAAACGGATTCAGACCAGTCCACCAAGTCCATTTTGTTGATGCACAGAACCGCCGTGGGCAAGCCCAGGAGGCCGGCCAGGAAGAGGTGCCGTCGGGTCTGTTCCACCACGCCGTTGCGGGCGTCCACCAAAACAAGGGCAACGTCGGCCGTGGAGGCCCCGGTGACCATGTTGCGCGTGTACTGCACGTGGCCGGGGGTGTCCGCAATGATGAAGGTGCGCTTGGGGGTGGAAAAGTAGCGGTAGGCCACGTCGATGGTGATGCCCTGTTCGCGTTCGTCCTTGAGGCCGTCGGTCAGCAGGCTGAGGTCCACGTGGCTCAAGCCCTTGCGCTGGCTGGTGCGCTCCATGGCTTCCCACTGGTCCATCAAAACGCTTTTGGCGTCGTAGAGCAGGCGCCCAATGAGGGTGGACTTGCCGTCGTCTACGGAGCCGGCGGTGGTGAAGCGCAGAAGGTCTGCCGGTGCGCCGGACGCGGAGGAAGGCGTTGGGGAGGTCACTGGGGAGGGGGTTGGGGTGGTCATCGGTTAAAAGTAGCCTTCGCGTTTGCGTTCTTCCATGCTGTTTTCGCTGCGTTTGTCGTCCTCGCGGTTGCCGCGCTCCGTTTGGCGCGACGACTCAATCTCGCGGATGACGTCGTCCAGGGTGCTGGCCTCGGAGGCAATGCCGCCGGTGATGGTGATGTCTCCCAGGGTGCGGAAGCGGATGGAGCGGGTTTCCGGTTGGTCCGTGGGGCGGAGGGTGATGAATTCAGATACCGGAAGCCAAGCGTTGTTGCGCCAGATGACGTTGCGGGGTCGGGCAAAATAGAGTTCCGGCAGTTCAATGCCCTCACGCCGGATGTAGTGCCACACGTCCAATTCCGTCCAGTTGGAAATGGGGAACACGCGAAAATGCTCGCCCGGGCGCTTTTTTCCGTTGAAGAGGTTCCACAATTCCGGGCGCTGGTTCTTGGGGTCCCATTGGCCAAAATCGTCGCGGTGGCTGAAAAAACGCTCCTTTGCGCGGGCCTTTTCTTCGTCCCGACGGGCGCCGCCCATCAAGCAATCAAAGCGTTCGCGTTCAATGGTTTCCAGCAACGTAACCGTTTGAATGCGGTTGCGGTTGGCCTGGTTTCCGGTTTCTTCCTGCGCGGAGCCGCGGTTGATGGACTCCTGCACGCTGCCCACCACCAGCCGAGCGCCCAAGCGCTCCACCAGGGCGTCGCGGTACGCCAGGGTTTCCGGGAAGTTGTGGCCGGTGTCTATGTGCACCAGGGGAAAAGGCAGTTTGGCGGGCGCAAAGGCTTTCGCGGCCAAATGCGTCACCACAATGGAGTCTTTTCCGCCGGAAAACAGAATTCCGGGGTGTTCAAATTGGGCAAAGGCCTCGCGAATGACGTAGATCGCTTCGGCTTCCAGTTCGTCCAGGTGGGCGTAGGTCAAGGGCATAGTTCAGAGGGGCAAGGAGCCCAGGATTTGGTCGACGCATTCCGCAACGCTGCGCTGTGCGGTCAGAAGGTGTATGTTGGGAGCTGCAGGGGCTTCAAAAGGCGCGCTGATGCCCGTAAAATCTGAAATTTGACCGGCGCGTGCCTTGGCGTACAGGCCTTTGGGGTCCCGACGCTCGCATTCTTCCAGCGGGGTGTCCACAAAGATCTCCACCAGGCGGTCTTCGCCCACCACCGCGCGCGCAGCGGCGCGGTCCGCCGCGTACGGAGAAACAAAGGCAGTGAGGACCACCAAGCCCGCGTCCGCCATCAGTTTGGCCACTTCGGCAATCCGACGGATGTTTTCCGTGCGGTCTTGTGCGGAAAATCCCAAGTCGCGGTTCAGACCCAAGCGCACGTTGTCTCCGTCCAGCAGGAAGGTGGCGCGGCCGGCCGCGTGCAACGCGGCCTCCGTGGCGTTGGCCAGGGTGCTCTTGCCGCTGCCGCTGAGCCCGGTAAACCACAAAACGCGGCCGGTTTGGCCCAGCAAGCGTTCGCGGTCTGCCGAGGAGACGGTGGGAGCGTGGTAGGTGAGGTGGGGATTCATGAACCTATAGTGTGAAATGGATTTAGAGCAGAAAGAAGTACGCAAAACCCAAGAATGCGGCACTGTACGCCAGCGTTGTAACGCCGCCCATGCGGAGGTAGTCTCGTCCGGTGTAGCCGCCGGGGCCCATCACCATGAGGTTGGTTTGGTAGCCAATGGGGGTGAGGAAGGCGTTGCTGGCGCCAAAGGCAATGGCCAAGAAGGCCGGTACCGGCGGAATCAATCCGGCCACCACCACGGCGGCGGCCAAGGGAAACATGAGCGCCACGGCGGCGTTGTTGGTGACGGCGTTGGTTAGGGCGGTGGCCACCGCAAACAGGACTACCAAGAGCCCAAACGGCCCCAGTGCGTGCAAGGGCTCGTGCAGTGCCTCCACGGCGCGAGCGGGCCAAGGAGAGGCCACCAGCGCCTGACCCAAGGCCAAGGAACTGCTCAAAACCAACAAAAGCTCTAAGTCCAAATGTTTGCGCGCCCCGGAAAGGGTTACAAACCCCAGGAGGGAGCCCACAAAAAGAAGACCTACGGCCACGCCCAGAAGGTCCGTCCAGCCGAGGTTGGCGGCCAAGATCAACAGGCCCAGGCTGGCCAAGAACAGGCGGATTTTCACCGGATCGCCCGGTGCGCTTTCCGCAGCCCGTTCGCCAATGGGGTAGAGGTCCGTTTGGTTTTCCAGCCGTTCATCCAGTCGTTCGGAACCCACCAAAACCAGCAAGTCCCCGGCTTGCAGCAGTTGATCGCCAATGCGTCCGCCCAAGCGCTGTCCGCGGCGGTGGATGGCTACAATGGCCGCGCCAAAGCGTTCCCGGAAATTGCTGTCCTTGACGGATTGGCCCACCAAGGAAGAGCCACTGGGCACCAATACCTCCAACACCGGCGCGTGGGCGGCGCGGTCCGTCAGGTCTGCCTGGGGCAGGGCCAAACCCGGACGTTCGGCGGTCAATTGGCGAATTTGGTCCAAATCTCCGGCGAAGAAGAGTCGGTCTCCCGCCACCAGCACCTCGTCCGGCCCCACGGGCGCAATGGTTTGCCCGCTCCGCATGATTTCCACCAGAAAGAGTCCGTGCAGGTTGCGAAAACCGGCTTGCGCAACGGTTTTGCCCACGGCCTGGGCATTGTCCAGCAGCAGGGTTTCCACGGTGTACGAGCGTGCCGCCGGGTTGTCGGCGGTGGAACCGTCCGTTCTTCCGTGGAGCAGTCTGGGAGCAAAGAAGATCAACGCAAGGCCGGTCAGAACCACGACGGCCAGCCCCGGGCCCCAGTACTGTGCCGTTTGGAGGGTGTCTGGCATCGACGCGCCCAGCAAGCCGGGGGATTCTTCCAGCAAACCGTTCAAAACCAAGTTGGTGGAGGTCCCGAATACGGTCAACATGCCGCCGGCGGTAGCCGCAAAGGCCATGGGCATCAGGAGCGGTTGAATTGGTTTTTTGTGGACTTCGGCCCATTTGCGTACAAAGGGGATGAGCAGTGCCACCAAGGGGGTGTTGTTGATGAATCCGCTCAGGCCGGAGGTGGCACCCACCAGGGCGCCCAAAAAACGGCGGGGTTTGTTTCCGCTGGGCAAAAGACGCAGAAGCGCCGCCGTCAGGCCCAGCCGCTGCTGCACGGTGCCCGCCAAAATGGTCAGGGCAAAAATGGTCAGCAAACTTCGGTTGCCCAGGGTTGCGGCCCAGTCTTCAAGGTCCAAGGCGCCAAAAGCCCAGACGGCCACGGCCGCGCCGGCAAAGAGCACGCCCGGACGCACCCCGCGGACAAAGACCCCGAGTACCACGGCACCGTAAATGAGGAGCAAAACAGAATCCGCCATCGTCGGGGGCAAAGATACTAATTCCTACTTAAATGGTGGGCAAATAGGAAAATCTGTAGTCCCTGCCGCACTCAGGTCGCGTGCAAAACCTTAAATTCGCACCGAAAACAACCCCCGGGAGTTTGGCTTCCACACCCCATCGATCATGAAGAAAAACCTTCCCATCTTCCTCCTCACCGGCCTGTTTCTGCTCGTGTACACCGCCGTATTCGATTCCAAAATTGACTTGGGCGGGGACAACGCCGGCTACTACATTCTGGGAAAGGCCCTGAACACGGGCGCTGGCTACACAGACATCCATCTTCCGGAGCAGACTCCGGCCAACCATTTTCCGCCGGGCTACCCCGCCTTAATGGCCCTGTTTATGTTCGTGAGCGACTCCTTTGTGTTCCTAAAACTCATGAATGGAGCGCTCTTCTTGGCTACCGTTCTGTTGCTGTACAAGCTCTTTGAACGGACCGTCGGCAACACCACCGTGGCCTTCCTAGCGGCGGCCTTTGCCCTCCTCAACGGCCACCTGCTGCGCAGCGCCACCATCATGATGAGCGAGGTACCGTTCCTGTTCTTCTCCGTGCTCGTGCTCCACGCCTTGGTGCGCTGGGAGCGGGAAGAGAAGCCCTTTTGGAAGTCGCCTGTGTTTTGGTCCCTGATCCTGCTGAGCGCCGTGAGTTACCACATCCGAACGGCCGGCATTGCGCTGGTAGGGGCCGTGGGCCTGTACCTCCTGTTCCAAAAGCGGTGGGTGCCTGCGGTGGCCTACGGCGCCGGCTTTTTGGCCCTTTGCCTGCCGTGGTACCTGCGCGGCAAAGCGTTGGGCGGCAACGGGTACCTGCAGCAGCTCGTGCGCGTCAATCCCTACCGTCCGGAAGAGGGTTTGTTGGACGCCAGCGGTTGGGTGGACCGCATTGTGGCCAACGCCTCCCGCTACCTGACCCAAGAGCTCCCCAACGGATTTTTTCCCGCCTACGAAGTTTCCTACCAAGAAGAGCAACTGGTTTCCTATCCCCTGTTGGGCCTGTTGTTGCTTGGCCTCACCGTGTGGGGCGCCGTCCGCATGCCCAAACTCCGTACGCTCTACGCCGGTTACCTCGCCTCCAGTGCGGTGATTTTCCTCCTGTGGCCCGACGTCTGGTTTGGAGTCCGCTTTTTGCAACCGCTGCTTCCCCTGGTGGGCTTCGCCGCCCTAGTGGGGGCGTGGGACCTCTTGCAGCGCGCCGCACAAAAATCCTCCATTGGGCTGCTGGCGCATCCGGCCGTACTGGCCCTGTTCCTGTTGCCCGCCTTCGGAAAAGCAACTACGGCAGAGGATCCCGTGAGCAACCATCCGTGCATTTTGGCGCAGGTGAAGTCCTCCAAAGAGCCGCACATCAGCAACTTCAACAACTACTTCAACCTGGGCAAGTACGTTCAGGAGAACACCCCTGCCGACGCGGTTATCTGCACCTACAAACCCGCACTTTTTTACCTCTACGCCAACCGTACGTGCACCAAATTTGACTCCAGCACGGATCCGGACACGGTTCTGGCCGGCATGGAACGCTCCGGCGTCACCCACGTGGTCATCGATCAAATGGGGTACGCCAGCGTAGGCCGCTATTTGGTCCCGACGGTTCAGCAGCGCCCCGAACGGTTCCGCTTGGTGCTCACCCTGCCCAATCCGGACACCTACTTGCTGGAGCTTTTGCCGAAGTCAAGTGCACCTGTAGCGGCACCCGGTGCGGACGGACCGGTGGCGGGGGGGAGGTAGTCAGTCCCAAAGTTGCTTGGGTAGGGTAAACATCAACTCCTCCACCAAAGCCTCTACATCCGCTTTCTGACGTTCGTAGCCGGTGGATTGCTCCTCCAAAACCATGGTTTGGTGCGTCCGTTGGACTACGTTAATGGCCCATGCACGCGCGCGCTCCCGCACCAAGGATTCCAGAGAACCATTGTTTGGAACCAGCGCATAAACCAAGTGCAGGTTCATGGCCTGAGCAACCTCCCTCAATTTCTGAAGTTGGATGGTTCCTTCCGCCTCGCGGCGTTCCAGTTCCGACACACTTTGCTTTGAAATATTCAACTTTCTGCCCAGCTGCAGCAAGGACATTCCTATAGTTTTACGGACGGTACGAATCCATCCCTCCTGAGGCACGGAAAGGGTGTGCACAGGAAGGAAATTTTCCAATTGACGATCCAACTGTCGGATTCGAAGGGATTTGGTTTTTTGATCCATGACGTTCACTATTCAAATCAAAAGTAAGGATAAAGATTGACATTACACAACATTAAGTCAATCTTTAAGCTGACAAACGAATGTAAACATTTGGCGCAAATATGCGTAAAGAGAAAACCCTCCAAAGCAAGCATCGCTTGCTTTGGAGGGTTATTTTGATCGTCGCCTGGATGCTTAGGCTTTCCGATGCATCACTCCTTCACCCACCGAACCGCAGCATCCCCCCGTCGGAAGATGTAGAGGCCGGCCGGCCAACCGAAGGTGGCCACGTCCATAAATTCTTCCCGGCCGGCTGGCGCGGTCCACACCGTGCGTCCGGTCCAATCCGTGGCCGTCCAATCGTGGGCGCCGCCCAATGCGGGGGCGGCGCTCAGGCGCACTCGGTCCGTGCCGGGGTTGGGGAAGGCGCGCAGCGCCTGGGCCTCGTCGGCTTCGTCCAAACCCACTTTGTAGGACAAACGAATGTCGTCCAAGTAGAGGTTGTTGCCGCCGCCGTTGATGCTTTCAAAGCGCACCATGATTTCGGGGGCTGTGGCGGCGCCAGCAGACAAGACCACAGACAATTCCTTCCAGTCCGACGCCTGCGGAACGTAGCCTACGGTGGGGAATAGGTTGGCGGTGGAGTTCAGTTGGAAGGTGGTGATCAGGCGTTCCAAAGTCCAGGTTTTGCCGCAGTCGCGGCTGGTGAAAATGCGCAATTGGTCCGTGTTGTTGGCCAGTTTTTTGGCGAAGGCCACCCAGAACTTCAGGGTGAGCGTGCCGGTGCCGCCCGTGGCCACGGGTGCCGAGGTCAGGAAATCGCCGCCGCCCGGGGCTTTTACGTCAAAGTGCCGGATGCGGACGGATTTGGAACCGGTGTGTGCCGCGGCTGAGGTGCTTTCCCAGCCGATGTTGTCGCCGCTTTCGTCCACGGTCCACTGCATGTTGGGCAAGGAGTTTTCCAGCGTCCAGCTGGGGGAGGCTACTGCGGGAGGGGTGGCGGGGTGTACCGTGAGGTAGGCATCGCGGGTCACGGTGGAGGAACCGTCGGGGTTGCTGACGTTCAATTCCACCTTGTAGCGGCCCGGTTGCGTGAATTTGATTTTGGGGCTGGGGGTCAGGAGGTGGAACTGGTTGTTCTGGTAGGCGTCCATGATGGTCCAGTGGTAGAACAGGGGCTTGTAGCCAATGGCCAGTTGCGTGAACTGTACGGAGTCGCCCGCACATACGGTGCGTGTGTTGGAGGTCCATTCAGAAACCGGTATGCAGGTGGGCAGGGGGACGGTGGCGCCAGTGGCCACCAAGTTGGACGGAGACGTGAGGGAGCCGCGCAGGTTGAAGGAGTTCAAAACGGCCCAGGCGCGCGAACGTTGGTCCAACGTGAAGGTGTTCATGCAGTTGTCGTCCGAATAGTCCATGTAGTTTTCCAGCATGTCCGGGAGGTCCGGAACGTCGTTGGTGCAGGTATTTTGGTTTTTGTTGCAACCGTCGGATGCGCTGATGACCGGGGGGGTGTCTGCGCACTGATCTCCTTGGCCGCAACCGCCTTGAAACGTGTGGTATAGATTAAAATAGTGCCCAGCTTCGTGGGTGAGCGTGCGTCCGTTGCTCACGGCGGTGCCCATTCCGCCCACTTGGTCGTGCCGAATGACAATCCCGTCTTGCGTACCGGGAAGGCCGTTGTACGGGAACGCTGCGTAGCCCAGTACAATTACGTTCGGTTGGGTGCCGGCGAGGTCAATGTCCCGCACCACCCAAATGTTGAGGTACTTTTTGTTGTCCCAGCCCACAACGCTTTTCACGTTGTTGTTGGCCGCCAGGGTGAGGGGCGTTTGCGTGCGCGTGATGCCGTTGGTGCACTTGCCGGTGGGGTCAACCTTGGCCCGAACGAACTCAATGTTCAGGTCTGCGGCGCGGGCGGTAAAGATGGAGCGCAACTGTCCGGCATCGCTGTTCAGGCGTCGGAAATCCTTGTTCAAACGAATCAGGGCATCGTTGATTTGCGCCTCGGAAATGTTGTCCGTCTGGTCGTAGTACATCACGTGGAACACCACGGGAATGGTGTAGGTGGCCTCCGGAGTGTACTGGTCCAGCCCCGGGTTGTTCTGAATCCACTGCGCTAGTACGGCGTCTGTGCGGGCCCGACGGTCCTCAAAACCGGCCAATCCTGCGTGGTACTCGTCCGTGCCGCAGCGGTAGACGGTTTGCGCCTGCAGGTGCAAGGATGCCGTGCAGAACAATACAATCGGAGCCATCCGACGGACGGACGCTCTAAAGAAGGAGTAGTATGGAACCATTGTAGAAGATAATCGAGCAGGAGCGATCAAAGACAATAGAATGGGGATTTCGCTTCACTAAAAGAGGAGACCGAAGGTAGGCATCAAAAGGCATACCGACGCCAGGAGCGCTTAGCCGCGCGCGCTTTTTACCCCCAAAAAACCCTGCAAAACCGCGATAAACGCAAAAGGCGAACCGTCGACCCGCACCCTTTTGCATTTTTTGCACCATGAGGTGTTGGTAAATCCCAAAAAATCTCCGTATCTTCGCAGCCCCATAAAAAGACCCATAACACAGTGGACGCGTTAAGCTATAAGACTCTATCCGCCAATAAGGCGACGGTCACGAAAAATTGGCTCGTGGTGGATGCCGAAGGTCAAACCTTGGGACGCATGTCGTCGCAAGTGGCCAAACTCATCCGCGGCAAGCACAAGCCCTCCTACACTCCGCACGTAAATTGCGGCGATCACGTCATCATCATCAACGCAGACAAGATTGCTTTGTCCGGCGAAAAGATGGACGACAAGAAATACGTTCGCTACACGGGCTACCCCGGTGGTCAGCGTTTTTCTACGCCAGCGAGCGAAATGAAGCGCAAGCCCACGCGTGTTGTAGAGGAAGCGGTTCGCGGCATGTTGCCGAAGAATCGTTTGGGACGTGCTATGTTCAACTGCTTGCATGTATTTGCAGGTGCTGAGCACACCCACCAAGCACAAACGCCTACTGTTGTCAACCTGAACGAAATTTTCTAAGCGATGTCTCAAACGCACGCCATCGGTCGCCGCAAGACCTCTGTTGCTCGAGTTTACATTAAGCCCGGCACCGGAACAGTTACCATCAACCACCGCGACCTGAAGAACTACTTCGGAACTGCAGCTCTGCAGTACAAAGTATTGCAGCCTTTCGCTTTGACTAATTTGGTGGACCAATACGACGTGAAGGTGAACGTTGAGGGCGGTGGCATCACCGGCCAAGCCGAAGCCATCCGCATGGCCATCAGCCGTTGCTTGGTTTCCATCAACAGCGAGAATCGCCCGATGCTCAAGCCAGAAGGCTTGCTCACTCGCGACCCGCGCATGGTGGAACGCAAGAAGTTCGGTCAGAAGAAGGCCCGCAAGCGCTTCCAGTTCTCCAAGCGTTAATCGACCTCTTTTTTTATCGGTTTGTTTAGTATCCAAACCGGTGCGACTCGGAGCTTGCTCCGGCTACCCATCGGTTGTTTTTTGTGAATGTAAACCCAATACCCATGGCCCAAACGCCAGACATCCAAACGCTGCTTGACGCAGGCGTACACTTTGGTCACCTGACCCGCAAGTGGAATCCGCACATGGCTCCCTACATCTTCATGGAGCGCAACGGAATCCACATCCTGGATTTGAACAAGACGCAGCGCAAATTGGCGGAAGCCACGGACGCCATGGCGAAAATCGCCGGCAGCGGTCGCAAAATTTTGTTTGTTGCCACCAAGAAGCAAGCCAAAGAAACCGTTTCCGAAACGGCCAAGGCTTTGAACATGCCCTACATCACCGAGCGCTGGCCCGGCGGTATGTTGACCAACTTCGTAACCATCCGCAAGGCCATCAAGAAGATGACCAACATCGACAAGATGAAAGCAGACGGTACGTTCAACACCCTTTCCAAGCGCGAGCGCTTGCAAGTGGATCGTCAACGCGCCAAACTGGAGAAGAACTTGGGTTCCATCGCGGACATGAGCCGTCTTCCCGCTGCTTTGTTCATTGTTGACGTAATGCGCGAGCACATCGCCGTTGCTGAAGCACGCAACTTGGGCATCCCCGTGTTTGCGATGGTGGACACCAATAGCAACCCGCACTTGGTTGATTTTGTAATCCCGTCCAACGACGACGCTACCAAGTCCATCTCTTTGATCATGGAGACCGTAAGTTCCGGCATTCGTGAGGCCCTCTCCAACCGCAAGGAAGAAAAGGAAAAGTCTGGCAACGATAAGTTGGCCAAGAAGACCGCCCAATCTGCGGAATAACGCAATCGTAATGGCGCGGCCCCAGGGCCGCGCCTATTTTTACCGCCTGTACCAACGGACCTCCGGAATCGGTACGGCACGCCACAAAAGTCAAATCCGAATTAAATTCAAAACGCCATGGCCATTACCGCTGCCGACGTAAACAAGCTGCGCCAAATCACGGGTGCAGGCATGATGGACTGCAAAAACGCTTTGGTCGAAGCCAACGGAGACTTCGAACAAGCCATTGACAACTTGCGCAAAAAGGGTCAGAAGATCGCTGCCAAGCGCGCCGATCGCGACGCCACCGAAGGTGCTGTGATCGCCAAAGCCAACGGTGATTCTACCCGCGGTGTGGTTATCTCTTTGAACTGCGAGACCGACTTCGTTGCCAAGAACGACACCTTCGTTGCTTTGGCCAACCAATTGGCCGATACGGTCTTGGCTGGTTTTCCCGCTACAAAAGAAGATTTGTTGGCCCTTTCGTTTGAAAACGGAACCATCGCCGATAAGTTGACCGAGCAGACCGGTGTCATCGGTGAGAAGATTGAGATCGCTTTCTACGAGCGCTTGGAAGGAGCCTTCGTTGCTACCTACATCCACTCCAACAACAAATTGGCCACGGCCGTTGTGTTGACGGCTGCTGCCCCTGAGGCGGGCCGCGACGTAGCCATGCAAGCCGCCGCCATGAATCCTGTATCCTTGAACAAGGACAGCGTACCGGCTGAGGTTTTGGAGCGCGAATTGGAGATCGCCCGCGAGCAAATCCGTCAAGAGGGCAAGCCCGAGGAGATGGTGGAGAAAATTGCTCAAGGCAAATTGAACAAGTTCTTCAAGGAGAGCACTTTGGTGGAGCAAGAGTTCATCAAGGACAGCAAAATGACCGTTGCCCAGTACTTGGACAGCGTACAGAAAGGCCTGGCCGTGGTGGATTTCCGCCGCGTAGGTTTGGGTATTTAATCCCAAACAATACCGAGAATGAATCGAAGGGGCCCCAGCGGGGCCCCTTTTTTTGTGCTCGTTCGTTTTTGTTTCTTTTGAGTGAACATACTCCATTCAGAAGCCGTTGGGTCAACGTATCTTTGATCTTTGATGAAGTACAAGCGAATTCTCCTCAAGCTCAGCGGCGAAGCGCTGATGGGCACCCAGTCCTACGGCATTGAGCCGGCACAACTGCAAACGTATGCCCGCGAAATCAAGGCGGTAGTGGAATTGGGAGTGCAAGTAGGCATCGTCATTGGCGGTGGCAATATTTTCCGCGGTATGGAAGGTGCCGGAAAGGGCATGGACCGCGTGCAAGCAGACTACATGGGCATGTTGGCCACC
>JAXITR010000015.1:0-38549 GCA_034679985.1 Cryomorphaceae bacterium
AGCAGCAGTTACTGTTGCAATACCGTTGGTCAAGCTTACGTAGAAAGTATCACGAACCAATGTAGGACGGATGCGATCCATTACCCGTACAGGTACGTTAAAGACACGAGCGTTACCGGCCACGTCAGTTACGGTAACACCAACAGAATAAACACTATTAGCTACATCGTACTGAGAGAAACCGTTACCGTCCAAGGTGTACTTAACATCGTTGCAGGTAAATGCCGTACGGCTTGCACCGAAGGTTAAACCACAATCTGAAATGTTGTCCAGCACGTTGCGCTTGATCCATGAGTTAACATTTGGAGCGTACGTTGCATTACCAGCAGCATTGACAAACACCGTATCCTCAGCGGCAATGGCGTTCAACGGCAGGCTAGGACGAATGGTGTCCATTACGATTACACGAGCACCTACAGCAGCACTGTTCAAGTTAACATCGGTAATCTTCAAGAAGTAGAAATTATCACCCAAATCACCGCAATCGTAAGTGCGTGAAGCCGTAGGGGTGATCTGCGTAGCAGAATCCAACAAACCACGAGTCAAACTAACCGATTCCTGATCGTTACACGGATCTGAAGAGGCGCTGTCCAAACCGAAAGGATTGGTGCTCGAGTTGTACGGATTTGCATTGACGGTGATCGATGCTGTACCCGTTACACTCTGTGGAAGATAGTAGATGGTGTTTTTTGGGAAAACCTTAGGCGCCCACAAATCAACTACAAACAAGCTCAAAGACTTAGTGTCCGTATTGCCATAAGCATCCGTAGAAACTACGGTGAACTCGCGCAGACCGTTCGGATTAGCTGGAAGCGTGCGGAACAAACGGCTCACGTCCAAACATGTCAACTGACGCTGACCGTTGGCTGCAAGAACACCGTCCACAAAAAGGGCGTTCGTAACTGGACCGCAATTGTCTGTTACTGAAGCAATGTAATCAATTGCAGAGTTGGATACCTGGTTATTTCCGCCAGTATTGATAGCAACAATGCGCTGTCCGAGGCTATCCAAACGGATCGTGTCACCGTTGGCGCGGTTCAAAGTCAACACCGGATTGATGTTGTCAATGACGTTTACAACTTTCGTTACCGTCGTGGTATTGTTCTCAGCATCTTTAACTACGATCGTGATTGTACGCGGAGTTGCGATATCGTTGCAATTCAAAGTCAATGGAGACCAAGTCAAAGAAGTGATGCCGCAGTTGTCGGTAGCACTTGCAACTACATCATTTTGTTGGATGGTGTAGGAGCCGCTAGCGTTCAAAGCACGAGTTACCGTACCCGCAACAGTTGTTACAGCAGGAGCTGAATTGTCAACAACCAATACGGTACGCGTAACCGTGGTAGCATTGCCGCTTGCGTCTGTTGCGGTCAAGGAAATTGTCTGTACACCTTTGTCAGCGCACGTAAATTGTACTTGCGATGAAGTCAAAACTGGTGTGCCACAGTTGTCGGTCATGCTAGCAACCAAGGAGCTCGCCGTGATGGAAGCTGTACCGTTTACACCAAGAGCAACAGTTGGCTGCGTAGAAATTGCCGTCAACGTAGGCGCAATGGCATCAGCAATATTAACCGTTACCGTACCAGTGGTCGTGTTGTTGCTGGCATCGCGAGCAGTAACTGTAACAACTGCGCTGGTGCCGTTCGCACAAGAAATAGTAGTTGGGCTGTACGTGATTACAGGTTGAGCCGTGCAATTGTCAGCAGCAGAAACAAACACATCAGCCAAAGCAATGGCCGCAGTTCCGTTCGCTCCAACTTGCATGGTAATTGGCGAAGCAACCAAATTCAAGCTAGGAGCCAATTGATCCGTGATGGTTACGGTCAATTGGGTCGTGCGGGTCAAGCCACTGTTGTCACGTGCGAAGGCGTTGATGGTATTAACACCCAAATCAGCGCAGGTGAACAAAGTCTTGCTCAACCACAAAGAGTCGATACCGCACTCATCGGTTGCCGTTACGGCCGCGCTGGTCAAAATATTCACCGTACCGTTTGCTCCCAAAGTAGCATTCTGGTTGGTCACCGTAATGACTGGCTGCGTAACGTCAACAACACGTACTTGTGCCGTACCGGAACTTGTGTTGCCCGCCAAGTCAACGTTTGTCACCGTAAGAGTGAACGTTTGGTTAACGTCTGCACACGTAAAGGTGTAACGTGGGGTAACTGTCTTGTTTAC
Organism: Cryomorphaceae bacterium; assembly: GCA_034679985.1. Lineage (GTDB taxonomy): Bacteria > Bacteroidota > Bacteroidia > Flavobacteriales > Schleiferiaceae > CAMDTE01. Next base: position 2,176 of record JAXITR010000015.1, read on the forward strand.
GATACCGCAGTTGTCGTAACTGGTTGGATCCAACGCTCCTGGAGGAACTGAAATCTCACCGTTCAACATGTTGTTGGTGTACAAAATGTACACGTAGTTGATGGTGTTGGTAACGGGGGCCGTGGCATCCGTAACGGTCAAAGCAACCGTTTTCGGGGTTGACGCATTACCGGATTGATCCAGTACGCGGTAGAAAATGTTACGCGGTCCAACCTGTTGGCAACTGAACGACAAAGAGCTCAACCAAGGACCTGTAGCGGCCAAGGCGAGTTGCTGAGTCTGTACGGAGCAGTTGTCGGTGGAACCGTTCTCCACCAAATTGGGAGTAACTACTGCAACACCTTGACCGTTTTGGTTCGCGCCTGAAACGGTACCGATGGTGCGGCTCAAAGTAGCAACCGCGTTGGCTACAGGAACAATCTCATCACGCAAAATCAAGTTTACGGTACCTGTGATAACATTGCCGTTAACGTCCGTAACAGAATAAGCTACTGCAACAGGAGTATTAACGTTCGCGCAAGCAAGGGTTGCTGGTGTGAAGACCACAGTAGGAGCACCGCAAGCATCGGCTGCAGTAAAGAAGGTACCTGCATTCAATTGAACCGAACCCGTTGCACCGTAGGTTCCGCTCATGCGGACTTCATAGGTATTCGGAGTATTTGCAACAACATGGTTCCAGACGATGGTAGGATTGGTTGCGTCAATAACGTTCACGTAAGCAGTAGCCGTAGAACTGTTGCCTTGAGCATCCGTCGATGTAATGGTCACCGTTTGCAGGCCAACATGTGCGCAGCTGAACGAGGAAGGAGTAATTGTGGTGGTTGGATTCACCGTACAAGCATCGGTCACGGTGGCCAAATTCGCCAAAGTGATGGATCCCGTACCGTTCGCGCCCAAAACCAAATTGAACGGTGCGGACTGGATTGCACTCACCGTGATTGCAGGAGCAGTGACGTCCGTTACAGTTAATGTAACTGAGGTCGTGCTTGACTGACCGTTTGATGGATTCGTAACCGTCAACGTGAGCGCTACCGGAGCACCAACATCGGAACAGTTGAAGGAAGTGCGGCTCACCGAATACTGCAAGTTCGCAGAACAGTCGCTAAATGAACCGTTATTGAAACCGTTGATTTGCGCTTGACTCAATGTCAAATTACCCGTTGCGTCCAAAGCAATGGTCTGGTTCTTACCAATAGCGGTAGGAGCAGAAATGTCGTAAACCCGAACCCAAAAAGAGCGCGGGGCAGTTGTATCTAAATTACCTGCTTGATCCGTGGAATAATAAAACACCTGGATCGGCCCCAAGGGAACATCAGCGCAAGTAAAGACACCACGCGAAATGGTCATCTTCGGATACTTCACTGAGGTATAGGGAGCCTGTGGAGACGGTGTTCCTCCCAAACGAACGGTACCGCAGTTATCGCGAGAATGTGCGATGACTACGTTACTTGTACCCGCTGGGCTTGAGGGGTTTCCACTATAGGTTGATGCAGCCGGAATAACAACTTTGGCTACACCATCCGCTAAATTAGAGGGAGTGAAGTAAGCTACGTTACCGGAGTCACCGTAAACATAAGCCACTGCCTGGCCACTGGAACTTTGAGGAACAGTGAGGCGTAGTTTGTAAGGATCTGCTTGCGTTCCAGCTCCAAAGCCGCCGAGGCTCGGTTGAACAACAAAAACCTTGGGTTTCGTTACATCTGTAGTACACGGCAGTGTGGTTTGGCCAAAAGAAAGCTGGCCGAGCGCTGCAATAACAAATGTACCTAACGACAGTACGAGTCGCTTCATGGTTGTGGTATTTAGGATTGTTGCAAAGGTAGAGCATTTTTAACATACGCAATACCTGAAACAAGAAAAAAATGTTACTAAAGTGTTGATAACTTCAAGATCGGAAAGTGGAAAACGGAACAAACCAACATCTAACTACTTCATTCATAATACTTTGGGCCAAATTACTGGCTCTACCAATGGAGTGATTCCCTCTATACACCCTAGGTTACACGCTAAAAATGTTTCTTAAAAGTCCGCGTTAAGACGCTCCTTATCAGAATGCAACCCCGCAGCCTCCTTCATTCTAATAAATATCGATTTATTATCCATAAAAAAAGGGCCACCGCAGTGCGGTGGCCCTTATTAATAAGGACTAACCTAATTACTTCACGATCTCAAAACGCACAACACGCGTTTCTCCTTCGGTGCTGGTCAGGCGTGCCAAGTACAAACCGCTTGGCAAAGAAGAGGTGTTCAGTTGAATTTCGTTGGACTGGTCGGCTACAACCGGTACGGTTAAAGCTTGTCCACTCAACGTGTACACTTGAAGACCTGCCAAGTTGTTGCTGCTCAATCCAACCACCTTCACGAAATCCGTTGCAGGAACCGGGTACACACGAAGGTCTAAAGAAGACAATTCGTCGGCGCCCAAAGAAGAACCGTTGTAGTTAACCTCAGCAGAAGCTGCGGAGCAACCCAAGGTATTGGTCACTTCAACTTGGTAGCGACCCAAACCTACTACCGGCTGAATCTTGTTCACACCTGTAGCGATTGCCGTTCCGTTGTAGAACCACTGGTAGGAAGTTGCGATGGTATTTGCATCCAACAATCCACCGGGCAACAAGCTAACCGTAGGTTGTGCAGGCGCTGCATTTACAAAAGCATTGATTACACCCGTGTAGATACAACCGTTGCTCGCTGTAAACGTGTAGTTCAAAACGTTGTTGCCGGCGTTGGCCAAAGCAGGGTTGAACATGCCGTTGGAAACACCAGGACCGGTGATTACCATTCCTTGGATGCTGCCCAAAGAAACAGGAGCATCATTGGGGCACAAGTTCGGAATGGTCGGAACGGTTGGAGCAGCATTCACTACGGTTACCGTAAAGCTGTGCGAAGTGGTGTTGCCGGCGCCGTCTTTGAATTCATGAGTCACTACGGTAGCGCCCAACGGGAAGGTAGATCCGCTTGGCAAACCAGCTGTGCGCTTCACCGTAAACCCGCAGTTATCGGTAACGGTGTAGCTGTAATTCACTTGGCTAGCGCAGTTACCAACCGTTACGTTGGACGGAGTAGTGCCCAAAACAGGAGCGCTGTTGTCAACAACAGTTACCGTTTTGGTTGCTGTAGTTACGTTACCGGATGCATCCGTGGCCGTCAAAACAACAACCTGGCTACCTACTTCGGCGCACGTAAACTGCAACTTGGAAGCAACCAAGGTCACACCGGAGCAGTTGTCCGTTGCAGAACCCAATTGAGCCAAGGTAACAGAGCCTTGACCTGAAGCATTCAAGGTAACCGTTGCAGGAGCTGCAGCAGGAGTTACAACCGGAGCAGTCAAATCCATCACGACTACGGTAGCCGTTTTGGTCGTAACGTTACCGGCTGCGTCCGTAGCTGTAACCGTCACGGTGTTGTTGCCCTTGTCGGTGCAAGTGAATGCCGTCTTGCTCAAAGTCACAGTTGGTGCAGCAGAGCAGTTGTCAGAAACGCTGTTCACCAAAGCTGCAGAGGTCAACGTTGCCTGACCGGAAGCATTCAATGCCAACACTACAGGTGATGCAGTTACACTCAACGAAGGTGCAATCGCATCCGTCACGGTCACCGCTACGTTGCGGGTACGGGTGTTGCCCGAACCGTCTTTCGCAACAATCTGAATGGTATTGGCCCCCAAGTTGGAGCAACCGAACTGCAAGGAAGACGTATTGACTGCAACAGTACCGCAGTTGTCGGCAGAGCTGATGTTCAACTGGCTCAAAGAAACCACCGCAACACCTTGAGCATTCAGAGGAGCACTCAAAGTGGCCACAGAAGTCAACGTTGGTTTGATGGTATCCATCACAGTGACGTTGAAGGTTCTTGTGGCAGCATTACCAGCAGCATCCGTAACAGTCATGACCACAGGCTCAACCCCGCGATCAGCACAATTGAAGGTTGACTTGCTCAATGAAGTTACCAAACCAGCCGTAGCTGTACAGTTATCCGTTGCTGTGCCCAAAGCGGCGGCTGCAACGCTGGCCGTACCTGAAGCATTCAAGTAAACAGACACAGCGGCATTGGATACGATCACAGGAGCCGTGTTGTCTTGAACCAAGACGTAAACCGTACCGGTAGTGGTGTTGCCCGAAGCATCCGTTGCCGTGATGTTCACGGATTGCAAACCAATCTGGCCGCATGCGTAGGTTACCGTAGGTGCAGAAACCGTTACTGCACCGCAATTGTCCGTTACGGCATTCACAGCTGAAGAAGCATTAAATGCTACTGTACCGCTCGCTCCCAAAGTAAGTACCATGGGGGATGAGGTGGTGTTCAAAGCAGGAGCAATCAAATCCACTACTTGAACTTGAGCCGCTACCGTAGTTGCGTTGCCGTTGCCGTCTACCACGGTTACGTTCACCGTGTTGGCGCCTTTGTCTGCGCAAGTAAATGAGGTCTTGCTCACGGAAGTGCTCACAATACCGCAGTTATCCGTGGCCGACAAGATCACATCACCAGCAGATAAAGTGGCCGTGCCTGAATTGTTCAAGGAAATCGTAGCGGACTTAGTGACCAAAGTAGGAGCAACTGCATCTGAAATTCCAATTACAACTGTACGTACACTGAAGCAACCTTTGTTGTCGGTTACACGTCCCACGTACGTTCCTGCTGGCAAGTTGGTTGCTGTTGCAGACGTTTGGATTGGGTTGGTGTTCCAGCGGTATTGGTAAGGGGCATCACCACCAACGTGCGTGATGGTTGCCTGACCGTTGGCTTGACCCAAGCAGGTTACGTTGGTAGAAGAAACTACTTGGCTTCCTACCGAATCCGATGCGTTGATGCGTTGCTCAAACGTTACCGCACAATTGTTGGCGTCCGTGATGGTAGCCGTATACAATCCTGGGGGCAATCCCGTGATGGTCAAACCGGACTGGGGCGTTGGAGTGTCCCAAGTAATGGTCTTGGCACCGGTACCGCCCGTTACAGCAATAGTAGCAGAACCGTCTACAGACGTACAGGATACCGTTGAGGTTGTTACGGTTGATCCAGCGATTTGAGGCGCTTGACCTACCGTGTAGTTCTGGGTGTACTCGCAACCGTTGGCATCCGTCAAATGAACCGTGTACTGACCGGCCACGATGGAAGCAAGGTCTTCAGAAGACTCACTGAACACTGTATCGTTGGCCAAAGACCAGTCGTAGGTGTACGGAGCCGTTCCGCCGGTAAAGGTTGCATTCAATGAAGCCGTATTGGCGCCGAAGCAATCTGCAGCTACGCTTGTTGCGGTAGAGGCCAATACCGCAGGTTGGGTAATGGTAAAGGTTTGGGTATTCAAACAGCCAAAGGCATCACGAACGCGGTACGTGTAACTACCCGATACCAAATTCTCGTAACTCGTTACAGATCCCCAAGGGCCCGTTGAGCCCGAAGCAAACTCCGCTAAGCCGTTGGCTCCCGTTGCAACGAGTGTGATTTCACCATTCGCTTCGTTGTGGCAATTAACGTTTTGTACCAACGATGTTGCCAAATTCACGGTACAACCGTCGTACACACGTACGTCATCGACTGCGATGTCTCCCGTAAAGCTCGTGCCCTTTGCATAAGCTATGCGTAAGAAAACACTGGGCGCATTGGCATAAGCACGCAAAGACATATCCAATGTAATCCATGCAGCAGCACTGCTTGTTTGCTGCTGACCGGAAAGCGTATCCAAATTGATCCACGTTTCACCGCCATCAATAGAAACCTGAGGGTACATAGTACCCATGGTAGCACCAAACATGTGGTAATTAAAGGAGAACTTCGGATAAACTTGGCCCGCAAAAGTGTATTCCGGCAACATCAAGTAAGCCATTTGACCGGTAGATCCCGATGAGGTTTCAACGTACATGTAATTGCTTCCCGTTGCCGCCGACGATGGTCCTGTGCCTGAACCACTTGACGCTGTAGTTCCTGACCAAATTTCCCAACCGTAAGTACCGGTACTGGTGCTACGAGGACTTGCAGTCCAACAAGGACTAATGGTCTTCGGTGAAGCCGTGAATGACCAGGGAGCGGATTCAAAGGACTCAGCAGTATTGGATACTTGTGATTGGGGACATCTTGTCGTTAAACTGAACGGTCCAACCCAAGCACTTGTTGACGTTGAAGAGCAAACCGCGCGCACGTAAAATTCATAAGTCGTGCTACCTGTTAATCCAGTAACAACCACATTGGTTCGACTCGAAGTTGGTAAAATCACTCCTGAACCTGGCACGTGACCTACCGCACCATACTCCAACTCCCATGCAGTTTCAGCAGACGCACCCTGCGACCAACTCAAACTAACTGAGTTAGACTTTACCGGGATTGTTACATTGGCCAATCCTAAATTACCCGGACGCTTACATGCATTAAATTCCTCCGTCGTAATTCGATCAATCGCAAGACCCAGCTTTGGGTTTGTTGATGTTGAACCTGCAGAAATTCCAACAAACCTGAAACGAACATTTCCATTGGCAAAATTGGACAAGTTCACTTCAGCAGTATTCCACGAGTCTAACGATACCGTCGGCAAATTCACACCAAACTCATCGGTCCAAGTCAAGCCATCGTCTGTTGATGCCTGCAACTTAAGAGGTGATGAAAATAAAGGAGTAACCGCTTGTGCCGGAGTAAACCCAAAACGCATGTTTGGACGGGTTGATGTTGCTCCTTTTGACGATATACTCGTGTAAGCTAGAGAACAGCCACTTGTCGTCGCACCGTCAATGTAAGCATAGTATACGGACGACCACGACGTTGAAGTAGTGTTTATTCCCCCGTTTGATCCGAAAGCTACATTGTCAAAACAAACCTGAAACACAACATTACTCACGCCATCCCAAACAAACGGAGTGGTAAACGTGTGCGTATTCCAACCGGTTGATGTAATTGTAACTCCATTTGTTGGCGCAAAGACAGTAGTAAAGGCCGTAGAAGGAAGTGGAGTTGCCATATCAACTGATGCCGTTGCCGCAGCCGAAATTGTAAATCCATTGAAAATATTATTACAACCAGTACAAGTAGGAAGGGATGTTACATCAAATGAAATCGAATTGATGATCCCAGAATTCGCTCCAAGCATACGCTGCAATTCATCTGCACGAATCATGTACTGCTGTCTTGCGTCCATGTAGCCCATTCCATAGGGAGTAGACAGCGATGAAGTAGAAGCAGATGCCCCCCCAAATGGACGATTACCCGCACCTACCCAATAATCAAAAACAAGTTGCTTTGGAGCAGTAGGTAAGGCCCGGCCTTGCAATTCGAGACTGTAAGGGTTCGAAACTATTGGACTGGTAGGCACTAGGTAGGCATACTTTGACCCTTCACTGGCAACTGTTGGGCCCGAAGAAGTCGAAGGACCTTGAACACTCCAACCAGTAGTCAACGATCCGGGGTAGGATACTGTACAACCTGAAATAGGGGTTGTTCCTTCAAAATTCTGAGCTATTGGTAATACTGTTGAATATGAACACAACGTTGTTCCATTGATTGCCGACGCCGTTAACAAACTTGAGTCGCTAGCTGAACAAAGTTCATACAGGTAAACCTCATAAGTCGAATTCGCAGCAAGACCGGAAATCCGCGCAGAGGAAGCAGAACCAAAAATCACTTGACGTGTCCAATTCTGTACTCCTTGTTTGCGATAACGGAAAACGGTTCCCAACTTCGATGGATTCAGTGTTGTCCAAGTCAAATCCAAACTAGATACACCCCGACCAACCAACTGAATGTTAGAAGGGCGCTTGCAAGGATAATAAATGAACTCGTACGCTCCACGATCTGGAGTTGTTTGAGAACGAGCGGCACCGGTGAAATCCGTCAACACACCAACTGGAGAGGCATTGTTGCTGACCGCGATTCCTTGAGGTGTTAAGTCTGTATTACTGTTGTACTCTGGGTCAGCGTTCGTTGAATTAGACTCACGACCACCTGCAAAAGAGGATACATAGGCCGCATAAGAGGCTTTGTTACCACCGTATGTGAATTGTGCATCAATTGCACCCAGTCCCCAATAAGTATTGTTGTTTATTGTCGAGAAAGTTGGATAGGACGTGCTTTCAATGGACATTACTCGTCCAGTACCTTTATTCACGACAACGTTGTTCGCAAAATTGACACCAACTTGTGTAGTTGCAGCAGGGGATGTTGCACCATTAAAATAAGCAGCACGTCCCGTTGTAGGGCTACCCGCGGTAATAAGGATGCTATTGTGGTAAATGTTCACATTGCCAATTACATAACAATACAAGCCTCTTGATTGAGCTGTTAATGGTGTCGTGTTGTCGTAATCAGTGATGACGTTATTGATAATTTCTGAAGGTGAAGCCGCCGTCGAAATGGTAAATCCAAGAGTTAGGGCTTGGTTATTGCCCTTGATGGTATTATTTCGCACAAGCGCTCGACTTACCAGCAACGATGATGAGCCATAGATGTAAACACCGTATCCACTAGTTGATGAAGTGCCTTCTACCGTGTTGGAGTCAATTCGTACGGTTGGACCTGTTACGCGTGCGAAAGCATAAATACCATAAGTTAAAGCCGAGATGTTGTTCCTGGATATGTTGAAAGTAAATGTTGGTGCCAAATTTAAATATATTCCATTGGAAACATTAGAAATCTGGTTGTTCCGAATGCTCCCGGAAAGGCGATCCGTTGTTGCCACATAATTGATTCCATTTGTGGACGTGGTATTTCCGATCAGCTGGCAATTCTCTATAAGAATATTGGTGTTGACACCATTGTATCGAACTAATGTTCCGCTCGTAGTACCCGAGGCGGTCACTTTAAGTCCGCGCAAGACCACATTGTTACGAGCATTTAATTGAAATACGAACCCTGTTGATAGGTTAGTCGAAAATTCAACTACTCCAGAATTAGCTGGATTTGGTTGAATAGTAAGGCGATAATTTGACGGGTTCAAGTATCCGCTAATATTCACGCTCTCATTATACGTACCGGGATTAACATTCAATGTAACGTCACCAGTAATTCCACAGCTCGTCATTACGTCAATCGCAGAAGTTACCGTTTGGAAATCTGCGCCAGAACCACCCACCGTATACGAACCGTTCAAAGGAACTGAGGTGTTTACTAAAACCGGTGTTGACGGTGTGGATGCACTGCTGTTCGTGCATGTCGTAATTCGGCGATAGTATTTTGAACCAGATGTAAGTGTGAAAGTAGCATTATAGGTGGTCGGCGTTTCTGAAATCCAAGGGCCCGTTGCAGAATTGGAGGATTCCCAAGAGTACTGTAAACCCGATTCGGCAATTCCCCCTCCTAGTATTTGGAATGAACTACCTGCACAAACCACACCTGTTGGACTACTCAATATAGAGGATGACGGAGCTCCTGCACATATTGATGGGCTCGTGGCTGTTAACTTGACTTGAGGCTTTTCTACTTGAATTGCAGTTGCAGCTGGCGGGGAAATTGGATCAATATTTGTTCCATCAACTCGGTAATAAATTGAAGACCCTGTTGCGCCGGTAAAACAAGCCCACAAAGGGGTCGTTCCCCAGCCCACGGTGTTCTCATCTACGGCAACAACTAAGTTACCGCCAGTGTAGGTAAATGGTGTGCTGAATGTAATTTCTAGCCATTGATTATTAATACCCGGTGAAACTACTCCATTAAATACCTGAGTGAATTGAGAAATTGGCAACCATGATGTTGTTGAGGTGAAACTTGAAGTTGAGGTATTCGTTAAATAAATCACCCAATCCTTGTATTTTGAATTCCAATCCGCAGTGGTTATTGTTGACTTTGGCAAAAATGCAATTTTCGTCAACTGCGTTCCAGCTGGTATTTGCAGTTCAGCCGGAGTGTAAATACTCTGAGCATAGCTGTAGTCGTAGTTGCCCATGATTGGGACGTTGCCGTTTGTGCCCGTACCCGAGCCAACCGTATACACTGTCTGCGCAACCGCGGGGAATGCCAATACCGCCACGATTGCGGCGATCCACGTGCGGAACAAGTTAGTAACCTGTTTCATAATCAAGTACTTATGTTATTTGGGGTAATTTGTGAGCGTGAAATATAGTGAGTTCTTGACAATTATCAAAAACTGTTTGTTAAAAAATCTTAGGAGCCGCTAGATTCCAAGAGCATCCACCCTTGATTCAAGAGCGGTTCGGCCGCTTTGAATTTTAGGGTACGTTGTTCCCCCGTCAGTAGGTTGGCTACTGTGACGGTGTCGTTGGGACGGTGCGTCGATTTTTGCTTCACGACGGGTGCTTGCGCCTGGCGAGGTGGAGGTGTGTTTTTGGCGGCGGACGACGGACCGGCCGTAGTAGAGGTAGTTTCGCTAACCAACGAACGGCTTGCCGTAGTTTGCGGACGCGGTGCAGCTGGGCGCTGGGCTGGGGCCGCTTGTGGGGCCTCTTCCGGTATGTAGGCGCGGAACAAGAACGACACCGCGGAGCGGTTTACTTGGTCCATCATGTCTTGGAAGAGCTTGAAGGACTCGTGCTTGTAAATCAAGAGCGGGTCCTTTTGTTCGTAGACAGCGCCTTGTACGTTGGTGCGCAGGTCGTCCATGTTGCGGAGGTGCTCCTTCCACGCGTCGTCGATGGTGGAGAGGACAATGACCTTCTCCAATTCGCGCAACGCACTTTGGCCGCGGGTGTCCACGGCCTTTTGAAGGGGTACCGAAACTTGGAGCCCTTTTTCACCGTCGGCAAAGGGGACCAGGATGTTCTGAATTTGGCCGCTGTGGTCGCGGTGGATGCCCTCCAAAACGGGCGCCATGCGCGTGGCCATGGAGTCGTTCTTCTCCTTTATATATATAGAGGTGTGATCGAACAGCTTTTGCGTGAGGTCTGACGCAGAGGATTTGGCAAAAGATGCGGCGTCGAACGGTAACTCGGAAATGCCCAGTTGCTCGTACACTTCCAAAGCGAAGCCCTCGAAGTTTCGGTCCGGATGGGTGGAACGAACCACGGTGTCGCACAAGTCGTAGAGCATGTTGGCAATGTCCACTTGCAATCGCTCGCCGTAGAGTGCGTTTCGGCGGCGTTTGTAGATGCCTTCGCGCTGGGCGTTCATGACGTTGTCGTAATCCAATAGGCGTTTGCGGATGCCGAAGTTGTTCTCCTCCACTTTTTTCTGGGCGCGTTCGATGGACTTGGAGACCAGGCCGTGCTGGATGACTTCACCTTCTACGTGGCCCATGCGGTCCATCAGTCCCGCGATGCGGTCCGAACCGAACAAGCGCATGAGGTTGTCTTCCAACGAAACGAAGAATTGCGAGCTGCCGGGATCGCCCTGGCGGCCGGCGCGACCGCGGAGCTGGCGGTCCACTCGGCGCGAGTCGTGGCGTTCGGTGCCGATGATGGCCAAACCTCCGGCCGCCTTGGCTTCCGGCGCCAATTTGATGTCTGTTCCACGGCCGGCCATGTTGGTGGCGATGGTTACGGCTCCAGCGCGGCCTGCTTCAGCAACAATTTCCGCTTCACGCTGGTGCAACTTGGCGTTCAATACGTTGTGCGGGATGTTCCGCAGCTTGAGCGCGCGGCTCAACAACTCACTGATTTCAACCGATGTGGTTCCTACCAACACCGGACGACCGGCGTCGCGCAGTTTGACGATTTCGTCGATGGCTGCGTGTACTTTTCGCGCTTGGTTTTGTACACCAAATCATCGTGGTCCGTACGCGAGATGGGACGGTTCGTGGGGATGACGGTAACGTCCAACTTATAGATCTCCCAGAATTCGCCCGCTTCGGTTTCTGCGGTACCGGTCATGCCCGCCAATTTTCGGTACATGCGGAAGTAGTTCTGCAGGGTAACCGTGGCGTAGGTTTGGGTGGCAGCCTCAATGGTTACGTTCTCTTTGGACTCAATGGCTTGGTGCAGACCGTCGGAATAACGACGACCTTCCATGATGCGGCCGGTTTGCTCGTCTACAATTTTGACCTTTCCGTCCATCAGAACGTATTCTTGGTCCTTTTCGAACAAGGTGTACGCCTTCAGGAGCTGGCTCATGGTGTGGACGCGCTCGCTCTTGACGCGGTACTCGCGCAGCAATTCGGACTTTTGTTCCGCCTTGTCTGCCGTGGTCTCGTTGGATTTCTCAATGGCCGCCAAGGAGGTAGAGATGTCCGGCATCACGAAGAATGCAGGATTGGTGCGGTCCGCCAGGCGTTCCATGCCGCGGTCCGTCAGTTGTACCTGGTTGTTTTTTTCCTCAATCGTAAAGTACAGGGCCTCGTCCACCACCTTCATTTCCCGACCGTGGTCTTGGAGGTAGAAGTTTTCGGTTTTCTGGAGGAGCGTTTTGTTGCCGTCCTCGCTGAGGAATTTGATGAGGGCTTTGTTCTTGGGCAAGCCGCGGTGCGCGCGGAGCAGTTGGAAGCCAGCTTCTTTGTTGTTTCCTTCGGTGAGCAAACGCTTGGCGTTGTTCAGGGCCTCCTGAGCAATGGTCTTTTGCGCATTGTACAGGTCCACAACATGCGGCTTGAGCTCGTTGAACTCGTGGCGGTCTCCGTTGGGGGTTGGGCCGGAAATGATCAAAGGCGTTCGGGCGTCGTCGATCAAAACGGAATCCACCTCGTCCACAATGGCGAAGTTGTGGCCGCGCTGCACCAATTCTTCCGGAAAACGGGCCATGTTGTCCCGCAGGTAGTCAAAGCCAAACTCGTTGTTGGTGCCGAAGGTAATGTCCGATCCGTAGGCGTTGCGTCGGGCATCGGAATTGGGCTGGTGCTTGTCGATGCAATCCACGGTCAGGCCGTGGAATTGGTACAAAGGACCCATCCATTCGGCGTCGCGCTTGGCCAGGTAGTCGTTCACGGTGACTACGTGCACGCCAAAACCGGTCAACGCGTTCAGGTATACGGGCAGGGTGGCAACGAGGGTCTTGCCCTCCCCGGTCGCCATTTCTGCGATGCGGCCCAAGTGGAGGACGGTTCCACCGATTAACTGCACGTTGTAGTGCACCATGTTCCACTCCACCGTGGCGCCGGCGGCGGTCCAGGTGTTGTGCCATACCGCGTGGTCACCGTCGATTTGAACGGCGTCCATCCGGCCGGCCAGTTGGCGGTCCATTTCGGTAGCACGTACGCGGAAGTTGCCAGCGCTCAACCGCTTGGCGGTTTCGCGGATGACCGCAAAGGCTTCGGGGAGAATTTCAGCGAGTTCGGCCTCCGCTTTGTCGTAGGCCTTCTTGTCCAGCTCGTCGATTTGCTGAAACAAAACGTTTTTCTCGTCCGCATCTTCTTCCGACTCCGCGCGTGCGCGCAAATCAGCGATGGCGGAGCGCTCCTCGGATTGCACGCGCTCCAGTCGGGCACGGAATTCCTGAGTTTTGGCGCGCAGACCGTCGTTGTCCAAAGCTTGAACGGACGGCTCAACGGCCAAAATGCGATCTACATAAGGTTGGATCTCCTTGAGGTCCCGGTCGGACTTGTTCCCAAGGAGTAGAGCGAACAGTTTTTGAATCATGGCAGGGCAAAAGTACAAAGCCCGTGCCACCTACGTGTTTGAATCAATATTCTTCTTCGTTCCAAAGGAAATCTTCGTCGGAAGGATAGTCCGGCCAAATCTCCTCGATGGACTCGTACACTTCGCCTTCTTCTTCTTCGATGGCTTGCAGGTTCTCTACAACTTCCAACGGAGCGCCCGTACGAATGGCGTAGTCAATCAATTCGTCTTTGGTTGCGGGCCACGGGGCGTCGCTCAAATAGGAGGCCAATTCCAAGGTCCAGTACATGGCGTTCTTTTTTATTAAAGGTATACGATGCGGCAAAAGTAAAAATTCCCCGGACGTATGCAAGTCCTTGAGGAAAAATCGTTTATCAAGGGATCCAGGGGGTCTCCAAAGCGCCCAATTCCTGGGCGTACCAACGGCTGAGCACGAACAACCAATCGGAAAGTCGGTTGAGGTAGCGCACCACGTCCGGGGGAACGGGCAGGGCCGCGGGGTCTTGGGCCACGGTTTCCTGGGCTTCCACGCAGAATCGTTCGGCCCGACGGCACACGGTTCGCGCTATGTGCAACTGGCTGACCCAGGCATGACCGCCTGGCAGGACAAAATGGCGCATGGGTTCCAGGCCGGCGTCCATTTGGTCTATGGAGGCCTCAAGGGCAGCGATTTGGGCGACGGGGAGGGCGGGGAGTTTGGACACGAAGTCTGCCCGGTCGTTGGCCAAATGGCTGCCGAGGGCGAAGAGGTCCGATTGGATTTGGAGGAGGAGGGCTTGGTGCGGGGTGGCGGCGGCAGGCGCGGTGTCCCGCACGTAGCCCAGGTGGGCATTCAATTCGTCCACCGTGCCGTACGCATGCAACCGAACGTCGGTCTTGGAAATGCGTTTGCCGCTGTAGAGGGAGGAGGTTCCGGCGTCACCGGTTTTGGTGTAGATTTTCATGGCCCTGGGGGTTTGACGTTTGGCCAGCAATGCCCGTCCTGTGCGCCTTTGGTTCAATAAGCGCGTTGGTTTTTGCCCTGCATGTAGTTTACAAACGCACGATTGGCCACTCGGGTTCCGCCGGGGGTAGGGTAATTTCCGGTAAAGTACCAATCTCCTGGGTGTTGGGGAATAGCCCGGTGCAGACCTTCTATGGTCTGGTAATGGATAACTACTTGTGCCTGAACGCCTTGTGGAGTAAGCAATTGGGCAATTTTGCCGTTGATGTCTTCCACGGAGAGGGTGGAATACACGGGAAGAACGGCGTTGATTTGCTCCTCTTTGGGAAGGGTCAATTGGTGCAGGGCGTTTTGGAACGCTTCCTCCACCACAGAAGCGAAGGAGCCGCGCTCTTTGTGGAGAGCCATGGCGGCTTGGAAGGCAATAAAATCGCCCATTTTCGCCATGTCGATTCCGTAGCAATCCGGGAAACGGATTTGCGGCGCGCTGGAAACCACGTGGATGGTCTTGGGGCGCAGGCGGTCCAGCATTTTGAGGATGCTTTGGCGGAGGGTGGTGCCGCGCACAATGGAGTCGTCCAGAACCACGAGGTTGTCTGTGGGACGCACCACTTCGTAGGTGGAGTCGTACACGTGGGCCACGAGATCGTCGCGGGAGGAATCTTCGGTGATGAACGTGCGCAATTTGGCGTCCTTCCAAGCGATTTTTTCAACGCGGGGACGACGGGACAGCAGGGCGTTTAGGGCGTCGGGGTTATTTAAGAGGTCCGGTTGTGCGCGCAGAGCCGCTGCGTTTGCGGTTTGGAGGTAGTCTTCTACCCCTTTCACCAGGCCGTAGAAGGCGACCTCGGCGGTATTGGGAATGAAGGAAAACACGGTGTTGTCTACGTCGTGCCCGACGGATTGCAAAACCGAATCCGCCAGTTGACGGCCCAAAGCCAAGCGTTCTTGGTAGATTTCCGCGTCGTTGCCGCGCGAGAAATAAATGCGTTCAAAAGAGCAATTGCTCCGCGGTCCGGGGGTCAGAACCGGGGTGATTTCCACATCTGCGTTGGCTTTTACCCAAAAAGCATGGCCGGCGGGGAGCTCGTGAACATCGTTGAAAGAGGCACCAAAAGCAGTCTGAATAACCGGACGTTCGGACGCCACTACGGCCACTTCGTCGTTGACGTAGTAGTATGCCGGGCGGATTCCGTGCGGATCGCGGAGCACAAAAGCGTCGCCCTGGCCAATCATGCCCACCATGGCGTAGCCCCCGTCCCAACGCTTGGAGGCCTTGCGCAGAATTTCCGGAATATTCAAGTGTTCTTCCTGGTACTGAGCACGCTCGGGTTTACTCAAGCCCATTTGCTTGGCTTTTTCGTACAGCTGGGCGTTTTCCTTGTCCAAAAAGTGCCCGATTTTCTCCAAAATGGTGACGGTATCGGCCTTTTCCTTGGGACTCTGGCCCAAACCCACCAACTTGTCGAACAATTCGTCCACGTTGGTCATGTTGAAATTGCCGGCCAAAATGAGGTTGCGGCTCTTGTAGTTGCTTTGGCGAAGGAAGGGGTGGCAGGCCTCGATTGCGTTTTTGCCGTAGGTGCCGTAGCGCAGGTGTCCCAGGTAGACCTCGCCCAAGGCGGGTACGTTGTTCTTGAGGAATTCGGCGTTCTTCAGCAACGAGGGGTCCCCGCTCAGCGCGTCGTCGATTCGCTTTTGGATGCGGCCAAAAATGTCCGCAATGGGCTTGCCGTCAATGCTTCGGTAGCGGCTGAGGTAGCGCTGTCCGGGGGGCATGTTGAGCTTGATGGAAGCCAACCCGGCGCCGTCCTGGCCCCGGTTGTGTTGCTTCTCCATCAAGAGGTACATTTTGTTGAGGCCGTAAAAGGCCGTCCCGTACTTTTCCAGGTAGTATTCCAAAGGCTTGCGAAGGCGAACAAGGGCTATGCCGCATTCGTGCTGGATGGCGTCGCTCATAGGGGAGATGCTGCTAAGCGGCAAAGATACGTATCTTCGTGTGGCGTGCTCATTGATATTCACACCCATATTTTGCCCGAGCGATTCCCGGCTTGGGCCCAGCGATTTGGCTACGGCGGATTTGTTTCCCTGGACCACCACTGCCCCGGTTGTGCCCGGATGATGGTGGACGATCGCTTCTTCCGAGAGGTTCAAGACAATTGCTGGGATCCGGAGGTCCGGCTGCGCGAATGCGCGGTACACGGCGTGCACCGTCAGGTGCTGTCTACCGTGCCGGTACTCTTTTACTACTGGGCCAAGGCGCAAGACAACCTGCAAATTGCGCGGTTTTTGAACGACCACATGGCGGAAGTAGTGGCGCGGTACCCGGATCGATTCTACGGACTGGGCACGGTTCCGTTGCAAGATCCGCAACTGGCCATTGAGGAATTGGAGCGATTTGCGTCGTTGGGCTTGGTGGGCGTGGAAATCGGTTCCCACGTCAACGATTGGAACTTAGACGCCCCGGAGCTCTTTCCGTTTTTTGAGGCGTGTGCGCGGTTGAATTTGAGCGTTTTTGTGCATCCTTGGGACATGATGGCCAAGGAGAAGATGAGCAAATACTGGCTTCCGTGGCTGGTGGGCATGCCCGCAGAAAGCTCGTTGGCCCTGTGTTCGTTGATTTTTGGCGGCGTACTGGAGCGTTTGCCCCATTTGCGGGTGGCCATTGCGCACGGCGGCGGTTCCTTTCCCTTCACATTGGGGCGAATCCAGCACGGCTTTGACGTGCGTCCGGATTTAGTGGCTATTGACAACAACGTTCCTCCCCGAGACTACGTGGGTAAATTCTGGGTGGATTCTCTGGTGCACGATCACCGCATGCTCCAGTATTTGGTGGATTTGTTTGGCGCGAACCGCGTGGCGGTGGGGTCCGACTACCCCTTCCCCTTGGGCGAACTCCATCCGGGCGCCCTGGTGGAGTCCATGAATTGGGACGCTTCCACCAAGGCTTTGGTTCAAAGCGGCGCGGCGTTGGAGTGGTTGGGGTTGAAATCCTAAAGATTTGATTAGAAAACCAGTTCTGGATGAAATCGGTAAAACGTCAACTTCTTCTGCTGGTGTTGATTCTTGCACTCGGAACCCAATTCCGGGTATTGGGACAGGCTTTCAGGCCCGCTGGTAATCTGGAAAACGTGCCGGAATGGGCACAAACCGCAATGCGTTTGCCCTTTTACGGGCCCATGGACAGTACCGCTTGGTCGGTTGCCGAGCACTACCGCGTGGTCCGTTCTGCGGTTCCAAAAGGCGAGCAAACCTACGAAGACCGGTACGTTCGGGCCTGGCTCCGGGCACGGCTGCTGTGGGGAACGTCGGACCAAAAAGATCCGTCGGGTGGTGGCGAAGTAACCGCTCCATCAACCACCGAATCGGGAACTCCTTGGAGCCCGCTGGGGCCGTGGACGGTGGTGGACAACCAAGGCAATGACGTTGCCGAGCACGCCAATGTTTATTCCATGGCGCAAGGTGGAGGTGGTGTACTCTATGCCGGAACCGAGCCGGGGCAAGTGTACCGCTCGTCCAACTACGGCGCAAACTGGACCCTAACCGCATTGCAAGTTCCCTTTCAAGGGGGCGTTCAAGCACTTGCGGCCAATGCCCTGGACGGTCAAACTGTGTACGCTGGAACGTACAATGCCGTGTACCGCTCGGTGAATGGGGGTGCTTCGTGGGTGTCTGTTTTGAGTTCCAACAGCTTGAATGTTAATGAGTTGTTGATGATGCCGGGGGACACCAATGCGTTGTTTGCCGCTTGCGACGACGGACTGTATCGGTCCGCCAATCGGGGCGCTACCTGGATTTTGGTGGTGCCGGCCCGCACCTACGACATTGCCGTTAAACCCGGGAGCAACGGGCGGACGGTGTACGCCGTTGGGGGAACTTCTGCCAACCAAAACGCACAGTTCTTTCGCTCCACCAACTATGGATTGACCTTTCAAGCCGTGGGTTCCGGCTGGTACCAATCCACCCACCCCAATCGGGCTGATTTTGGGGCCCGTTTGGCCGTTTCACCGGCGGATACCCAGCGCGTATACGCGTACCTCATTGGCGAATCCAAACCCGGAGATGCCGGCTACATCGGCGTTTTCCGCAGTGGGGACGGAGGCAATTCCTGGACCTTGCCCAACGCGCCAACCGGAGGACCTTATTCGGGAGCGCACCCCAATTTAGCGGTGGGGTCCCCCTCTTGGACCTACCACCAAGGCTTCTACAATTGTGCCCTGATGGCCAATCCGCTGAATGCGAATGAGGTATTGGTAGGCGGATTGAATTTGTGGAAATCATCGGACGGCGGCGCCACCTTTACCGTGCAGTCAGGTTACGCGGGAGGAACGCTGGGCATGCACGTGGACCAGCAAGATTTTCGTCTTTTTTCCTCCCCAAGCGGCGGCGTGGAGGCTTGGATTTCCACCGACGGCGGCATTTATCGATCGTCGGACTTTTTCACTACCCCGCCCCAGGTGCGCATGACCGGCATGCAGGCCACCGAGTTTTGGGGGCACGGAGCCGGCTGGAACGAAGACGTTTTTGTTTCCGGTGCCTACCACAACGGGGTAATTGCCCGTCGGGAATCCTATCCGGCCGGAGGTTACCTTCAATTGGGCGGTGGCGAGCCCGCCAGCGGGTACGTTGATCCTTTTCGCAACGAACGCGTGGTCAGCGCAGACATTGGCGGAGCGCTTCTGCCCGCGCAATGGGGCCAGTCCGCAAGTTATTTTGGGATCCAACAATTTCCCAACGAGAGCTACTGGCCCGTGGATGCCAGCAACATGGTGTTTGATCCGCGCACGTCCCAACGTGTTTTTGTGGGTTTTGAAAACAAGCTTTTGGGCTCGTCCGACGGGGGCCAATCGTACAGCGTTTTGGCAACTTTTGGCACGGACCCCACGCACCGACTGGCGCAGTTGGCGGTTGCTCCCAACCAACCGCGTACGTTTTATGCCGTCCAACGGCACGGATGGAGTCCCGCAACGCTGCACCGGTCCTTGGACAGCGGTGCCACGTGGGTTCAGCTGCCCTTGCCCGGTAACATGGGTACCCGACTGACCTTTGCCGTAGCGCCCAACGACGCGAATAAACTCTATTTAACGGGTCCGGAAGCGCCGGATGGGCAAAAAATGTGGCGCTCCAACAACGGTGGAACCACGTGGAGCAACTGGAGTACCGCTGCCCTGAACGGTCAGGAAATTCGTTCCGTTTTGGCGGTCCTGAGCCCTTCCAACCTGGTGGTTTTGGGCACGCAAAGCAAGGTTCTTTACCGCACGGACACGTCCTCAACGTTCCGCACATTGGGCACCCAATTGCCCCAGCCCATTCAAACACGCGATCTGAACTTTTCGTACAAACACCAATCCGTGCGCGTTTCAACCTACGGCCGCGGCCTGTGGAGTTTGGCGAGTCCGGTATCCAGCGGAAAACCTTTGGCGCGAGCGCAAGTGGAGCGGCCCGTTTGGGTTTTGAGCGGCTGCGGCAACGACTCCGTTTCCTTTGAAGATCACTCCCTTGTTGCGCATTCGGGGACCTCGTGGACGTGGACTTTTCCCGGGGGATCTCCCGGGACCAGCAACCGCCGCAATCCAAAGGTTTCTTATGCTGTTGGCGGCCTGCACACGGCCCAATTGATTGTGCAAAATGCTGCCGGACAACGCGATACCGCCTGGGTTTCTGTGAACGTAGTGGTGCCTCCTGCCCTTTTCCCCGGCACGGACTTCCAATCGCCTGTTTTTCCGGCCGTCGGGCTGCGCGAAGCACACGAACCCGGGGCGCCCGCGTGGCAACGCGCACCTTGGGGTTCTGGAGAATTTGCCGCTTTGGCAGACAACTATTCCGTTGACGCACAGGGCAAGTCCAGTTCGCTGATCTTTCCCGTTTCTGCCGACGGCGTCCACGGAATCCGCAAACTGACGTTTGACCGGGCCTACGCTCCCTATGGATTTCCGTATTCGGACACCTTGCAGTTGGTCTTGGCCGGGGATTGCCAGCTGCAACAGCCCCTTTGGGTGCGTACCCTTGCCGGAACGGAATTGGCGACGGCTCCCGCCCTTCAGAGTGCCCTCTTTGTGCCCCAAACGGGAGACTGGGTGCGGGATTCGGTTGATTTGGATTCGTTGTTTTCTGCTCTGAACCTCACCGGCCCGCTGTACTTCGGTTTTCGCAATGTTGGACGCTGGGGACAGGGCATGTACCTGGACAACGTGCAGATTCGGTACACCGTTGGGCAGCCGGACCAAAATCTGCCCTCGGCATCTTCTGCGGCTCCAAAGCCCCAGCCGAACCCCATTGTTGGAGGGAATAAAGTTCGATTTATGCCCGCCCCTGAGGGGTTGGTGCGCGCAGATTTCTTCGATGCACAGGGCAGACCCCTGGGTTCGCGGACGGTAGAAAACGGGGTTTGTTCCCTGCCTTCAGGTTCTCCGGGATTGTGGACGTACCGATTGGTTGCCGCAGATCGCGTGTGGGTGGGGTCGCTTTTGGTTCTGCCCTGAGGCGTACTGTTGGTTCTGCCCGAATCCCTATATTTAGTGCATGATTCGCGACGCATTCAACTTCAACAAGTGGCTGGAAGAGCACCGGCACGAATTGGTTCCCCCCGTGGGCAACAAGAATTTGTACCACGAAAGCGACGACTACATTGTGATGGTAGTTGCGGGTCCTAATGCCCGCAAAGACTACCACTACAACGAAACGGAGGAGTGGTTTTTCCAGCTGGAGGGGCACATTACGGTGCGCATTCAGGAGGACGGGAAGCCGCGCGAAGTGCACCTGGGGCCTGGGGACATGTTTTTGTGTCCGGCCAAAACACCGCACAGCCCGGTTCGCGAAGCCGGAAGCGTTGGTTTGGTGTTGGAGCGCAAGCGGGCGGGGCGCGGTTTTACCGACGGCCTTTTGTGGTTTTGCGAGTCTTGCAACCACTCGCTGCACGCTGCGTACTTTGAGTTGAACAACATCGAACAGGATTTCCTGCCCCACTTTCGGGAATTTTACGGCTCCGAATCCCTGCGTACGTGCGGCGAATGCGGGCACGTCATGGAGTCCGACCCCCGTTTTGTCTAGCTCCTTTTTCTAGGATTTTCGCTTGAATCGATAGGGAGGCGTGCTGACGCCTTGCGCTTTTTCGCTGAGCGGCGTCCAATCGCCGTTGGGCCAGAAAAAGACCGTCTCTCCCTGCGGTTCCCTGCGCGGGTACGGAAGGGCTCGCGGGGTTTTCAGTACCGATTTCGTCCAATCTTTACCGGGTTTCAGGGTCCAAACGCTAGCACCGGTGTAGGTTCGCAGCGCCAACCAAGCACTGTCTTGACCGGCAGACGTCCAGGAGGCAGCTCCGGTGCTGTAGAAATGCGGTAGGGTTCCCCGAAACAGCAAGGTTTCTTCCCCGGCGGCGGCGGCAGAACGGGAATACGAATAGACGCGCGCCTCGGGATCCCGTTTGGTGATGACGAGTACGTCGTCGGAAAAAGGTACGGCCACCAAAGACTCCGCGTCTCGGGGACCGTCGGGATACACAAAACGGCGCATTTGGAGTTCCGATGGGGTCCAATTCAGGGTGTCTCCGGGGGTAAAGCTGAGTTGCGCTGAGGTGGGTTCCGGCAGGCGGTAGATGCGCACGGATCCGCGCTCCGCTTGGTTGTCTCCAATATCTGCGAGGTACAAAAAGGTGCCGTCGGACGCCAGGTCTTCCCAGTCTGTGTTGGTGGCTCCGGGGAGGTTCAGTGCGGCGCGTACCGCCCCCGTGGCAAAGTCCACGAGGTACAGAGCGGCGGGATTCCCCCCGTCTTCCAAGGCCCAAAAACAACCCAGAAAATCGCGCGCGGGCACGCCACCGGAAACTTCTTCAAGCGCCAAAGGCGCTGCACTGGAATCCGGAATGGATTCCCAACCCAATGCTGAAGGGGCGGCCGAAACGGAGTACGTTGCCGCAAAGGGAGCGTCTGGTTCCTGGGTTTTGCAGGCGGAAAATAAGACGGCCAGTACGGCTGAACCCACCCAAACCGTGCATTTTGCTGCGGCGTGTGGGGTGGATTTTGGGTTCAAGCGGGGGGTCACCATAAAAATTTTGAGGGTTTTTCGCGATGGCTGGGAGACGCACTAAGGTACGCTGCACCTGGCGTTTCGGGTGATTTATGCGTTTGGCGGGGTGGTTACTATTTGGTTTGACAGTACTTTGTTTTGCATAATACCTTTTTTTGTTTATAACTTTGCACCACCATGAACGAGGAAAATGCCAAAGCGCAAATGCGCAAAGGGGTCTTGGAGCTTTGCGTGCTGCGCATTGTTCGCTCCAGCGAGGTTTATACCTCCGACATCTCCGATCGATTGAAATCGGCCGAGTTGTTGGTGGTGGAAGGAACCCTCTACCCCCTACTCACCCGCATGAAGAATGCCGGGTGGTTGTCGTACCGTTGGGAGGAGAGCAAGTCCGGTCCTCCCCGGAAGTACTACCAAATTACCCCCGCCGGCGAAGCGTTTCTCGCCCAGTTGGAACGCGAATGGACGGCTTTTACCCAAGCCGTAGACACCCTTTAATTCGACCGAATCATGAAAAAGACCATCGACATCAATCTGGCCGGACTGCGATTTGCATTGGACGAAGATGCGTACCAACGCCTGAACGCCTACCTGCGCGCCTTGGAGGCTCAGCTGGCGCAAACGCCTGGAAAAGAAGAAATTCTAGCGGACATTGAGGGGCGTATTGCGGAGTTGTTCACGGCAAACTTGAACCTCGGGAAACAGGTCATCAACCTCGCGGAAGTAGACGCCGTGGTGGCCACCATGGGCGCGCCGGAAGATTTTGCCGGTGGCGACGCAGAAGGCGAACGTATTTCTGGAGATTGGCAGCCGTTGGGCGCTGAGGAGTCCAGCAAGAAACGCTTGTTCCGCGATGCGGACGACCGCGTGGTGGGCGGCGTTGCCAGCGGTTTGGCTGCCTACTTTGACGTAGACCCGGTGGTGGTTCGGCTTTTGTGGGGAGCGTCCGTTTTCTTGGGCGGATTGGGCGTTTGGTTGTACCTGATTCTTTGGGTGGTGGTTCCGCCGGCGCGTACTACGTCGGACCGACTGCGCATGCGCGGCGAAAAAGTGAACTGGAAAAACATCCAAAAAACGGTTGAGGATGAGCTCAACGGGGTGGCCGATCGGGTAGACCGGTTTGCCCGCGGCGAAAAGCTGGGCAAATCACAGGGAGCCCGCGTGGCCAATGAAATCGTTCAAAGCACGGGGCAGGTTTTGGTCTACATCCTCAAGTTTATCGCCAAAATTATAGGCAGTGTATTCATCGCTTTGAGCATTGCGGTGGGCATCGCCTTAACGGTGGTCCTTTTTGGCCGCGGCATCACGGTAAACGACGTGGTTATTGAGCCGGAGCAACTGGATTCCTTTTTGGAGTTGTTTGCTCCGGAAGGCCTGAGCAGCACGTACATCATGGTGTTGACCGGAATGCTGTTGTTGGGTCCGGTGGTGGGACTTTTCACCGTGGGCGCGCGAATTTTGTTCAACCTACCGTGGCGCCACACCGGGCTGCGCGCCGCCAGTTGGGCAGCGGCCGGAATCAGTGTGGTTGCGGTTGTGGTGGCCTCGTTTTGGGGCGTGCGTACGGCTCATGAATTTGAAGAGGAGTCTGTGGTAACGGTGCAAGAGGCCCTTCCCGCCGGCATCAACCAATGGAACGTGGTGGCCCACTTTACGCCTGTAGCGGAGCCGGAAGCGCGCTACCGTTTTGACAACGAAGAATCCGACGGGGAGTGGATTTTCACGAAGGACCGACTGTTCACGAATTTGGTGGACTTTACGGTGGCTGCGGAGCCGAGCGAGCGAGCGTATGTAGTGGTAGAACGAATGGCGAGCGGAGCGAGCGGACGAAGCGCGCGCGAACGGGCACAACGAATTGAGTACGGCTTGGAAATTCGGCCCAACGGCACACTGGATTTGGACGCCCTGGTGGCCATTGCTCGGGCAGACAAATTCCGGGGTCAACACGTGTGGATTACGTTGCACTTGCCCGCAGGGCACCGCTTGTTCCTGGATCCGTCGACCATGGATTTGCTGGACGACGTGCCCAATTTGGAAAACACGTACGACCACGACATGGTGGGGACGGTTTGGACGATGACCGCGGAGGGGCTTACGCAGTTTCCCAAGGAAGCGCAGTCTTCCGAGGTTCAACCTGAGGCTCCGCGTGAAAAAGGAGCATCCTCCAACGGCGCTCGTGCAACTTATTGAACCTTTTTTGCATCCAATGCGGTAGAGCCTGCCTCAGGCGTACGTATTTGACCAATTCTTAGCGCATTTTTGCACCGCATGAAACACGTTATTTCCCACTCTTCATTCCGATGGTGCTTTGCGGCATTGGCGACGGTTGTTTCCGTCGGTTTATTCGCCCAAGATCGCTACACCGTAACCGTTTTGCCGAACGATCATTCGGTGCTGGTGCAGCATGAGTGGAATGCGGTTAATGGGGCTGGTTTGATTGGCGAAAAGGGTCGGAAATCAAGTCTGTACCAATTCCCAACGACGGTTCCCGGCACCTACGCCACGTTGGACTACGGCCGGTTTATTGAGGATTTCGCGGCCTACGACGCCAACGGCAAGCAGTTGCGTCACCAGCGTGAAGAAAATAACACGTGGAGCATCAAGGGCTCCGCGGTACGGGTTCAGTACCGAGTACTGAGCATCATGGAGGAGTCGGTTCGAAAAAACAAGATTTTTGAACCGGGAAGTGCCTACTTCAACCCCGAGGTGGGTGCGGTGATCAACGGCGGGGCGGTTTTTGGCTTTGCGAACGGCCGGGTGGCGGATTCTGCAGTGGTGGAATTGCTGCATCCGTCTAACTGGTGGACCAGTACGTCCCTGCCCCGAAGCTCGTACGCCTCTGACCGCCTGGTGGAAGCAGCAGCGTTGGCACCCGCCCAAGCAGGGGTCTGTGTTCTTGGAAGAGCGCCCGGCACCGACCCCTACCACGGCGCTGACCACGTTGTCTGCCCGGAACTACCACGCTTTGATTGACAACCCCATCGTTGTAGCCCCCGCGGACACCGCTGGATTTTGGGTGAACAACACGCGCGTCACCATCGCTTGCATTGATTTTCGCGGAAAAAAACACGCCGCACACTTCAAATCTTTGTTGGAGGCGGACCTGCAAGCAGTTGCGCAATTCATGCCGGTGCTGCCCGTGGATAATTACACGTTTTTGATCACGGTGGCGGATTTTACCGATGTAGGGCAAGCCATTCAGGACGCGCAGGCCGGAAACATCAAACCCCTTGCGCTGCTTCGTGCCTTGTTGCGCATGAAGGATCAGGGCTTGGGTGCGCTGGAGCACAACACGTCGTCGCTTTACTTTTTGGGGGATTTTGGCGTGGATCTGCCGGATCTGAATTTGGACGGCCAGCTGGCCTCCTCTGCGGTGCACGAATTCATGCACATCGTTACTCCATTGGGCCTGCACGCGCCCGCCATCCACGATTTCAACTACGCCAACCCCAGCATGTCCCAACACCTTTGGCTGTACGAAGGCGTAACGGAGTATTTCTCCCATTTGATCCGACTTCAGGGCGGCCGGGTAACGGTGAATGAATTTCTGGCGGAGATGGAGGGCAAAATTCGCTCAGGAGAGCGTTTTCCGTTTGAAAAGATGTCCTTTGCCGAGATGAGCACCAACGTGCTGGAAAAGGGCTATAAAGAGCAGTACGGGCACGTTTACGACCGCGGCGCGGTTCTCGCGTGGCTTTTGGACGCGGAAATCCGACGTCTGACCAACGACGCTCGCTCCCTCCGCGATGTCGTATTGGATTTGCATGCGCAATACGGCCCCAACCGGCCCTTCGACGAAGCCGGTTTCTACGATGCATTCGCTGCGGCGTCTCATCCCGAAATGCGCGCGTTTTTCACCCAGTACATCGAAGGGCGCCAGGCCTTGCCGTACGCGCAAATGCTTGCGCCTTTGGGCGTCACCTACCGCGACACGGTCGAGGTTTGGAAAACCGTCTCTCCCCTGGATCGGCGCGAAAACGACCTGCGTTTGGAACCCGGCGTACGGGGAGGATTGCGTACCGTGAAAAAAGGTGGGCAAAGACGAATGGGCCGGGTTGCAACCGGGCGACGTGGTGGATTCCGGGAAACTAATAGAGGCCCTGGGGAAAGCCGCTGCCGGCGAGGTACTGACGTTTAATGTGGTTCGGGCAGGCCAGCCGGCCGTTTTGTCGGTTCCCGTGCGCAAGGAGAAGAGCCTTCTTTTCCGCACACTGGACGGCTACGGCACGAATCCAGAGTTGAAGCAAGACCCCGCGGCTTTATTCCGATGGACCACCTTCACGCAAGGCGCTTTGGTTCGTTCGCTGTCCAGCGAACCCCTTACGGTACCCGCTCGCCCGTAAACATTGCGCTCTGGCCGTGTGGCCTTAGAATGCAGGCGGTATCGGCTTGTTTTGAACGATTCCCTCAATGTGTTCGCGAACGTCGGGGGTCAGCCGCTCCACGAAGTCCAGTGCTTTTAGATTTTCCTCCAGTTGCTCCACCCGAGTGGCCCCCAGTAACGTGCAACTCACGCGCGGATTGGAAACACTCCAAGCGACGGCCAATTGCGCCGGCGTAGCGCCCAGTTCCACAGCGAATTCTGCCAACTGCTGAGCTGTGCGGAGTTTCTCCTCCACAACATTTCGTTCTTTGAGCCAAGCCAACTCTTCTCGTTGAAGGCGCATGGCTTGATCGACGCGATCCAGAGCGTATTTTCCCGTAAGAATTCCACTGGCCAAAGGGCTCCACGTGGTCAATCCCAACCCAACCCCGTCGTACAGGGTGGCGTACTCAACCTCTACTTTGTCTCGATGCAGCAAATTGTACTGCGGTTGTTCCACCACCGGTCCAATCAGGTGGTATTGTCGCGCGTACAGGTGTGCCTCCACTATCTCCGCCGCGCTCCACTCGGACGTTCCCCAGTAGAGAATCTTTCCCTGTTGGATGAGCTGGTGCATGGTCCAGACCGTCTCTTCGATGGGCGTTGACTTGTCCGGACGGTGGCAGTAGTAGACATCCAAATAATCAACCTTCAGCCGGACGAGCGCTGCATGGCACGCTTCCACCAAATGCTTCCGATGCAGGCCTTTCTGCGTGGGCAGTTGACCGCCCGCGCCAAAAAACGCCTTGCTGGTCACGGAATAGGTATCCCGACCCCAACCCAAATCTTTCAACAAGTCGCCCATGACTTCTTCGCTTCGGCCGTGGGCATAAACCTCAGCATTGTCGAAGAAATTAATGCCGGCGTCGTAAGCCGTTACAAGCAAGTCCTTGGCGGTACTGCGTTCAATTTGATTGCCAAACGTGATCCAGGTGCCAAACCCCAGTACGCTTACGGGTAGACCCGATTTCCCCAATTTCCGGTACTCCATGGTGCGCTGGATTAAAACAGTTTACGGTATCCGTGGCAGTAGGGTACGGAACCCTTGTGGTCGTAGTAGTCTTGGTGGTAATTTTCTGCTGGATAAAACTTCGTTCGCGGAAGAAGGGCCGTTGCTACGCGGTAGCCCTTCGCCTCAAGCAATACAATCAACTTCTCAGCCACTGCCTTTTGCTCGTCGTTGGCATAGAAAATCCCGCTCCGGTACTGAGGTCCAATGTCCGGACCTTGACCGTTTTCTTGAGTAGGGTCGTGGGTTTCAAAAAACACGCGGAGTACCTGTTCCACGGATACTTGGCTCGGGTCAAATTCCACCAAACAGGCTTCAAAGTGGCCGGTTTTTTTGCCACATACTTGCTCGTACGTGGGGTTCTCTACATGACCCCCGATGTATCCAACAGTAGTGCTCTTAACCCCCTCCAGTTTTTGAAGGAAAAATTCAGTACCCCAAAAACATCCGGAAGCAACAACGATGCTCTGCAAATTGGTATCCAATTCCATTTCTGATTGACTTGATTTTGATTCGACAAATCGCCCAACGGGCTTGCTTGAAAAGCCCCAAGCGGCCACTCCCAAAAGCACCAAAAGCGCTAATCCAATCGAAATCATCGGCTTTTGCATTTTTTACAGGTCCATCATTTCCATTCCGCCACCGCCCGGCATTCCCGGTTGACGTCCTCCGCGTCCCTTGCGTTCGTTGTTCTGCTGGCCAAAGCGGTACTGAACATTGACGAAGAAAATGCGGCTTTCGCGGTAACGCTCAAAATCAATATAAACCCCGGGGCGATCTTGAATGAACCCAAATTGACGCGTTTTGAAAACGTCCGACAAACGCGCAGAGATGCTCAAATGACGCTTCATCAAGTCCACTTTGTAGCCCAAGTCCATACCGCCCATCGGTTTACGAACGCCTTGGCCCGTGGGGCCCGCGCCCATTTGCATGTAGGTAACTTGCAGTTGTTGGATCTTACTGAGCTCCACGGTTGCGTTCAATCTGCCGTTCCATCCAAATCCAGATTGTTGCAGGCCAGCCTGCAAATTACCGCCGTCAATGGTGCTGAAGTACGCATCCGCACTGGCTTGCAAGTTCATCCACGGTACAAAACGCCCCATGGCATTGGCACTCAGACCGTAGCGCTGCCGGGTGCTGAAATTCTGCCAACTCACCACAACCGCCCCGTTGCTGTCCACCGTCAAATAACGACTGAACATATTGGTGGTGTTGTTCATGTAGACGGAACCGCTGATGGATCCTTTGCGGCTGAATTTAACGGCATTGAATTCAAAAGCATGGGTATTCTCCGGCTTCAAGTCCGGATTTCCTTTGCGGATGCTTTGGGGATTGGAATAATCGACGATTGGGTTTAGGCTCTCTTGACCTGGACGGTTCACCCGCATGGAGTAACTCAACTGAAAATCGGTTCCCTTCTTGGGTGAGTACGTCCAGTAGACGGACGGGAAGAAACCAGGGAAATCACGCGTCATACGGGAGCCGTCGCGCAATAGAAAAGAAAGAAAAGCATGCTCGTAGCGAAGTCCAACCTGCGCTTTCCATTGGTCGGAAAAAACACGACCAAAAGTAGCGTATCCCGCGTGCACCCACTGGTTCATATCGGTCGTGAACGAACGCAAAGAGTCTTGCAAAAAAGTGCTGCTAAACGGCGTGAGTAATTGCTGTGCTTGCTGATCCGTTCCGCGTTGAAAATAAGCCGAACGCATGCCAAAATCCAGCTTGCTTTTGGATCCTATGGGTCGTTCCGAATCGGTTTGAAAAGTCAGGTTTCTACCTCCTCCCAAATTGCTGAAAAACTGCTGATAAGCCCCGTGGGTCAACTCGACGGGGTACCCTTCACCCAGGTCCCATGTGTTTGTGTTCAATTGGTCATCCTCGGACTGCGAAAAACTCACATCTGCGGTCCATTTGTAGTTCTCTTTCTTGAACTTGTATTCGTACCGCAAAGCCGCGTCCCAATTGAAACTGGTGCTGCTGCTGGTGTCAAACTGCGTAGCGTGCGTGGTGTCTGGCCAAAACTTATTCAAGTTGCCATAAAACGTAGTATCGTACCCCGAGCGAATCCCTTGATTGAGTCCTGCAGAAAGGTTGAATTGATGTTTCGATTTGATTTTGAAATCAGCACCTCCGCGTGCTGTGTAGCCAATGTTGCGGTTTAAGCCACCGCTGATTTGACTCACGTAGGCATTTTCCGGAAGAGTGACGAGCCGCAGCGTATTTCCGGTGCTGAACGTCTGACGATCGTCCCAGGAACCGTTAAAGAAGAAATTCGTTTCTCCCACTTTCTGCGCCAAGTTCACGGCGCCATTGTACTTGTTTCGGGTGCCAACCCCTGCAAGGACATCACCGTTCAACCCAGACTTGGTGTTTTTCGTGGTGACAATATTGATGATGCCGCCCGTGCCGTCGGCTTGAAACTTAGCGCCCGGGTTGGTAATGGTTTCCACTTTGGAAATGGACGACGCCGGTATGCGATCAAATGCATTTTGACCGGACATTCCCAGCAACGAAGCGGGACGTCCATCGATGAGGATGGTAACGTTTTCTTGACCGCGCAAGGCGATATTTCCATCAATATCGATGGCCACGTTGGGCACTTGACGCAACACGTCGGTACCCGACCCCCCTTGAACTTGCAAATCGGACTTGACATCGTACACCTTGCGGTCAATTCCGTTCAATTGGGCGGGACCGTCGGATACAACCTTCGCTTCCCGCAACTCTTGTGCTTGCGGGGTTAAGGGCAATTTGCCCAAGTTGATGGGAGCGTCATTTACTTCGACCGGGCGAACCACGGGCTTAAATCCCAATGAGTTGATTACCAGGCGATAAGAGCCCTTTGGAATGTCTTTTAGAACGAATGTGCCGTCAGAAGCCGACAACACTTGGGCAACAGGAGTGGGTTTTCCTCCATCCGCACTGGGCATTGAGGCCGACGACATCAGACGAATTTGTGCACTGATCAATGGATCTTGGGTGGTGGATTCCACAACCTTTCCTTGAATGCTGGTCTGAGCATGGGTCATGACCGATGCTGCAATAAGAAATGCGGATAAAATAAATCGTAGGGATGGGATCATTCGAGTAAGAGCTTCCGTCTGAAGTATGGTTTAATGGTATTGAGTGCTGGTCGGGCAGTTCGTTCAGTTTGTGGGCAACAACCCTGCCGAAATAAGGTATTCTGCAATTTGAATGGCATTTGTGGCGGCTCCTTTGCGCAAATTATCCGCTACAATCCACAGATTAATGGCCTCCGGGCACGATACGTCGCGGCGAATTCTTCCCACAAAAACTTCATCTTTGTTTTGGGCCAAAAGTGGCATGGGGTACTCCTGTCGGTCGGGGTCATCCAAAACCACTATCCCCTGGGAAGAGGCCAATAGGGTACGAACTTGCTCAACGGTTGGAACGGCGCCCGAAAATTCAATATTTACCGATTCGGAGTGACCCCCCATAACCGGTACTCGAACGGCAGTCGCCGAAACACGAACGGTCTCGTCCCCTAAAATCTTCACCGTTTCGTTGGTCAATTTCATTTCCTCTTTGGTGTACCCATTATCCAGGAAACTGTCGCATTGCGGGATGCAATTACGATCGATGGGGTAAGCATAAACGCACGGACCGTCGATATTGTTCCTCTCGTTCTCCATTTGCTCAACGGCGCGCATTCCCGTACCCGTTATACTTTGGTAGGTAGAAACGAGCACGCGGCGGATGGGAAAATGCAGGTGCAATGCGTTCAAAACGAGCACCAACTGAATGGTAGAACAATTGGGGTTGGCAATGATTCGGTCTTTGGCAGACAATACCGAGGCATTTACCTCCGGAACGACCAGAGCAATACTCGGGTCCATGCGCCAAGCGCTGGAGTTGTCAATTACGACACAACCCACCTCCGCAAAACGCGGCGCCCACTCCAAACTCACGTCTCCGCCTGCCGAAAAAAGTGCGAGATCTGGCTTCATGGAAACGGCTTGTTCCAAAGTCACTACCGCAACTTGATGCCCGCCGCAATCCACCGTTTGCCCGGCTGACTTTTCCGAGGCCACGGGAATCCATTCGGACACGGGAAACTTCCGCTCCACCAAGACTTTTCTCATTTGTTCCCCCACCATTCCGGTGGCACCTACAACGGCAACGCGCATAACAATTGAATTTGGAGGACAAAGGTACCGATTTAGTCGAGGTTGATTCCGATTTTGAAATCCGACAACCGGTTTTAAGTACTTAAATACGCCTATCGGGATTTGAACGGTTAATCCATTGATTTTTAAATGAAATGATTTTCATTCGAGGGGTGAAAAATGCGGAAACAGGTTCGTTTTCTGGTCGATTTCCGACAGCCGTATTTATACGTTTAGAACCGACTGTCGGGAATCGATGCATTCAATTTTGCCCCATGCTAATCACCCTCCTACTCGCAGCTGATACGCTTTGGTCCGATTCCGGCACCGGGCCCTGGAATACGGCACCTGTTCGCTGGTACGGAGACACGGCGAACGCGGTGCGTACGGCAAGTGGTGTTCAATTAAACGCGCCGGCATCGGGCAAAACCTTTCTGTGGGCTGATGCGCCCATCGTTCCACCGGCCGAATGGGGTGGACAGGTGGTCTTGAATTTCAACCCCTCCAGCTCGAATTACTTCGAAAT
Organism: Cryomorphaceae bacterium; assembly: GCA_034679985.1. Taxonomy (GTDB): domain Bacteria; phylum Bacteroidota; class Bacteroidia; order Flavobacteriales; family Schleiferiaceae; genus CAMDTE01. Next base: position 34,581 of record JAXITR010000015.1, read on the forward strand.
GCGATTTGCGGAAGATGGTTCTGGAAACGGCGTGGGTGTGCGTTTTGGTGCATCGGATGACTGCATTTCGCTGGGGAAACTCTCGAAAAACAGCTTAACCACATGGACGAAATCCAATCCTGGAATCTTGAGCAACGTACGTTCTGAGATAACGTGGAAGCTAACTTGGTCGAAGCAAAACTACTGGACTTTAGCCTTCAAGCTGGACTCCAATTGGTTTGTCCTCGACAGCACGGAGTTTTCACCAACCGAACCCGCTCGTTACGTTGGCTGGAAGGCGGTGTACACAATCTCAAACCGCAATCGATTCACCGTGGGCCCTCTATCGGTTCTTGGCCGCGTAAAGCCAGAACCTGTAGGCCAATCTCAGCCGGACAAACCGGCGCCAATGAACGAAACCCAATGGCGCATTACGGAAGTACTTGCGGCTCCAGACCCAACACGACCTGGAGCCCCTTCCGTCGATTTTGTTGAAGTTCAATACACCGGATCCGATACGATTCTGACGGAGGGTTGGTCCTTGGCCGTAAATCAATATTCGTATTCCCTTAGCTCCAAGCGGTGGACGCCCGGTGAGGTGGCTATTCTGGGAGATTCAAACGGTTTCATCCCTCAACTTCGGCCGCTGGTTTGGCACGGAAAAATTCAAGTATTGAGCTCTTATTGTTGGATACAATTGCGCGATGCATACCGACGTCCGGTGGTCCAAAGCCATATCAATCCTGAGTGGTTTGTGCCTGCGGACAAATCCAAAGGTGGTTTCAGTTGGGAAGCGAAATCGAAGCAATTAACCTGCTTAAATCCCATTGGCTGGTCGGTATGCCGCCTTCCTAGCGGTAGTTCGCCAGGGGTGCTTTCGGTCGGGTCAGATTCGGCAGTTGGGGCAAGGACCGGAGGAATTAGACAATGGCGGTGGGCGGATGAACGAACCCTGGAAGTGGTGTTTCGCCACCCCATGAACTGCATCAACCGCATAGAAACACGTCTTTCTCTTGATTCAATAACTCCAGACAGCATTTGGGCCGTTTCCCCATGGACGTGGTTGCTGCACTGGGAAGAGCTTCTGGATTGGTCCGGCGCTCCCTCAAAATCTTTGCGTTGGAGCGGTACAAAACATTGCGACGGAACCGACTTAGATACCGTTTTGGTCGTTGGCTGGCCTGAATCAGCAGAACCCGGGGATTGGAAAATCACCGAACTGTTGCTCAATCCGCTTCCCGGCGAATCGCGCTACGTGGAGCTGCACAACACATCGGATAAGTGGTTGAATGTGGGTGACTTGCGCGTGGTTTCTGTAGATCCGATCACCCGGGTAGATCTGTCGTACCGGATACTTACTAAACCTGGAGTGTGCATTGCCCCGAAATCGTGCATTGCCTTAAGCGAATCTTGGGTACGAAAAGCATCGGACTTCTCCGATTTGGACAGTTTTCGATTCCACCAAAGTGCTGCCGCAATGCCTTGGAACGACGACTTGGCGATCGGTCGAATTGAAGATGCAGACGGTCAAACTTTGATTGAGTTTCATGCCGAAAAATCGAACCATTTTCTTGGGTTATTGAGTACAGAAGGACACAGTCTGGTGCCTGTTTATCAGGTTGAACCCGAAAGCACTCAGTTCGTTTGGACGAGCCACGCTCCCGGAATTGGCAGTCCGGGATTGGTGCCAACTATCGTTGCTATCCCGAATGAGAATGGCCGATGGCGCATGCGGAACAATCGGTGCCGTTGGGGAGCCCCTGCTGCAGTAGAATACCATGATTTGGCTCAGCCCGTAATTGCAGAATGTTGGATTTCAACCCCTTCGGGTCAGCGTATACTTCAACTGATGCACCGAGGACTGTTGGATAGCAGTGGTTTATTGGTCTGGGACGGTCGCATGTCCAATGGTCTTCAAGCACCTGACGGTACGTACCTGATGTGCGTTCGGGGAGTGGATGCGAAAAATCGCTCGTTTGCAAAATCTTGGGGCATTCAAGTACAATGACCCCACTACCTTTGTGTTTATGAACTCCAAAGACGAAAAAATCGCACAATTCGATCCAAACGGACTCGCCGCACCCGAAGCGTTGTATGGATTGCCCTTCGACGAAGCCGATGCCGAGGTTGTTGTTTTCCCGGTACCGTGGGAAGTAACCGTGAGTTATTCCAGCGGTACTGCCAGCGGGCCCGCAGCCGTTTTGGAGGCTTCCGCCCAGGTTGACTTGTACGACCCACGTACACCAGAAGCATGGAAAATGGGGTTGTGGATGGCTCCTTTATCGCTCAAATGGCACGAAAAGTCGGACCGAAACCGGGAACGCGCGGTGGAGTATTTGGAAATGCTGGGGCAAGATTCGGTTGGAAAACGCGGTGCAAAACTCCTGGCGAAGGTGAATGAGGCCTGCGAAGAAATGATCGAATGGGTAGAGGCCTCAACCGAGGCCTATTTAACGGCCGGTAAGCTCGTTGCGTTGCTGGGTGGCGATCACAGTACGCCTTTGGGTTATCTGCGCGCATTGGGCAAGAAACATGGCTCATTTGGGGTGTTGCAGATAGACGCCCATATGGATTTGCGGAAAGCGTACGAAGAGTTCACTTATTCCCATGCCTCCATCATGTACAACGCGCTGCAAACCGGTTTTATCTCGCGCTTGGTTCAGGTTGGTATCCGGGATTATTGCCAAGAAGAGGTGGAATACGCCGCCTCGGATTCCCGCGTTGTGGTTCATTACGACCGGGACATGAAGCAGGCGTCCTTCTCCGGAGAAACATGGGCGCAGCGGGTGGCGAAAATCGTGGCAGATTTGCCCGAAAAAGTATACTTGTCGTTTGACATCGACGGATTGGATCCAAAACTCTGCCCCAATACTGGAACTCCAGTTGCAGGCGGGCTGGAAGCGGAACAAGTTTTGTTTTTGGTGGAAGCCGTTATTGACTCCGGAAGAACCATCATCGGTTTGGATTTAAACGAGGTTGCGCCCGGTTCCGAAGGGGATTGGGATGCGAATGTAGGCGCTCGAATGTTGTACCGTCTGTGCAACCTATTGGGCGAGAGCAACGGCCGGTTGCGTACCTTTGCATCATGAAGTGCGGAGTAGTCACCTTTCCTGGGTCCAATTGCGACCAAGACATGATTTTAGCCCTGCGTGAGGGTATGGGCGTTGAAACGGTGTCCTTGTGGCACAAAGACACCGATCTTCAAGGTGTTGACCTGGTTGTTCTTCCTGGTGGATTCTCGTACGGCGATTACTTGCGCTCCGGTGCAATTGCCAGATTCTCTCCCATTATGGGCGAAGTCATGCGCCACGCAGAGCGAGGAGGCTATGTTTTGGGGGTGTGTAATGGCTTTCAGATTTTGACGGAATCCGGCTTGCTTCCTGGTGCTTTACTCCACAACGATTCGCACAAGTTCATCTGCAAAAACGTTCACCTCCGCGTGCAGTCCCCTTTGAGTCCGATTACTGCGGGCCTAGAGGAAAATGGCGTGTTCAAAATTCCAATTGCCCACGGCGAAGGTCGTTTCCACGCCAGTGAAGAAGCCCTAAAAGAATTGAACGACAACGGCCAAGTGTTGTTTCGTTATTGCACCGAAGAAGGCTCCATTACCCCAGAGGCCAACCCCAACGGGGCCGCCGAAAACATTGCCGGTATCACGAACCGCCACCGCAACGTAATGGGCATGATGCCGCACCCCGAACGCGCTGTAGACAGCGATTTGGGCAACAGCGATGGAATAGCGCTTTTTGAAAGCATGTTTGCACACATGGTTTCCGTTGCCCGCTAAAAAACTCCAACGTATTTAATCCAGCATCCCTTGGCTGCTTAAGCCGGATGGGTTTCAGAAAAAAGAGTGAGGCGCCGCCGGCCAGCGGCGCCACAAACATTTTTATGGAAACCCAACCGGGGAAACCGACCCGGGATGCGGGAGTTACAAAGTTGGAGTTTGTTAGCTGGCACCGGGAACAACGTGTTCAAACAAGCTGTAAA
>JAXITR010000016.1:0-38090 GCA_034679985.1 Cryomorphaceae bacterium
AAACCCCCTTGTCCGCGCGGTTCGGCGAATGGTTTTTTACCAAAAACCCACAAAAAAAATTTTTTGGGGGGGGGGCCCCGGGGTCCCGCCGCACCCGCGGGACTTCCCAATGGCAATTGAATTAGTGGCGAACCGCCAGGCGCGCAGCAGAGCTTTCGCGGCCGTTGGTCCAACGCACGGTGTAGATACCGTTGGCCAAGACAGACGTTTCGATGCGGTTTTCACCGGCAACTACTGCTTGACGGGCCACAACAGCACCGGCAACGTTCACTACTTCAACAGTACCGGCTTCGGTAGCGTTCAACACCGCAACGTCCGCGCTGGGGTTGGGGGTCAAGGTGAACAAAGCAGCCGTGTTTTCTTCCGTGCCCAAGCCGCAGATGTAGCAAGAAGCCCAGCAGACGGCGGGAAGGGTGGTGTCACCGGTTACGATCCACACGCGGTTGGTGTAGGTGGCGTTGCCGTTGGTGCAAGGAGCGTTGGGGTCGTTTTGCTCTTGTACGGCCCAGTTGTCTGCGCTGAACTTGTATTCGATGGTGTCGCCAATGGCCAGGTTAACGGTCTTTTCCCAAACATCGTTGGTGTCGGCGTCGGTCAAAGGCGCGCAGTTGCCGCACCAGCCGTTGAACGTACCGTTCACTTCAGGCGTAGTGAAGGTGCCGCTGAATTCGCTCATGTCCACGCGGAACGTGATGTTCGCCGTGGTAGCAGTTCCCGTGCAAGCGGTGCAAGAACCCCAGCAAACTGCTGGCAAGGTGATGGCCGTTGCAGGCACTACCAATACACGGTTGGTGTTGGTTGTGTTGCCGTTGGTGCAAGACGCAGTCGGGTCGTTTTGTTCCTGACCGGTCCATGCGTCGTGGGAGAATTTGTACTCAATGGTGGAACCGGTAGCCAAAGGCAAGGTGACCGTCCAAATGTCGTCGCCGTCGGGATCCGACATGGCGTTGCAGTTGCCGCACCAAGAGTTGAAGGTGCCGTTGACTTCCGGTGTGGTGAAAGAACCGGTGTAGTCGTTCATGTCCACCTGGAAGGTGACGTTGGTGGTTTGAGCGGACAAAGCGACCGCAACAACCGCCAGAGCAGTGGTAAGGAGTTGTTTCATGGTTTTGGGTTATATTTATAGAGATGGGTTGAATTCAGGATGAAGCGATCGCGAGCGCAAAGAATGAATCCTTGCCGACTGGTTTTGTGAATAATGGTACTATTTACAAAAACTCAGGACGAAACTAATAAGAAATTGTTAAAGTTACCATAACTTGCCCCAAGATTTTTACCAGCACCATGCAAAAAAGTCCTATTCATGCCGGTTTGCGCCGATTTATTCTGCGGGTAAATCCTTGTATTATTAACGCAAAACGAGCCTTTTTGTTCGCTGCGTGTGCGTTGGGTGGAGGATTGTTGCAGGCTCAGCCGGTCCCAACAAGTGTGCAGCAGACACCGAACGGTGGTTGGCAGTTGGTGCGCGGCGGGCAGCCCTACTACGTGAACGGTGCCGGCGGGTCCGTCCACATGGACCAAATTGTGGCCTTGGGCGGCAATTCGTTGCGCACGTGGGGCCTGGAAGACGCCGAGCGGATTTTGGACGAGGCGCAAAAGCACGGGCTCACCGTCATGATGGGCTTGTGGCTGCAGCACGAGCGCCACGGATTTGACTACAGCAACGCAGACCGCGTGGCTTCGCAGAAAGAGAACTTCCGGCAGGCCGTTTTGCGGTTGAAAGACCACCCCGCGCTCCTGTGCTGGGGCGTCGGGAACGAAGTAGATTTGTTCTACACCAATACCGACGTTTGGTACGCCGTGGAGGACATCGCCAAAATGATTCACGAGCTGGACCCCAACCACCCCACCACCACGGTGACGGCCGGACTGGACAGCAACGAGGTGTTCTTGATCAAAACGCGCTGCCCCAATATTGACTTTTACTCGGTGAACACCTACGCGGACATCGACCGGCTCCCCGGCATGCTGAAGAAGTACGGTTGGGACAAGGCCTACATGGTGACGGAGTGGGGCCCCAACGGGCACTGGGAAGTGGCGAAAGCTCCGTGGGGCGCGCCTTTGGAGCAGTCCAGCGCCCAAAAAGCGGAATCCTACGGGCGTCGGTTTGCGGAAAAGATTTTGAGCGAGGCCGCGTGCATGGGCTCGTATGTGTTTTTGTGGGGCCAGAAGCAGGAGACCACCTCGTCTTGGTACGGGTTGTTTTCCGAGCGCGGGGAGCCCACCGAAGCGTTGGTGGCCGTGGGCAACGGTTGGCGCTTGGCCAACGCACGCGCCCAAGCCTTTGCGGACGCAGCGGCGCCGTCGCCCTTGGACCAACGCACCAAAGCTGGGGGTGGAACGACGGGCCGCACCTTCGAGGCGCGCCAAGAGCGCCCGCAGGTTTCCATTGAAAGCCTGGATTCCCTGTTTTACCGCGCAGAGGCCGGGGCCCCGCGCAGCGTCCGGGTGCGCGGAACATGGCCGGAAAACGCCCAATTTTGGCTGGAATTGGTTCCGGAAAGCACGGACATCAAGGCCGGTGGCGACGTGGAATCCAAGCCCGCAACTTTGTTGCGCAAACGCGTGCGCCTCACCGCAGAACAACCTGTAGTAACCTTCAAGGCGCCGACCGTTCCCGGCGCGTACCGCATCGTAGTGGTGGCCCAAGGCCCCAACGGCTACGTGGCCTACGCCAACGCCCCTCTTTGGATCAACCCGCGCCCGCCCGGCGCCCGCCCGCGGACGTGGGTGGATTGGGAAACCATCAACCGCTTAGACTGATGTTCCAGTATTTTAAACATTTAGCCACCCGAGCCGCGGGACTTGCCGTTGTCCTGGCCGCACCGGCCGCACTGTGGGGCCAACAGGCGCCTGCACCCGCTTATCCCATGGACCGGGAGGTCGTCAAGAGAGCCGACACGGCGGTGCTTCACGCCACCCGCAACGTCCTGGACGATGAAAAAAAACGAATCATCTTCTTGGAGCCGGATCCCGTGGGGAATTTCCCCAAAATGGAACCGTCGCGCTTGCGAACCCTCAACGCGAATGGCTTTTTCCGGCAGTTCATGACCTACCGCCACCTGCCGGGGAACTACGCCTACCTGCCCACCGGGCAAATGCTTCCGCGTGAGTTCTTTGTGGGAGACGACAGCCAACTCCCCACCTTGATGGTGAACATCACCGGGAAGACCCGGCCGGGTGCCACCTTTGGCATGGACCTCTTTGCCTTTCAATTCTTGGACAACCCCGGGCGTCCGGCCTACGGCGTGCAAGGAGATTTGGGCGGACACCTGTTGCTCAACCTGGGCATGAACGTGTACGCCACCCTGCCCACGGCTTTGGGACCCCTGAGCGTGAAGCTGGGCGGCATCCACTGGGAGGAAATGACGGACCTCACGATGGGCGCCTACACCGGCTACAACCGCTACATGCTGTTCGACCGCAACCCGTGGGACCCCATTGGAACCACGCCGTTTGCGCGCTACAAGCGCTACATTGAAGCGGGAAGCGTCAACCAGGAAATGCGTTGGGGCAAGCGCGCCTTTGCGGGCGGTGTGGTGGACTGGACGGGTCTTCCGTACGGCCAAAAAGTAAAGGTTTTGGTGGGCAAAAACGAGCAAAACGGCGGCTTTGACCGACGGCCCAACGGTGCCTGGGGCGGGCAGTACCAACTGCCGCTGGGCAAGTTGCTGTTTTCCGCGCAGTCCATGCAGCAGCGCAGCTACCAAGACACCTTGCTGACCCAGCCCTTCGGTTCCGGAACGGCCACCGGCAAGCTGTCCTACACCGGCGGCAGCTGGACGGCCTCCGCCGAAGGCGGCTACGGCTACTACTACTCGGAAGACAACGGTTCCAGCGGCGGACTGGTGGCGCAAATGCGCGCGGCCAAACGCTTGGGAACGCGTTGGCAGTTGCTGTTCCACGGCCACGCGCTGCACCCGGGCGCTGTCAACAACGCCAGTGCGGCGGTGAACGGATCCGTACAGGAAGCGGCCGTCAACCAAATTCCCGCCGGGCAGGCCGGCAGCCAAGCCGTTTTGAATCCCGTGGGGCCGTCTTTGTTGGGCTTTGCGCAACTCGCCAACAACCGCTTTGGCGCAGACCTAAACGCCGTCTACCGCACCAAGCACGTGTTTCTGACGGGCGGTTTCTCCGCCACCCGCCAGTGGGAAGCCGGCGGCAGCACCTTTGCCTTTGGGCATCCGGTGAACGCCCTCACCCGCTCGCGCTTCTACCGCTGGGGATTCCCGCAAGCCGTGGGCCCCTACGGACGCACCAATGTATTGTACCGCAGCACCTACGAGCTGTTGGACTTCAAAGTGCCGTTGGACCAACCCCTCCATTTTTCGCAGTGGGAAGTGCAGGCCCTGTATTCCATCCCCGTGGGCAACGCGGAAATCGCCTTCAACCACCTGGCCCGCGCGCATTCGGCCCAGTTGCAGCCGTCGCTTTTGTACGTTCGGCCCGACGCCGTGTTGCGCCAGTATTCGTCGGAGAACGAGGTGTACCTCAAGACCAGCGACCGATTCACGTGGGTGGGTTGCGCCAGTGCCGACGCCACCTTGGGCAGCCTCAAAACCAATTACAACGCCACCGGACGTCCCATCGACCAACGCGGATGGGCCCTGGGTCTGGGTTTTGATTGCTGGGCCGCAGACAACGCACAAATCTTTTTCCGCCACAAAGCCTTCGGATTTGCGGACCGGAGTTTTGAATTGGACGCCTTCCGAGGCACCGAAACCACTGTTGAATTGAAGTTATTCTTTTGATGATGAGCTCTATAAAAATAGGATTGGCCCTGGCTGCTGCGGCCGTCGGACTGTTGCCCGTTCAAGCGCAAAATGCGCCCGGCGCAGCCGGAACGGCCTGGCGCCCCAAGTTCTCCCTCAACGGCCACACCCGAGCGGCGTACACCGCAGACGGCTTCCGTCTGGCCGGAGACACCACCACCTTGCCCCGCGAAAACAGCGGCCACGTGCTGGCAGACCTGGGCATGAACGTCCGTCCCAACGACCAAACCGAAGTGCAGGCCATGATCCGCGTGCGCAACGACTACGGCGGTTTTTGGGGATCCGGCGTTTCGTTTGACGTCCGCCAACTCACCGTCAAAGGCCTCATCAACAACCGGTTTCGGTACGCCGTAGGTGATCTAGACTACAAGCTCACGCCCTTCACCCTACAGCGCACGGCGCCTCTGCTGCAAGCGGGCGACGTCCTTCCGTCTCTGGAACTGTTCCAGCGCGCCCTGCCCGGCAACGACGTCTGGATGAACCCCGACGGCACCTGGCGCACCCAAGGAGCGTCGGTGGAGTGGGGGCTTCGCTACAAAAAAGGCCCTGAGTCGCACAAGACCAACCTTTTTGCGTTCCGACTGCGCCCGGCTTTGGGCGGAGCGCAAACCGAGCAGTGGGCCAGCGGCGGCCGCACCGCTTTGACTTGGAAAACCTTTTTCGTGGGGGCCAACGCCGTTTTGGTGCAGGACGTGCCCGGAACCAGCGCCGCCACGCTCTTCTACCGCAACGCCGTGGCCACCTTGGACGCCGGCTGGGCGCTCAACAACCGGGGCCTCAAATTAAAAGGAGAGGGCGGAATTTCCCGCACCGAGTGGGCCCTAGCCAATGCTCCCGCCAAGGGCGATTATTTCTACCACGTGACGCTGTCCGGCGCACAGCGCCGGTGGTCCGTGGGCTACCGGGACATCGGGCCCGACTTCTTCAGCCCGTCGGCCCAAACCACGGCCTACAACCTCACCAACGTTCCGGGGTCGTTTTCCCGCACCGGCAACGACCGCATGCTCCGCACCGCCAATTTGATGGACCTGCATCGGGAAACCAGCCTGTACCGCACCGCGTGGAACCCCACCTTGGGCGCGGAACCGTCGGTTTACCTCACGATGGATCCCTTTGGCGTGGCCACCCCCAACCGACGCGGCCTGTCCGCGGAGTGGAATCCCACCCCCCACTCGCTGGCGGGCAAACCCTTGGGACCTTGGAACCTCCAGTTGAAAGCAGACTGGGCCAGCGAGATTCGCGGCCAAGGCACCGCCGCGCTCACGCAGTTCGCGCGCCTGGACGCCCTGGGCGGTTGGTCCAACAGAAACTGGAGCGTGCGCGCCCTGCTCCGCTGGCAGCGCACCTGGCGTACCGACGCCGGCGAGAACATCCCCAACTACGCGCTGAGCCAGCCCTGGCTCAAGGCCAACGTGGGCTACCGCTTGCGCAATGATTTGCGCCTGGACGCCGGACTGTGGACCGTGCAAAGCACCGGCTACGCCTTTCAATCCGTACGCGACGCCCAAAACCAGGTGGTGGACTTCGTCGGGGCCGAGGTAAACTACCGCGAGTGGCTCCCCGTCGCCTCCCTGACCTACCAACCGTTCGACAAGACCCAGCTGGTGGCCGGCTGGATGGCCAACCGCACGTCCTCCGAGGCGGTGGCCGGTCCAAGCCTTTCGTCCGCCTTTGTGGCCTACATCCAGTCGTTTTAATTGAATTTCAGCCTTCTGAACGCATTCATCATGAAAAAGACACGAACCGCCGCCCGTCGCTTCAACAGCGGGCACGCAGGAGCCCTTCTGGTGGCCGCAGGCCTTGTTTTCGCTTCTTGCGAACGCAATCTGACCCCCGACGGCCCCAATTTGGAAGATTTGTACGGCAATTTTGCCGTGCGCGAAGGACTGCAAGTGTCCGCCGCAACGGTGGACTTTGGGGCCGGCCAAACGGTGCACTTCACCGCCAAAACGTCCATCACGGCGGATTGGGTGCTGGAGGTGCGCGGCACCGCCAGCGGTTCCCGCTGGCGCCTGGAGGGCAAGTCCAAGGAGTTGAATGCCGCAAACGCCACGTGGGAGGGTCAGACCACGCAGTTTCCCACGTTTGCGGCGGAGCCGTGCAACGTCAAGCTTTGGTGGCCCGGACAGACGGATACGCTGAAAACCACCGTCCAAGTGACCGGAACGCGTGCGCTGGAAGGCGTCGTGCTGGATGCGTTTGACGCGCCGGCCATAGAAACGCACTGGACCCCCTTCCTCCAGACCGGCGCCAACATGAAATTCACCACGGTGAACGAAGCGCCCCGCGCCCAAGGCAGCTCCTACTACCGCATGGGCGGCGCAGTCGCTTGGGATTGGCTGATTGGCATGCTGGATCTTTTTGCCGACGACTTCAACGCAACGGACGGCTTTGGCCTCCCCACCGACGCCACCAAGGTCTATTTCAACGGCATTTTCAAGCAAAAAGCCGGCCTGAGCAACGGCATCGTACTCCTGCAGTTCCGGGAGGACGACAACGGCGACGGCGTCTACCAGTCCAGCAACGAGGATTTGTGGGCGGTCGAAATCCGGCCCGGCGCAAACTGGAAGTTGGAGTCCCTGAAGTACAGCGATTTGGTCACCCTGATCAACGGAGCGCCGGCATCGTCGGTTGGCAACGGCATTCACGAGCCGCACAAATTGCATCAAGTATCGGTGTTGTTTCTGGCAAATCCCTCAAGCGGCTACGCTGAGTGCGACGCAGACGCGCTTTTGTTTTCGTTGAACTCCCCCGCTAAATTGTGATGCGCGCGCCTTTGTTTTGCGGCCTTTTGGCCTTAATTTGCGGCACCTACAGCGCCTCCGCGCACGGTTTGGGGACCGTCGGGAAAAGGGATGCGACGGCTGAAAAGCCGGCCGAAATGTTGTCCATTCGGTTTGATAAATCAGCCGATGGGTGTGGTATATTGACTGACGGGTTTGCTTCCTCGCGCACAACGGTCAACTTACCCGACCCAATAGTCAACATAAAAACAGGATTTTTGGCCGATACGGGCCGCACGCGCAACCGGGGCGAGGAGCCTGCGTTGCGCACCGTGGTGCTGGATCCCGCGCCAGTGCAGGGTTTGCGTGGGTTGTACGACGCCGTGAATCCAGACAACCAGTACGAACACATCAACGGCTTTGCGTCGCTGACGGTGCTGCAAGGGCCTGCGGGAGATGCTTTTTGGACGGCCGGAACTGCCGCGTGTTTGAAAGCGAAATTGACCGCACAAAACACCTACCTCATCAACTGGAACAAGCCCGGAGGCGGTTGCCCCTGGGTGGGACTGGGCGTGGGCTGGGATCAGTGGAGCGGCAAGAACTTGGGGCCCATTGTGGACGTGGCTGCGGTAGAGTTGGTGGTGCGCGTGCCGGAAGGACAGCCGGTGAAGTCCTTTCCGTGGGCCTTTGGATTGGAGGATTACAGCGGCCGCCAGGCCTGGATGGGCATGAGCGCAGACCGCATCCTCAACGGACCCGTCGGCTCAGACTACCGGGCCATTCGGTTGCCGTTGACGGCCTTCAACTGGCGCGAAATGAAGACGGATCCGTCAAACATCAAGCAGTTTTTGCTGCAGTTTGAGGCCGATGGCGTCGTTGAAATCCACAGCATCCGCATCGTACGCCTCACCGACCCCTTTGACGCACCTGTAGCCCCCTAAAACCATGACCTTTCGTCGATTCTTTCTCGCGGGAAGCGCCGCCCTCTCCGCCTTGTTGCTGCCCAGTTGTGCCTTGGAAACCCTGGCTCCGCCCATGGGCCGAAGTGGGGACCAGCTGGTTTTTTCCGGCCGAACGTGGACGGTGAAGGGCGGGCAGGAGCTGTTTGGCCCGGGCCCCAACTACTTCAGCAAGGATTTGTACAGCGCGTACACGGATTCCTTGGGCTATCTGCACCTCAACATCCGTCAGCTCGACGGCCGCTGGTACTGCAGCGAGGTCATTTCCAACGAAAATTTAGGCTACGGCACCTACACGTGGGAAGTCGAACCGAACCAAGTGGACATCCCCACCAACACCGTTTTGGGCCTGTTCACCTGGGACAACAACACCCTGCAGACGCAAGCCAACTCGGAGGTGGACATTGAGGTCAGCCGATGGGGCAACCCCAACCAAAACAACACCTTGCACACCAGCGTGCAGCCCGTGTGGTTTGGAAGCTTTTATCCGGAACGCACGCGCGGCCACGCGCTGCCGGAGGCAGCGCGTACGCAACCCACCACCCACGAATTTCGCTGGGCACCGGAGGAAATCACGTGGACCAGCTACCTGGGGCCGAAGTCGGCCAACAACGTCATCGCCACGTGGAAATTTGATCTCAACAATCCGGCCCGTGTGAAGCAGGAAGGCGGCATCACCAGCGCTCCCATCATCATTCCCGCGCCAGGCGCCACCACCAACGCGCGCATGAACCTCTGGCTGATGCAGGACCAAAACGCAGGCCCCACCGGCGGCCAAACCTACGAGGTGGTCATCCGCTCCTTCACCTACCAGCCGCTTTAATTTTTTTTTGCCCGACGACTCCATGACACGCTCCAAAATTCAAGATTGTCGCGTATTTTTTGGTGGAGTGCTGTTTGTCAGCACCTTAGCCGTTTCAGTTCCCGCATTTTCCCAGATTAAACCGGTCGACGCGCGCATTGATTCGGTTTTGGCGATGATGACCCTCGAAGAGAAAGTGGGCCAAATGAACCAGTACAACGGTTTTTGGGACGCCACCGGCCCGCAGCCCACCGCCACGGACGCCGCCGCCAAGGTGCGCCTCTTGCGCGCCGGCGGCTTGGGCTCCGTCCTCAACGTCCAAGGTCCCAGCCAAGTGCGGGCCTTGCAAACCGTTGCCGTCGCGGAAACACGCCTGGGCATCCCCTTGCTTTTTGGCTCCGACGTCGTGCACGGCTACCGCACGCAATTCCCCATTCCTTTGGGCGAGGCCGCCAGTTGGGATTTGAATTTGATGCGCCGTACGGCGCGCGCGGCGGCCCTGGAAGCCACGGCCGACGGCTTGAATTGGACCTTTGCGCCAATGGTGGACGTGTCTCGCGATCCCCGGTGGGGCCGCGTCATGGAGGGCGCCGGCGAGGATCCCTGGCTGGGTGCGCGCGCGGCAGAAGCGCGCGTTCAAGGTTTCCAGGGGGCAGATTTGCCGCGCGGCCTGAAGAGCCCGGGCGCACTGGCCGCCTGCGCCAAGCACTTTGCGGGTTATGGATTTGTGGAAGGCGGTCGGGACTACAACACGGTGGATTTTTCGGACTACACCTTGTGGAACACCGTTTTGCCGCCCTTCCGGGCGGCGGCGGACGCCGGCGTGTCCACCTTCATGAACGCCTTCACCACCGTCAACGGAACCCCCGCCACCGCCCATCCGGAACTGGTGCCGCGCATTTTGAACGACGCCTGGAAGTTTCCGGGTTTTGTGGTGTCGGACTGGGGATCCATCGTGGAAATGGTGGCCCACGGCCACGCGGTGGACCTTCGGCACGCCTCCGAGTTGGCCGCGAATGCGGGATGCTCCATGGACATGGAGTCGTCGGGCTACACCCAGTTTTTGGTGGAGCTGGTGCGCTCCGGCAAGGTTTCTGAATCCGTGGTGAACGACGCGGTTCGACGCATTTTGCGCGTGAAATTTTCGTTGGGCCTGATGGACGCCCACTACCTGCAGCAGTTCCGCGGCAAGGGTGGTAACGTTGCCCTGGGCGGCAGCAAGGGTGCCAAGGGCCGCAGCACGAGCACCAAGCGCTCGGCGCCAGCCTCGTCCGCTGCGTCCGCGGCCCGCAGCGCGACGCCGTCCCCAGCACCCGAAAACGCCACGGCACTGGCCCTGGAAGCGGCCATCAAATCCTTTGTTTTGCTGGAAAACCGCTCTTTGTTGCCCCTTTCCACCCAAACGCGGGTGGCGTTGGTGGGCCCCATGGCGCAAGAGAAAAACGGTCCGTTGGGCAATTGGCGCGCGCAGGCAACCCCGAACTCGGCCGTCTCCCTGGAAGAAGGCCTGCGCCCCCTCTGGCAAGACCGCTTGGTGACCCGTCGGGGACCGGTCGGCTGGACGGGAACGGAGGCGTTTCACGCCGAATTGGCGATCAATTCCACAGACACCTCCGGTTGGGCCGCCGCCCTTCGGGCGGCCGCCCAAGCCGAGGTAGCCGTGGTCGCCGTAGGCGAACACGGCTTGCTCTCCGGCGAAGGGCGCAGTCGGGCGTTGCCCAATTTGCCCGGATTGCAGGAAGAATTTTTGCGCGCCGTTCTGCGCGTGCAGCCGCGGACGGTGGCGGTGGTTTTCGCCGGACGCCCCTTGCTGCTGCCGGACGATTTGCGGGCGCAGTTGGGCGCGCTCCTGTGGGTTTGGCAGCCGGGGTCGCAGTCCGGAAATGCCGTGGCGCAGGTGTTGAGCGGAAAGGCGCAGCCGCAGGGGCGGTTGCCCATGACCTTTCCGCGGTCGGTGGGCCAGATTCCCACTTATGCGGGGCAGTACACCACGGGCCGTCCCGGTCCCCAGGCGGAGGTTTTTTGGTCCCACTGGACGGATCTTCCCAACGCACCGGCCTATCCGTTTGGCTACGGAATGAGCTACAGCACGGTTGAATACGGCGTTCCCTTTGCGGAGGTCGTGTCCGACGCCACCTCGAAGGAGCAGGAAGTCGTTTTTCGGGTGGATTTGAAGAATTCCGGGAGCGTTCGAACCGTCGAGACGGCGCAGGTGTATGCGGCCATGGCGCCCAACGGCCAAGGGGTGAGCCCGGGCCGACGCCTGGTGGGTTATGCCCAGGTGGTTGTGGAGCCGGGAGCTTTACAAACGGCCGAGATTCGGGTTTCCGCACGGGACTTGGCGCGCTACAGTGCAGCGGGCCAGGAGCTTCCTTTAACCGGAACGCATCGGGCCTGGGTGGTTCCGCACGCCGCTGCCCCGGGAGAATCAGTTACTTTTAAACTTCGCTAATTCGCCATGAGCGCCTTCCACGACCCCCAACAAGCCCTGACGCTGGCCGCCGAACGCGAGCGGTTGGATTCCTTTTTTCACTTTGGCATCTCCGTGGACTGCGTCGTTTTTGGATTCGACGGATCAGACCTGCAGATTTTGGTGATTGAGCGCGGCGCCAATCCGTACCAGGGTTTTCAGGCCTTGCCGGGAGATTTGGTGCACCCCAACGAAGATACCGACGCCGCCTCTTTGCGCGTTCTGCACGACCTCACCGGCCTTCCGGACATCTACCTGGAGCAGCTCCACACCTTCGGTCGGGTGGACCGACACCCCATGGGCCGGGTAGTCACCGTCGCCTATTATTCCTTGATCGACATCCGCCAATACGCCCCCAAACCGGGCGGTTGGGCCAGCCAGGCGCAGTGGGTTCCCATCGACAAGATTTCCACCATGGCCTTTGACCACGCCCGCATTGTGGAGGTGGCCCTCAGCCATTTGCAGCACCGCATACGCCACCAACCCATTGGATTTGAGCTTCTCACGGAGGAATTCACCTTAGCCCAGCTCCAGCTCCTCTACGAGGCCATTCTGGGCACCCAGTTCGACAAAGCCAACTTCCGCAAGAAGATTTTGGCCATGAACCTGCTGCAGCCGCTGGAGAAAACCCAGCACGCCGTGCGCCACCGTCCGGCACGACTCTACCGCTTTGATCCGCAGCGCTACTCGCTCCTGATGGAACGCGGCTTTGCTTTTGAGTTGTAACCGTTCTGCGGCCTTTTTTGACCTTTTCGGCCCAGCGCGCTGGAGTCGTCCGCTTTAGTCCACAGGCTCTAAGCGCTCACACCGCCCAGTCCGCCGGTTCCAGGTGGAGGAAGTCTTGCCAGGGAATACCGCCCGGACCAACCAAAAGCGTCTGCGTGGGGTTGAATTGTTCTTGAAAACGAGTCAATCCCGAGGCCTTGTCTCGACCGGACTTTACTTCCAACGCAAAGAGTCCACGGGGTGTTTTCACCACAAAGTCCACCTCAAAATCGCCTTCGCGCCAGGTGGTCACCTCGAATTCGGGCGATTGGTAACTCAGTAAATGCGCCCCTACCGCAATTTCTACGGCCCGACCCCACAGGCTGGGCGCGTTTCGTAAGTCCAGTCGACCTCCCGGCCGGTAGGCATTCCGAATGGCTGGGTTGTACAGGTGGAAGGTGGGCGACGATGCTCTTTTCCGAACATAGGCACCGGCGTATTTGTGGAGCGGCGCGATGATTTGGGCTTGGTTGAGCAAATTGAGGTATTCAGACAGCGTGGTGGTGTTGCCCGCGTCCTGCAATTGTCCCAATATTTTGGTGATGGATAAGGTTTGTCCGGCGTAGTGAAGCGCCATTTCAAACGTTTGCCGTAGCAGGGCTGGTTTCAAAACCCGGTGCATCATCAGGACGTCCTGGGTAATGGCCGTTTCCACCAGACTTTCGCGCACGTAGGTTTTCCATCGGGATTCGTCGGTCCAATAATCCATGGCGCCCGGATATCCACCGAACCAAACGTATTCTTCCGCCGACAGGCCAAAGGCTTCGTTCATTTCGGTGTAGCGCCAGTGACTCAGGTGAATTCGCTCGCCGCGTCCGGCTAAACTTTCCGTAAGACCTTTGTCCAAAAGAAGTTGGGCGCTGCCCAGAAGCACAACGCGGACGTCTACTCCCTGTGCGCGGTCTTCGTCCCACAAACGTTTGACAACTTCGCTCCAACGAGGTGTTTTTTGGATTTCATCCAAAACAAGGTACTGGGTGGCTTGATCGGCCCGACTGGCGATGCGTGCTGCGTTCCAAGCTCCTTCAATCCAGCTGCCACCTATTTGGGCGTCGCCCGTGAAGTAGCGCAGGTTGTTGGGCTCTTGAACCGTGCGGAGCCATTGAAGCACCAGGGTGGTCTTGCCCACTTGACGCGGACCCACCACCATTTGAATGCGGTTGGGTTCGGTTGGACGCATGCGCTCCTCCAGAAGATAGTATTCTTTACGTCTGTAATTCATTGAGTTACAAAATTACTCAAAGTTGATAAAAAATTACTCAATCCATTGAGTAAAATTACTCATTCCATTGAGTAATTTTCCAATTAATTCAAAATCAGTATTTTACAGGGATATTTAAGGCGGTGCGCGGCGGCGGCGGGGTACAAAAAAGCCCGGCCGAAGGCCGGGCTGGGTTCATCAAACGGGCCTACTGGTCAGTTGCGCAGCACCAAGACAATTCCGTCCACGGAGTCGATGCGTGGGGTGCTGCCGGGCGCGAACGATTGCTCGGGTTCTGCCGCACGGGCTTGCCACGACGAACCGCGGTACTTCACCGTTCCGGTGCTGCCACTGGCCGCGTGGGTGATGGTTGATTCCACCACCACCGTTTGGCCGGCGTGTTCGTTGTACGAATCGGGAGCGTGCTGCAGCCAGCGCTTGAGGAGGGGACGCAGCAGCCACAAGGCCACCACGGAGAACACCCCAAAAAGTCCCAACTGCACGCTGAGGTTGATGGGAACACCCGACCACACCAAGACTCCGGTGGTCGCCGCACCCAGCCCAATGGGCAGAAGCACAAAGGCGCCGGAGGCCATTTCCAGGGCCATCAGCAAGAGGCCGGCGGCCAGCCAAAGGATGTAGGGTTCCATTTACTTCGCTGATTTTCCTGGGGTTGTGGGCATGGAGGTGCCGGTATTCGACGCACCGTTTCCGCTGGATTTCACCACGGACATCGCGGCCGCAATCATGGAGCCCATGTCGGCGAAATTCGCGGGCAGAATCATGGTGTTGGTGGTTTTGGCCAGTTTGCCGTATTGCTCCACCAAGTTTTCCGCAACGCGCAACTGAACCGCTTCCATCCCGCCGGGAGATTGAATGGCGTCGGCAATCTTTTTGATGCCTTCGGCGGTGGCGTCGGCCACGGAAATGATGGCCGCGGCTTGACCTTCCGCTTGGTTGATGGCTTGCTGGCGCAAGGCCTCCGATTCCAAGACCACCTTTTCCTTTTGGCCTTCCGCTACGTTCACCGCACTCTGCTTTTCGCCTTCGGAGTACAGAATGGTGGCGCGCTTTTCGCGCTCCGCCTGCATCTGCTTTTCCATCGCCATCAAAACGGTTTGCGGCGGCGTGATGTTCTTGATTTCGTAGCGGAGCACCTTCACGCCCCAGCCGGCGGCGGCTTCGTCGATGGCGGCAACCACCGCTACGTTGATGTTTCCGCGCTCCTCAAAGCACTTGTCCAACACGATTTTACCGATTTCCGAACGCATGGTGGTTTGGGCCAACTGCGCCACGGCAAACATGAAGTTGCTGATGCCGTACGACGCCAACTTGGGATCCATAACTTGGTAGAAAACAACACCGTCCACCGCTACCTGAACGTTGTCCTTGGTGATGCACACTTGTTCCGGAATGTCCGCAGCCACCTCTTTCAAGGTGTGTTTGTAGGCAATTCGGTCCACAAAAGGGATGATGATGTTCAAACCGGGACTCATGGTGCTGTGGTACTTGCCCAGGCGTTCCACGATGTACGCGGTTTGCTGCGGCACCACCTTGGCGCCCATGAGGACCACCAGAATGAGGAGGACGACAAGGGAAATGGAGAGTAAAGGCATGGTGTTGGGTTTTGTTTAAAGATAGCTCAAATTGCGGATTTTGGTGGGACGATTTCTGTCGGTTGTAGGTTCAGTTGTGCCGCAAACATTTGAACCGTTGTTGTGGGCAGGAACATCCGGTGGGAATTCTTGAGCGGAGCAAAACCGTACTTGGCGTAAAACTGTTGTGCACGGTCGTCAATGGGGTCTACAACCACGGCGAATGCTGCGATTTGCGTTAGCGCAACCTGAGCAATGCGCGCGAGGGCGTCGATCAATAGTAAGTTGCCAATTCCGATGCGGGCAAAGCCTTGGTCGCGCGCCAGCCGGCCCAAAAGCACCACCGGGTAGGCCGGGTAGTTGGGCAGCTTTTTGCGCTGTTCGTCCGGGAGATCGTGGGCCGGAATACTGGCCATGGACAGCGTGTAGTAACCGGCCACTTTGTTTTCTTCTGCAGCCAAGACAAAACACTGAGCCACGTTGCGTGCGACGTCTTGTCGGGCCTGCTGGTGCAGGTAGCGGCTCAAGCTCTCGTGCTCGCAGGAAAACGCAGCTTTTTTATGTCCGCTGTGGAGCAACTCAACGACCACGGTCTTTGAAGTAATCTTGGTACACTTTCCCCATGGCCAGCAAATGCGCATTCGGCTCCGGCGGATTAGCCAACACCTCGCAGAAGTGGAGGAAGTCGGCCTCGCTCAGGTGGATGACGGTGTGTTCGGCCACCACCTTGCGGGCTTGCTCGCGCAGGATGCGGCTGGCGAACCCGGAGAGGGTTTTGTCGCCGGCAATTTCTTGGGCGCGGGCCAGCAGTTGCTTGTCCGCGGGGCTGAGGCGCAATTCAAAGCGTTCGTCTTTTTTGGCGCCTGAGGCTTTGCCGCTAAGGGACGGAGCGGTGGGCGGGGTGGCGTCGTTTTGGGGCAGGTCGGAGCCCCATTCGCCGTTCAGCGCGGCGTCTGGGGAAAGGGAGTCGGGCGTTTCCATGGTATAAATGTACGGCAATATGCCGTACAAAAACGGATCGAAATACGGGATGGACGGGGGATCGGCTTGGGAACGGGGCATGGGGCAAAGGTGCGGGCCTTTTTTGCCGACAGTCGGTTGCAAACGTATAAATACGGTTGTCGGCCCAGACAGACACGCTGCGTGGTCCCCAAGGAGCCGGTGAACGCGAAGAATTAACCGCGCACGGCGCGCGCCAACACCCGGTTGAAAACCGGCGGCACCAGCGCAAGCAGCATCATGCCGGGGTAGCCGGTGGGCATTTGCGGCGCCTCCGGCAAATGGCGCAGAACGGGGTAGGGTCGATGCGGATGCGCGTGGTGGTCCGAATGGCGGGAGAGGTTGAAGAGCATGGCGCGGCCCACCCAGTGGTTGGAGTTCCAGGAATGGTGGGCGCTGGGGTCTTCGTAGCGGTGGTCGCTGATCTTTTGACGTTCCAGGCCGTAGTGCTCAATGTAGTTGACGGTTTCCAGCAGGACGGCGCCGAAGGCGGCGGCGCCAAGGAAAGCCAAGAGGGCGTCGGGCCCGGCAATCAACGCCACCAGAAGCACCAGCAGGGCTTGGGCGGCCCAAAAGCGCAGGGTGAGGTTGTGCGTCCAGCGTCCTTTAGCGCGCTGCTGGCCAATGCGGTAGGCGCTGACGGCGCCTTGGAACAGGGTGCGCGGCAGGAAACGGTAGAGGGATTCACCCGGGCGGGCGGTGGAGGGGTCCTCCGGCGTGGCCACGTTGCGGTGGTGCCCGTAGTTGTGCTCCACAAAAAAGTGCAGGTAGAGGGAGGTGGCCAGCAGGATCCAGGCGCGGATTTGGTCCGACGTCTCGGTGCGGTGCCCCAGTTCGTGGGCTACGTTGATGCCCAACACGCCGCAGCACAGTCCCATGCCCAATACAAGGCCCACGCGGTCCGCAAGGGCGTCGGGCCGATGCCATCCAAAAACATAAAGAAATGCCACCAGGCAGGCGATTTGCACGGGAACGACGGCACGAAGGGCGGCGTTGAACCACGGGTTCTGCAACGCTTCCTCTTCCTCTTCCGAGCCCAAGTTGCGGGGGTCCGGCTTCCAAAACAACTCCATCAGCGGGATGGCGCCAAAGGCATACAGCAACGGAGACCAAGCCCATACACCGCCCCAGATCAATCCGGCGGCCAGAAAGACGGGCAAGACGAAGACGAGGAGGAAGGGGGTCATACGTTCCGATGCGCTAGTTCATCCGAAATTAATGTTTTTTGTGCAAATTGCGGGATGCATCCACTTGTTTATAGCATTTACCGTTCCCTAACGGCGGTGGTAATTCGCGCCGGGATTTTTGGAAAGACCATCTTGTTGTCCTTTCTCCTCACCCCCCAACTCCACGCCCAAACCTCGCCCCTGGATTCCTTGCTTACGAGCGCCCAGTGGGATGCGTTGTTTCCGCGTCGGGCCGGGACCTACGGGGCGCATCCGCAGGGGTACACGAGTGACTTTTATTCCTACGCCAACCTCAAGTTGGCGGTGGAGCAAATGGAGGACTACCGGGTGCGGATCCGTCGGAAAGCGGGGGTGTGGGGCGCCTTGATTACCGTGGAGCGGAAGGCGTCGGGCCTGGTGTACATCTACGAAAAGGTGGACACCTCGTGGCACGCGAATCCAACGCCGGAAAGCGTGGTGGTGGTGGACTTTGCGGACTTTGCGGCCCGCAGCAACGACACCAACAACCGTCGGGAATTGGCGGCGTTTTTGGCCAATAGTTCCAAGGAAACCACGGGCGGATGGCAGCTTCCGGTGGGCGGCGGGTCTTTTGGCGACTACGCCTTGTGGGGCCTTTATTTTGTGCACGAAGTGGGCTACACCGCGGCCAACAGCGCCGGCGCCTACAGCCAAGCACACGCGGAATACCCGCCCAACCCGGCCAAAGGCTACTACGGCCGCGGCCCCATTCAGCTGTCTTGGAACTACAACTACGGGCAGCTCAGCAAATTCCTCTACAACAACAAAAACGTTTTGCTGAACGACCCGGACTCCGTCCAGCGCAACGGCGTGCTCGCCTTCCAGTCCGCGATCTGGTTCTGGATGATGCCCCAATGCCCCAAACCGTCGTGCCACCAAGTCATGCACAACCTCTGGACGCCAGACTCCACGGAGTACACCGCGCCCAAAATGTACCAAAAGGGCTTTGCGCACACCAACAACATCATCAACGGAGGCCTGGAATGCCGGTCCACGTCCAGCCAAGCCTTCACGGACAAAGTATTTCTGCGGTCGGAACTTTACCTCCACAACCTCAACGGCCTGGGATTCAGCGCCGCAGACCGCGCCCTGGAAAACGCCAACGGCTTCACCACGCTTTGCTTTGACGCCGGCAACGCCATGGAGAACTACCTGAATTGCAGCGTGGTACAACCCGCCCCCATCGGCCTCAGCGAACCCAGCCCGCAACGCCCCCGCATCCTGCCCAACCCCGCGCGCGGCACCCTCCTCGTGGGCCACCCCAGCGGCATTCGCTCCATCCAGTGGCATCGGCCCGACGGTTCCCTGATTCGGGTGGATGCGGCCTTAGGCGGCAACGCAGGCGGCACGGCCGCCAGCACGGACACAACCCAGCGCACCCCCAAAACCGCCCTCTTAGACCTCACCTCCCTGCCCCCCGGGCTCTACCTCCTCCAGATTGAAACCCCCGACGGTTTCTTTGCCGAGCGGGTGGTGGTTGAGTAACCGGAAGAACCCTTCCGCGAACAAACCCGCCCACTCCAAACTTTTTGTACCTTCCCCCAATGAAGGCACCCCGTTTCCACCGCACGTTCCACAAGCCATTTTTGTTTGGCATTTTGGCCTTTTTTGGAGCAACCTTAACGGGTGGAATGGGCTCCGCCTGCACCCCGTCTGGGGCGCATCCGGCGGCGCCTCAAGACACGTCCATCCAAGTGCTCCGGGAACCGGCAATGGGCCCCATCCACTACGACGAAACCGTTTATCCGCCCGCCACAACCCCGGAAGACGCCCGCCTGGGCGGCGTGGTGGACGCCCGCGAATTGCCTTCCCTGCGCGGAACATGGACCGGTCTTTTCCACGACGGTCGCACGTACTCCATTCAATCGGCCCCCCTGAAAATCACCCGCGTACCTCCGGGTAGAATCAATGCAACCCCAGACCCCACCACGGGAAAAATACCCCACTATTGGGAAGTAAAAGCGCGAAGCAAAGACTCCACCGTTCTTTTGATCCGCAACAAACGCCCGTGGAAATCCGGCCCGGTGGAAGCCCTTCCGGTGTCCGGGATGAAACTGTACCCGGGCGATTCCGTTTATTGGGACCATGGGAACCACACCTACCTGGTGTACGCAGAAGGAGGCATCCGCCGGGACCGGAAAGCCGTGCCGCAGGAAGTTTGGAACTACAAATTGTGGATCACCTCCACGGTTTCTGGGGTGGCCAAGAAGTCCTTGTTGGTGGCCACACCGCGCGTGCCCGACGGTCCTCCCGTGTTCCGGTTTGCGGGGGACGTAGACAACGACGGGCTGTTGGATTGGATTTTAACGACGTCGGAAAGCACCTTCCCCACCACGTGGGTGTGGTACCTCTCCAAAGAAGCGACCGGCCGCGAATTGGTGGTTCCGTCCGCTCAGTTCCGCTCCGTGGGTTGTTGAGGCGTTCCCAACAACCTCATTGATACCATTTTCCTTCGTATTTGGGCTAATTTTTGTCCAATAAATCGACTGATGTGTTGCTTAAGTTGACCGTTCGGGTTGCTTAATCCAACCGGATGGACAACATATCCCCTATTGTGTTGCCTTTGTCGTCTATTTTGTCGACCATTTTAGATGCCTACCCACTGAAATAGAGGCAATTACGCTCCAAAAACGCCTCAAAATTAAATTTTCAGCAACCGCGAAAAGATGATAGAATTCTATCACGCGTGAATTTTATTTTCGGCGTATGGCGTGTTTCAACGCATTAAAAAGCAGCTACTTAAGGACTAATTTAGTTCTTGTCAGGAGAGGCGTTTATCCGGCGCTACACGCGCAAAAGATGCGTACTCCACAGTTTTTCATTCCACTATAGAACATTTCACACAGGAGCTGAGGGATCGTTTTACTGCAATTGCGTTTAGCCGTTACCAGACCAACTGACGTCCGGCGCATTCAGCAAACGTGCGCCCGAAGCTCTTGTGTTGATCACACTAGGAAAATGAAGTTTAACAGTAAACCCACCCAAACGCTGCCCGGGTTGGTTTGGTACTGACGTGTTAGGGACGTCGGGGTTTCCGGCAGGTCTGGGTGGGATTGCAAAGCAAGGAGGAAGTTGTGACAAATAGGGTCACAAAAATTCATTTTTTCAAGTGACTAAAAATGGAAGTTCAAGTTGTGGCAAAAATTGAGACAAATAGGGTCATTTTTGGGCCGAATGGGGGTTTTGTTTGGGTTGGCATTGGGGCGCACGGGTATCTTTCTAGACTCATTAGAATTTGAGTTGAAAGGTGGGCATTTATGCCCGGAAAAGTATGTACAACCAGCACCGTATTTATCGGGTTTTTCAGTTGATCAATCAACTGCAGGCGGGTCCGGCGAAGTCGTCGGGCAGTTTGGCCAAGATGCTGGGCGTGACGGTGCGGTCTGTTTACCGGTACCTGGATCTGCTGGAGCAGTTGGGGTTTCGGGTGGAAAAAGACGCGCACGGAAAGTTCTTTTTGTCGAACCAGGGAACGGCGTCAACGGCGACTGAGGATCAAGCGGGTTTGGCTTCTTTTGGAGCTGCGGGCACTCCGTATTCGGCGCAATTGGCGGAAGCCCTGGGCGCTGTGGGTTCCTTCCCTTCCGCCGGTGCTTCCGACGTTGCGGTAGAGACTTCCGCGGTGCTGCAGGATTCTAAAGGGTTGACTGAGGTGGTGGCCGCTAGCCGGCCGGAGGCGTTCACCCCCCAGGAGTCCGCGTTTTTGGCGCAGTTGGTGCAGACCGCGGGGCGGGAACATCCGCTGGCGGAAGGCGTGTTGATGAAGGTGCGGCAGGCCTCAGAGCTGGAGGTGGGCGCGCGGATGGTGTTCCGGGCGCACCTGGCGAAGGCGGTGGAGGCGCTGTCCTACGCCATTCAGCACAAGCGTCAGGTGGTTTTGCGCGGGTACTACTCGGCGAACAGCCAAACGCAGTCGGACCGACGGGTGGAGCCCCAGTGTTTTACGGACAATTTTGCAACGTTATCCGCGTACGAGCCGACGTCGGGCACCAATAAATATTTCCGGGTGGAGCGCATTTCTGCGGTGGAGGTTCTGCCCGACGCCATGGAGCACGAGGAGAAGCACGCGTATTTTAAGCCCGATGTGTTTGGTTTTCAGGGGCAACACGAGCCGCTGCAGGTGGAGTGGACCATGACCCTGCGCGCGAGCCTTTTGCTGCAGGAGGAATACCCCATGAGCCGGGCGCTGGTGGTTCCGGCCGACGAACCCGGGCGCTACCGTTTTTCCGCCACTGTGTACAGCTACAAAGGCCCCGGTCGGTTTGTTTTGGGCTTCCTCGACGACGTCGAAGTCCTGGGCAGCGACGGCTTCCGCAAGTATTTGCGGGGCGTGGTGAGGAGGTTGTTTTAAGGGGGGATCTCAGAAAAAGAGAAAAACTTTAACTTATTGTAGCTGCAATAGGGGGGAATACAGTCAAGCTGCCTTGTGTGCTTGAAATTGAATACCAAATTCCAATAAAAGGGAGAGTGTTGACGCTGCAGGGCCATTTAGAAAAACATGTCGATGGTACTGGGCAATTATGTTTTGGATCCACCCGGGTTCCATAGCGCCAAGATGCTCAAAGAGGTACTCTGCGGCACCTTTAGAGAGTTCTGGGAATGCATTTTGCCATAAGGCAATTTGTTCAATAGAAGTCAAGCCGTTGAACTCGATTCGATCGGTGAAACGGCGGTAGAATGCCTCGTCAAGATGGCTCATGGTATTCGTAGTGGCCAATACGATGCCACCCCGCATGAGTATACCCTCGAGCTCTTCCAAAATGGATGCAGTAATTGCATTGTATTCGGTGTCTGCACTGCTGCTGATCTCGATCCTTTTCCCCAATATTTGATCGGCTTCGTTCAGGACAATTATGGGATACGTCTGGTGTTGCCGCACATGAGCATGGTATTTATCGAATATCTTCCGAATCTGCGTAGAAGACTCTCCCACCCATTTGGAAATGACCTTGCTGGCCCGAATCGCAAGCATCGGACGTTTGGTTGCGGCCAACATGTTCTCGCACCAGGCGGTCTTTCCGGTGCCCGGTTTGCCGTGAAGCAAAACCAGCAGGCCTTTGTGGTGCGCGGATGATTGCGCTACGTATTCTTCGTAGATTCCCGGCGACAATAGTTGCTCGATGGGGGAAAGCTGATGCCGCAACGAATCCGGAAAGCTAAGGTTCTTTAGATCTCCTTTGTACGGATGAAAGGGAGATGCAAGACCCAATTCTCCTTCGGATACCCCAAAGTCCAAATCCGGAAACCAGGTTTGAATGCCCAATTCCGTCAGCTTCAACCCAGGTGCACTGAAGAGGAACGCACCCTCATGAACTTCCACCAGACCTTCGCGAATGGGCTTCCACTCCGAGCGAAGGATTTCAACCGACAGTTCCCGCAGATCGCCATCCGAGTAGCGCACCACCTCCTTCAAGTCCCGAATGCTTGTGGCGGTGTCAAAATAATAGTGGTTCTTGGCAACCATCAGGAGTAAGGTGCCGTGCAGCGTTTCAAAGTACTCCAGGTCGTCCATGTATTTGAGGAATGCATGTTCCTGATCCTGTCCCTCAAACAGTCGATCCAAGAAAATTTCCCATTCGTCCTGTTCGTACGGGCCCATGTGCGCAATTCGGGCGGCGTAGGAAAGTAGACCGTTACTCCCCGAAGGGCGGAGCCGAAGGACCCTATTGAGGTCTCCCGACTCGAACGCTTGACGGAATTCCATGTACAACTGAACCATTGTCCCGTGCTTAATGTGCGAATTTGGACGAATGTAGAGCATTCCGCGCAGCCGGTCCAAAGACTCTTCAAGTTCATCTTTGGACCTAAAATTGCGGGTAAGTTCAACCAATTTTGCCCGCTCTATTTTACCACGGTCGTACAAAATTAGAACGAGCACCGCAGCATCGATGGCCTGTATTCCCAGTTTCCGACCGAACAACGCCACCGAGGGAATCTTGTTGAACGCAGCATTGGGGAGCAGCAAGTGGCTGCAAATGTCCAAATAGGCTTTCTGCATCAACACTTTGAGCTTGTTTCCCTTTCCTCCAGTTGGACGACGTAGTTTGCGTTTCATGGGCTTGGTTTTTAATGGGTTTGGTATTGCTGTGCCGCAGAGAATTACTTGAAGAGGTAGTCCATCATGGCTTTTTCACGGTACCTGCGGACTTTACACATCAGTATGCTCATGGCCTCCTCTATGAGCCTTGGATCCTCGGGTCCTGTAAAATCGATGATTGGCCCGATCACAAAAAACAGCCCAAAGTCCTCCTTTGCGGACTCACTCATGAGTAAATCAGCACGGGGTAAATCCACGCGCCCAAAGAAATGAGGACGGCCTTTGTAGTTCTTGTGGCGGACAATCCGCAAGGCATAGTCCTCCGGCTTCGTTCGTTCGTTGAGGTCGTCAATACTCCCTTTGAGATCAAATAACTTCAGCTTGATCTTGTCAAGCATTGCCTGTTGTGAATGGCGAGCGAGCGCGGTGGCACCCAAGAAAGGGAAGAGGGCGGATAGCATGCCCCAAATTTAATGTAAAGATGTATTATTACAATGACAAATTTGAAATTATCATATCTGAGGCAGTAAATTAGCAATCGTTTATTACAGGTTAAATAAACTGAATTCCGTGACGGGTAGAGGGAATAGTGGCGTCCGAGGGACGTTCAGGAACGTCCTCTCCCTAAATTCTAGCCCGTCGGAAATGAAGACTCAGAAGACGCTTCTCACCGCCGATGTGGTGGCACAAGATTGGGTCGCTTGTACAGTACCATCGTCGCATTTAGGTCGCCCGGATGAGTGTCCGGCTCGCTTGCTATTTGATAATCCGGCCATTCGCGGCTAAAATCATCAGCATATTTCTTGACGTACAGGTATTGCGGGAGCCTTTGGCTCCGGTAAACGTCGTAGAGTTCGGAGTTGCCCCCCATGGGGATGGGCAGCCCATTGTCGGAAAGCACAACACACTTTGGAACGCCCATACCAGAAAGCAGAATCTTTGCGGTACAAACCGCTTCCGTTCCAAAATAGTAGAGATAAATTATTTTTTGACTTGGCAATTGAATACGTAGACGAACGGCAAACCCGTTGTCCGGTTCATTCGGAAAATAGTCGTCCCAAGTCCTAAGCCTGTTGCCGACACGGCCCGGCCCAATTTCTGCAAAATCCAATACTTCGTAATCTTGGGGGAAGTCGGCAAGTATCCCATTTAGCGGCCATTGATAATCACAATACACAAAACACGAGAAAAGGTTGAGGTCCGTGAATTGTACCAAAGGTTGATAATCATTGCCGCAAGCGGGATAGAACAGGTAATTCTGATCTTGCAGCAGTGGCTCGTTGTCCCAAATCGTTTCACGGCTTCTGTATTGGTCTGTTAGAAGAACCTCGATGGATGATGGCATAGTGCTACAATTAGAAATGGGTGGGGACTTTAGAAGGCTAGGTTAACCGCAATGGAAAGGCAACCGGTTGTAAATTTTACTGCTGGGTGTAATCATCGTGAAATTGAAGACCGTTGAATACCCATCCGATCTGATTGCCAACCAAAACCTTGTACCATAAGCCATATCCAATTGCCCCGCTGCTCTTTAGGCCAATGTCAATAACCGCACAACCTTTGCGGCATTCATCCACTAACTCCGAAGAAGAAAGTAGAGCAGATGATTTTAAGTTGGGCGCCGCAAGCAAAGCGGAAGCACTATAGTTGAATCCAACTAAATCATCGGTTCGCTTGATTCGTTTGTCAAAAATGAACGGAAAATCACCCGTCAATTCAATGTAATCCCCTTTTATCTTCAGTTTGAATTCACCGACGGTTGAGTCCCTTTTGTTTGGATTTTTTCTATTCAGTGTGATGAATTCGCCCACGAATTGGTCTTTTACTTTGGTGCCCTGTAGGTAATATTCCGCAGAGCCTTGTGAATGCACGCCAACGTAACCGGATAGTTTGGTTCCTTCTAAAACCAAAAGTGCTTCGTGAATTGAAATAATAGCTCCCTGGGAATCTCCGACGTTTCGATAACTCAGTACTCTTTTAGTTTTTCCTTCCTCCTCGATAAAATTTTGACCGCTGCTGCGATTGCTCAATCGTTTAAATTGAAGAATCAAAGTATCTCGTTTATTTTCGGATAGAATTTCAACATGCCCGTACAAACTATCGGTGCTGACTACACGAATGACTCCGGAACACAGGTAATCAGAGGAGTACGGAACCACTTTAATTTGTTTTGGCACGCGCACTTGGCCATCTTCTAAGCGACCAAACAACTCCAAGCCAAAAATATAAATGGAGTCATTTGTGTACCGATCCACATAAAGTGAGTCATAAACGGTTACTCCAGTGCTCTTGGCGGTTGTAGCTACAACAAATAGCCCCGAGTTGAATTCATGGTTCTTTTCAAGCTGAGTGCAGCCAAGCGTTATAAATAGTAATGTAAATAAGGCAACGGCAGCTGAATAACGGGGATTTAATCCCGAGGTACGATCTTTCATCACCTCAAGATACCAAATTTTCAAAAACGCCAATGTAATACTCCCAATTTATATACTTCGAAAGATGTGTTGCTAAATTTATGATTCATGAGTAGTAGGCTTTGTTCAGGGAGATTGAATTCTTAGTTTTAATGAGGCTGGTTTTGTATCCTTTGGGGTGTCGATTGTGGTTGAAGGAGTACGTTATTTTCTGCCTGCATTCCGTACCGATTTCAGCGGGATTAAAGGACAAATAGCCCATCTTGATGATGTGCCAAAACGATTCAATTCAAGCATTGACGGCTGACTTTTTCTCATCCACAAGTGTTTCAGTGCCCTGTTATTCATGAGATTGCATCATCCAAACTAAGTGTATCGAGATCTTTGGTCCGAACCAATAATCTCCAGAGTTCCGAAGAGGTTGATAGCTTCTTCCACCACCTGGTTGTACCACGCTGTTTCCAAACTGCCGCAGTTTCTATTCCCGGCCCCATCAAGTTTCTTTGGTTCTACATCAGACATTGTTGGGTAAACAGAATTCCATAATCCGTTCATTACTTTAAGTTGTAATCAGCCGGACTATACTTACCTTTGCGCCATGATTTCAGCCTTTTTCTTTTTCTTTGGCGCTCCGGAGTTTGCAAAACTTAGTCGATATCCTTTACTCGATAAGATCAAGCTTAAACTCTACGATCTAAAGGGCAGTATTGACGAACTTAACGAGGTAACAAGGCCAGAAGACTTTGCTTTGCGAATCGTGCGCCACAAAAATTACAAAGGGAGTCCGCATTATTTTGGCCGTGTGGACATACCACGTGCAGATTTATTGATGAGCGAATCATCTAAAGAGGACTTCGAGCTTTTTTTTGTGGTAGGGCCAATCAGTGAATTTACGGGGCCGGACGATCCAAGATTGAAGGAACAGGCCATCAGCATCCTTATGTCCAAAGTCCGTGGTTACAGAGAGAAAGCCATAAAAGACTTTCTATTCTAATTGGGCGGGAATTTGAGTTATTCGCGTTCACAAGCACACATTCAATCACGCGGCGATCAAAAAGGAGAAAAATTCCTTTTGCTCACTTCCTGTTCACTGACGACTAGACCGTTTACTACCTTCAATCGAGTCGTATGTTCATAAACGGATTCGTAACCAAGGTGCACATACTTAATTTGGTTCCCACTTTGAAGGACAAGGGGTCCGGTGTACCAGTCGGCGAAAACGGGTTGATTTGAATGAAAGACGGCCTCAAGCGTTAAAACTACCTCTACAAAACAATCCTCCTTTGCCAATTTCAGCGATTGCTGTAGCTCTACAGGCGTGATCTCCTTGGCTCGGTGTTGGGCGCGTAATTCTCGACGCTTCTCCTTGTACTTAAAGTGATCAAATGCGGTGGTTTGTCCTTCCAAATCAATCAGAAAAAGTTTGTTGTCCGCTTGAACCTCCCAAGATCCTAGGAAACCTCGCCAAAGAGCGGTGTTTCCCGGACAAAAGTAAAGTTCCAGCCCTTTTTGGCTGAAGTACACATTCAACAGGTAGTCGGTTATCAACCTATGTTGTTTCCCCTTGTAGAGAAGGGACTCTGGAATTTGTGCGGTCATGGTTATTGATTCGTTTTCTTCGGGTTTGGTGTGGAGCGCTCCATAAATTCAAGCAACTGGATTGCTTCATTCTTGTTGGGTGTAAAAGGCGAACTCAGTACTCGAGGGATAAGCCAAAACTTATTTTTTGACGTTCGATCAACGCCTTGGATACGGCAGGATTAACAGATATACTTAAAAGGGCAAATCATCGTCGGTTTTGAGCCATTTTTGGAATGCGATCCAAGCAGCATTCAATTCCTCGTGATCCGTAGCAATATCCTCAAAGTACAATATGGCATTGGGATGTTCGCTAACGATGCTCCGTGCGAACTCGATGTTCGTCCTCAGTGCTTTTGGTGCATCCGATAAACTGTCAATGTAGGTATTCGCAGCTATTTTGTACATCCCCTCGGTCTTTAAGCGTTCCGGCAGTATATTAATGAATCGCCCATTCAATCCGACTAATTTGATCCATTGGTCCTCCGAGCAATGCATGAAGAAATGCTCAATCTTAGCATTTAAGTACGCGCCGGATGCTGCGAACGCTTCGAGAACATCGAATTCAAGGGCATAAGGGAATGTGTCCGGTTCAAGTTGTTTTTTTTGAACCAGGTCGATTAGTTGACTCCGGTCGAAATGGTCTTGCAATCGTATTGTGGAGTAAACACGAATCCACGGCGACAGGGATTCTCGGCGTGCTATTAAGCCGCCCAGAAGTGATTGTTGAATCAAAGGATTGCTCTTTAATTCTGCGCTAAGTTGACTAAACGCCCAAGGCCAAGTGTGTACGACTTCAATGGCCTTTTCGGAATCATGCCGGTACGCTAAACTGTTTTGACAGCTCATGGGGTTGAAGACGTTCTCAACTACCCGGCCACCATCAATACACACCAGTTGGTCTCGCGATCCTACGGAGGGTATGCCGTAGAGATCGTTGTCAAAACCTGCTCGGTCCGTTTCCTGGACGAGTGGCAACTGCAAACGGTAGCGCGTGTACCAACCTTTTTCAACATCATTTGGGCGTACCGTGATGGATCCGTCCAGGTGAAATTCCACATCGTGCATCAGATCGTCAAAAAGCGTTTCGCCCAAAAAAGTACAAACGCGATAGGCTTGAGAACAGCTGTGCTCCAAGGCCAATATACCCCCGTGGTCAAAGGAAACGCATTGGATGTTGGTATAAAATTGCGGAAGATTGGCCCCATCCTCCTCGGTTAACTCCTGGTGACCGAAGTAATAGACGACCCCGGATGTATCCATGTGGTGGGTTATGTAGGGAAATGCGTCGTACAAACCGACTTCTTCGGCTTGTTCGCGTAGCGCGTGTAACACATGCTCCTGAAAATCAGGCGAATAGTTTCTAATGTCAACCCAGCGCAAATGGCATATTGGGGATCCTTCCTGCGGTATGAGGTTAAGCATTTTCTTAATTTCTTCTTTTTCTTTCATTTCTGGGGTTAGGCACTTCCATGTGCCGTCAAAATCTTTGGCAAGTGCACTAACTGCAACGGTCGTTTGGGTCTTGAGCTCAGGGCTGAGAGACTCGTACAGCTTTGGCACATTCAACGCTGGAAGGGTTGAGATTAGATGTGCGATGAAAACCGGATCATCTTTGATGCGATCGCTGGCAAAAGCAAAGGCATCGTCGCAAAATGCGGTTGCTAATTCAATCAGGTTTTGATCGTCCCGCAATCGTTCACTGAAGTATTCAAGCAGCAGGGGGTTCACCTCCTCGATCAGGTATTGCGCTGCCTCCAAATGATCCAAATCGTGAATTAGGTCAATTTCTGGATCTTCCGAAAAGTCTCCTCCCGCACGCACGTATGCTGCGAGTTTCTCTACGGTGTCCAGCTTGGTTTCCACCAGTTGATTGTTGGTGAGTTGATGTGCGATTATCCAGTTATTTCCGTTTCGGTCTTCGTGTCGTTCCAACAATAGATCGGCTTCTAAGATGGTGAATTGGATTTCGGAACGGTACCAGTGGTTGTTCCAAAAGTCGATCAGTACGGTATGGTTCTCGCAATGGATTACCTGTTCTTCTCGGTAGAATCGACTGGTAATGGCCAAGTTGTTTTTAAAACTTGAGTATTCGATACGGTCGTAGAGTATCGGGTAGTCGAGCCACGGTTTACCCGGTTCAAAGTCATTAGCAGTAAATGGATGAAGGCAGAACAGCTCGTCCCCAAGGTGATGGTAGTTGGCTTCGGTGTACCAGGAATAATACTGATCCTGGTACTCAACAAACCGATACAGGCCGTCTGGGTCGTCGACCGACGCAAAATCATAGTCTGGCAAGAACTGGGGATGTGTCTTGTTCAGCTGATCGTAGTTGATTCGCACACCAAACGGTTCTTGGCCTTCTTCCTCAAAGCGCCGCGCTGCCTCAAAAAGTTGGACGAGTCTTAATTTTTGGATGTGTTCGGTGATCTTTATCATGACGTGCTCCTGGAAGATTATGAGATCCTAGTTGCTTTTGTGGGTCGACGGTTCCTCCATCGGACACGATTCAAGTTCGCTTACGAGAAGTTGGTCCAATTTGGGATACCAATCCAGATGGGGCGATAAACGCCCACAACCTACCCAGCTGTGGCATTGCGTCACCTCCCATTGATGGGAACACGTGGGACATCGTCCAGCTGTTTCAAATGTATTCCAGCGGGTGCCGCAGAGGCAGAACCAAACATCTTCGCTCGTGGGTTCCCAAGAGCATTTTGGGCAGCAGATCGTGTTCATTTGCAATTAGCAATTTCTGGTTGAGGTTATTGTGGAATACCAATCGTTCCTTGAGGTTGCGGGACACCCATGCGGTAATTTATTTTAGCGTACGCCGGTACGTACTCATCTGTGGAATTCGAGGAGACCTTGTACCAAAAGGTGTTGCTTCCTCCCCACATCTTTATGTCCATCAGGTCCAACTGTGCATGGGGATGACTCGGAATGCCCCGATAATACTGAACGGCAAAGTCGTCGGCTTCCCTCCAATTAGTGGATTCTGTATACCAATCGGCGTTTTTATCCGATATCAAAAATTCCGTACGCAAGGCTTCCGTGGCGTTCATTAACCAAACACCCGATGCCGCGCTACCGCCCAATGCGTTGCCATAGCAAACTCGAATGAGGTGACTCACGCGTATGCGATGGCGGATTAAATAATTGGCGAGGGCTGTGTTTTCGCAAAATGCATAGTACACGGTTGCCGTTGATGGACTTAATTCAGCACTCTCAATCTGTACGTTGATCTTGTACACGTGATTTCTAAGCGGGTGGGGGTTGCTGAAGTGAACCAACTCCGGCCGTACGGATAACTTCAAGATCCCAATGAGTTCAACGGAAAGAGCAGTTATCCTGGTTCTTGAATCTTCAAAGAGCACCCCGTGCTCCAAAAGCTTCTCACCAGGATAGTCTAAGCAGTCTGAAAATAGGTACACATCCGGCTTCGGGACGTTGCACTGACTTTGAAAGTCTGGGTGTAGGTAAAGCAACGGACGGAAATCAGTCCCTGCTGATGGGTACCACGCGACCCGATTGCGACGGAGGTTGGAGGCTAGTAGCATTGGTTGACATTGTTTGAAGTGCAAAGATATAACCTAAGTTGTAATACACAACAAATACAATTACAAAATACTCAAAAACCCATCCAAACAAGCTTTTTGTAGACTTGTACGATTTGATAATTTTGCGGAATAGATTCGATTTAAGGTACGAATTGTGTATAACATTCCACAAGGCGTCACACGAAGTCAATGACAACACTCCTCGAATTTCAACCGTTGTGTTTAGTAAAATATAAAACTTCGAGCCCTTGCTCTTTTGAGCACAAGTCAAACCCAACAACTTCTACGTCACGAATTCCATCTCCCTAAACAAAGCATCCTAACCACTGAATTATTAACACACAATTTCTAGTTCAGAGATGGGGAGCATTACATACACTGTAGCGGATTTGTTACATTTGGTTTAATGAGTCGTTTTGTTCAAATCGAAAGTTCATAACCTTTAAATTTCAATCTATGCCTTGGGGATTGTATTATGTCAGATATATTATTGAATACTCGGACGGTCAAAGAACGGAGTCGGGGTCCAATCTGAATTTGGAAAGTGCTTCGGAGAGCATGGCAATAAGCACATTAAAGCGCCAAAACAACGTCCCACTAAATGCGAATATCATTATTCTGAGTTTTGATAAAGTTGGTTAGTTTAAGGAAAATTCAATATTTGAAGTTGATTACCGTTCGTTTCGTTGAATATTCAGTTTTGAAATATGCGCTATACTAAGCCCAGCTGCGAAAGCAAAATACGAGGAACTATGGAGTTGCTGACAAGCGATAATCCTCAATCTTTAGTTTTCTGTCGGCATGTCAGTTTATTTTGGATGTCAAACTTAGATGTAATTACATGTTTGATTAAGATACACATCAATGAGATTTGGGGTGCGGAAGTGATTACTCAAATAGAGAAAGAGGTGGTTGAGTTTGCTCATAAACTGAAGTTGTTTGAGATTTGCTCAATAGTCACTTCCACAAAAGTGGATGATGACTTTTCCCCTTCCACGGCGGCTTTTGACGTGAGCATAAATTGTAAATCAATCAATTACATCATAGATACACAGACTTCCCCATCTTTCAACTTTGGAGAGAAAATAAATGAGGAGCGAACTATTTGTGAATTATTGGAGGATGAAGATGGTTTCAGAGCTTTTAAACGACCGGATAATGTTTGGGTATTTGAAAAATATTTAGGACTGGTTCAAAAATTCTTTCGAAGGCAAGATGTAGAAATTTGTAATCCAAATTTTGAAATAGACTGGATTAAATTTGGCAGTATTACCTTTTTCATTATTACGATAAATATTTCTGACGAAGGTCCTCATCCTTGTGTCAGTTCGGAATATGATAAAGTTAAAATGTCGGCTAATTCGTTTTATGAATTTCGGCCCTTTTTCAGTGTTCCATCTTTCGTGGTTTTTGTAGAAACCTTCAGCCCACGGCCATTCTGTAATGATATTGTTCCGATTCCCGAATTCGCGAATAACATTAAATTTTCCAGAGGTATTACCTATGTAGATGGTTTTGGGGTCAAGTGTGATGAAATTTTAATACAACGGCCTTTAGAACCATAAAAGCACTAGACAACTTGGAATCAAGCAATTGAGGTACTAATGACTACTTTCCAACAATTACGTGGAGTATAGATGAAGCCCAGTCCGACTTCAAAAGCTCGGACATTCTTGAGTTCAGTACAACACTATAGTATTCTGTAGAAGTTTGAAATTGCATTATAAAACGCCAGCTAATTCATAAAGCAAATGAGCTTCATAATTGGAGATAAAGTCATTTATGTGCCCTCTCAAGAAAAGGGTGTGGTTGTTAAAGTGCATACGCCAGCACGAGGAAGACAGCTCTACGATGTTGTGATAAACGGCTCTATTGGCCAGTTCTCATCAAGTAACCTCATAGCGGATTTTGAATTAACCGATCCATTTGAGCGGGTTGCACAGGGTCTATTTGGAGTGAGGTCGGATTTCTCACAAATAAACACAAGTCATAAAATTGAGAATACGAGCAATAGTGCGATTTCCACATTAAAAGCTTCAAATACTATTTTCAAGGCTTATCAATTTAAGCCACTTCTAAAGTTTTTGAATTCCGATAACCGTAGAATCCTTATCGCGGATGAAGTTGGCTTGGGTAAAACAATTGAGGCGGGTCACATTATGCTCGAGCTTAGGGCGCGGCGTGAGTTACAGCGGAACTCGCTCATTGTGTGTCCAAATTCATTACAGTTAAAATGGCATGAAGAGCTCAAGAAAAAGTTCAACTTAAATTATAAAATTTACGAGAATAAGCAAGAATTAATCAATGACTTAGAGCATCGAAATGGCTCAGTCATGGGGATAATTAACTACGAAAAGGTTCAGAAGAAAAAAACCGAAGGAGTGAAGAAATCACTCTTGAAAGTAATTGAAGATAGACGAATTGATTTTGATTTTTTATTATTTGATGAGGCGCATAGGCTGAGAAATTCCAATACACAGTTATTTAAGGGTGTTCAGCAATTAGTTAACTCAGCCAAGTCTGTAGTAATGCTAACTGCCACCCCAATAATGATAAGTGAAGAGAATCTCTTTAATCTTCTTCACCTTCTTGACCCATTAGCGTATGATAATAAGCTTACATTCAAAAATCAGATCAACGTTAATAGGCCGTTGATTTCAGCATTGTCAAAGCTGAATAATAATCGCCCTTTTAAGTTGATAGCTAAAGAGTTAAAATCAGAAGTGATTGAGTTAACCTATATCACTGGAGAAGAGGGCGAGGCGCATTTTTCAACGATGACAGTTCATGATGCATTCAAGGGTGTTGAATTATACGAGCGCGTAATTAGGGATTTGGAAGAGTTGAATGATAGTCCTGAAAATCGCGTTCAAATTCAATTCAACCTGACAAATATGAGTGAGTTGAATAGTATATTCTCAAGAACACGAAAGCGAGAGGTAACAACAGATTTAGACCAAGCTCGTCGCGAGCCTCATGTGGTTTCAGTGAGGCTTTATGATGATGAACGGCAGCAATTTGAGGAAATCTTGGAGCGTTATTTTCAAGAAAACTCGTTTATGGATCCATTTGGCAACCAAAGGTTGCCGCAGGGTAAAATTCTCGGCCTTGTTCAAAAGAAACGAAGACTTGCGAGTAGCGTCTATGGATATTTATCGGATGATGACCAGTTAGCAAGGGGTTTCGATCGATATTCCAATTTACCCGACGCTAAGTTTGAAAGGCTTCTAGAGGTAATACAACACGTCTGCATTAGTGGCGGGCGCAAATTGATTGTATTCGCAATCTTCCGCAAGTCTCTAGAGTACCTTAGGATTCGTTTACGTTCAAAAGGTATAGGCGCATCAGTGATTCATGGTAAAATTGATGATCGCGATTCGGTTATTTCAAGGTTTAAAGAGGATTCTGAAGTTCAGGTGTTGTTGTCTTCTGAGGTTGGAGCTGAAGGACTGGATCTGCAATTTTGCGACGCCATCGTGAACTATGATCTACCATGGAATCCCATGGTGGTGGAGCAACGTATTGGTAGAATTGACCGTTTTGGTCAAAAATCAAATGTTTTAAATATTTACAATTTTGTCGTTGAGGATTCTATTCAAGAGATTATCTATGATCGACTTTTGTCACGAATTGGGATTTTCGAACGGAGTATTGGGGACCTTGAGGCTATACTGAGTAAAGAAGTTGAAATTGATGGCACCACAAGATCAATAAGGGATTTCCTTAATGAATTGGATCAGATAGAATACAAGCAAGAGTTGACACCGGCTCAGCGAATTGAGCAAATTGAACTGGTCCAAAAGGCCATTGTAACTGAACAAAAGCATCTTAAGGAGATTAGCGAAGGTCTTACGGATGCTATGACTAACGACGTGTACTTCCGAAATGAAATTGAGCAAATAAAGCGGGCCTATAAGTATGTAACTGAGGAAGAGTTGCTCCTTTATTTAAAGGAGTTGCGCCGAGTTCATTTGACTACAGCAGACATTAGGACTCTGGATGAAGAAAATATGTGCTACGAATTACGGTGGCCAACTGCTGAGCCGAGACTCATTAAACAATTTTTGGAGCAAAACATGCCACCTGATGAAGACCATGTTTTTAACTTCAAACAGTTCATTCGAAAGATTGATGGTACAACGACTATCAAATTCACACTTTCTCAAGATTTTGGTTTTGGCAATCCTGACTGGATTAGAGTAACAGCTTACCATCCGATCATAGTTGCGGCCTTGAATTTCTTCAAACGGTCAAGCGACGACTCTAATTCAACGTTTGCATTAATGTTGAACAAGGGTAAGACAGAAAGGCTATCTTACTTAAATAGTGGAACATATTATTTGGCGACATATTCACTATTGACCAAAAGATCGAAATACGGCGTTACAAATGAGTTTAACCAGTTAATTCCAGTCGTTTATCAGGTGGCGGATGGTGAGGTTATCACAGATCTTGATATAACAGAAACTTTCCTCGGTGAGTGCCAGCTCCACGGCGAGGACCACCTTGACTCTCGTTCTATTGACCAATCGGTTGTTTCAGAATTGAGAATCAGCTTGAATGAAGCGATTTCGGCTATAGAACGCGACATACTATATGGCGAGCGGTCACGCCTGAACACACACATGGATCAAAAGCGAAAGCGTATCAATGAACTTTATGATATAAAAACACAACGCCAGGAGGCCGTCGTAGAACAAACACGCAATAATGCACAATACTATCCTCTAAAAGAAGAAAGGGAAAAGGCAAGGCGCATTCTGCCCCTTCAAGAGTCAAATCTTGAGAAACTTGAACGGGAGCGTACTGAAGCGCTCTCACGTATTCAATCGGCCTCGATCACTTCGGAGTTTCCGAAATTACTCAGTTTAAATAAAGTAGAAGTTTATTAGGTATGTCACTTACCGTTGGTCTAGACTTTGGCACGCACCAAACAAAGGTGTGTGTTGAAGATTCTCGAAATCCGCTCTTAAAGCGTTACACTTTTTTTCCTTTTGAAGATCGGAAGGGACAGAGCTCATATGTATTGCCATCAGTCGTTCAAATTAATAATGACGATACGCTCTCGTATGGTTTTGTGGACGAGGCAAATGCAAAAGTCCTTGAACGAGAGGTAGAGGTCATAGCACCTTTTTTATTCCCCAAATATGAACCAGCCCCCCAACCCACAAAACCAGCATTGAAGCCATACCCTGCTGTTCCACCAAAGGCGAGGCGTAGTTTTAGCCTATCTGATTTGGCTAGTTTGTTGGGACGAGACGAAAAAAGTAGAGATCATCGGATTGAATGTCAGCGTGTTGATCAAGAAAATCGCCAAATAGAGTCAAGTTATAAAGCACAACTTAGTACATACCTCAAAGAGGAAGAGAAGAGGAAGTCGGATTGGGAGTCCCGTCATGATGAAGAGCTGAATAGGTACCGCCAGAAAGTAGAAGAGGTAGAATCTCATCGATTCATGCCGCTTCGCTTTAGATACTTTAAAACAGCAGCGCTTGGTGATAACCGGTATTGGGAGTTTGATACTCAAGAGTATAACCCTAGATTATTATCAGTGTTGTACTTAGCTTACGTACTCTATCAGGTTGAGAGTGATTTTGGTGCGGACACTTATGTACAAATGGGAGTTCCACAATCATTGGGCACGCGGGAAGGTGATCGTATTGAGGGATTAGGTTACCAAATGTTGATTCTAGCGCGAAAATTAACAAGTGAGCGGAGTAAATCTGATTTCACGTCACTTAAGTATTCAGAGTTCATACAATTAGTTGACTTTGATTTTGTTATTGATGACGACGTTAAGAATGAGTACGGTGTCAATATCCTTCCGGAGGCCTATGCTGGACTAATAGCGTTGACTGCACAAAGGAGAATCCCAAATGGCTTCAGTCTGTTAGTAGATATTGGTGGGGGTACAACTGACATTGCCCTATTTACGTTAGCCAACGATCAACGCGCGCCAGACATTGCCAAGGTTGTTTCTTCAAAAGGCGGGTTGAATAGTGTGATCCAAAGACTTTCTGAAGAGGCGGGTACATCAATGACTGATGTGCAGAAGTCTTTTGCTAACATGATAAATACACCGCCGAGTTTGGGTGCACGAGAATTGCTACATAAGTCTTTATTAGATTCAGTTGGACTTATCGTGAAGGAGTTGTTTGCCGGGTTGCAAGCGTTAGGCAATGCAAATGGCCCAACTCGTGAGGCTTTAGCTACAGCATTGAATTCAAGGCCAATTTATTACTGCGGTGGAGGCGGAGTTTATGACAAGTTGAGAACACCACTTTCGGAGTATTTTTCAGATGTACGGCAAGTGTCATTACATGAAATGGGAATTCAAAATCTCACGAGTAGTGTTCCGGCGCCATTTGATACAATATTAGCTGTTTCTTATGGTTTATCTATTTTAAGTGATACGAAACTAGAGTCGACGCCCATAAGTCAAATCTTCAAGCACCTACGGAATGATGGTAACGATCCGAACTTCGTAAGGGACTATAATGACTAGTATGTATATTGAAGTCTTCCCTTTGGTAGTAATCCATTAACTAGATGATTCGGTGTGACCTCTTCCCTTCATTTAGTACATTTATAAATCGGAGTTTTTGGGCCCAAGTCCCCGGGTAGTGGGAAGTGAAAAATTACGAAATTGGACCCGTCATAAAGAAGTCAAAATTCTCTGAAGCTCAGATCGTTTATGCCATTCGCGAGTACGAATCAGGCACCAAGGTCTCTGAGATTACCCGGCGTCTGGGCATAAGTCAGGCCACCTTCTTTACTTGGAAGTACAAGTACGGTGATATGGGCGTTACGGAGTTAAAGCGCTTACGTGCACTTGAAGATGAAAATGCACAGTTGAAGAAGTTGGTTGCCGGCCTGAGCCTAGACAAGCAAATGCTTCAGGACATTTTAAAAAAAAGTTCTAGCAGTTGCTATTCGAAAAGCCATGGCTCACTACCTACAAGAAGCCTATTCGGTGTCATTGCGTCGTAGTCTTCGTATTTCTAATGTGTCGC
>JAXITR010000017.1:0-37398 GCA_034679985.1 Cryomorphaceae bacterium
ATCGTACTACACCCCAGAAGGCTTCAAAAAACTGAAGGAAGAGTTGGATTTTCTCAAGACTATTGAGCGTCCTCGTGTTTCTGCCCAGATAGCCGAGGCACGCGACAAAGGAGACTTGAGCGAAAATGCTGAGTACGACGCGGCCAAAGAAGCCCAAGGTCTTTTGGAGATGAAAATCTCCAAGATGGAGGATTTGTTGGCAAACGCGCGCATCATGGATGCGTCGCAAATGGATACCTCCAAGGTATTTGTGTTGTCCACTGTTCGGATTCGCAACCAAAAGAACGGTCAGGAATTGAAGTATACGTTGGTAGCGGAACAGGAAGCAGACTTGAAATTGGGAAAGATCTCTGTCAGTTCCCCCATCGGCAAAGGGCTGTTGGGAAAGACCGTGGGCGAAGTCGCTGAGATTACCGTCCCCAACGGCACTTTGGCGCTGGAAGTACTGGAAATAACCCGATAATCATGGCATCCGTCTTTACGCGCATCATCGCAGGAGATATTCCGTCGTACAAAATTGCAGAGAACGATTTTGCCTACGCCTTTCTAGATATTCGACCTCTGGCGAAAGGCCACACCCTCGTGGTGCCTAAGCTGGAAGTAGATAAGTTGTTTGATTTACCTCAAGCCCATTATGCAGCATTAATGGATTTTGCATACCACGTGGCGCATGCTATGGAAGAGGTACTTCACTGCAATCGGATAGGTGTTACGGTCATTGGGCTGGAGGTTCCCCATGCCCACATTCATTTAATTCCCATTCGGGGCGAAGCAGATATGAACTTTGCCATGCCCAAGTTACAATTGGAGGCCTCGGAAATGCGGGCCATTGCGGACAAGATCAGCGCGGCACTATTGGCCACAGCCGAATAGGCTATTTTCGAAGTTTATCCGGGTTGTTCTGTACAAAGGAAGCCCAGGCATTTTTGGACGCGCCCCCTTGGGCGCGTTTTTTCATGCCCTTTTGCCAGTTCAATGCAGGCTCATTCAAAACGCCACGCGCGTTTGGTTGCGGCAGGGAAGTAATCGGTTGGGCGTAGGAAGGAGCTTTGCTGGAGAAAATATGGCATGTAGCAACGGCCAATCCATCG
Source organism: Cryomorphaceae bacterium (assembly GCA_034679985.1). Lineage (GTDB taxonomy): Bacteria > Bacteroidota > Bacteroidia > Flavobacteriales > Schleiferiaceae > CAMDTE01. The sequence goes on from JAXITR010000017.1 coordinate 1,092, forward strand.
GTGGCATCCAATTTTTGGGGCAACTCGCGGAACGCGTAGATGGACTGAAGCATTCCCGCCACCTTCTCCTTGGTAGCAGAGCCGCTGCCCGTGATGCTCTGTTTGACGCGGGTAGGGGAGTATTCAAATACGGGCAAATTATTGGCCAAAGCTACGCCCATGGCCACGCCTTGTGCTCGTCCTAGTTTCAGCATGGACTGAACATTCTTCCCAAAAAAAGGCGCTTCAAGGGCTACAACTTCCGGCTGGTACCGCGCAACCCAAACGCGCACGGCTTCGTGGATGTCTGCCAGTCGTTCCAACGGTTCTTTTTTGGTAGAAAACTTCACGGCCTCCATGGCCAGAAGTTCTAGGGCTGACCCGGTGACGCGCACCGCAGAAAGGCCCATCACCACCGTGCCCGGATCGATCCCCACCACAACGTAGGAATGGGGAGCTGGCGCGCCGGAGGTCATTCGGTGGGGAAGTACAACTGATCGCGTCCGGTAGGCTGTTGGTACAACTGCAGCCCAAAAGTGGGGACAGCGGCCATCAAGTGATCCATGATGTCGGACGATAGTACCTCGTACTCTTCGAATCGGATTTCTTTCAGGAAGCAGTAAATCTCAATGGGGATGCCCGATGAAGTAGGCGCGAGCTGACGAACCACAAAAAGGTCCTTTTGCGAGACCTTCGGATGTTCCCGGAGGTAGGCATCGGCATAGGCTCGGTACAAACCGATGTTGGTCAAATGACGTCCGTTGATGGGCAACGACTTGTCCACCGATTTGCTGGCGTTGTGTTCGTCAATTTCCCGAAGGCGCTCCTCCAAAAAAGTCCGAATTCGTTCCACTTTGCGCAGTCGTTCCAAAAGGGGAGCGTCCACGTAGCGAATGGTGTTGAGATCCAGCAACATGGCGCGCTTGATGCGGCGAACCTTGGAAAGGCGCATTTCCCGCCAGTTCTGGAAAGACTCGGTAACAAAAGCCTTGGCTGGAATGGAGCTCATCGTATTGTCGAAGTTTTTGACTTTTACGGTAGTCAAGTCAATGCTTACCACATCTCCGTCCACGCCGTATTTTTCAAAAGTGATCCAGTCCCCCTTTTTCAGAAGGTCGTACATGGAAATCTGGAAGTTGGCCAAAAGACCGTTGATGGCGTCCTGAAAAATCAAAATCAGGATGGCGGTAAAGCCCGCCAATGCACCTACCAGCGTGCCCATCGCCGTTCCCGAGACCACCGAAATCATTCCCAGAATTCCCAGAATCCAACTCAAGAACTGAACAACTTGCAGCAGTGTTTTTACGGGCTTATCCTTGAATTTGGGATTGTCTTCCAAAACATGCGCCATGACGCGGGCCGTTTTGTTGATCAACACAACCAGCTGAACGATCAGGTACAAACCGGTGATTTGAACCAAAAACCCAGCTGTCTTGGGGTGCTCTACAAACACCGCAGGAATGATGGATCTGATGATGACACCCGTTATGAAGTGAACGGCCGTCTGGAAGACCTTTTCTTCCAGGAAGTAGTCGTCCCATTTTGCCTCGGTGCGTTTGACCCAACGTTTGATCAAACTCAGGACCACCCGGCGCGCAATGAAGTCCGCCAATAGGCTGGCGCCAATCAAAATTCCAATATCTACCAATAAGGTGATCAAGGACAACCAGTGCGGGTCAACCCCTTGATCAATCATCCAATTAGTGGCCCAGTGTTTGGGCAATGCAATCGGCTCCATGGAATAAAGATAATCGTTTATCTGCCCCACTGGCCTTTGCTTAGGGTTGAATCACAAGCGATGCGCGCGAAACGCCGGAAGCGTAGAAGTAGCCCAGGGCAAATTCGTCTGGATTTTCTTCGCGCCACAAATTCCCCACCACCAAGCCGGGGGCCGGATCAAAGGGGGTACCAACCTGCAAAGTAGTTTGGCGGAGAAGATTCAAAAATTGAAAAAATCCCGGGCTGAGGCTGGAGATTTCTACGCGGTACTTGGTGCCCACGCTGTCCGGCCCGGCAAAGTCAACCGCCGGCAATTCCACGTTGTTGAAGCTGCGGCCGTCGTTGAATTGGTCGTCGAAAAGCGTGATGTTGAAGGGGAGGTTTTCCAAGGTGTCGTTGCGCCAAACCTTGAAGCGGTATTGATCTCCGCGGCCAGCGGGCTCCGTAAAGTGAAGGAGCGAATACCGGCCCGGCAATTGGAACGGTTCGCGTGGGCGTTTTTCCGAATAGATGGAATCAATTGGAGGGCAGCGTCGAACGGTTTCCGGGCCAGAAACCCACGGTTTAGGGTCCCCCGGCATCCAAAAACGCAAGCGATAGGATTTGCCTTCCGTTCCAATGGTCGTTCCCTTATACCGTCCAGGAGCCGTGGCGATCGGGCGCAAGGTGTCCACCGCCACGCCATCTTCCAACAAAACCAATACCGCATTGGATACGGGTTCGTTGGGGGCTTGGGTCAGGTAGGAAGCCGTCCAATAAACCTCGGCTGTCACGGAGTCCTCGTCCGTAATTCGGGCGTTCACGATGGGGCGTTTGGTCCCCTCCGGAAGTTCCAAGTCAATGGGGTCTTGGCAGCCTACCACCGAAGCGACGGTTGCAGCTACCAACAAAAAGCGAAAAGAACCCAGATTGAGAAATGTTGTACGCTTCATCAGAAGGAGAAATTGTAGGTTACGTACGGGATGGCCGTTCCAAAAACGCTTAAACGATAGGCCTGAACCTCCCGGGTAGTGAAGTCTTGCCGGAAAAATACACTGTAGGGATTCCTGCGGGCGTAGGCATTGTACACGCCAAAAGCCAGGGTTGGTTTGCGGTTGTTCTTGCCCTTGAACGCAAAAGTTGCCGCAAGATCCAGTCTATGGGTGTCTGGCGTTTGGCCACCGTTTCGGTTGGCGTAAATGGGGTAGGGAATGCCTTCAAATTCGCCCCGGCTGTCCGGGTAGGTAATGGGACGTCCGGATTGGTAGCTCCAGGTTCCACTCAAATCCCACTGCTTGGACGGCGCGTAGTTGGCCACCACGTTTAAGTCGTGCAGTTTATTGTAGTTGGCCAAATACCATTCCCCGTTGTTGACGGACGTACCCCGAGTGGGTCCGTCCACTTGAAGTTCCGTGCGGGACAAGGTGTACGAAATCCAACCGTTGAATTTGCCGGTTTTTTTCTCCAGCAACACCTCCAAACCGTAGGCCCGGCCTTGACCGCTCAACAATTCGGTTTCGATGTTGTCTTTGAACACCAAGTCCGCTCCGTCCTTGTAGTCTACTATGTTTTGGAGGTCCTTGTAGTACGTCTCAACCGTCAAAACAGCCGCGCCGCGGGCCAACTTCTGCACGTACCCCAAAGCAACTTGGTTGGCCGTTGCCGGTTCAATGTAGGCCCCGGCCGGACGCCAAACGTTCACCGGTGTGGGCGACGTATTGTTGGAAATCAGGTGGATGTACTGACGGTTTCTGTTGTAACTCGCTTTAAGCGATGCGTTTTCGCTGATTTCGTAGTTGGCAGAAAATCGGGGCTCCAGACCGCCCAACCCCGTAAACCAACGAATGGCTTCACCGCGGGCGTAGGAGCGAGTCCCCACGACGGTGGTGTCTTCGTAGATTCCGCCCGGTTCGTACAACGTGACGGTGCGCGGCCCCAGGTTACCAAAGGCGCTGTACCGAAGGCCGCTCGTAACGGAAAACGCATTCGTAGCCTTCCAGGTGTGGCTCACGTACGCGGCGGGCTCGGTGGCCCATTCCTGACTCAACGTGATGTCAAAGGCCCCGGTGATTTTACCCGGCGAGAACACGTAGTACGTGTTGCTGGCGCCAAAATCTACCGTGTGTTTTGGAGACGGGAAATAAGTCCACGCTGCGGTGGTGACGTAGTTTTGAATGCGCGAGTTCAGTTGGAATTTGGTTTCGGCATTGTCCGGAGTGCCCAGCAGGTAGGTGTAGTCCGAGTACAGCGCCGTGGCGTTGAAGAACATTTTGTCGTTCACCGCGCGGTTCCAGCGGGTGGTGGCCGTCCAGTTGCCCCAGCCAAATTGGAACAAGTCGCTGGCCCCAAATTTGTCCCGACCGTTGTAGAACGAGGCATAGACGCGGTCCTTCTTGCTCAATTGAGCATTGATCTTTCCATTGAAGTCGTAGAAGTACAGAATGGTTTGATCCAGTTCCGGCGTATTGAAGAGTGGCAAAAACACGTCAAAATAGGAACGTCGACCTGCCAAAACGACACTCGCCTTGTCTTTTACCAGTGGTCCTTCCACCAACAAACGGCTGGAAAGCAGGCCAACCCCACCGTTGGCAGCCCATCGCTGGTTGTTGCCGTCCCGTTGGCGCACGTCCAAGACACTGCTCAAACGCCCGCCGTAGCTGGCCGGCATGCCGCCCTTGTACAGTTTGGCGTCGCGCACGGCATCTGCGTTAAAAATGGAGAAAAAGCCAAACAAGTGGGAAGAATTGAACACCGGCGCCTCGTCCAGCAAAATCAGGTTTTGGTCAGAGTTGCCACCGCGCACGTTGAATCCGTTGGCTCCTTCGCCCACAGACGAAACACCGGGCAACAAGCGAATGGCGCGCAATACGTCTGCCTCCCCCAAAAGTTGGGGCAGCTTTTTTACTTCCTTAGCACTGATTTGGGCTACGGATATTTCTGTAGTTTTCAACGTGTTAACCCCTCGTTCCACCCCCACAGTCACCTCGTCCAAGCCCACAACCGAAGGCTTCAACTTAAATACTTGATTGGTACTTTTGGTGAGCACCACTTGCGTCACCAGTTTCTCGTACCCCAAACTGCTCAGGGTAACCTTGGCGGTTCCGGCCGGTACCGTGACGGAAAAATAGCCGTAGGTGTTGGTGAGGACCGACGATTTTCGCCCCCCACTTTCTACCGCAACGGCAACATTGATCAACGATTCGCCGTTGCTGGCGTCCTTCACGGTGCCGCTGAGCGTTGCCAGTCCGGAGCCGGGAGAATTTTGTGCTTGAACTCCGGCCATCCAGCCCAAGAACGTCGCTAAGAAAAGAGCGTATTTCATACCTTGCCTCACTTTTGTCAAGATTCGTGCCAAGGCACGGTTTTAGATACAATTCTGTATGCGAAATGTTCTCTTGCGACCTTTTATGCCAAAAAATCTAAAGTATACCCTCCCCGTTTTGCTCCTTGTGGGCCTATCTGTAGCGGCGTTTCAAACAGCTACCAACAACCCCACGCGCGATGCGGCGGTTCTGAAGTTGGTGGCTGATGCCCTGAGTCAGGCGCACTACCAGCCCAGGCCCATTGACGATAAATTGAGCGAGTCTGCCTTTGACGCATTCTTGGAAACCCTGGATGGAGACAAACGTTTTTTCACCCAAAAGGACGTTGAAATGTTGCGCTCAGAGCGCTTGGAGTTGGACGATCAAATTCAAGCCGGTTCTGCGGCGTTTTTTGATCGGTCCTACGCATTGTTCGTGCAGCGATTGGACGAGGCGCAGGCGCGTTATCGTCGGTTGTTGTCTGCGCCCATCAGCGCACAGGCTGGGGACAAGTACCAGACGGACCCGGACAAACGAACCTATCCCGCCAACCAAGAAGCTATGGAAGATCATTGGCGCCGGTATTTGGCCTTTCGCGTTACGGCGCGCATGGTGGATCGTGCCAGCGATGCGGATTCCGGAGCGGTGCTTACCCCGGGCACCTCGGGTTTTGTGGAAGCGGAGGCCAGTGCGCGCAAGAAGGAATTGGAAATGCACGACGAGTGGTTCAACAACCTGAAGGACATGGACCGCGGCGAGTGGTTTGGTTTGTATGTGAATTCATTCGCCTTGGCTTTTGATCCGCACACGGAGTACTTTGCGCCGCGCGCCAAAGAAAATTTTGAGATCGAAATGACCGGCCAGCTGGAAGGTATTGGTGCGCAGCTGCAATTAAAAGGCGAGTACATTACGGTGGCCAGCATTGTCACGGGGAGTGCTTCTTGGCGCCAAGGCGAACTGGAAGAAGGCGACAAATTGCTCAAAGTGGCCCAGGGTTCGGAAGAACCGGTGGACGTGGTGGGCATGGGGATCAACAAGGTGGTCCGGTTGGTGCGCGGCAAGAAGGGTACCGAAGTGCGATTGACCGTGCGCAAAAAAGACGGTTCCACCAAGGTGGTTCCCATCGTTCGGGACGTAGTAGAATTGGAGAGCACCTTTGCTCGTTCTGCACAGCTGGGCGAAGACGGCAGCACGGGCTACATCCGACTCCCCAAATTTTACGTAGACTTTTTCAACGAGCGCAACCGCAACTGCGCCAACGACGTTCGGGCGGAAATCGAGAAATTGAAGGCGCAAGGCATGAAGCGCTTAATCTTCGATTTGCGCAACAACGGGGGTGGAAGTTTACCGGCGGCCGTGGACATCGCGGGATTGTTCATCGACTTGGGCCCTGTGGTTCAGGTAAAGACCAGTGGCGGCAATGTTCGCGTGTATTCGGACCGGGCTGCGGGCGTGGTTTGGGACGGTCCCCTGGTGGTTTTGGTCAACGAGGGAACGGCGTCGGCCTCGGAAATTGTAGCGGCGGCCTTGCAAGACTACCGTCGGGCCCTCATTTTGGGCACCAAAAAGACCTTTGGCAAGGGAACCGTTCAGAACGTAATCGATTTGGATCAGGCCATGCGCGGTGGCAGCGAAGACTTATATCCGCTGGGTGGCTTGAAGTTGACCATTCAGAAATTTTACCGCGTAACGGGGCAAACCACCCAGCTTCAAGGCGTGGTGTCCGACGTGGTGTTGCCGCACGCCTACCAAGGCATTCCGTATGGAGAGGCAGAAGAGAAAGGTCCTTTGGCGGCCGACGCCATTCAGTCTGCCTCGTTTGCAGCGGTGGGCAAACCCGACGCCTTCAAGCGTGCGGTAGCCAACAGCCAATCCCGCGTCACCAAGAGCGAGGGATTCAGCCGCATCAACACCTATGCAGAATGGCTAAAAGGCGAGCGGGACAAGACCGAATGGCCGGTTTCCTTTTTGGAGTACCAGCTGGCGGAAAAGGCGCGTTCGGAGCAAGTCAAGAAGTTTGAGAAATTGACGGAGTTGAAGGACAGTTTGGCCGTGCGTCCGTTGGCGGACGGCGCCGCAGAAATGGCTACCGCTCCCGCCAAGAAGAAGGAATGGAATCAGTGGATGAAAGGGATCAGTCGGGACATCTACGTTCGGGAGGCCTTGTACACGGTTTCGGACCTGTCGAAGTAATTTCCAGCGTTTAGCCCGATGTCCGAAGCGTCCGAAGACCGGCCCCTGCCCGCCTGGAAAAGGTTGATCCGCCACCCCATGGGGCGGTGGGGCGGCGGCATCTTGGCCGTGGCTCTTTTGCTGGCCATCTTGGGGCCGTGGCTGGTTACGGACACCACTCCCCATGCCAATTCCATGGACGTTGAGCATGCCGCGATGGCCGTGGGAAGCACGGTAATTGGCCCAGACGGTAGCGTGCCCCATTGGTTGGGAACCGATCGGTACGGGCGAGACCTCTACAGCCGACTGGTGTTGGGAACGCGGATATCGTTGGGCGTAGGCGCGGTAGCGGTTGCGCTGTCCTTGCTCATAGGGGTCCCCATTGGGGCCTTGGCCGGCTACTACGGCGGTTGGGTGGACCGCCTGTTGAATGGCGCGATTCAAGTTTTCTGGAGCATCCCCACCTTCCTCATGGTCATTGCATTGGGTTTTGCCTTGGGCAAAGGCGTTTGGCAAGTGTTTGTGGCCGTCGGCCTGACCATGTGGGTGGACGTGGCCCGACTGGTTCGCGGACAAATGCTGCAAATTCGTTCGCTGGAATACATCGACGCCGCCCGGGTTTTGGGCTATCCGTCTTGGCGGATTCTGGTGGTGCACGCCTTGCCGCAAACCGTATCTGCCTTAGTGGTTTTGAGCGCCAGCCAATTTGCCTCAGCCCTTTTGCTGGAAAGCGGTTTGAGTTTTCTGGGGATTGGCGCACAACCTCCCATTCCCACCTGGGGCGGAATGATCCGGGATCACTACCCTTATTTACTCACCGGGCAAGGTCATTTGGTTTGGATTCCGGGCGCGGCTCTGGCTTTGTTGGTCTTGGGCTTCATGGCCCTGGGGACCGCATTGCGGGATGCCTTGGACGTTCGACGTTTGGAGCGATGAGGATTTTATTCGTTGCAACACGACGACTTAGTACCTTTTGGTTGCGACCAAAACGAGCGCGAAAGTTATGAACATCCTTGGCGCAGCCGGGCCGAATTTGTACCTTCGAACCCTACTACCTATACATCGTAATTACCTCAAAATCAATTTTCCATGGAAGTAACTGGCACGGTAAAACGCATCCTCCCGGTCCAAAACGTTTCTGCTACGTTTCGCAAACGCGAACTGGTGGTAAACACCGACGAACAATACCCCCAAACGGTGGCCATTGAATTCACCCAAGACAAAGTAGATCTTTTGGATCGCGTTCGCGAAGGGGAGTCTGTTACCGTTTCCATCAACATCCGCGGCCGCGAGTGGACCAGCCCGCAGGGCGATGTTCGCTACTTCGTTTCGCTCCAAGGCTGGCGGGTTCAGGCCGGTCAGGCTGGTGCCGGTGCCGCTGCGCCCAGTGCTGCCGCTGCCGCAACCTCCATGGCCGCTGCTCCAGTACCTCCGGCACCCGCCGCTGGCTTTGCGCCCGTACCGGACGACGATTTGCCTTTCTGAGGAAGGATTTCGCCGTGACCGGCAACAAAAAAGGCCATCCCGCAGGGATGGCCTTTTTTGTTGCGCGCCGCCGCGCGCCTCGCGGCGGCACCTACCGAGCCCGTTCTTACGGGCGAGACAGCGGGTCTTGGGCCAGGGCTTTCCAAGCCTTGTGCACCTTTCCCTTTTCCAAGAGCTCGTGCGCGTACTGGTGGAGCGCAATGCGACGCTCCAGACCGTTGTCTGAAGCGCGTTCGATCTCGTCGATGCGGTGGTGCTTCGCAAACTCCTCAATTTCCTCGGGCGTCGGCAGTTCCGTAACGTTGCCCAGTCGGCCCAAATCATTTCCGGTGAGGATCAGGCTGTCCCGCAAGGCCTTGGGCAAGGCATCCACGCCAATGCCCAAAGTAGTGATGGGTTTCTCCACGGAGAAAAGGGCGTCGCCGGAGGCCCGGGCGTACCAGTCGCCGCCCAAGCGGGCCACCAAGTCCATGCGGAAGGGGTCTGGCTCACCGGCGTCGTTTAGGAGTTTGGGGTCCACGTGAATTTTAAGTACTTCACACACCACCAAATGCCCGGCGCCGCCTTGGTCGCCCAACGCTACGACGTCGTTGACCTTGCACTCCAAGGCTGCAGGCGCTTCCACTACCCGGTACGGGCGTACAAGTTCGGAGGGAGCCATGGTGAAACCGGCCTTGATGAATTCGTTGGTTCCGGTGGGGTATTCGGACGACGCCAAACTGGTTTGTTCCACCATTGCGTACGAAACAGCGTGTATGACTACTTCCGGCACCTCCAAAACGTTGTTTAAAGTATCCTTGGTGGTGTTGTTGCGCACGCGTCGGGCCGGAGAAAACACCAAAATGGGCGGGTTGCTGCTGAAAATATTGAAAAAACTGAAGGGACTTAAATTGGGTTCGCCTTTGCGGTTCACCGTAGAAGCCAACGCAATGGGGCGGGGGGCTACAATTCCCTGAAGCAGCCGCTGGGTCTGCATGGGGGACATTTCGCGGGGGTCAAAAGTCTGCATGCCGCGAATGTAGGACAATGGAACGGAATTTGCCGTACTCCATCGCACCCCCATCATCCCGGGAGCAACACACACCATGAATAAATACCTTCTATCGCTAGTACTTACGGCAAGTTCCCTAAGCGCCATTGCGCAGTCCGGAACCGGGGTTTTGCCCAAGCCGGGAACTGTACTTTCCAAACTTCCAGGAGCCAAGCCTCAAACCGCCACAGGCACCCCAGGCATTCCTCAGGCGGAGGTGGCCCAAGGCCTGCAAGAGGCATTGGTGCAAGGCGCTGGTGCGGCTGTGGGCTTGTTGGGCAAGACGTCCGGCTTCAGCAACAGCCCCGTTTACCGCATTCCCTTGCCCCCGGAGGCGGACCGATTGCGCGCTAAGATCGACGCCAACCCCGTTCTGAAGGCCGCGGTGGGCCCGCAGTTGGATGCCACCGTTGCACGAATGAACGAAGGAGCAGAAAAAGCGGTGGCCCGTGCGCTACCGCTTTTCAAGCGGGCCATCCTGTCCATGACTTTTGCCGACGCCTACAGCATTCTCACCGGAGGCAACGGCGCCGCAACCGATTACCTGCAACGCACCACCGGCCCAGCCCTGCGTGCCGAATTCAAGCCCGAGGTGGATGCGGCATTGAAAGAAGCGGAGTTGGCAGCGTATTGGACGCCCGCTGCAATGCGTCTGAACAAAAGCAAAGTACTGTTGGGGATGCGTGAGGATTTGCCGACGGACCTCACCGAATACGTTCTGGACAAGGCCCTAGCAGCACTTTTTGCCGAAGTCGCCCTTCAGGAAGAGAAAATCCGCACCCAACCCGCAGCGCAAACCACAGCGTTGTTGCAAAAGGTTTTTGGCTCCTTGCGGTCCGGCAAGTAGCAACGTCCTGTTCGACGTATGTGAGAATTTTGTAGTTTCGTTAACAAACCCGTTGAATACATGAAAAATGCACTTTTGGGAGCCGGAATGCTCCTCGCCGCCGCTGCCGGATTGACCTCGTGCGGCGACAACGCCGAATGCAGCAGCTACCGTTTTGATTTTGTGGACGGATCCAATTACAATGCGCTGTTTTACAAAACCGCCACGCTGTCCGACAGCACCACGTCTGTTTGGAATTTCTCCGGCTGCGAAGAGGAGCAAAGCGCTGGGTTCTTTATTTTGGGCCCCACAACAGTTCCATTTATTCGGGACAAAGAATCGATGACGTTCCTCAATACGACCTACACGATTGAGAAGGAAAGCCGTTCCAAGGTTACCGCCACCAACGGCACCAATACGGTGGTCTTCACGAAAGCAGATTAATCACCGGCGAAAGGCCACTGTAATCCACGTGCGTTTTCTATCTTTGCCTCCCCTGCGGGTGTGGCGAAATTGGTAGACGCACCAGACTTAGGATCTGGCGCCGTGAGGTGTGTGGGTTCGAGTCCCTTCACCCGCACTTTATTAAACCCGAGCGTGAACCGCTCGGGTTTTTTTATGTTCTAAACAAATAAATTAACCCCCGTAAAGGTTCTGCCCATGAACACTCTATCCCTAGTTTTGGCCGGTGCTGGCCTGGTAACTGTTGTCCTCTTGTTGGCTGTTTTCAGCGTTATGCAGCGGGCCCTGGCGCGCTTGGAAGCGCGCGTGGAAGCTTTGGAGAAGTCGAATTCCTGAAGTAAGTTTGCGCCCTTGTTGCCACTTTAGCTCAGTTGGTAGAGCATCGCATTCGTAATGCGAGGGTCGTGGGTTCGAGTCCCATGAGTGGCTCATCAAAAGGCCGATCGCGGAGCGATCGGCCTTTTTTGTTGTGGCCAGCGCGTCAGACGCACGCACCCGGACGTCCGTTACCTTGGTTTCGCCAAGTACCAATACCCATTCAGTGCCGGAACAGGAGAAGTTGATGCGATGGATTGTTGACGATTCCTCGCCTTATTGTATCTTTGCCGCCCCTGAGCGCGAGTGCTGAAATTGGTAGACAGGCTAGACTCAGGATCTAGTGTCCGTAAGGATGTGAGGGTTCGAGTCCCTCTTCGCGCACAAAACCCGCTTCGGCGGGTTTTTGCTTTTTCAGCCCTAGGCAGTAGAGAAATGTAGGGGCTTAATCTATTGGGCGCCAGAACCAGGCGTCGGGACGGATTTTACGGGCGTCGCGGAGTACCTCCAAGGCAGTCTTCTCATCCGCAAACGGACCCCAACAAACGCGGTGAATGCCGCTGGGTGCTTGAACCACCACCGCTTGAAAGGGAGGGCGTGAATACGTTTTTGCCATTTCTGCGGCGTCTGCCGCATTGGACGAGCCGCCCACGACCACCCAGAAGTCTGAGTTTTCCGGTGTTTTTTTGGGTCCACTGGATGCGGCGGTTGGTTGCGCGGAGCGGGGCTTTTGTTGCATGAGAGCAGCTTGTGCCTCAGATTGGCTTTCTCCTGTTTTTTGACGTGCCGCAAGGGGTTCGCTGCGCTTAGGGGTACTTCCGGTTGGCTGGGTTGAACGCCATTCGGCCACAACGGCAAGCAAACTGTCTCGCTGGTGCTCCGCTTCGCGCCGGGCCATGCGGTGGAGACGGACGGAATCTTGCAGGGCCATCAATTCCTTGGTTTCCACCACCAACGTGGCGGGCATCACCGGTCTGGATTGGCTCCAAACAGCGGAAGTCGGGCCGCACAAAAGAAGTAAGATGAGGAGTTTTCGCATGAGCTAAAGGTAAATAAGGGATGCCGTACCTTTGCACCCTTAATTTCATCCCCATGAACGTTACCCTGCAGAAAGGAAAGGCCTCAGAGGCCACGATCACCATTGCTATAGATCAGGCGGACTACGCCCCCAAAGTTGCCGCGGCCTTGCAACACTACCGCAAAACAGCCCGTATTCCGGGCTTCCGTCCGGGCATGGCCCCTATGTCCATGATTGAACGCCAGTACGGTATGGCCATGCGGGTGGATGAGGTCAACAAGTTGCTGCAGGATGAGCTGTACAACTTCATGGAAAAAGAAAAGTTGGACATCTTGGGTCAGCCGCTGCCGGTTCCCCAACAAGGTTTGGACTGGAACGCGTCCGCGTTGGAATTTCAATTTGAGTTGGGTTTGGCACCGGAGTTTACTCTGGACATGAGCGAGAAAGTAAAGCTTCCCTACTACGTGGTGGAAGTTTCCAAGAAAGTCCTAGACGACGAGGTAGATTCCTTGCGCAAGCGCTACGGCAAGTTGTCCAGCCCAGAAAAGGCCGTAGAGGACGATTTGTTTTACGGACAGTTTACGGAGGTAGACGAAGCCGGTACGCCCGTGGAGGGCGGATTGAGCAAAGACGGACGCTTTGCGGGTACCGTGGTGGCCGACAAGAAGATTCTGAAGGCATTGGTGGCTGCGGCCAACGGCGATAAAGTTCACTTGGAAGCAGGCAAGACCTTTGCCGCCGATTTCCGTTTGGAAACTGTTTTGGGCTGCACGGCCGACGAATTGGGATCCAGCACCGGCCGTTTTGAATTTGAATTGAAGTCCGTCTACCGCATGGAGCCGGCCACCATGGACCAAGAGTTTTTCGATAAGATTTTTGGACCGGGTGTTGTTTCTTCCGAGGCAGAGTTGCGCGGCAAGATTCAGGCGGAATTGGAAGCAGTTTACGTACGCGACGCGGACATTCACTTCTTCAACACGGCAAGCGCCCATTTGATGGATACTAAAATGGAGCTTCCGGTGGCTTTCTTGAAAAAGTGGCTGCAGCAAGGCGCTGAAAAACCCTTGTCCGCGGAAGAAGTGGAAACCCAATGGCCTTCTATGGAGAAGGGCATGCGGTGGCAGTTGATTGAGGGCAAGTTGGTTCGCGAACACCACCTGCACGTGCACAAGGAAGAATTGGTGGAATACGCCGTTGCTATGGTCAACGAGCGCATGATGCAGTTTGGCCAAGCACTTCCCGGTGAAGAGGTAGAGAAGGTGGCACTGAATTTGTTGAAGAACCGCGAACAGGCCGAGCAAATGTCTGAGCAGGTACTGCAGAACAAAATGAGTGCGTTCTTTAAGGCTAACTTCGGCAAGAAAGAAATCAAGTCCAGCTACGAAGATTTTCTGGCGGTCGCCACCAAAACAAACTAAATTAGAACCATGAGTTCAGATCTTGGCAAAGAGTTCCAGCGGTACGCCCAACTGGACAAAGGAGTCTCCAGCTTGACGATGGAGGGCTACGTAAAGAGTTCGTTGACGCCCTACATCATTGAGGAGCGTCAATTGAACGTGGCGCAGATGGACGTATTCTCTCGTTTGATGATGGACCGCATCATCTTCTTGGGAACGGGCATCAACGACCAGGTAGCCAACATTGTGCAGGCGCAATTGCTCTTTTTGGAGAGTGCGGACGCCAAGAAGGACATTCAGATCTACATGAACTCACCGGGCGGCAGCGTTTACGCTGGTTTGGGCATTTACGACACCATGCAGGTGATCAACCCGGACGTGGCCACCATTTGCACCGGCATTGCAGCGTCCATGGCGGCTGTTTTGTTGTGCGCCGGGGCGGACGGCAAACGTTCAGCCTTGAAGCACAGCCGCGTCATGATCCACCAGCCCATGGGCGGTGCGGAAGGCCAGGTTTCCGATATGGAAATTACTTTGAAGGAAATTTTGAAGTTGAAGAAGGAATTGTACGACATCATTGCGCAGCACAGCGGCAAGCCGTTTGCAGACGTGGAGCGCGATTCAGACCGCGACTACTGGATGACTTCCGAAGAGGCGAAGGCCTACGGCATGATTGACGAGGTCCTCACCGGAAAGAACCCCCGCTAAGCGTGGCCAAGGAAAAGCAACCCGTGCTGTGTTCGTTCTGCGGTCGGGAGAAAAAAGAAACGCAGTTGCTGGTGGCGGGCTTGAACGCCCACATCTGCGATTCGTGCATTGAGCAGGCCCACGCCATGGTGGAGGAGGAATTCGGTGCAACGGCACCGGGCGCTTCCGGCAATGTGGAGCTCATTCGCCCAGTGGCGTTGAAAGCCCACCTGGACGAGTACGTCATTGGCCAAGAAGCCGCCAAGAAAATTCTTTCCGTAGCGGTGTACAACCACTACAAGCGCATCCTTCGCCCCAAGGGCAAGGAGGTGGAGCTGGAAAAGTCCAACGTCATTTTGGTGGGCGAGACGGGAACGGGTAAAACTCTTTTGGCCCGCACCATTGCGCGGATTTTGGACGTTCCCTTTGCCATTGTGGACGCCACGGTTCTGACGGAGGCCGGCTACGTGGGCGAGGACGTGGAGACGATTTTGACCCGTCTGCTTCAAGCTGCGGATTACAACGTGGAAGCAGCCCAGCGCGGCATTGTGTTCATCGACGAAATCGACAAGATTGCGCGGAAGTCGGACAATCCGTCCATCACCCGCGACGTTTCCGGAGAAGGCGTGCAGCAGGCATTGCTGAAGTTGCTGGAAGGAACCAAGGTGAACGTGCCGCCGCAAGGAGGGCGCAAGCACCCGGACCAGAAGTTTGTGGAGGTAGACACGCGGAACATTTTGTTTGTGGCTGGCGGTGCGTTTGACGGCATTGAACGCCACATTGCCCGACGCCTGAACGCTCAAGTAGTGGGTTTCAGTGGAACCTTGCAGCGCGCGGAACAGGTGGAAGCGTCGTCGTTTTTGCCGCACCTGACTCCCCAAGATTTAAAGAGTTTCGGCTTGATTCCGGAGTTGATTGGGCGAATGCCAGTCCTCACGTACTTGGAGCCCTTGGACGCAGTGGCGCTGCGCCGTATTTTGACGGAACCCAAGAACGCTTTGCTGAAGCAGTATAAGGAGTTGTTTGCCCTGGATCAGATTGAGTTCACCATTGACGACGAGGCCATTGATTTTCTGGTTGAAAAAGCCATGGAGTTTCAATTGGGTGCCCGCGGCTTGCGCTCCATTTGCGAGGCCTTGTTGACGGATGCCATGTTCGATTTGCCGGGTGCGGTGCACGTGACGCGTTTGTACGCGGAAGAAAAGTTGGCCGTGCTTCAGAAGGCTTCTTGAGTTTTTAGCGACGGTTTGGATCAAAAAAAGGCGCCGAAGGCGCCTTTTTTTGTGCCCTGCGGCCTCTGAATTCAAAACATTGACTTCACAAAACCTAAATGCGACGCTCGTAGGTGCGAAAAACGAAGGCGTGCGGATGGCGTTCGTCTTCGGGATGCTGGGTTTCTTGCGTCAAAACCCACGAAGGGTCGTTTTGGTAGCTGGGGAACCAGGTATCGCCCGTGTATTCGGCGTCGATTTCCGTAATTTCCAACCGATGCGCCAGCGGCAAGGCCTCCGCGTAGAGCATTCCACCGCCCACCACAAAAACTTCGTCGTAGCCCTGAGCGAGCGCGCTTTGGAGGGCGGCGTCCAGATTGGGGTGTACTTCAGTGCCGGGAAGTTCAAGGGCTGGGTTGCGGGAAACCACCAAGTTCAAACGTTTGGGCAACGGACGACCGATGCTATCGTACGTCAAACGACCCATCACGATGGCGCCGCCGGTGGTGAGTGTTTTGAAGTGCTGGAGGTCGTTGGGGAGGTGCCAAAGCAGCGTGTTTTGGCCGCCAATCAGGCGGTTGCGGTCGTGGGCCACCACCAAGGTGATTTTGGGCGCGGGGTGCGTCATACGGCAACTTCTGCGGCGATGGCCGGATGGGGATCGTACCCCGTGAGTTGAACGTCGTCGTAGGTAAAGGCGAAGAGGTCGCGGACTTCTGGGTTCAGCGCCAATTGGGGAAGCGGGCGGAAATCCCGTTGCAATTGGGTGTGGACTTGGTCCAGGTGGTTGCGGTAGATGTGGGCATCGCCCAGGGTGTGGATGAATTCGCCCACGCGCAGGCCGGTGGCCTGCGCCACCAAATGCACCAAGAGGGCGTAGGAGGCAATGTTGAAGGGCACGCCCAAGAAGATATCCGCGCTCCGTTGATAGAGCTGGCAGGAGAGCTCCCCGTTGGCTACGTAGAACTGAAAGAAGGCGTGGCAGGGAGGAAGGGCCATCTGATCCAGGTAGGCAGGATTCCAGGCAGAAACGATGATTCTGCGGGAATCCGGTTGGTGCTGCAGTTGGTGCAGGACCTGTTTCATTTGGTCCACGGAGGTGCCGTTGGGCCCAGGCCACGAACGCCATTGGTAGCCGTAGACGGGCCCCAGTTCGCCCCATTGGGCCGCAAAGAGTGCGTCTGTGGCCACGCGCTGCGCAAATTCGCGCATGCTGCTGCCGTCGAATTCGGGAGCTTTCTGGAACTTCGCGTAGGGCCAGTCGTCCCAAATCCGCACGCCGTTTTGGGCCAGGTACTGGATGTTGGTGTCTCCCGCCAAGAACCAAAGTAGCTCGTGCACGATGCTTTTGAAGTGGACCTTTTTGGTGGTCAGCAGGGGAAATCCTTGGCGCAGGTCAAAACGCATTTGGTGTCCAAATACGCTGACGGTTCCCGTTCCGGTGCGGTCTTCCTTTTCAACACCTTCCGCCAAAACGCGGCGCAGGAGGTCGTGGTACTGCTGCATGATTCAATCAATAGAAGAGGCCCACCAGTACGGCGGTAAATAAAGAAGCGACGGTACCTCCTACGAGTGCGCGAAAGCCCAATTTGCTGAGGTCCGATCGACGGTGCGGGGCCAGGGTGCCGATGCCGCCAATTTGGATGCCGATGCTGGCAAAGTTGGCAAAGCCGCACAAGATGTAGGTGGCCATGACTTGGCTCTTGACGTCGGTCAGGGCACCCGTTTCAATCAGGCTGCCCAGGGTGACGTAGGCGTAAAATTCATTCAAAATGGTTTTTTCGCCCAGCAGCTGCCCCACCAAGGCGGCGTCGGCCCAATTCACGCCCATCAGCCAGGTGAGAGGAGCCAGGGTAAGCCCCAGGATGGCCTGAAGGTTGAAGGCCGTGTAGCGACCGTCGGAGATGGAGGCGGTCCAAGCATTGAGGCCGGTGTAGGCGCCAATGCCGTCGGCCAAAATGGAGTTCACCAAGTAGATCAGGGCGGTGAAGACGAGGAGCATGGCCGCAACGTTGACGGCCAGTTTCAAACCGTCGGCGGTGCCGCGGCTCAAAGCGTCCAACCAATGATCGCCATTGGATTCGCGGCTGATGTGCATGTCTTTGTTGAACTCTTCCGTTTCCGGAACCAAAATTTTAGCGGCCACAATGGCTGCTGGAGCGCTCATGACGGAAGCGGCCAAGAGGTGTTTGGCAAAGAACAAGCGGGAAGCCTCGCTGTCCCCGCCGAGGTAGCCGATGTAAGCGGCGAGGACGCCGCCCGCAATGGTGGCCATTCCGCCCGTCATCAGGCTGAGGAGTTCGCTGCGGGTCATTTTACCGATGTACGGTTTGACCAGTAAAGGGGCTTCGGTTTGGCCCAAAAAAATGTTGCCGGCCGCGGCCAAACTTTCCGCCCCGGAGACTTTTAAGGTCCAGCGCATAATCCACGCAAAGACCCATACGATTTTTTGCAGGATGCCCCAGTAGTACATCAAGCTGGTGAAGGCGCTGAAAAAGATGACCGTGGGCAGTACTTGAAAGGCAAAGATGTAGCCAAAGGTATCCGTGTTGGAAATCAATGAGCCGAACAGAAAGAGGCTGCCTTCGCGGGTGTAACCCAGGATGTTCACAAATACTTGACCGACGGCTTGAAACCCGTTTTCAACAAAAGAAACGCGGAGTATGAGGTAAGCAAAAACGAATTGGATCAACATTCCTTTCAGCACCAGCGCCCACGGAATTTTTTTGCGGTTGGTGCTCATCAATGCGAGAAGTCCGGTCATGACAATCAGCGAACCAAAGGCGCGCAAGGAGGTAGTCCAATCCATGGGGGTAAGGTACGGGATTTTTTACGTGCTGATTTGTTTTAAAGCGCCCCGCGTCGATGCAGTTCGTCCCGCAGATTAGCGGCCCGTTCGTAGTCTTCGTTGGCTAATGCATCCTGGAGCTCTTGGCGCAGCTCATCCGTCGGTTGTGCGGAATGGACCGTAGGGGCAGGGGTAGCTGATGTGCCGACAGAGCCGCTGTCTATTTGCTCGCCAGCAGACCGGACCACCTCTTGGGTAGCGAAGAGGGGTGCTTGCTGCCGCAAAGCCATGGCAATGGCGTCCGACGGCCGGGCGTCAAACCGCCACTCGTGTCCTTCTTGGTCGCATACCAGCGTGGCGCGAAAAATCCCTTCCTCCAAAGCCGTGAGCGTTACTTCGCGAATTTGTACGTGAAAGGCCGCGAGCATGCTTTGGAACAAGTCGTGGGTCATGGGCCGGGGCGGGTGCGCCATGCGGTCCAAGGCAATGGCGATGCTCTGCGCTTCAAACGCACCAATGACTACCGGAATGCGTAATAGACCGTCTTCCGTGCCCAAAACCAAAGCGTAGGACCCGCTGGGGCGCTCACTGTAGGTGAGGCCTTTGACCACCAAAGGAACGCGGGTATCCACGGCTAGCGAGGGGTAGCTTGGGCAGTATTAGAAAATCGACGGCCGGTGGGCATTACGCGTGGAAGGCGCGCAGGGCCTCCGTCAACTTGGGCACTACCTCAAATGCATCTCCCACCACGCCGTAATCTGCTGCCTTGAAGAAAGGTGCTTCCGCATCCGAATTGATGACCACAATGGTCTTGGAGCTGCTGACGCCGGCCAAATGCTGAATGGCTCCGCTGATGCCAATGGCGATGTACAGCTGCGGGTTGATCTGGATGCCGGTTTGGCCCACGTGTTCGGAGTGGGGGCGCCAACCGATGTCAGACACCGGCTTGGAGCAGGCGGTGCCTGCATTTAATTCTTGCGCCAAGGCCTCAATCAGGTTCCAGTTTTCCGGGCCCTTCATGCCGCGACCGGCAGAGACTACGCGCTCTGCTTCTGGCAACGGAATTTTGCCGGACGCAACTTGCAGTTCTACCGAGGTGCTTTTTCCGGCGGCGTTTGTTTCCACTGCTTCAATGGCAGCCGTTTGCGTGCCGACGGTTCCCAGTCCAACGGAATTGGGCACCAATCCCACCACCGCGCGATCGCCCGAGGCAGAGGCATCTTCCAATCCTTTGGAGGAGAAGGCGCCGCGGCGTACGGTCAAGGGAGCAAACGAGGTGGGCAGGGCCAATACGTTGGTGAGGGCCGGGGCGTCCCAAGCACCCGCAACAAAGGGGGTGAGGGATTTGCCGTTGGCGGTAGCGCTGACCACCACCAGGCGCGCCTGGTGCTGGCTGGCCAGAGCGGCCAAGGCGGTGCCGTAGGCGATGGGTTCGAAAGCGGAGGCGTTGGTGAGGTGGAGGACGCGTTGGGCGCCGTAGGCGCCCAGGGCCGCGAGGTCATCCGAAGCGGCGCCAAAAACAACGGCAACGGCCTCGGTTCCCAGCGATTGAGCGCATTGCGCGCCGTACTGAACCGCTTCAAAAGTGGACTTCTTGAACGTTCCGTTCCAAGTTTCTGCAAAAATGAGGACCATGGTGCTGGGATTAAATGACTTTAGCTTCTTCGTGGAGCAGGCGAACCAATTCGCCCAAATTGTCTTTGTCGATCAAACGAACGGAAGTGCGGCCCACGGGCTTTTCAAACCGTTGCGACACCACCTGCGCGGCTACCGCACTGGGGGCAACCACCGCCAAGGGCTTGGTGCGTGCCGCCATGATGCCCCGCATGTTGGGAATGCGCAGCTCGGATTCCTCCACCAAACCTTTTTTGCCGGCTACTACCAACGGAAGGGAAGCCGTGAGCTTCTCCTTGCCGCCGTCGATCTCGCGAAGCACCGTAGCGTTCGTGCCCGACAACTCCAAACCGATGCACGCGTTGGCAAAGGCAGCACCCATGCGGTGGGCCAACAAGCCGGGAACCGTTCCTCCGTTGTAGTCAATGGATTCAATGCCGCAGAGCACCAATTCGTAGGGATTGGCCTGAACGTATTCGGCAATCCACTGCGCCACCTGATTGCCGGATTCCGGACGCGCGTCAATGCGCACGGCGTCGTCCGCACCAATGGCCAAGGCCTTGCGCAACGTGGGTTCCACGCTGGCGTCGCCAACCGATAAAGCGGTTACTTGGGTAGCCAAACCAGCTTCCTTCATTTGGAGCGCCTTGGTCAGGCCAAATTCGTCGTGCGGATTGATGACAAACTGAATGCCTTGTGCGTCCAATGCGGCACCGTCGGCCGTGAACTGGATTTTGGAGGTGGTGTCCGGCACGTGGCTGATGCAGACCAATATTTTCATGAGCTTCGGATTGAAATTTGAGCCTTTTTGATGGGCATGCGCCTGAGATTCGCAAAAGTACGGCACGCTTGCCGTATTTTTGCCGACCTTATAGCAAGCGCAACACCATGAGAGTTATTCAATACCGCGAAGCGGTGGCTGAGGCCATGAGCGAAGAGATGCGCCGCGACGAACGCGTCTATTTGATGGGCGAAGAGGTTGCCGAGTACAACGGTGCGTACAAGGCTTCCAAAGGAATGTTGGACGAGTTTGGCCCCAAACGGGTGCTGGACACCCCCATTGCTGAGCTTGGTTTTGCCGGCATTGCCGTGGGTTCGGCCATGAACGGATTGCGTCCGATTGTGGAGTTCATGACGTGGAACTTTTCTTTGGTAGCCATCGACCAAATCATTTCCAACGCAGCCAAAATGCGTCAAATGAGCGGCGGTCAATTCACCATCCCCATTGTTTTCCGCGGTCCAACCGCTTCTGCAGGTCAGTTGGGCGCTACCCACAGCCAAGCGTTTGAGAGTTGGTACGCCAACTGCCCCGGCTTGAAAGTGGTGGTTCCTTCCACTCCTTACGACCTCAAAGGGTTGCTCAAGTCTGCCATCCGCGACGACGACCCCGTCTTGATCATGGAGTCCGAGCAGATGTACGGCGACAAGGGCGAAGTACCGGAAGAAGAATACTTGATCCCCATTGGGGTGGCGGACATCAAACGCCCCGGAACGGACGTGACCATTGTTTCCTTTGGCAAAATCATCAAGGTGGCTTTAGCCGCTGCGGAGCAGTTGGCCGAAGAGGGCATTTCCTGCGAAGTCATTGACTTGCGCACGGTTCGCCCCATCGACTACGACACCGTCATAGAATCCGTCAAAAAAACCAATCGCCTGGTTTGCGTTGAAGAGGCTTGGCCTTTGGGCAGCATCTCCACCGAGATTGCCTACATGGTTCAAAAACGCGCCTTCGATTACTTGGACGCTCCCGTTCGCCGTTTGACCACCGCGGACACCCCCGCAGCCTACGCCCCAACCTTGATGGAGGCATTCCTGCCATCCGTGGATCAAGTGAAGTCCGTCGTTCGGGAAGTTGCCTACCAAAACGCTTAATTTCAAAACACCAAATCCCCTGATTTTCATTTTATAGACTATGGAAAACATCACAACCCTGATTCCGCTGCTTGGCCTGGTTGGTCTGGTAGTAATGATTGTGAAGGCCCTGTGGGTCAACAAGCAAGACGCTGGAGACGCCAACATGGTGGAACTGGCCGGGTACATCGCCCGTGGAGCACAAGCCTTTTTGCGTGCCGAATGGCGCGTTTTGTCCGTATTCGTAGTTGTAGCAGCTGTTCTGTTGGGCTGGTCTGCTGAACTGGAGAAAGTTAAAGACCATACCGACTGGGTCATTGCGGTGGCTTTCGTTATTGGTGCTGTCTTTTCTGCCTTTGCGGGCTGGATTGGCATGAACATCGCCACCAAGGCCAACGTGCGCACCACGCAAGCAGCTCGTACCTCATTGAAAAAGGCTTTGGCCGTTTCGTTCACGGGCGGTACGGTAATGGGCTTGGGTGTTGCCGGCTTGGCGGTACTGGGCTTGGGTACGTTGTACATTGTTTTTGAAGGCATGTACCCCATTGCTCAAGCGTTGGAGGTATTGGCGGGTTTCTCGCTGGGCGCTGAATCCATTGCCTTGTTCGCACGCGTTGGCGGCGGTATTTACACCAAGGCTGCAGACGTTGGCGCTGACTTGGTGGGCAAGGTTGAAGCCGGCATTCCGGAAGACGATCCGCGTAACCCCGCCACCATTGCGGACAACGTGGGCGATAACGTGGGCGACGTAGCCGGAATGGGTGCCGATTTGTTCGGTTCGTACGTAGCTACCATGTTGGCCACCATGGTTTTGGGTCGTGAGGTAGTAAGTGCTGACAATTTCGGCGGTCTTGCCCCCATTTTGTTGCCCATGATCATCGCTGGTTTGGGTATTCTTTTCTCCATTGCAGGAACGTTTTTCGTTCGCATTAAAGGAGAAGACAGCTCCGTCATGAACGCTCTGAACATGGGCAACTGGAGTTCCATGGTAATGACCGCGGTTTCATCTTATTTCTTGATTGATTGGATGTTGCCTGCAGAAATGACCTTCTCACGAGGTGACGTTCAAACCGTAATAACCTCCATGGACGTATTCTGGTCCATCATCCTGGGCTTGGTGGTAGGGACCTTAATGAGTTTGGTGACCGAGTACTACACCTCCATGGGGCGTCGTCCGGTGGACAGCATTGTTCAAAAGTCCGGCACGGGTCACGGCACCAACGTCATTGGTGGTTTGGCCATCGGTATGGAATCTACGGTGTTGCCGATTTTGATTTTGGCGGGCGGTATTTACGGAGCCTTTGCTTTGGCCGGTTTGTACGGTGTAGCCATTGCTGCTGCCGGCATGATGGCTACAACTGCGATGCAGTTGGCTATTGACGCTTTCGGTCCGATTGCCGACAACGCGGGCGGTATTGCGGAAATGAGCCACCTTCCCGCAGAAGTACGTGAGCGCACAGACAATTTGGACGCGGTGGGCAACACCACAGCTGCTACCGGAAAGGGTTTTGCCATTGCTTCGGCAGCCTTGACCGCGTTGGCTTTGTTTGCGGCCTATGTTGGATTGGCCGGCATCACCGGAATCGACATCTACAAGGCAGAGGTTTTGGCGATGTTGTTTGTGGGCGCCATGATTCCGTTCTTCTTCAGCTCCTTGGCCATCAGCGCGGTGGGCAAGGCAGCCATGGAAATGGTGAAAGAGGTTCGCCGTCAGTTCCGCGAGATTCCAGGCATCATGGAAGGAACTGCGAAGCCCGAGTACGAAAAGTGTGTTGAAATTTCCACTCAGGCGTCTATCCGCCAAATGATTGCCCCCGGTGCTTTGGCGCTTTTGTCTCCCGTAATCGTTGGTTTCGCCTTCGGTCCAGAAGCTTTGGGCGGTTTGCTGGCCGGCATCACCGTGAGCGGTGTGTTGATGGGTATGTTCCAAAACAACGCCGGTGGCGCTTGGGACAATGCCAAAAAGAGCTTTGAAAAAGGAGTGATGATCGATGGTCAGCCGTTTAAGAAAGGTTCTGAGCCGCACAAGGCAGCCGTTACCGGCGACACCGTAGGTGATCCCTTCAAGGATACGTCCGGCCCGTCCATGAACATCCTCATCAAGTTGACGTCCATCGTGGCTTTGGTGATTGCACCGTTCATCAACGAAGGCGCTGCGGGTCACGCAGGTGCTGAATCGTGCCACGGTACCGAGATGCATGCCGGTGGCGCAGAAGGCAAATCTTGCTGCTCCTCCATGGGAGCTGCTGCGGATACTACCGTTGCCGCTTCAGGTGCGGAAAAGGCTTGCTGCGCAGATGGAAAGTCCGACAAAGGAGCCGCCAAGGAGTCTTGCGACCACGGCGACCACGGTGCGGAGCACCACGGTGGTCATTGAGCGTTGTAGCCAACGACCGATTGAATTAAAAAGGCCCGGGGCATTTGCCCCGGGCCTTTTTAATTCCCCTATTTTTATTTCCTCGTGCCCTCATTTCAGCAGATCCAAAAGCACAAAGGTTCCGGTAATCAGCAGCATGGACCACACATTCAACCAAGCACCTTTACGCGCCATGTAGCCAATGGTTAATCTGCCGGACGCAAACACTACAGCATTGGGCGGCGTGCCCATGGGCAATATAAAAGCGCTGCTGGCACCGATGGTGAGCGGTATGGCCAAGGTCTCAAAAGGAATGCCTTGGGCTTTGCTCAGCGCCAACACGATGGGCAACAAAGCACTCACCAAGGCCATGTTGCTCAGAAATTCGCTGCTCCAAATGGCAATCCCAGTCACCAAGAAAATCCAAGCCCAAACCGGCAATTGCCATCCGTGCAGGGCGGTTAAAGCGTCCAACCATCCGCTGGCCATCATGCCGGAAGCAAGGGCCATACCGCCTCCAAAAAGCAGCAAGATTCCCCACTCAATGCGTTGCGCGTCCTCCCAAGTCAGCAGACGTTTGCCGTGTCGGTCAGACCCTACGAAAAGTGCCAAGGCCCCCAGTAAACCAATGTGTTGGTCCTTGATGGCCCAGCCCAGAGGGGCAAAGAGGGGCTCCAGTACTTGCTGACCCATCCACGCCAAAGCCACCGCACCAAAGATCAAGAGCATGCGTTTTTCGCCCGAAGTCCACGCCTCGGCTTGGGGCCAAACGACCGAACGTAAATCGATCCATTTAATGCCGGAACGAAGCGTGAAAAATGCAGCGGTGAGCAGCATCAAGGATAGTGGAAAAGCTACCGAAGACCACTCCATAAATGAGGTTTCAATCCCCAAAACGGACGAACGAAATCCTGCATAAATCAAATTGGGCGGCGTTCCAATCAAGGTGCCGATGCCTCCTATGTTGGCTCCCCAAGCCATGCCTAGTAAAATACTCCGTTCCAGAGCTAAGGAGTCTGAACCGTCTGGGTCGCCCGGTAAATGGGCCACTAACGAAAGGGTTAAGGGGAGCATCATAACGGCCGTGGCGGTGTTGCTCATCCACAAACTCAGTCCGTAGGTTGCGGCCATAACGCCTGCCAACACCCAATCGGTCCGGCGTCCCACTCGACGCAAAATAGCCAGGGCCAAACGTCGATGGAGTCCGTGTTTTTCAATACCTCTTGCCAGAAAGAAGCCGCCCATGAACAGGAAAATGAGCGGATTGCCGTACGATGAGGCCAAAGCAGCGTCGTCCAAAGTTCCGGTGACGCCAAAGACCACCAACGGGAGTAGGGCCGTCGCTGCAAGGGGAACAGCCTCCGTGAACCACCACAAAAGCATCCACAAGACCAAACCAAAAACGGTATTCTGTTCCGGAGTGAAGGTGGCTTGTTGGGCCAGGAGGAACAGCAGCGGCCCCAGCACGAGGGCTGCGGTTTGAAGGGTCCACCGCCTCGGCTGAAGTGCGTTCATGGGGTGCTTATAGCGTTTAGAAAAGCCCGTTTAATTCGGCGTCCACCCGGCTGATGATCTCGCCCAAATCTTCGGCGCTCTCCGGGAAGCGGTTGTGGTCCACGTCAATCACCAGCAAACGGCCCTTGTCGTAGGTGGAAATCCAAGCTTCGTAGCGCTCGTTCAGGCGCTGCAAGTAGTCCAGTCGGATGGAGGTTTCGTACGATCGTCCACGTTTTTGGATTTGCCCCACCAGGGTAGGTACCGACGCGCGCAAATAAATCAACAAATCGGGCGCCTGGATGAAACCGTCCATCAAATCAAAAAGCGCTGAATAATTGTTGAAATCGCGTGAGGTCATCAGGCCCATGGCGTGCAAGTTGGGCGCAAAGATGTACGCATCTTCGTAAATGGTGCGGTCTTGCACCACTTTCCGGTTGTTCCGGCGGATGTCCACTACTTGCCGGAATCGGCTGTTCAGGAAGTAGATCTGGAGGTTGAACGACCAACGCTGCATTTCGGCATAGAAGTCGTCCAAATAGGGGTTTTCATCTACATCCTCAAAGTGTGCTTCCCAACCGTAGTGTCGGGACAACAACTCGGTCAAGGTAGTCTTACCTGACCCAATATTTCCGGCAATGGCAATGTGCATGGATCAAAGATAGGGTTATTCTTGAAAGCGATTGCGGAGCTCCAGCAGCGATTCCAGGTGCGTCCGATCGTTCCACAGTCGCGGCACTTTGTTTTGGCCGCCCAGCTTGCCTTTTTCCCGCATCCAGCGCTCAAACAATCCCTTGGGAGCCACGTGTACGCGTGGGCGTGCTAAAATGAGGTCGTCGGTTCGCTTGGAATCGTAGTCTGAATTCAATTCGCGCAAGGTGCGGTCCAAGGCATGAATGAAACCGTCTAGGGACTTGGGTTCGCGGTGAAATTCCACCAGCCATTCGTGCCCGCCGTTACCGGACGTGCCGTGCCACGGTGCGGCGGTGTAGTCGCACAATTCTGCGTTGAATTCCGAGCACGCACGGGCCATGGCCTTCTCCGCGTTGTCTAAAATCACTTCTTCGCCAAAGGCATTGATGTACAATCGGGTGCGTCCGGCAAATTCAATCCGATAGGGGGCCGTAGATACAAATCGAACGGTATCGCCCGGGAGGTAGCGCCACAAGCCGCCCGCCGTACTGATGACTACCGCGTACGTTTCGCCAACCTCTACGTCGGCTAAGCCCACCGCCACGGAGTTGGTGCCGCGGTACGCACTCATGGGGATGAATTCAAAATACACGCCGCGGTTGGTCAGCAACGCCATACCGGGGATACCGGAGCGGTCCTGTACCGCAAAGTAGCCTTCCGTTGCGTTGTAACTTTCCAAATAGTGCAGACGACCTCCCGGAAAAAGCGCGTCAAAACTATCCCGATAGGGGGCTAAATTCATGGCGCCGTGTGCAAACAACTCCAAGTTGGGCCACAGTTGATGCAAATCTTCAACCCCAGCTTTTTCCAGCGCCCTACGCAGCAGCACCAAGAGCCACGACGGCACGCCAAAAAGGGAGGTTATGTTTTCGTGCAGAACTTGGTCTACCGTACGCTCCATTTTGTCGTCCCAATCCTCCAATAGGGCCACGTCAATGTTTGGACAGGAGCGCCACTGCGCCCAAAAAGGCAGGTTTTGGGTCAAAATGGCGGATAAGTCGCCCGTGCGAACGGGATACTCCGGGTGGGGAAGTAGGTGTCCGGCCAGCCGGAGTGATTTTCCTTCAAACAGCCGAGAATTTGGGGCCCATCGCTGATACATCGCCAGCAAGTCATGCCCGGCCGCGTAGTGGTTGCGCACCAGGCTCTCGCGGGTGATGGGAATGAATTTGCTTCGGGTACTGGTGGTTCCGCTGCTCTTTGCAAAGCAAGTCACGGATCCCGGCCAAAGTCGATCGGGGGCACCGGCCATGGCGTCTTCAATGTAGGGCAACAATTGGTCGTATTCCACCAAAGCAACCTCGTTCCGCCAGGCTTCTTCCGTATGGATTTTGTCGAAACCGTTCAATGCCCCATACACAGACTGCGATCCGCGTGCCAAGAGCCATTGAAATTCGCGAGACTGATGTTCCAATGGAAGCGCAAAAGCACGATCCAAAACGGGGTGCCGTCGGCTCAAATACCAAAACAAGGTGCGGTTGATGGACGGGAGGAACACGGGTTGCCGTACTTTTATTCCCTGCAAGGTACAAAACCAGATGAACCCACTCTTTCTCCTCAAAAAAATGCGCGCTGTGCGGGAAGATGGCCGCGCGTTGTACTACTTAGACGCTGGATCCATGCCGGTAGCGGTTCATTCCTTGGTTGGAAAAGAATTGACGCTAGAGGCCACTGGGAAACGCGTGTGCAACGGTTGCCAAAAGGAAGTGGAAGAGTTGTTCCGCATGGGCTATTGTCGGTCGTGTTTTTTTACGCACCCGGCCGCAGGCGCCAGCCTGGTTAGCCCGGAGAAAAGTACAGCACATTTGGGCATTGAAGATCGGGATTTAGCGTACGAGCAAGCCCTGCAGCTCCAGCCCCACGTAGTGTACCTTGCCCATACGGGTGCAGTCAAAGTGGGCGTCACCCGAGCCCAGCAGCCGGAAACCCGGTGGCTGGACCAAGGTGCAACGGAGGCCATCGTACTGGCCCAAACCACCAATCGGTACGAGGCAGGATTGCTGGAAGTGCACTTGAAAAACTACTTTCCAGACAAAACCCAATGGCAATCCCTGGTTAAAGGAACCTCTCCAGTTGGCGTGGACTGGGCCGCGGAACGCACCAAAGCCTTGGAACATTTCCAACCGGAATGGAGGACTTGGGTGGTGGAGCGCAACGAGCCTTGGCGGGTGAAGTATCCCGTTTTGCACTACGCCACCAAACCCAGCTATTTGTCCCTGGAAAAGACCCCAGAGTTTACGGGCCGACTGTCCGGAATACGCGGACAGTATTTAATTTTTGAGGACAGCAGGGTGTTCAACGTGCGCGGACACGAAGGGCACGAGGTTCGGTTGCGCGTTCGCTCGTAGCCACCTCCAGCACCGGACTTCGTAAAAACGGGATTATTCGGCCGCCCAATCCAGCTCCTCGCCCTCGCTCAAATCAAAGCGTTTGCGGAACCACCAAGACGCCGCGTACATAAACGGGGTATCCAGAGCAGCCATGACCACCTTAAACAGCCAGCCGTCCAGGATGTACTGCAGCACCACCGAAGGTTCCTCGCGGTCGTAGAAGATGATGCCCACCACCAAAACCGTGTCCACCAGCTGGGAAATCATGGTGGAACCGTTGTTGCGCACCCACAAGTGCTTTCCTTTGGTGACCCATTTCCAAAAGTGAAAAAGGCGCACGTCCACCAACTGCGCCACCAAATAGGCCACCATGGAAGCCAGGATGATCCGCGTGCTGTTGGAGAAAACCTCCCCAAAAGCGGCGTCGGTCATGGGCGAACCGGCAATGGCCGGAAACAAACCAGCCAAGTAGATGGACAACAAAACAAACAAGAGCACCACAAAGCCGGTGTACACCACGTAGTCCGTCTTTTTCTTGCCGTAAAACTCGCTCAAAATATCCGTCATCAAAAAGGTCAAAGGGTAGGGAAGGATGCCTGCGGATACCACAAAAACCTTGAAGCCCAAGTCGATTTCAATGAATTTATTGGACAGCAAATTGCACACCACTAAGGCGGCGGTGAACAAAGAAGCCAAAACCAAGTAGGGCACCAGTACCGCTTGGGTAGATGCCTGGGGTTTGCGAACGGATTTGGACGAATTCATCCTGCTTCAACAACTTTTTGGCCAACAGGTTCGCAGCAGGTTGAATCCATTAAATCAAACCAACCCTTTTGACCTTGTCACAAAGGCCCAACTTCGGTCATGCGCATTTGCACGCCCTTCATGCGCTCCAGGCGTTGCCACTCCACTGCCACCTCTGCCAACGGACCCCATTGAGCTTTTTGCCGCAAGGAGGCGCTGCCCTTGGAAAACTCCGTCAACAAAGCTTCAAGCGCATTCTGCTCTTGCGGATAGGTTGAAATACGCGGTGTTCCTTTCAGATTGGCCTTTTTCTGCGCATAGGCTAAGGCATCCATCAGGCCGCCGTGGGCGTCCACCAAACCCAACCGAAGTGCGTCCGTTCCGGACCACACACGCCCCTGCGCCATGCTGTCCACGGCACTGGAATCCAAGCCGCGGCCTTTGCTCACCACCTGCAGAAAACGCCCGTAGGTTTGATCCACATTCGCTTGCACCAAGAGGCGTTCGCTGTCTGTGAGGGTACGGTCCAACTGCCCAAAGTTTGAATACGTGTGGGTGCCGACGCCCTCAAACCGAATGCCCACCTTGTTCCGCAGCAATTCTTCTCCGGTAAAAAACAGGCCAAAAACACCGATGGAGCCCGTGATGGTGGTGGGTTGCGCAAAAATGCGTTCTCCGGGTGCTGCAATGTAGTAACCGCCGGATGCCGCCAAATTACCCATGCTGATGACCAACGGCTTTTCCTTGCGCAGTAAATCCAGTTCGCGCCACATAACGTCCGACGCCAATGCGCTACCTCCGGGGGAATTGATGCGCAATACTACTGCCTTGATGCGCTTGTTCTTGCGAATGTCGCGCAAAGCTTCAACTACAGTTCGGCTGGCCACCACGCCGTCTAAGCCCTCGCCGTCCTCGATGTCGCCTTCGGCATAAACCACCGCAATGCGGTCCAAAACACTTCCAGACTCGGAGTCGGCTTCTGCGTCGTCGGAGGCGGAATAGTCGTCAAAAGCCACCAGTTTATTGTCGTTCCAATCCTTGACGCCCAATTTTTTCAAGAAGACGTCCTCGTAAGCGGCCTTGGTCATGAGGCCTTCGCCAGCAGCTTCCTTACCGCGGAGCAAGGGGGTGCTGTTCATCAGAACATCAAAACCGTCTCCAGAGAGTCGTCCGTCGCTCGCCAAATCCGCTCGAAGCGTAGCCCAGATGCTGCCCAACAACTCCGCGGTCTGGCGCTTGTTGGCTTCCGACATTTTCTCTGCAATGAAGGGTTCTCCGGCGCTTTTGTAAGCATTGTTGCTGCCGCGGATGAGTTCAGCTTTAACGCCCATTTTGTCCAAGAATCCCTTGAAATACGGTCGACTGCTGCCCAAACCGCTGAGTTCCATCAGACCCTCCGGGTGGATCCAAACTTCGTCTGCAGCGGAGGCCAAGTAGTATTGCTTCAGCGAATAGACTTCGTCGTAGGCGTACACTTTTTTTCCAGCTTTCTTCAAGCGAGCAATGGCTTGGCGCACTTCGCGCAGTGTGGCATACCCGGCGTCCAATCCCGCCGTGCGCAACACCACACCTTTGACGCGATCGTCCTTTTCCAAATCCCGAAACGAAAAAAGGAGATCGTTCAGGGCAGGTCCTTGGGGAGCTTCACCAGTCAACTCGGCAAAATCCGGCAAACCGTCGTCCGGGATGCGGTCCGGCAAGGCGCCCTGCAGGTCCACCACCACCCAACTTCCGTCTTGAACCGACGGTGCGCTGTCGTCGCCCATACTGGCAAGTCCTACCAACAGGCCAATGCCCAGTAAGAAGGCCACAAACAAAGCGGCGATAACGCCCAAAAAGGAGGCAAAAAATGTTTTCATAGTCCGTAAGATGCTTAAAGTGCTCCAAAAGTTGCACGGTACCTTTGTTCGGTGCAAGAAACGAAGGTACAAACTGTGGTGCTGATGGGCAGCAATGCTCCCGATGCCCAATATTGGCTGCAACGCGCGCTGAACCAACTTCCAGAAGTAGGCGAAGTACTCAGCGTCAGCGGGGTGTACGCCTCACCATCCTGGGGATTCGACGGTCCTGATTTTCGCAACGCCGCGGTACTGCTCCAAACGAACCAAAGTCCCCATCAAGTACTCCGCGGTTTGCTGGCCATCGAAACCCAATTGGGGCGCGTTCGGAATGCCCAAGGACCGCGCTACACCAGTCGGACCATTGACCTGGACCTCCTCACCTGGGCCGATGCAGTGGTCGACGAGCCGGATTTGCAAATTCCACACCCTCGGTTGGCGGACCGTCGGTTTGCGCTACTGCCACTTCAAGAACTGGCGCCCAACTGGTTAACCCCGGTAGGCCGAGAAACCATTGGCATACTTCTTGAACGCTGCGTGGACAACAATTGCGTAACTTTGACCCCGGAAAAACTAATCCGACCCTCATGACAACTCGATTTTTCCTTCCCTTAGCAGCGGCTCTCGCATTGACCTCTTGCGGAACCAAGGCCCTCCAGAACGAATTAACTTCCCTGAAAAGTGATTTGGCTCAAATTCAGGCAGATTCCGACGGCGACGGTGTGCCCGACGCTTTGGACAAAGAAGCGAATACCGCTAAGGGAGCACTAGTAGACGGTTCTGGCCGCGCTTTGGATTTGGACGGCGACGGTGTTCGTCACGAGTTGGATTTGGATCCATTTTCTCAACGCGGAGTGAAGGTAGATCCTACGGGAATGGAAATGGATTCCGACGGGGACGGGGTAGCCAACAGCAAAGATTTGGAGCCCAATACCCCATCGGGTGCGTTGGTCAACTTTCAAGGAAAGAAAATTGAAGCCAACGGTGTCAGCTTGAAAGTGGCTGAGGCATTCATCCCAGAAGTGATTTTCTTAACCAATTCGGTAAGCATCACCCCAGACCAAGAAGCTCGTTTGGCGACGGTTGCGCGATTGATGAAATCCAATCCAACCATGCGTTTGCGGGTTGTTGGGCATGCGGACAAAACGGGCTCCGAGCGCGTGAACCTCCGCATTGGGGAACGCCGAGCGAAGTCGGTTATTAAGGTTTTGACCACTACTTACGGAATTTCTGAATCGCGTTTTGAATTGGCAACAATGGGCGAGAACGACCCCATTTCCATCAAAAATCAACACAACCGACGCGTGGAATTTCAGTTCATTCGCTGATTGAATTAGCATAAACAGGTTTGGTCCGCCGCGCCCCTTGGGCGCGGCGGACTTGTTTTTGGCCGATTCGTGAGACTGAGCTGCGCGCTTTTTCAGCAATTTGGCGCGCATTTGCGGTAGTTTCGTGCGCTCAGGTGCGGAAATTCCGGGCGTTATCTCAGCTATTCAGTGCGCTATATTGGCTATTTCGCATGCTATATCGGCAATTGTGTCTACTTTATCAGCCATTCTGCTCGTTAAGTCAGCAATTTTGCGTGCTATTCCATCAGCTTTTTGCGCTTCAATACGCCCTTACCGCGCGCTGAAGAGGCAGTCATGCGCGTTGTTTTCGCCGGGCTGCGCGCAGGTTTACGGCAATTCCGCCCGATGTTTCAGCAACTCCCAGAGCACAATTCCTGCACTCACGCTGACGTTCAAACTGTGTTTGGTTCCCAGCTGCGGAATTTCGATAACGCCGTCGCACAACGCCATGGCTTCTTCGGAAACGCCCCGCACCTCGTGGCCAAAGACCACCGCCACGCCCGGCGCGTCCGCGGGCCAAGACCAGCGGTGCAGCCACGTGCGGTTGGTGGCTTGTTCCACCGCGAACACGCGGTAGCCGCGCGCTTGCAGCGCGCGGATGGAATCCGCTGCCGCCGGGAAAGGCGTCCAGTCCACCACCTCCGTGGCGCCCAAAGCGGTTTTCTCCATTTCCGGATGCGGCGGGTGGGCCGTCAAACCGCAGAGGTGAATGCCCTCCAGCCGGAAGGCGTCGGACGTGCGAAATAAGGACCCTACGTTGTGGAGGGAGCGAACTTGGTCCAAGACCACCACAATGGGGGTTTTGGGCGCCGCGCGAAAGGCCTCGGCGTCGAGTCGGTTCAGTTCGTGGAGTCGGAGTTTGGCCATCCGTTGGGAAAGATAGGATAACGCGTGGGAAAGATAGGATAACGCGGGCTGCGTATCTTCGCAAAGATACTTCCAGCAGCGTGGCCAAAGCAGAAACTCCCTTGATGAAACAGTACGCCGAATTGAAAGCGGCGTACCCCGGTACCGTATTGCTTTTTCGGGTAGGGGATTTTTACGAAACCTTTAACGAAGACGCGGAGGCCGCGTCCAAGGCGCTGAACATTGTGCTCACCAAACGCAGCAACGGCGCGGCCGGCGACACCCCCTTGGCAGGATTTCCGCACCACGCATTGGAATCCTACTTGCCCCGACTGGTGCTGGCCGGCCTTCGGGTGGCGGTGTGCGAACAGTTGGAAGACCCAAAGCAAGCCAAGGGTTTGGTGAAGCGCGGAATTACGGAAGTGGTAACGCCCGGCGTGGCCCATTACGAGCCCTTGCTGGCGGCCCGAGCCCATAACTTTTTGGCGGCGGTGCACGCCGGAGAACACGAGGCGGGATTGGCCCTGCTGGACGTCACCACCGGAACCTTTTACGCCTTGCAGGGCAGTATGCCCAGCATCGAGCGCGCATTGGCTGGATTTGCACCGTCGGAAGTTTTGTACAACCGTCGGGACCACTCCCCGTGGGTGCAGTCCGTTCGGGACCGATTCGTGGTCTACGGATTGGAAGAATGGGTATTCAAAGCGGAAGAGGCGGACCGTCGGCTCAGCGAACAATTTGGACCCAAGGCCGTCAAAGGCTTTGGTTTGGAAGGAGATCCCTTGGCCGTAGTGGCGGCGGGCGCGGTGCTGCACTACCTGGAACAGTCCCAATACACCCACACCGGCCACCTCACCGGCATCACGCGTTGGCGCGAGGACAGCCACCTGTGGATGGACGCCTTCACCGTGCGGAACTTGGAGCTTTTCCGCCCCACCGGCGAGGGAGGAACTCCGTTGGTGGACGTGGTGGACGCTTGCCGCGGCCCCATGGGCGCTCGGCTCCTGCGCCGTTGGTTGGCGTTTCCGTTGACGGACGTACAGGAATTGGAGCGTCGGCACACCAGCGTTCAGTGGGCCGTGGACCATCGGGAATTGGCGAGCAAAGCCGCGGATTGTGTGGCCGAGGTGCACGATTTGGAGCGGGTAGCCACGCGCTGCGCCACCCGACGCATTGGTCCGCGCGAATTGTGGCGCTTGTCCGACGGTCTCCGCGCGGCAGACCAGTTGCGCCTCCTGTTGGACCAAGCGGGCCAGACGGAAGGACGCGTTTGGCCGGTGGGCGAGGGGCCTGCGGCGGCCATTGCCGCGGTACTGCACCCGGACGCCCCAGCGCAATTGGCCAAGGGCGGCGTGATCGCCGCCGGCGTGCATCCGGAACTGGACGAACTGCGGGATTTGCAGGCAGACGCCCAAGGGCACCTGGACGCCTTGTTGGCCCGGGAACAACTCGCCACGGGAATTTCCAGCCTCCGGCTGGCCTCCAACGGCGTTTTTGGCTACTTCTTGGAAGTGCGCAACTCCCACGCAGACAAAGTACCCGCGCACTGGATCCGCAAACAGACCCTGGTGAACGCGGAGCGCTACATCACCCCCGAATTGAAAGAGCTGGAGGAGAAACTCCTCAAAGCCAACGACCGCATTGCCGCGCTGGAATATTCCTTGTACACCGGATTGGTGGAAGACCTGCAGGCGCACGTTCCGGAACTATTGGTTCTGGGCAGCTGCGTGGCGGAGTGGGACGTTTTGTTGGGGTTTGCGGAATTGGCGGTCCGTCGGGGCTGGGCCCGACCCCAATTTTCAGACCAACTGGAGTGGGAAGTTCGCCAGGGAAGGCACCCCGTGATTGAGCGCGTGTTGCCCGCCGGCCAACCCTACATCCCCAACGACGTGGTCCTCAGCGGGAACGGCGAGCGCATGTGGATGATCACCGGACCCAACATGAGCGGTAAGTCTGCCGTATTGCGTCAGACGGCCCTGCACGCCATTTTGGCCCAGTCCGGTTGTTTTGTTCCCGCGGAATCCGCGTTGCTGCCGGTTTTGGACCGACTCTTCGTGCGTGTGGGGGCGTCGGACAACCTGAGCCAAGGCGAGTCCACGTTTATGGTGGAAATGACGGAAACCGCGTCCATCCTGCACAACCTGACGTCCCGAAGCCTGGTGCTGCTGGACGAGATTGGACGCGGCACCGCCACCTACGACGGAATTTCTCTGGCACAGGCCATTGCCGAATACCTCCACGACCACCCGGGCAAGCCGCTGGTGTTGTTTGCCACGCACTACCACGAGTTAAACGCTTTGGCGGGGCACTGGCCGGGGATTGCCAACCGCCACGTGGCCGTGCAGGAAGCCCACGGTAAGGTGGTGTTTTTGCGCACCTTGGTGGAAGGCGGCTCCGAACACAGCTTCGGTTTGCACGTGGCGCGCATGGCGGGCATGCCGCCCTCTGTGGTGCACCGGGCCGGCGATTTGTTGGTGGATTTGGAAGCCCAACGGGACGGGTCCGACGGTTCCAGCACTGCCGATGGATTGGTTTCCGACGGTTCCGCGGTGAAGGGGGTTCAATTGAGTTTCATCCAATGGGAGGACCCGGGCGAGAAAAAGCTCAAGTCTGAGCTGGCGGAACTGGACCTCAATGCTTTGACTCCCCTAGACGCCCTGATGATGCTGCACCGTTGGAAAAACAAGGGATAGCCCGTGCGGGCGCACATCGCCATACACTGCAGCACTTTGTCAAAAAAACGACAGATATTTTTTGTGAATTTCGAATTCGTCGTATATTTGCACTCCCCAATGCGAAAGTAGCTCAGTTGGTAGAGCACG
>JAXITR010000018.1:0-37182 GCA_034679985.1 Cryomorphaceae bacterium
ACGCTACCACGAAGAGGACTCCCCCTATTAGATGTTTGGGGTAGCGTAAGAAATAGGAATTGAGGAGGAGCAGGTGGCGCATGAAGAACTGCAAAGGTACTCCGTCGTACCTTTGCGCTATGACCCAGGAACCCGGATTTTTGGAAACGGTACTTTCCGATTACCGTTTGGCGGTGACCAGCCGCGAAGCAAGCTTGCTCGGCCGCAAAGAAGTATTGACGGGAAAAGCCAAATTTGGCATTTTTGGCGACGGCAAGGAATTGGCTCAAATTGCATGGTCCAAAGTTTTCAAAAACGGAGACTTCCGCAGCGGCTACTACCGAGACCAAACCTTTATGATGGCCATCGGTCAACTGTCGGTACGTGAGTTTTTTGCATCGCTTTACGCAGACACCAACCTGTCCAACGAGCCAGCCAGTGGCGGCCGCCAAATGAACGGCCACTTTGCCACTCGTTCTTTGGACGATCGTGGAAATTGGAAGGAGCTCATCAACCAAAAGAACAGTTCCGCGGACATCAGCCCTACTGCCGGACAAATGCCCCGTTTGTTGGGCTTGGCGCAAGCTTCCAAAGTGTACCGAACCTTGGGGGTGGACAATTCCTTTACCCATAAAGGCAATGAAATTGCATGGGGCACCATTGGAAACGCCTCCACCAGCGAAGGATTGTTCTGGGAAACCATCAACGCCGCAGGGGTACTCCAAGTGCCTATGGTCATCAGTGTTTGGGACGATGAATACGGCATTTCCGTGCATGCCAAGCACCAAACTACCAAAGAGAGTATTTCGGAAGTCTTGGCCGGTTTTGCCGCAACGAATGCCAAAGAAGGGTATAAAATATTGACCGTTAAAGGTTGGGATTACGCCCAACTGGTGGCCACCTACGAGGAGGCAGAGCGCACCGCAAGAACCCTGCACCAACCCGTTTTGGTTCACGTTCAAGAATGCACCCAGCCGCAGGGTCACTCCACTTCCGGTTCCCACGAGCGCTACAAATCAAAAGAACGCCTGGAATGGGAAAAGGAATTCGACTGCCTGGTGCAATTCCGGAACCTGATTCTCAAAAGCGGTTTTGCCTCTGAGGAACAGTTGGTTGCGCTTGAAAACGAAGCGGCCCAATGGGTGCGCGACGAGAAAAAAGAAGCCTTTGATGCGTACCTGTTGCCCATTCGTGCAACGCGAGACGAGGCCGTCGCACATCTGCGGTCCTTGGGCGCAAACGATGAAGCCGAATCCTTAAACGCAGTTCGCGAACCCTTGCGCCGGGAATGTATTGCTCCTGTCCGCCGTGCGGTTGCCGCTCATCCGGAACATCCGGCGGCACCGGCTGCTCGCCACTGGATCAGCGATCAACGCACATCCGGCTGGGAGGACTACTCCTCTAAACTACACAGCAACAGTGCTTTGGGTGTTTCCATTGTTCCGGCAGTTTATCCAGACGACGCTCCTTCCCTGGACGGTCGGGTCATCCTGCGTGACAATTTCCGGGCACTCTTTCAAAAATACCCCGAAACGCTGGTTTTTGGAGAAGACTCCGGCACCATCGGAGACGTAAACCAGGGCTTGGAAGGATTGCAAGCAGAATTTGGGGAAACCCGCATTGCCGACGCCGGAATCCGGGAGGCCACCATTTTAGGACAAGGAATCGGGCTTTCCATGCGCGGTTTGCGCCCCATTGCGGAAATTCAGTACTTGGATTACCTCCTGTACGCCTTGCAAATCATGTCCGACGACCTCGCTACGGTGCACTACCGCACCAAAGGCGGTCAAAAAGCGCCCGTAATCGTGCGCACGCGCGGCCACCGATTGGAAGGTATTTGGCACAGCGGCAGTCCCATGGGCACCATCATCCACAGCCTGC
Source organism: Cryomorphaceae bacterium (assembly GCA_034679985.1). Lineage (GTDB taxonomy): Bacteria > Bacteroidota > Bacteroidia > Flavobacteriales > Schleiferiaceae > CAMDTE01. The sequence goes on from JAXITR010000018.1 coordinate 1,861, forward strand.
GCGGCATGTGGGTGTGCGTACCGCGCAACATGGTTCAAGCGGCAGGATTCTACAACACCCTGCTGCAGTCCGACGAACCAGCCCTGGTGGTGGAGTGCTTGAACGGCTACCGACTGAAGGAAACACAACCGTCCAACCTAGGTGAATTCACCGTTCCCTTGGGCGTGCCGGAAATCCTACGCTCCGGAACCGACCTCACCGTATTGTCCTACGGATCCACCCTGCGCATTGTTCTGGAAGCATGTGAGCGCTTGGATGCGATGGGCATCTCTGTTGAGGTACTGGACGCACAAACCTTGTTGCCCTTTGACCTACAGCACCGATGCGTGGAATCCTTGGCCAAAACCAACCGATTCTTGGTGGTGGACGAAGACGTTCCCGGGGGCGCCAGCGCGTATTTGCTGCAGCAAGTTTTGGAAGAACAAGGCGGTTACCGTCATTTGGATGCCAAGCCGCGAACACTTAGCGCGCAGGCACATCGCCCTGCTTACGGTTCCGACGGCGACTATTTTTCCAAGCCCAGCGCGGAAGACGTAGTGGAGATGGTTTTGGAAATGATGGAGGAGTAGGTTCGTAAAAGCCTACGAAACTTAATCTTGACCCAAAGCACGCAGTACGCCGCGCACCGAACCGTGCACGTGAAGCAACCGCTCAGCCTCTACCCTACTTAATGCGGTTAGCTCCAGCAGCGTTCGAACGCCACGGTCCACGAGTTTGTGGTTGGTGAGTTGCATGTCCACCATTCGGTTGCCGCGCACCTTGCCCCAGCGAATCATCAATGCGGTACTGAGCATGTTCAGAACCAATTTTTGTGCGGTGCCACTTTTCATGCGGGTAGAACCGGTCACAAACTCCGGCCCAACCACCACTTCTACCGGAAATTCCGCGGCGGCGGCTACGGGAGACCCGGCGTTGCACACCACTGCGCCCGTTGTGCATCCGGCCGCGCGAGCCGCACGCAATCCACCCAACACGTAAGGCGTGCTTCCACTGGCCGCAATACCTACCACGGCGTCCTCTGAAGTAATCTGGTGGGCTATTAAATCAATCCACGCCTGATCCAAATCGTCTTCCGCAAATTCTACCGCCTTGCGAATGGCCGCATCGCCTCCCGCAATCAAGCCCACCACAATCCCTTGGGGGATTCCGTACGTAGGGGGGCACTCGGAGGCGTCCACCACCCCCAAACGACCGCTGGTTCCTGCTCCAATGTAAAAAAGACGTCCGCCCGCTTTCAAGCGCGGCAACACCGCTTCTACCAAAGCCTCAACCTGCGGCAGAGCCCGCTCCACAGCCAACGGCACACCCTGATCTTCTTTGTTAATCGCCAACAGCAAGGATCGCGTGTTCCAATGCTCTAAATTTTCGTAAGCCGACGGTGCTTCAGTAGTGCGGGAATCCATAAACCAAAGGTAGGCTGTTTGCTGCTTTTTAGCACCGGAACTATTGCCAATTGACTACCTTTGCTACCATGGGTAAAATCATCGCATTGGCCAACCAAAAAGGGGGCGTCGGCAAGACGACCACCGCTGTAAATCTAGCTGCAGCCCTGGGTTTGCTGGAAAAACGCGTCTTGCTCATTGACGCGGACCCACAGGCCAACACCACATCCGGGCTGGGGTACGACCCTACCGCAACGGTGGTTGGTACGTACGAGGTCTTGGAGCATACCGCTCCTGCAGAGTCCGGGATTTTTAGGACAGAGACGCCCAATGTTGATCTGTTGCCCACCCGCATGGATTTGGTTGCTGCGGAGTTGGAATTGGTGGACAAGCCGGAACGCGAGCACATGCTTCGAACCGCTTTGGAACCGATTCAAGATCGCTACGATTATATTTTGATCGATTGTGCTCCGTCCTTGGGATTGGTGACCCTGAACGCATTAACCGCAGCCCAGTCGGTCTTGATCCCCATTCAATGCGAGTACTTTGCCTTGGAAGGATTGGGGAAATTATTGAACACGGTGAAAAGTGTTCAGCAAATCCACAACCCGGATTTGACCATTGAAGGCATGCTGTTGACCATGTACGATTCCCGCCTCCGATTGAGCAATCAAGTAGTGGACGAAGTGAAACAGCATTTTCAGCAGCTCGTTTTTGAAACCATCATTCCCCGGAACGTCAAATTGTCTGAGGCTCCTTCCTTCGGTCAGAGCATCCTGATGTACGACGCCACTTCCTCCGGCTCCTCCAAATATTTGGATTTGGCTAAGGAGGTGATCGCCCGGAACGCAGTAATTTCGTAACCATGGCGACTCCCCAGAAAAAAGTACTCGGACGCGGTTTGGACGCGCTTTTGGCCCAACCTTCAGAAGCCGCAGCCAAGGCCGTTGCGGCAAGCGATCCCGGCGCACGCGAAGCAATCGCAGGAATAGTTTCTGTCCCGGTAGAGAACATAGACAAAAACCCATTTCAGCCGCGCACCTATTTTGATCCCGCAGGATTGCAGGAATTGGCGGATTCCATTGCCGTGTTGGGTATAGTGCAGCCCTTGACCGTACGCAGACTTCCGTCCGGACGCTACCAGTTGATCTCCGGTGAACGCCGTTGGCGCGCCTCGCAATTGGCCGGATTGACCACGGTACCGGTGTACATCCGTTTGGCCGACGACCAACAAATGCTTGAAATGGCGTTGGTGGAGAACATCCAACGCCGAGATTTGGACGCTATTGAAGTGGCACTCTCCTACCGACGTTTGATGGACGAATGCCAGTTGACGCAAGAACAATGCGCCCAACGCGTGGGCAAGTCACGTGCCGTAGTGGCACAATACGTGGGCCTATTGAGTCTCTCCCCGTTGGTACAAGCTGGCTTGCGGGAGCGCATGATTGACTTTGGCCACGCACGTCCGCTTTCCGCACTACCAGATACAGACATTCAAGAACAGCTGTACCAACAATGTGTGGCTCAAGGGTGGAGTGTTCGCAAGGTGGAAGAGGCCGTTCGCAAGGTTCGCGCGGAAGCCCACCAACCCGCCGTTTCTATATCCCAAAGACCTTCAGCACACAGTCCTTTTCAGCGCTTATCGGACCATTGGACTGCCCAATTGGGTACTCCCGTTGCCTTGAAGTCGGGTAAAAAAGGGTCCGGAACACTGGTAGTGACGTACCATTCGGAAGATGATTTACTGCGGTTAGCCGATCTATTGGGACTCAAAACCGACGCCTGATGCAGTGGTTCTACCGGTGTGTTTTGGTTCTTGCAACCATCGGCTGGGGACCTGTACGTGGTGATTTGCTGAATCCTACGGAGATTTTTTCAGCACCGGACACGGTTGAAACGTCTGCCCAGAATAATCGATTTGCCGGTCTTCCTCATCCGAATACTACCTCTTGGGGGCGGCCTCAAACCGCAACTCTTTTGAGTGCTGTGGTTCCCGGGGCTGGACAGATTTACAACCACGAATACTGGAAAGCGCCCTTAGCGTGGGCCTTGATGGGCGGAACAGGATATTACCTCTCGCTGCAGCAACGGCAAACCAATCATTTCAATGCTGCTCTGGACGCTCGTTTGGACAACGATCCTACCACGGTAGACCCTTACGTCAACCTATACACCCCTACGCAATTGCTTTCCTTGAAAAATACGGCACGCCGATCCCGCGATTACGCCTTTTTGGGAATGATGGCCGCCTGGGGATTTCAGGTATTGGACGCGCACGTTGGCGGGCACCTTTATGCTTTCGACGTTGGACGCAACCTGACATTGGACGCAAAAATAGCACCCGCCACCACGGGCTTGGGCTTGGGTCTAACTTTTGACTTGAAACGCACTACTCCCTCCCTACCATGAAAATTGCGTTAATCGGTTACGGCAAAATGGGCCGCGCCATCGAACCTTTGGCTTTGGCTGCAGGACATGAAGTGGTTGCACGTGTTGGCAAGGGCCAGTGGGACGATCCAGCCCAAGCATGGCGCACCGCAGACGTTGCCATAGAGTTTACGCATCCTGAATTTGGTGCGGAACACGTAATGCGTTTATTGGATGCGGGGATTCCGGTGGTTTGCGGTACCACCGGATGGTACCACCAGCTTCCCGAGGTTGAAGCACATTGCCGGGCTATGGGAGGCAAAATGGTGGTTGCCAGCAACTTCAGCATTGGGGTGAACCTCTTTTTTGCGGTAGCTGAATTCGCCGCTCAAAAAATGGCGGCATGGCCTCAGTATGTTGCTTCGATTCATGAAATACACCACACCGCCAAAGTAGACGCACCGTCGGGCACAGCTAAAACGCTGCTTCAACGGGTTGAAAATCAAGGCTATTCAAACCTTCCCGTTACTTGGCAACGGCAAGATCCGGCACCCGGCACCCACATTTTGACATTTTCTTCTCCAGTAGACCGAATTGCGTTGGAGCATGAAGCTGTTAGCCGCGACGGTTTTGCAGGCGGAGCCCTTTTTTGCGCAGAACAAATCGTACGCGCTGAGCCCGGCGTGTACCGCGTGGAGCAATTGCTTTTTGGGCACTAAGCACCGGACGTAAACCGCTCAAGGAGCCGTGCTTTTGGTTATCTTTGGCCGCTATGAAAAAGATCATTCTCCTTGCGCTGGGATGCCTGTCAGTTGCCGCACAGGCCCAGCTGTTTACGGTACAAACCCCAAAAGGCCCCCTTGCCGTTTCGGTCGAAGAGTTTGAATATGTTTTCAACAAAAACAAAGACATCGGGAAGCAAATTGATCCCAAAACGCCGCAAGAATATCTGGATTTGTACATTTCGTTCAAGCGTAAAGTAGCTGAAGCTGTAGCACTCGAAAAAGATCAAATCCCTGCTTTTCAGCAAGAATACGATTCCTACTACAAGCAATTGGTGAAGCCGTACCTCACGGACAAGCAAGCCGATGCCCGTATTTTAGACGAGGCTTACCTACGCCTACAAACCGACGTCCACGCCGCCCACATCATGTTGGATTTGGCCGAAGACGCCCTACCCGAGGATACGGTTCGGGTATACAATGAATTGTTGAAAATTCGCCAACGCTTGGTCAACGGTGAAGATTTTGGCGCACTGGCACAAAAGGTTTCTTCGGATACCTACTCCGCTCAGCGCAACGGAGACTTGGGTTGGTTTACTGCGTTCCAAATGGTTTATCCCTTTGAGACAGCCGCCTACACTACCCCCATCGGACAAATCTCCATGCCGGTTCGGTCCCCCTACGGTTACCACTTAGTGAAGGTAGTGGAGCGTCGCCCAGCTCGTTACAAAATGGAAGCGGCCCACATCTTGTTGATGGACAACCCCGAAAACCCTTCTGAATCCAACGCAGAGGCGCAAATCAAAGCGTTGCACGAACAACTGAAAAACGGTGCGGACTTTGGTGAACTCGCCAAAAATTACTCCATGGACAAGACATCGGCCAAGAACCAAGGGCGATTGCCGGTTTTTGGCATGAACGACATGCTCCCTGAGTTTGAGGAAGTCGTGTTTGGTTTGCCCGCAGACGGTGCCTATTCTGAGCCATTCAAAACCAAGATTGGTTGGCACATTGCACAACGCATTCGCCGAGTGGGAGTGCCCGCCGTGGCAGACATCAAAACGGAATTGGAAGCGAAAATTCGCCGCGACGCGCGAAGCAATGCCTCCAAAGCTGAGTATCTCAATCAATTGCGTAAGACTTATGGTTTGAAAACCGACGCCAAAGCGTTGAAGAAAGTATTGGCCACCGTTGATTCCAATTTTGTCAAAGGAACCTGGAAACTGCCCGCACCGAGCAAGAAATGGAACAAACCGTTCGCTACGTTGACTGTTCCCGGTACCACCTCCGCGGTAAAAATTAAAACCCAATGGGACGCATTGCAGTACCTCCTCAAGGTTCAAGAGCGTCCACGTCCCGGCAAAAACCCGCAAACCGTTGCTTACGAGTCATTGAACCGATGGGTGGACGAATGGATGTTGAGCGAAGAGGAAGGTCTACTTCCCGCCAAGTTTCCCGCTTTCCGCTTCTTGGCCAACGAGTACAAAGAGGGCATTTTGGTTTTTGAATTGACTCGCGAAATGGTCTGGGACAAGGCGTCCAAAGACACCGCGGGATTGAATGCGTTTTTTGACGCCAACAAAGCCAACTATTCTTGGAACGAGCGTCGCAGCGGCCAGGTATTCCAATGCAGCGACGAAGCAACGGCCAACAAACTCTTGCGTTTGTTGAACAAAGGAACGGAGGCCAGCAAAGCCGTCTCTTTACTAACCACCAAGGATCCTTTAGCCGTTCGACTTTCTACGGTTGAGGCCGAAAAAGGCGCATCCAACCTGAGCCGTGAGCAAGAACTTTTGCTGAACGCACCGGGTACCGGATTGAAAAAGGTATCGTCAACCGAACTGGTTTGGGTGAAAACGCTCCGAGCACCGGAACCCAAGGCCATGCGCGAGGTTCGTGGCGCAGTTATTGCGGACTACCAGAAAACTTTGGAAGCGCAATGGCTGGAATCCCTCAAGAACAAGTACCCGGTAACCATCAACACCTCCGCGTGGGATACGTTGCAGACACAATTGGTTCGTCCCTAATGCGTTTAGCTCGTTGTTTTTTTGCGGCGGTTGCCGTAGTGCTGAGCGCATCAGCATGGTCCCAGCCAATCCCGGCAGCCGGATCGCAACCCCTGCTCCCCGCCAACCAAGTGGATGGGTTGGCTGCTGTTGTGGGTAAAGAAATTGTGTTGTATTCGGAGGTTTTTCAACAGAAAGAGGCCTTGGACCGCGAATTTGCCCAATCCGGACAACCGGCGCCCAGTCTGTGTGCGGTTTTTTCCGAATTGGTTGTGGAAAAGCTGCTCCTCCACCACGCTGAGATTGATTCCGTTGTAGTTTCGGACCCCGAGGTGGACGACGCAATTGGTCGTCGGGTAGAGCAGTTGGCGTACCAAATTGGGTCGCAAAAGAAACTGGAAGACTACTACAAGAAGTCGGTTTTGGAAATCAAGGAAGATTTGCGTCCGTTGATGAAAAACCAGATGACTGCGCAGCGCATGCAGCAAACCATTACGGAGAAGGTAGAATTGACGCCCAAGGATGTTGCAGACTTCGTTTACGGCATTCCCAAGGACTCCCTTCCGTTGATCAATGCGGAGGTTGAATACGCCCAATTGTGCATCAAGCCCAAGGTGAGCGACGCCGCCAAACTTGAGTCCATCGACCGGTTGAAAGGTTTGAAGGCGCGGATTGAAAAAGGCTCCAGTTTTGCCTCCATGGCCATTCTGTATTCCGAGGATCCGGGTTCCAACAAATCCGGTGGCGAATACAAGGGAATCAAACGCGGTCAATTCGTCAAGGAATTTGAAGCCGTAGCGTTCAATTTGAAACCCGGTGATGTTTCGGATCCGTTTGAAACCGAATACGGTTTTCACATTTGCCAGGTTCAATCCAAGCGCGGCGAAGAATTGGATCTTCGGCACATCCTGATCAAACCACGGGTAGAAGAAAAAGACGTGGAACGTGCAGCTGCAACCTTGGACAGCGTGCGCGCGGCGATTGTCTCCGGTCAATTGGCATGGCGCGAGGCCGTGGCTCGCTATTCGGACGACAAGCCCACCTCTGCCAACGGTGGGGTGGCCATGAATCCGCAAACCACGGACACCAAATGGGATTTGGCGGACCTCAACGCTGAATTGTTGGTGCAGCTGGACGCAGTAGATTCCACCGGATACAGCCCCGTTGCCCTGTACCGAGAGCCGGACGGAACCATGCTTTTTCGCGTGGTTAAATTGATCGGTCGGACCGAACCGCACCAAGCCAATTTGGCGAGCGATTTCACTAAATTAAAAGCCTTTGCGGAAAACGATAAGCGAAACGAAGTGTTTAAAGCTTGGATCCGAGACAAAAGCAAATCAACCTACATCCGGATCGATCCTTCGTTCCAATCCTGTCCCCTTCCCCTATGATAGCCCAACTTCGCGCGGAAATTGAAAAGACCGTTGTGGGTCAAAAAGAGGCCATTGACTTGGTCATCATGGCCATGTTGTGCAACGGACACGCCCTGCTCGTAGGCGTTCCTGGGTTGGCAAAAACTACTTTGGTGAAAAGCCTGGCCCAAGCGTCCGGTTTGCACTTTGGACGCATTCAGTTCACCCCGGATTTGATGCCGAGCGACGTTTTGGGAACGGAAATGCTGAACGCAGACCGCCAATTGGTCTTTCAAAAGGGACCCTTGTTTGCCCAAGTTTTGTTGGCGGACGAAATCAACCGCACCCCGCCCAAAACCCAGAGCGCTTTGCTGGAGGCCATGCAAGAACGCAGCGTTACAGCCATGGGCAAAACCGAGCCCTTGCCCAAGCCGTTCTTCGTTTTGGCAACGCAAAACCCGGTCGAACAAGAGGGTACCTACCCCCTTCCGGAGGCCCAACTGGATCGCTTTCTGTTTTTGATTGAATTGGGATATCCTACTCGGGAGGAAGAGGTTGCCATTGTGCAGCGAACCACCACCGGGGCACAACACCAAACACAAGCCGTATGGACGGCAAACGACTGGTTGAACTTGCAGCAGGAAGTGTCTGATCTTCCGGTTCCACCGGCCGTGGTGGAAGCAGCCGTTGGGTTGGTGCACGCAACGCGCAATCCACGCGCGGTGGAAGACAAACCCTATATTCAATGGGGTGCCGGGCCGCGTGCCAGCCAAGCGCTGGTGCAAGCAGCTAAGGCGCATGCGTATTTGAACGGAAAAAGTGCACCGGACAAGGAAGATGTGGCCGCCGTTGCGGTTCCCGTTTTGCGCCACCGACTGGTTCTGACCTACCAAGCTACCGCCGACGGCTGGAACGATCGAACGTTGGTGGAAGCCTTGGTTAAAAAGTATTTGTAATGGGAATTTTGCTCTACTACTTGGTGGGCACTGCCTTGCGCGGTTTGTTCACCTACCGTTTCTTCACTGCGAATAAATTGCCCGCTTGGTGGGCCTTTGTTCCGGTTTGGCGAACCCTCCAGGTACTCAAATTGGCCGACCGTCCTGCCTACTGGACCTTTTTTGCCTATGTGCCAGTGATCGACAACGTCATGTCCTTGATCATCACGTATGAGTTGCTGCACATGCACGGTTTTCGGGAAACCAAGCACACCGTATTCAGCGCTTTAACCTTGGGTGGTTATTTAGGTTATTTAAGCCACACACAGCCGTTGGTTCGCGGCACGCGGGACAACGATTTGATCAAACAACGCGTTGGCACCTTGGTGAACAATATTTTGTTTGCGGTGGTGGCGGCCGGAACCTTACGTGCCGTTGCGTTTGAGGCCTTCAACATCCCTACCTCGTCCATGGAAAAGTCCATGCTGGTGGGCGACTACCTTTTTGTGGACAAGTTGCGCTACGGATTGCGGTTGCCGGAAACGCCGGTTTCCGTTCCGCTGATGCACAACCGCATTCCGGGAACCGATTTGCCTTGCTACTGGGACGGCGTACAATTGCCGTACTTCCGGTTGCCCGGTTTTGCCCAAGTGGAGCGCGGCGACGCCGTGGTGTTCAACTACCCCGCAGAGCCGGACCGACCCGTGGACAAGAAAGAGCACTACGTGAAACGCTGTGTGGCCGTGGGTGGAGATACCCTGCGGATTGTGGACCGTCGGGTTTGGATCAACAGCAAACCAACGGAATTCCCCTCCCGAAGCAACGGTCAGTTTTCGTACTACGTGCGCACCAACGGAACCGGCTTCAATGCCTTGGCGTTGAAAAAGTCCTTTGATCTGAACTACATTCCGGACAACTACCAGGTGAACAACCAGAACGTGTCGGACATTCTGCCCATTTCCCAGAACGAATACATTGCCACGGTGAGTGAGTCTGCACTGGCAGGATTCAAGCAATACCCCGGTGTGGTGGAGGTGCGTCCGCTGATCAGTCCGGCGAATGCGGCACGTACGGGATACGGTGATTCTATTCCGCAAGCACAAGCGTGGTTTTTGTCCAACTTTATCGACAGTCGGCCCGTGTTCCCCAATCCGGTGGGCGGCCATTCCGATACGGTAGTTTATAAGTGGTCCCGGGACAACTACGGCCCGCTGTGGGTGCCGCAAAAGGGCGCTACCATTCCACTGGATCGCGATCACGTTTTGAAGTACGGACGCTGCATCACCGCCTACGAAGGGCATACCTTGGAAAGCAACGGTACCGATTATTTGCTGGACGGCAAACCGGCCGCAGAGTACACCTTTGGCCTGAACTACTACTGGATGATGGGCGACAACCGACACAATTCGGAGGACTCGCGGTACTGGGGTTTTGTGCCGGAAGACCACATCGTGGGCAAGCCTGTGTTTGTGTTCTTCAGTTGGGACGTTTTCTCATCCGGCAAAGACCGCATTCGCTGGAACCGTGTTTTCAGTTTTGTGCACGGGGACGGCCCTCAAAAATCGCAGTTTTGGCCCATCGCAGTGGTGGTTGCCCTCTTGTGGGGCCTTTCGGAATGGTACAGCAAGCGGAAGCGGTCCTCCCGCTCTTGATCCTGCCTCCCAAGGCGTGGTGGGAAGCGGCCGCGCAGCCCGGTGCGCGCATTGGGCTGAGCGAAAGATTTCCGAAACAAACTTTTCGCAATCGATTGCGAATCAGTAATTTGGCGCAAAACCACACCGCTGACCTACCCAGCTCGCGGCAACACTTGGATTTCAGCATTCCCCTGCGGCACGACGTCGGTCGCACGGGGTGGACCGCACGACTGGACGACTCGGTTCCGTGGCGTAAAGCCTTGTGGCGTACCCTCCAAACGCAGTGGGCTGGATTGCCCTTTTGGGAAATTTTGGGTCCGGAATTGGAGCCGTTGGTGCACAGCAACGAGCCTCTATGGCACACGTATGTTTATGACCTAAATCATTGGATGGCAAGTCAATGGGGAGGTTCACTACCCGCTTTAGTTGAAGAACGTCCTTCGGTTGATTTTTCACCCAAGCACGAACCTTGGACCGGAGCGGCTGGCATCAGTTGGTGCGAGGCATTGCTCCGTGAGGGTCCGGCATTGTACCTTTAAACGTGGCTGCACGTACCAAATCCTATTCTTTATCTTGGACCGCTTGTGCGGTTGCGCTGGGTCTTTTTGGATCCACCTTGGAAGCACGCGCACAATCCACGGTGGGTTCATCTGTGGATTCTTCACAGCCCGCAAGCGCGCCCTCTGCGGGAATGCTTTCGGAGCGGTGGAACCAATTGTCCAACGGCCAAATCATTCGGTTGGCCGCGCTGCGAAAAAGAGCGGATTTTGTTTGGAAGTCGGACACCGCGGCAGTGGCTTTTTTTCTAAACCTCCCAGCTGGGTTTGCGCGCGACTCTGCGCTTCAGTGGCACGAAGAAGGTGGGAAAAGCGGTGAAGAGCGGCGCATTCAGGAGCAGTGGGTGCAAAGACCCTTGCAACTGGCCACCGAAGTATTCAATTTTACCGGTTCTGTGGAAAATTTGGATTTTTCCAATCTCTGGTATGCCTTCCGGGCGAGCGAAGACGGAGGCTCGTTGGTTTGCGCTCCGGCGCGCGTCAATGCTGTGCTGAGTCGGATCAAAATGAACAAAGGATTGGAGTTTGACGTGGTGCACAACCGCGCCGAAGGCGCCTTGTTTTTGCTGGGCGTCCCCTTTCCGCTGGATACCGTGCGTGCGCGAAGCCTGCAACTTCCTTCCGGCACTCCGGCCCTATTGCCCGGTTCCGAGTTTAAAATAGACGGGCCTTTTGGGCCTTGGTACCTTCGGGCCACGGGGCGGGTGGCGTTCGCCAACGGCGTTCGGACGGTTGAAGACTACGCCCTGACGTTGGTGGGGCAAAAAGACCAACGGGACCAACTTTGGGAACAGTCGTTTGGCAACTGGCTGGACAGCAGTTTTGTAAGTGTTCCGGAACTTTATTTGGTGGGCGATGTTCTGAACGACCTACTCCCCGACGCCCTATTGCTGCGCCGTCCCAAGACGGGCGGATTGGAACTCACCCTGTGGGTGTCCGACGACGCACCAGATGCTGCCTTGTGGCGCCAAGCCGCCACCTGGTATCTCCCTCCCGAAGTGGGCGACTGAACCTCCGGTGTTGTTGCGTGTTGTTTCAGCACGCCTCGCTTTGAAATCCAACTCCCCTCCACCATTCGCACGAATTACCTCCCTACCCTTAGTTTAAAAACCGCCCCCATGTCCGCACCTGATCTTCAAACCCTGTTGACCGAATTGCAACGCCGTCTGGCCGAAGCCCACGCCGGCGGTGGCGAAAAACGTCAGGCAAAGCTTCGGGAGCAAGGAAAAATGACCGCTCGCGAGCGCGTGGCCGGTCTGTTGGACCCGGGAAAACCCTCCCTGGAAATTGGAGCACTGGCCGCTGCCGGCATGTACGAGGAGCACGGCGGTGCGCCGTCGGCGGGTGTGGTGGTGGTCTTGGGCTACATTCGCGGTCGTCAATGTTTGGTGGTGGCGAACGACCCCACCGTAAAGGCAGGTGCGTGGTTTCCCATGACGGGCAAAAAGAACCTCCGTGCGCAAGAAATTGCGCTGGAAAACCGCTTGCCCATCCTCTACCTGGTGGATTCCGCTGGAGTGTATCTGCCCTTGCAAGATGAAATTTTCCCGGACAAGGAACACTTTGGACGCATCTTTCGGAACAACGCCCAACTGAGTTCTTTAGGCGTACCCCAACTAGCAGCCATCATGGGAAGCTGCGTGGCCGGCGGGGCCTATTTGCCCATCATGTCCGACGAGGCATTAATTGTGGAAGGAACGGGGTCTATCTTTTTGGCAGGTAGTTACTTGGTTAAGGCCGCCATTGGAGAAGACATCGACAACGAAACCCTGGGAGGCGCCCACACCCACAGCGCCATCAGCGGCGTGGTAGACTACACGGTTCCCAACGACGCTGCTGCGCTGCAGCGTTTGCGGGACTTGGTGGACAAAATGGGCGAACGCCCCAAAGCAGGCTGGGACCGGGTTGAGGCCTTGTCCCCCGCACGCAGTCAAGAAGATTTTTTGGCGCGGGTGCCGTCGGACGGGAAACCGTACAAGATGCGCGAATTGCTGGAAGGCATTTTGGACGCCGGCAGTTGGTTGGAATACAAGGCGGACTACGGCAAAACCCTATTGACGGGGTACGCGCGGATTGACGGATGGGCGGTTGGCATTGTGGCCAACGAACGTCAGGTGGTGAAGTCCGGCAAGGGCGAAATGCAAATTGGCGGCGTTATTTACAGCGATTCCGCGGATAAAGCCGCGCGTTTTATTGCGAATTGCAACCAAAAGAAGATTCCCTTGGTGTTTTTCCAAGACGTGACCGGCTTCATGGTGGGATCCCGCAGCGAACACGGCGGCATCATCAAAGACGGCGCGAAGATGGTCAATGCGGTGGCCAACAGCGTGGTTCCGAAGTTTACGGTCATCGTGGGAAACTCCTACGGAGCCGGAAACTACGCCATGTGCGGAAAGGCGTACGACCCCCGTTTGATTGTGGCATGGCCCACCGCCAAGTTGGCCGTCATGGGCGGCGAACAAGCGGCCAAGGTGCTGCTGCAGATAGAAAAGTCGCGCACGGATCAAGCCGCCAACCCGGAGGCCGAAAAAGCGTTGTACGACAAAATTCGCTCCCGCTACGACGCGCAAACAACCCCCTACTATGCGGCGGCACGTTTGTGGATAGACGCGGTCATTGATCCGGCAGACACGCGTTTGTGGTTGTCCATGGGGTTGGAAATGTCCAACAACGCTCCGTTGGAGCGGGCGTACAACCCGGGAGTTTTGCAGGTTTAAAGGTTTTTAACCTTCGTCCAAGCGCCCTTGGGTGACCCGAGTCACGGTGGGTTTCGTTTGACTTTTAGACCTTTTTGGAATGAAAGTACCCGCCGTATTCATTCGATTCGTTTCTGCTGTTGTGTTGTGCTGCAGCGTTGCGCTCCACGCCCAGCCCGCAAACGTTTCGTTGGTTCCCGTTTCATGGGCCAATTGGCCCGCACTCCAATCCTACGCCCTTGGCGAATGGCAGGGCGAGTGGTTGGTACTGGGCGGACGTACCGACGGTTTGCACCAGCGTCAACCTTGGGCTGCTTTTGCCGCGGCGGGACAACCCAACGCCCTTTGGGTATTGAATCCAACCACCGGTGGCGTTTGGAGCGCCCCCTTGGACAGCGTTCCCGCGGAGGTTCGGGATCAATTCAAAAGTTCCAATCCCCAATTTGAAGTTTTTGGGGATTGGCTGTACATCACCGGTGGCTACGGACTTTCCGCTGCCACAGGAACGCATACCACCCATCCCCGCATCACCCGCATTCACGTAGCGCAAGGAATTGCCGCCGTCAAAAATGGCGGAGTAGGCCTGAAAAATGCCATACAATCCAAGGTTGATGCTCGTTTTGCCGTCAGCGGCGGACAAATGTTGGCGTGGAACGGACAATGGTGTTGTTGGGCGGGCACCGCTTTGAGGGGCGCGTACAACCCCATGGGGCACGCCACCTACACCCAAACCTACCACCAAAAAGCCGTCCGTTGGGTTCCCGTGGACAGTGCGAATTCCTTCACCTGCAGCAATTTTCACCAAAACACAGACACCGTTCGTTTGCACCGACGGGACTGGAATGTGTTGCCCGTCCGCACCGCGAACGACTCTTACCTCCTGGGGTACAGTGGCGTTTTTCAACGCGGGGTAGATCTGCCCTACACAGACGGCGTGGCCTGGGACGGGGACTCAACCTGGACGCCTGTTGGTTTCAGTCAACGGCTCAACCAATACCACTGCGCCACCGTCGGGATGTACGACAGCATCAACCAAGCTTACGCCGCGCTCTTCTTTGGCGGAATTGCCCAGTACTACCCCACCCCGGGTGGTGGCTTGGCTACCGATCCAAATGTTCCCTTTGTCAAAACCATTGGTTTGATCAGTCACGACTCCGGTTCTTGGTCCGAGCGTCCCCTCCAAGCGACCCTGCCAACTTATTTTGGGGCCACCGCGGAATTCATTCCAGCTCCGAACGTTCCCCGCGATGCCAACGGATTGATCCAATTGGCCCAACTGCCCTCCGACTCCGCTTTCTTGGGTTACTTGTACGGCGGAATTGAATCCAATGCCCCCAATGTGTTTTTTGGCAACTCTGCCTCCCAAAGCCAGGCGACGTCGGGATTGTTTCAGGTATATTGGATCAAAGGGGCGTTGAGTGTTTCTGAATCGAATCTGGGTCCCAATTTGGTGGAGTGGATTTCGTCCGCCGGCCGGGGCCGCGGAGAAGTTCGGGTGCGTCCGCTCGGCAACGCCCCCGTGGAGCTGCGGTTGTACGATCGGTCCGGCCGGTTGCTGCACCAAGAAACGGCAACCCGGCACCAAGGAGAACCCTTTGCATTTGATTTCCCCATACGCGGAGCTGCTACCGTGGTGGTTCGCCAGGGCGACCGTCTCGCCTCTGGTGAAATCTTGGGATTGGACGGACGCTAAGCAGTACGCGGTAGCGGAAAATCCACGTACCTTCGCAGCATCATGATGGAACTCGCGCTCGCCTTTCTGACCCTGACGTTTTTGGAAATCGTTCTGGGGGTTGACAACATTATTTTCATCTCCATACTGACCAACAAGCTCGACGCCACCATTCGTCCGCGCGCGCGCTTTTTGGGCATTGCCTTGGCCTTGGTTTTCCGCATCATCATGCTGATCTCCATCACGTGGATCATGCACTTCAAGGAGCCCTTGTTTGCGGTGTTGGATCATGCCGTATCCGGACGTGACCTCATTCTGTTTGCGGGCGGATTTTTCCTCCTGTTCAAATCCACCAAGGAGATTTACGAGTTGATGGAAACCAAGGAGGGCATCGACAACGGCAAGGACGTCAACGTGGCCAAGCAGTTTGCCGGCATCATTGTTCAAATCGCCCTGCTGGACATCGTCTTCAGTTTTGACTCCATCCTAACCGCCATCGGCATGACGCAAAACCTGCCCATCATGATAGCCGCTATTGTGGTCAGTATGGTGGTGATGCTGTTGTTCAGCGGGAGAATTGCTGGTGTCATTGAAAAACACCCTTCCCTTCAGGTTCTGGCTTTGGCCTTCTTGATCCTGATTGGGGTCATGTTGATCGCCGACGCCTCGGGTTACCACGTTCCCAAGGCCTACATCTACGTCGCCATTGGCTTTTCGCTGGGCGTGGAAGGACTCAATATTCGGGCAAAAAAGCGCTAACCCAAGACGTTTTAGGCCCTCGAGTACTGTTCTAGCGCTACGGGCTATCGTTCGATTGCAGCACCTGCAGAACGCGTTGCACATCTTCTGGGGTGTCTACTCCGCCGTGCGCAGCATCTACTTCCACCAAGGAAATGGTGAATCCGTGGTGCAACCAGCGCAACTGCTCCAAACTTTCCGCCAACTCCTCGGGCGCGGGCGCCAATTGAACGATTTGGCGCAAGGCTTCCGGAGTGTAGGCATACACGCCCAAATGTCTTTTGCGCAAAGGTTCGTGCGCCGTGCGCTGGAACGGTAGGGGCAGTCGGCTGAAGTACTGGGCTTCCTGGCGCGCATTGGACACCACGTAGCAGACCGACCGATCATCCAAATCTTCACCTTCCGGAACGTTTGTGTACAACGTGGCCAGGGGACCGTCCGCACGCAGCAGTGCCGCCACGTGATCCGGATTCACCAGCGGCTCGTCCCCTTGTACGTTCAGCACCCAGGTGGGCGTTTGGCTGGAGGACCGCGCAAACAAATCCAAGGCTTCCCGGCATCGCGACGTTCCAGAAATATGCTCTTCCTTGGTTTTCAACGCTTTGCCACCATATGCTTCAACTGCTGCTGCAATTTCAGGACAATCCGTTGCCACCACCACCGCACCGGCTAAACCGGAGCGCTTTAGCCCTTCCTGTGCTTGGCGAAAGGTCCGCACCACCATGGGCAAACCGGCCAGGTCCACCATGGGCTTCAGCGGCAAACGCTCCGAATCCCGTCGAGCAGGAACCACCACCAAAACAAAGGGACTGGAAGTCATCACGGGGTTACAATTAAGGGGGACCAAAACGCAGCAGCTGCGGATTGAATCCGAACTTGGTACCAACCGGGTTTCAAATAATTTGGATCAAACGACACTTCGTTGCGACCGGCACGGGCGTTGCGAAGGCCAATGTGCACCACGCGTCCGGTGGCGTCGATGCAATCAACGCGCACTTCTCCGGCCTGCGGCAAATCAAAGGCCAAGACCACCATTCTTCCGTCCGATAAGGATGCCGGGTTGGGAAATGCAGAAGGGGCGTCGGCGTCTGTAAACGGTATTTTAAACGTTTGCTGCACCGAACAGCCGCGGGCGTCCGTGGCCACGAGCGTCAAGGAATCTCCGCTGCACAAAGAAGACCAAGCCGCACCGGAACCGGTTTGAAATGTAGAATCGCCCAACCGCTGCCACCGAACAGGCCCGTTCCCGCTGGCAATCCCACCGGAAATGGACCACGAGCAGCCCGTCCCAAACAGTTCCCAAAGCACCTCAAAGGCACTGGAATCTGGAGTTTCCAATTCCGAAATCCACGTGGAGTTCCCCCCGTTTCCGGAACCAAAAAAACCAGCGGCCCAAACGCGTTGCCTGCCCAAATGGTTGACCCCCGCTTGGCTACCGTACACGCGCTGCAAGCCAAAGTAGTCGCCCCAACGCTCGGCACCGCCCAGTTTGGTGATGGGACCCAAGCCCGCTTTCAGTTGAAGGACAGGGGAAAAACTAGCGTCGTTGCCCACGTACACCGCTGAATTGCCCGGATGGTGCGCAGGACTGGTGTGGTTGAACCCAATCACGTACTCGTTGTCGCACGCCTCGTTGCCCGCAAAAACGATGTTGGGGTAGCCAAAATCCTTGATGGGGTCCGCGATCAGGCGGCCGTTCAAGGTGCCGTCCCCTGGCTGCAAAACGCCGTAGTAGATGCCGGCGCGGTCCGGGGCGGATTGAAACGTTCGGGTAGTGCTGACCACGTGGTACGAGCCGTCCGGCGCAATCAATCCGCCCAGCCAGCGTCCGTCGTTCGTT
Organism: Cryomorphaceae bacterium; assembly: GCA_034679985.1. Classification (GTDB taxonomy): domain Bacteria; phylum Bacteroidota; class Bacteroidia; order Flavobacteriales; family Schleiferiaceae; genus CAMDTE01. The sequence continues at coordinate 19,762 of JAXITR010000018.1, forward strand.
TGCAAACCTTTGGTAGGGTCGTTTGCGGGGGTGTTGCTTTGGCGACCGTTGGGCGGCACACCGTACCTCAGATTCGCCAGAACCAGTTGGCATTCAAAAGCATTATTCCCGGTGGGTTGTACCGACGGGGTCCAAACAAAAACCGAATCGTTGTCCGGTGAAAAATTGCGGTTGCTCATCAGCACCACGCTGTCTGCAGTGCCGTTCCAGCCCGTCAACGGGAGCAAATTCCGGGTGTATTTTCCTTGGAATTTAAAATCGTGGTGCAGTTGGCTGGGCAAGTTGGCGTCGCCGGCGTACCCTGCAGCTTTGTCCATTTCCCAAACGATGCTGCCGTCAAAACCTACCTGCCAAGAAACGTTGGGAACAATGAGGTTCAAGGTCAATACTAACTTATTCTTCGTCAAAGCGATGGCGGGAAAGTCGGACCAACGGTTGTTACTCAACGGGTTCCCCGGTAAAAAGTAGACATTCCAACCGTCCCGCGGATCGTTCGTTTTACTGAAACAAACGGCAATCTTTGAATTCGACGGCGTATTGTTCATCAAAAAAACCAGTACAAATCGATCGGTTTGTGGGTCGTAAGTCAGCTTGGGGTCAAAGGCATAATCCGAACCGGTGACCTGCCCCAAAACACTGAGCGGGATGTAACTCTGCGGATACAGAAGGGTGTCTGTTGCGCGGTCCCATCCCCACAAATAACTGTTGACGCCAATGAGCACCTGGCCTTGGTTGTTCACAGCCAGCGTGTTGTCGTTGGGCGTCCCGCCCAGCAAGTCCGCCACTACCCCAACGGTTCCAAAAACGCGAAACGTTTTCTTGCCAAATAAAATCCGAGGGGCTTCCGCTTGGGTTTTACCCGACGTCTGCTCCGACGGCGCGGTTCCCGACGAGCGGTTTTCCATGTTCCTCTCCAGGGCAGCATCCGGTCCAAAAACCACACGCTTCAACTCGTTCAAACCGTGGGACGTACTCCACGCGTCCGGCGCTTCCAAAGAGGTCAAGCGAAAAGCAGGATCGCTCGGCAGCAAATGAGCCGCGGGCACCTCGTGGTGTTTGGGAATGCTCCAACTTTGCTGGGCCGACGCCGGAACCCATCCAACAAAAGCAACAACGAGTGCAGCCGCCGTGCGGAAAGTAGTCTGATCTAGGTACTTCATGTCCGACTCAATTTACGAGATTTTGGGCCAGCAACGCCAAGGCAAAAAAAGCGAGTTGAGCCACCCACAAACCAACCGTCAAGGGATTCCGGTCGGTACTCTTTCCGCGATCCGGCACCACCGGCGCGAGCACCAAGGACACCACGAAACCGGTTATCAACCAACCAATGGCATTATCGATGGGCACTTTCCCGTCCACAAACCACCACATGTCCATGAACGGCGCGGATTTCTCAATCAAGGCATCCATCAACGTCATGGCCACCGCCGCTACCGCCGCACGGTGAATCGGTCGATCGATGCCCTCCGGAACAATATTCAGAGCCAGCACCGCCAACAACGCCCAATTCACGCCAATGATCAAGGGGACGTCCCACAATTGCGGGCCCAAAGAGGGCAAATACGCGTAGACGCCGAAAATTTTACCGGTATGCACGCCGGCCACTTCCACCAAGAAGGCAATCAACCCCACCAAAGCAAGCCGGGCAGCTACTTCAACGAACCGACGCTTCCATTGCTGATGACGCACCAAAAGCGCCATGCTAACGATCAAGTGCACCGGGGTCAGCGGCAACACCCAGGACCGAAACGGCGTAAAAAGGGCCACCGCCCCAACGGCGTACGTAGCTACCAAAACCAGCCAGGCAATCTTCAAGGATCGGTTCATTCTGCTAAGTTCGGGAAACTTCTACCTTTGTCCCATGACGGCTTCTACTTTTCCCTCCCAATCCGCACAAAAAACCATCGAAGTCCAAGGCCCCAACGGCCCCATTTTTTTGGGCAATCACCTTCCGCTGACCGTCATCGCCGGACCCTGCGTCATCGAAGGCCGCCAATTCGCGCTGGACACCGCCTTTGCCCTCCAAGAAATATTTGCGGAAGCCGGCATCTCCTTAATCTACAAATCCTCCTTCGACAAAGCCAATCGGTCGTCCGTGCGCTCGTTCCGCGGGGTGGGCATGGAAGAGGGCCTGTCCATCCTGGCCGAAGTGCGGGAAACGGTGGGCGTTCCCGTTTTAACCGACGTCCACGAAAAAGAGCAAATTGAGGCGGTTGCGCACGTGGTCGACATGCTCCAAACCCCGGCCTTTCTTTGTCGGCAAACCGACTTCATCCGCGCTGTTGCCGCCGCTGGAAAACCCGTCAACATCAAGAAAGGCCAATTTCTTTCGCCCGACGACATGCGCCACGTCTTGGACAAGGCCCGTTCAACGGGCAACGAAAACATTGCTTTGTGCGAACGCGGCACCTCCTTTGGCTACGGCAACTTAGTGGTGGACTTCAAAACCTTTGCCACGTGGACGCGCTGGGGCCACCCCGTGGTGTTCGACGCCACCCATTCCGTCCAAGAGCCCGGCGGCTTGGGCGATTCCACTGGCGGCAAAAGAGAATTCGTGGCCCATTTGGCACGCGCCGCCGTGGCTACTGGTATTTCCACCGTGTTCATGGAATGTCATCCGGATCCGGATCATGCTCCTTGCGACGGTCCCAACATGCTCTCGTTTGATTCGTTGCCCGCGGTCCTTCAGCAACTAAAAGCCCTGGACCAATTGGCTAAATCTTTTTCCGTAAACGATTAGATCAGAGTGCTTTAATCCTTTTCAAGCATTTCAGCCTCCAAGCGCTTCCTGTATTCTTTCTTTCTTCGTTCCAACAACAAAGCTTTCACCCAAGGCTTTGCCAAAGGAAAGGGCACGGTAGTTGACGCCCGCTTGAGCGCGTGGATTTGCAGCAGGTAGCGCGTTGATCCGGAGGTCCAGTCTTTGTAGCCCAACCGAAGCAGTGCCTCCGGCTGGTAAGCTGGCAGGCCCAACTGTTTGGCCAAATCGGGCAATTCCACCCAACCGGTATCCGCCAAGCGGTATTGACGGGCCCATTTTTTGGCAAACAAAACCAAATTCTCCGGAGGATTTTGGTCACCCCGACTCAGCGCATTCCGAAGTTTAGCAGACCAAGGCGCCGTGGAGGGTACCGCCAAATACGAGACGCGCACGATGTCCACCCCCAACTGGAATTGCTCTTTGTTTCGAACGTACGCAGCTTGAAGCTCCGACTCGGTAAAGGCCGTGTCCATTTCTTGTTGCACCAATCGATTTTGATAGCTCAAAACCAGCAAGTCATCTCGGTATCGTTGAACCACTACTTCAAACGAATCCAAGTCACTTCCCAACTGCGCCTCAGCCTTTTCCAGCCAAAGTTTGCGCAAACGCCAATCGTTAATGATGGTGGTTGCCAAAGCTGCTGAGTCTTGAGGAGATAAATTCTCCGGAAGTTGGCTAGCTACTTCAGCCCAGGTAAGAAATTCCCCTGCAGCTTCTGCGGCGTAGCTGCTGTCACGCTCGTTTCGACCGCAGCCCGCCAAGAGAACAGCAACGAAGAAAAGCGAATGGAGCCACCCCGTCCGCAGCGAAAAAGGGTCTTTCGCCAAACTAAAGATCAAGGGCATTGCACCGTGTCCGGACCGCTCACCTTATTGATGTGGCACTCGTCCGATTGAAAAACAAAAGGCACAACACACGGTGCACCACCTGCATGCTCCACCACAAAGGAATAGGTACGAGTGGTGTTCACCCCTTGCGTTTGCATCATAAAATCAGACCCCACTCCGTACTTAGCCGCTGGGTAGCCCGCGTTGTGTTGATTGAATAAGGTATCCCCCGTGGTGAGGTCAACCGTATACACGCGTGTGGGCTGGGCGCCCACTACCGTTACTTCAAATTGACGGAATTCTTGCGTACAGTACACATTGGGTTCGCAACCGGTTGCAAACACAGCCCCCAAAATCAGGGAGGCGCCTAAGATTGATCGACGATCCATTCGTTGGTTATTTTTGCACTCATTAAACAAAGCGGAATCCCTCCGCCGGGGTGAACGCTACCGCCCACGTGGAAAAGACCCTTTGGACCGTTCCCCTTGTTCGGGTGCCGCAAAAATGCTGCCAAACGATTGTTGGAAGCAGCACCATACAATGCACCACGGTACGAACTGGTGGCTCGTTCGATACCCGGGGGATCCAAGTAGGTTTCCTCAACAATTAACTCGGAGATATCCCGATTCAGTATGGACGACAATTTAGCCAACACTTTTTTTCTTGTCTCTTGCCGCAACACCTCCCAATCTTGGCCGTAATCAGCGGGTGCATTGACCATGACGAACCAATTTTCACATCCTTCCGGCGCTTCTTGTTGGGCCAATTTACTGGTGATGTTGACGTAAACAGTAGGATCCGATCCGGGCATCTTTTCCTCAAACAATGCACGAAACTCGCCGGGGTAGTCGTCTGAGAAAAAAATATTGTGCAGACCCAACTCCGGGAAACTGCCTTGCATGCCCCAGTAAAAAATCAGGGCCGAGCTGCTCCGCTCTTGATTGAGTACCGGCTCGGGCGCCGGCCAATCCTGCATCAATTTGCGGTACGTGGGAACAACGTCCATATTGGACACCACTGTAGACGACGCCCAAACCGTTCCATCTTGAAGTTCAATGCCCCCTACTCGACCCTCTTGATGCTGGATGCGCGCAACAGGAGCGTTGTAATGAAATTGAACGCCCAAACGCTCGGCCAATTTCACCAACGAATCCGTAATATCCCCCATCCCGTTCTTGGGCAAAAAAGTGCCAATTCCGTGCTCCAAATGGGGAATCATCGCTAATACGCCTGGTGCTTGGTAGGGAGAGGATCCGTTGTAGGTAGCAAACCGGTGGAACAGTTGGCGCATTTTCTCCGTTTTGAAGGCGCGCTCGTGTACCTGCGCCATGGAGCGTGTCAAGTCCAGTTTCGGTAAAGCCCTTACTGCAGATTTTACGTGCTTCCATCGGTAGGTTTTCAGTCGATGTAGAGACGATTGCAGAAACAAGGGAGCAGTTGCATCGTACTGAACCTGAACGCGACTCAAATGATTTCGCACGTTGGAACTGGGTTCACCCAATTGCTTCTCGGCCTCTGCGGCGAAGCGAGCAACGTCTGCCCAAGCGGTCAGGCGCGTGCCGTCGGTCCAAAAATAGCGGCAAGCCACATCATCTTTTAGGTAGGGAAAGTTTTCTTCAGGATTTTCTCCCGCTAATTCAAACAACTCCTCTACCCAATGCGGCATGGTGAACAAACTGGGGCCCGCGTCAAACCGGTAACTGCCCAGTTCAAAACGCGACAGCTTGCCTCCCGGATACGAGTTTGCCTCAAAGACATGTACTTCCCGGCCGGCCACAGCTTGCCGTATTGCCGTGGCAATTCCGGCTATTCCCGCACCAATAATTAAGGTCCTGTTCGCTTCCACCGTTCAAAGGTAGAACGTAAAACGGGGTTGATTTTGCCGACAGCCGTCTTTATACGTTTGAATACGACTGTCGGCAATTGCACCGTGCACCTTTGCCGCATGGAAAACCGAATTACGCCCCAGTACACCTTTGTTCAACTCGGAAAAAACTGGATTCGAATTGATCTGCAAAGAATCAGTCACTTTGAATCTTCAGGGGATTACGTCCGCTGGTACGAGACCGGAAATCAACAAAACAAAAGTTCGTCCTCCAAGATTACCGAAACCCGACTGAGTCAATTATCGGAACAGCTGGAACCGTACGGTTTTGTTCGCGTCCACCGACGTTATTCGGTGAATATACGTGCGGTAGAAAAGTTTGACGGCGAGTCCCTCCAGCTGGAATCCACCGTGATTCCTGTTGGAAGAACGCGCCGTCAACACGTACTGGCCCGACTTCGGTCTTTTGGTTTACGGAATGACCACCAATCGGTACGCAGTTCCCATCCAATTCAAGTAGTACGTTCCAGCAGGCAAGAAACCGGGTAATTCAACCGAGTCCGTTTCCGCATCCACAAGAATCTCGTGAACGCATCGTCCGTCCAAGGAATACAACGAAGCGTTTAGAGTCTGTGTAGATTCTGGTAAACCATAAACCGTTTGTCCGGGCCGAACGGGGTTGGGGTAAACATTTTGTGCCGACACCTTCGTTTCATCCAATCCAATTTGACTCAGGCGATAGGACAAGGTATCGTCGTCACCGCAGGTGTTGTTGACGATCAAGGTGACCACATAACTCAAACTGGGTACGGCGTAGTTGTGCTGCACAAAATTGGTTCCCGTAGCTGAATTTCCGTCCCCAAAGAACCACTTGTATTGTGTGGCACCCGTGCTGGAGGTGGCGTCGAACAACACCTTCATCCCGGCACCGCTGGAAGAAATAATCGTTGCCGTGAATTTCGCTACGGGAGACACGCAAACGACTACCGTATTCGTTGCGCTCGCAGAGTCTCCACACAAGTTGAAGGACACCAAACGGACGCTAAAACTTCCACTGGTTGAATACGTGTGGCTAGGTGTTGCGCCCGACCCGGTTGTGCCGTCGCCGAAGTACCACTTCCAACGGACTGCATTCGCGGACGAGGTAGCCGTGGCATTGAGGACACTTCCGCTGGTGGTGTGGGTAAATGAGGACGTAACCGGTCCACAAACGGCAACGGTATCTCCGAATACGGCAGAATCGCCGCAAGCGTTCTTAACCTTGAGGGTGACGTAGTATTTTCCGTCAACCGCAAACGTGTGCACGCGCGAACTACCAAACCCGTTGGGGGTACCGTCGCCCCAAGTCCAGGTGTAGGTTGTGGGCTGTCCGGTTCCGTTGGAAACAAAATTCCGGGAAAGGCCAGTTCCCAGCGTGTAAAAATTAGCCGTGATGGGCGAACAAATAACCACAACCAACTGCGACGTGCTCGTACTTCCACACGGATTGGATACCGTCAGCGTGACCACGTAGGTACCTGGCCCAGCATACGTATGGGAAGCCGTTGCGCCCGTATTGTTTGGCGTGACATCGCCCCAAGACCAAGTATAGGTTACACCCGGTGTACTGCCGGCGTTGCTCACTTGAATGGTATTGGCAACGCGCGACGTGAGGTTGGCAACAGCGGCAACGGGTGGGCAATTGGTGGTGGTGAAAATAAGGGGTCCAATCCAACCCGATACATTGCCTCCTGTTCCACAGCTGTCTCGGTAGTAAACGTGGTAAACAGTATTCGAGGTCAATCCCGTAAATACATAAGGAGAATTAACATTCGCGACTTTGGTGGTCATCGATGGAAGAAATCCAGGCAAACCAATGGCAACATCCGCAAAGGCTGCATTCTTGGTAAAGGATAGGGTTGCTTGGGTCGAAGAAATACCCGAAATCGCTCCTCCTGTTGGTGGTGGGCACGAGCTGCACGTGGAGGTTGTGGTGAATAACGTACCCGATGGAAGGTTGATGCCCGGAGTTCTCTGATAGACTATGGCATTTGCACTGTTTCGCACCGTGATGCCGCATTCACTGGAAAAGGCACCCACATTGGTGAACGAAAGCACAAAAGGTTGCCCAGGGCAAACCGGTATGGTAAAGTTTTGAAGAGCACCAGTGGTCAAGGTGTACGATTTCGTACGCGTACCCGTTACCAACGTTACAAAGTGGTACGGTGGTGCGCCGAATGTGGTGGACCAACCGTCGGAAAACTGATCCGTTAAGGTTAGGGTGTAGTTGCAACCGTTGGTACAACCGGGAGTAGTGGTGGAATCCGGCCCATACCAAGGACTTGCCCCGTTAACCGCACCACAGGAGTCCTTGACATAAAAATCATAAGTCGTCCATGGCGTCAATCCGGTAATGGCTTGAGGCTTCGTGGGCGCATAAACTTTCGTTCCGGTGCCCCGAACAAAACCGCGAGGCCCGTACTCAATGACCCCGGAAGTTGCGGTACCCGTCCAATTTACCGATGCCGTGGTTGGTGAGGTTGCGGTCACCGTCATGGCTGTTGGCTTAGGACACAGGGGTGTTTCGTGTATGTCTAGCTGATCAATGGCGACGGCCGAATTAAACCCATTTGTAGAGCGCGTTGCGGTAAAACGCAATTTGATGGTGGCATTGTTGTATGCGGCCAGGGTAACCAAATGCTCTTGCCATGGGCTTGACTTAGCAGTCTGCGATGGCCCGTTCAAAGTTAAAAGGGTGTTCCAGGTGGAGCCGTTGGTGGTAGCCTCCACGGTCAGAGATACAATATCGCTGCCAAAGCGATGGCTGGAAAAACTCAACTCCCCTACATTTAAAGGCGTCAAATCAATCCACGGGGTAATGATTCGGGTGAACGACCCACCGGCACCAAAGGGAGCCGAAGCGTACAAATACTTTCCACTGGGGCCCGTAGCGCTGAAATTAGGTCCTGATTGCACCGTTGGTGTTGCGCCAACCTGGGGGGTGAAGAAATAGTTGGTGGTGTCCGTACGGGTCCAACAAGTTGGTATTTTCCCGGGTTGCGTGCTGAATCCTGTTTGAGGAATCCAGAATGGACTGTCAAAAGACTCAGCCCAAGGAGCTTGAACCGTACCACAGGCCGTGGAAAACACCAAGGGGCCTTCCCAATCAGAAAACCCTGCACCGCAGACCCTGCGGACATAAACGGCATACGTGGTACTTGCGCTCAAGCCGGTCAACAAATACGGTCGCACACTGGTTGTTGCCGACGATGCACTTCCCGGTGTATGCCCAACTGTTCCGTAGGAGATTTGATAAGAACTTGCCGTACCCAACCAATTCAACGAAGCAGAGGTGGTGGTAATGGAGGTAGCTGTAATGGACGTGGGTTGCGGGCACGAGGGTTGCTCGTGGATATCCAAATCATCGATGGCTACTTGTGCACTGAAACCTGTCAGGACGTTGCGCGAAGCTTTGAATCGCAATTTTATGGTGTCTTCCTGGTACGCGGCCAAACTGACAATAGCTTTGAGCCATGGTGAAGTGTTGGAGGTTTGTTGTTGCCCGGAAATAGTCCAAACTTGGGTCCAAGCTTGTCCGTTGAAAACTTCTAAGGACAAGCCAACAATGTTCGCACCGAACATGTGGTACCAAAACGATACTTCCGGGGTGTCTAGAGGAACGGTACTGATGGGAGGAGAAACAACATCAGTAACCAGGGTAGCTCCCAAAGTATTGATCACATTGGAAAAAATGAATTTACCGGAACCGGTAGTGTGGTCGGACGTTGTTCCGGTAAGCGTACTCGGAAAACCCTGTGGACCGGGTGTCATGAGGTACCCAGCAGTTGAAGAGCGCGACCAACAAGGCGCTAGCGTGCCCGCAGCAAATGAGCCAATCACAAAATCGGACCCGTCGAAATTTTCAAAATAGGGCGTAGCAACTGGGGCACAATCCGTTGTGAATTGTAGGGGCCCTACCCATTGACTGACCGACCCCGAGCAGCTGTCCTTCAAGAAGGCCGAATACGTTGTGGAGGGATTCAATCCCAATAGCGTGAACGGATTGCTGTTCGCTACAACTTTAGTACCTCCATTGGGGTTGATTAAACCCGGGCCAAAACGAATGATCCACGGACTGCTCCCCGTGCCCGTCCAAGACAACGTTGCGGACGTAGAGGTGGTTCCAACTACTTGGAGTTGCTGGGGCTTAGGGCACGGAGCGGCTTGTTTCACCGCAATGTCGTCCAAAGACCATTGCGCAAAATTGGAATTGATGGCGGACCGCGCTCCGATAAACCGGATGAAGATTGTATCCCCTACCCAATTGGACAAGGAAAGAATGTGCTCCTCCCAGGGAGCTGTTTGCGATGACTGTTGTGGACCGTTTAACGTGAGCACGGTGGTCCAGGTAGTGACGCTGGTCTTGGATTCTTTAACTTGAACCTCAAGTGTGGTCAAGTCTTGCCCAAACCCGTGCACCCAAAACGACAATTCAGGTTGGGACAATCCTACTAGAGAAATGGCGGGGGTGCGAAGATTGGTCGTTAGGTTGGGGGCGCCAAAAACCGTATTGAATGCGGCCATAAACTTCCCTCCACCCGTGTGGTCGCCCACCGGTCCTGTGAAATTGTTGAAATTAAACGGAGGTGCTGGATTCCATTGGTACCCGGTTGCGGGTGCAGCAGGAGATCGGTTCCAGCAATTGGGTATAACTCCGGGTGTGTTCCAATTGGTCGGACGGATAAAACTAGGGTTGTCAAAATTCTCCGTCCATGGAGTCTGCACCACCCCACAGAACGTACTTGCGGTAAACACCTTGGTCCAAACCGAATAGTTGTTGGGGCCGCAGCTGTCGCGAACATAGAAATCGTAGGCCGTGGAGGGACTCAAGCCACTGGCGGTGAAAATTCCGGTTGGTGAAGTGCGTTGCGTGCCACTTCCCAAAACAAAGCCGGAGGGACCGTACTGTACTTGCCAACCCGAACCGCTTGTGGCGGTCCAACCAATGACGATGCTCGTGGCGGTTGCAGTAACTACGGAAGGTGTGTTGGGCGGAAGGCACGTTCGGACGCTGTCGATTCGGATGTCGTCGATGGCTACGTCTGCATTCAATGCTGTTGCAAACGTTTTGGTTACGGTAAACCGCAAGCGGATGGTGTCACCGGCAAAGGTGTTCAACGGTGCAGTATGCTCCGACCAAGGATCGGTTTTGGCCGTTTGGAAAACCCCACCCAAATTGAGCACGTTTACCCAGTTGCCCGAAGGATACACTTGCGCTTGAACCAGCAGACCGCTCACCGCGAAACCGTAGCGGTGCGAGGCAAATTTTAATTCGGCTGTGTTCAGCGTATTCAAAGAGATCCACGGGGTTACGATGGCGGTAGTGGTTAACGAACCTCCACTGCGTGATTCTGCATGCAGGTAGCGCGTACCGTTGGCCGTGTTGTCGTTGGAAGGACCGGTAAAGCCGGTTGAGGTGGCCGTATTGTTGACGCGCCAGTAGAAAAACGACGTATCGCCTTGGTTCCAACAAGGATCCAAAATTCCTACGCCTTGGTTGTTGGGGTTGGGGAACCAGTTTAATCCTTCAAAGTCCTCTTTGTAAGGAGCAGCCAAAATGGCGCAGGGAACCGAAGATGTGGTCGCCAAAAAAGGCCCCACCCACAAACCCGTGTCGCCTGCCGCACAGATGTCCCGAACCCAAATGCGGTAATCCGTCAGAGGTTGTAATCCGGTAATGGAGTCGGTCAACTGAGCGTTGCTCTTGATCCAAAAAGTACCTTGAGCCGCCGCGCGAACGTAGCGAATCTGGCGTTGAAGTACCGTAGTGTTGGGAGAAGTCCATTGCAAACCGATGGACTGCATGCGGGCATAGACCAAGGTAGGTACCGTAGGATTGACGCAGGTTGCACTGCCGTATTCATCCGCGCCACGATCCGGCAGCGTACCGCTTCGCGCTTGGTTGTCAAAATCTACAAACGTACCTACCGGTACGGCCGTACCGTCCGCCAAGGCGCCTAGGGTACGTAGGTTGGACTCTGAAACCAAGGGGTCTTCGTAGACCGAATTGGCGTCCATAGACGTTGCCGTTTGCCAAGCGGCGAGTGTTGCGTAGTTGATGTTGTTGAATCGGAACGGATTGCCTGAATGGGGAGCGTAATGGACGTTGTGACTGAAGCTCGTGAATACATTTGAAGCGGTTGCTCCGTTGACGTTCACGGCAACGGCCATGGACCCGCCGTAGCTAACGCACAAGTTATTTCTAAATTGAAGGTCTCCAACGCTTCCCGGCGTACCGAACACTGAAAACACGGCACTGGTAGAAGATCCTATTCCTTTATCAACGCGCAAGGAATTGTGGAAGAAGTGAACGCGTCGGGTATTGAAGGCGTAGATACCGAAATTCGTTCCGGAGCCGGCCGGTATGTATACCGCATTGTTCTCAACGGTGACCACCGGAGACGTTGCAGTTCCGAAGGTGCTCAGGAAAATACCATAACCTCCATTGGTACTTTGAACACGAATTTTATTCCGACGAACCACGGCCCAGCGAAAAGGAATGGTCCCAGTACCTTGCAAAACTACACCTCGCTGGGAAAGTGCCGAGTTCGATGCAGTTCGGACCGCATTGTCCTCAAAAAGCACCGTGTCCGTGGCGTAAAACCAGGCAGCCGAATAATTCTGATTTACAAACCGGGATTTCTGAACACGAATGTTCCGGGGAATGAGCGCAGCATTGGTAGTGAAGGGTATGTATACCCCAATCCCTGCACCCGAAAACTGAACGTCGTAAAAAGAAATATCCCGCAGCAAACTGGGGGTTGTTGCGAAAACAACGGCTGAGTTGGTGGTAGCGTTGGTCAGAACCGGCGCAGACATGATGCACTTGGAGAATTTGATGTTGCCGGTGGCCGCGCCGACGGTAGCTGCTCCCAACAACTCCACCACGCGGTGGTTGGCGGTGTTGGCCGTAGATTGAATGACTAAATTTCGGAATTCCAAATGCTTAGCTCCTGAGATTTGAAGGGCATACAGTGTGGAGCCGGAGGTGGCGATGACCGCCGGCGCTACGCCTTGAGCAGAATCCACCAAAAAGCGAACGCGGTTTACGGGTGAAGTACCGGTGATGGACCCAATACTAACCGAGGGATGCGTGGTTCCCGGTGCAATTAATACAGAAACCGGCCCCGATACACCCTGGGCGGTCAATGCGGACACCGCTGCTTGCAAGGTGGTATAATTGGTGGTGCCAGAGCCGGCGGGATTAACCGTGTAGGTTCCCGACAACTGGGCCCACAGACCCATGGGGGCTAAACAAAGGGCCAAAAAGAAAATTCCGGTACGACGCAAGGATTCCAACATAGAACCAAAGGTCGTACCGGAACCTCATTCCGAGCAATAGGCTACTATTCTGTGCAATTCACAGCAATCGTTTCGGTACCCGCCGTTGAGCGAATGACAATCCGGTACACGCCCGGTGCCCAGTCCAAAGTGCTGAGTTGGAATTCTCCGGATGCGTAGAGCAGGGATTCCATGGGTTTTTGCAGCAAGATGCGCCCAACCGCATCCACTACCTCAACCGTTGCCTGAGGCCCCCGATCAACCAACTGAATCAAGTGTAAATCCGAACCGCGGAGTACCGGATTTGGAAACGCCACCAAACCACCTAGGCTACTCTCCGATGCACCGGCGCGATTGAGCTTGATGGTGATGGTATCGGACAGGCCACAGGAATTCGTAACGATCAAGGTGACGTTGTAATTCAAACTGGGAACTCCGTACACGTGTTGGATGAAGTTGGCTCCCGTACTCGACGAGCCGTCGCCCCAGAACCACTGGAACTGGGTGGCGCCCACGCTGCCGGTGGCGTCGAACTGAACCGTCATACCGCTGCCGTTGGAACTGACGATGAAGAACGTAAAGGCCGCAGTGGGTTTGGTGCACACCTGGATGGTTTGGGAACTGGTGGCGGAGTCACCGCAAGCATTTACCGCGATCAGGGTCACCGTGTAGTTGCCACCGGTGGTGTACGTGACCGACGGTGCAGCCCCGGTGCCGGTGGTGCTGTTGCCAAAATCCCAGTAGTACGTGGTGGCATTCGGCGCATTCGCGGTGAAATTGAGCGTCAAAACGTTGGCAACGTACGTGAATGCCGCCGTTTGCGGTGCACAGACGATAACGGTCTGTGTTGAAGTAGCCGTTTGTCCGCATTGGTCGGTAACGGTCAACACAACAGAGTACGTTCCGTTGGCGGCAAAAACATGGGTTGGGTTGGGACCGGACGCCGTAGCTCCCGCGCCAAAATTCCAACTGTAGGTCAAAGAAGTACCGGTTGATGCGGAGGCATTGAACACCACGGACAATCCGGTGGCAACGGCCGTAAATGAGGCCGTAGGCGGTGGGCACGGATTGTTGCAGGCCGCTTTGCCCTCGTACTTAAATCCAGACGTCAAGGCAGGGCTGTTGTTTGCCCCTACACGCGTACTCAGGGTTGTTCCTGTTGGAGATTTCAAAATCCAACCGCATTCGCCACTCCATTGTCCACCGTTTACAAAATTCAACCGGATGGTGTCTCCATCGCACGCCGGCAAGGAGAACACCGCTTGGTTGCCTGTGTTGAAGGTGTAGCTGGTGGTGGTGGTTCCAACGGTCACGTCCAAACGGTGGGAAGTGGTGCCGGCTTGGTTGGCGCGCCAGCCGTCGCCAAAGGAATCGGTCAAGGTCAGCTGGTACAAACAGCCATTCGTACACGCAAAGGTGCTGAACGTAATGGGCCCTACCGAAGTGGAAATGCCCGACGCTCCACAATTGTCCCGCACGTAAACCTGGTACGTGGTACCCAAGGTCAAACCGCTCAAAATAAACGGATTGGTGGTGGCTGCTACTACGGTTCCAGACCCCGGCGTAAATCCTACCGGGCCGTACTCAATTTGCCACGCGGTTGCACCCCCGGTAGTCCACGTAACTTGTGCGGTGGTTGTGGTCAATGGGGTAACCGCCACATTGGTAGGCGGTGGGCACGACGGTGCAGACGTAATGCTGAAGTCGTCGATGGCGATGTCCGCCATTTGCGGCGTGGCATTCGCTAAATTCCGACGCGCCACAAACCGGAACGCTACGTTCTGCCCGGTGTAGGTGTTCAGCGGTAGGGTCTTTTCCAACCACTGATTTCCTTGCGGTCCACCGATGGAATCCAAAAACGTCCAAGCGCCCGTTCCGACTTTGATTTCGGCACGCAAACTGCGGATGGCCACACCGTCCATGTGGTACCAGAATTTCAATTGAGGCAACGGTAAGGTGCTCAGGTTGATCGTGGGCGATTCCAGAGTTGCAGTGGCACCCGTAGTACTCAAAGAGGCTTCCGTGTAGACATACCGACCGTTTCCGGAGGTGTGGTCCGAGGCCGGCCCTGTGGTACCTGTGGGCGTTTGGCCTTGCCCCCCACCCCAATGAAACTGCGGAGTGGTACCGGCTGAGTTGGGAGTTCGGGTCCAACAGGGATCAATCGTGGATCCCGCATTCCAGAAATTATTGGGGTTGCCCAAAGCACCCATGGTGAAGGTGTTGTCAAAATATTCGTAGTACGGTACCGTGGCAACGCCGCAAGCGGTACTCGCCGCCACCGGCCCCACCCAGAGCGACTTGTCCGCAGCGGAACACACCTTGCGCACGTAAAAATGGTAGGTGGTGGAAGGAGAAAGACCGGTGACGGTGAACGGACTGCCCGTTGCAACGACGGTGGTTCCCGCTCCCGAAATAAATCCAACTGGACCGTACTCTACTTCAAACGAGGTACCCGTTGCCGTCCACGCCAAAGTTGCGGTGGTGGTGGTGGATGCCGTTGAAGAGAATGCCGTAGGCGCAATGCAGGTAGGACCGGCAACGATGCTCACGTCGTCTATAGCCAAATCACCCAATTGACCGCCGCCGGGTCCTCCCCCACCGGGTCCACCGGCAGGCTTCGCAACGCGGAAACGAATTTGAACGGTGTCGTTGGCGTAGGCATTCAAAGACACCGTCACTTTTTGCCACGAATTGCCTTGGTTGCCCGCCTGCGTGTAAGCATTGGAAATCCAAGCGTTGTTGTGGAACACATCCACAGATAAGGTGCCTTGGTTCGCTCCAAATTGGTGCTTCCAAAACACCAATTCCGGATTCACCAAAGTGGACAAGAAAACTTTGGGAGAAACCAGCTCTGCGGTATTCCCAACCCCAGAAGCTTCTGCATACACGTAGGCCCCACTTCCGGTGGTGTGGTCCGACGCCGGACCCGTCAAGGGACCGTTGAACGTTGCACCCGTGCCGCCGCCCCAGT
Source organism: Cryomorphaceae bacterium (assembly GCA_034679985.1). Lineage (GTDB taxonomy): Bacteria > Bacteroidota > Bacteroidia > Flavobacteriales > Schleiferiaceae > CAMDTE01. Next base: position 35,469 of record JAXITR010000018.1, read on the forward strand.
GGTACCCGGCCAAGGGATTTCTGCTCCAACAGCCTCCGATGGTGCTTCCGCTGTTTTGCGGCGCAGTTCCTTCCGCGAAGCCCGTTGTAAATGCTTCGGTCCACGGAGCAGTGATCGCCGTGCAAACGGTGCTTGCGTTCACCGGCCCAACCCACGCAGACTTATCCGTTGAAGAGCAAACCCGACGGACGTAAAACTGATAGCTGGTGGCAGGAGTTAAGCCCGTAACCACAAACGGAGCTGCAGTAGCTACTACTTGTGTTCCTGCTGGGGGGGTAAATCCTACCGGTCCGTACTGAACCTCAAACGATGCCCCCGGTGAAGTCCACGTTAGGGTTACCGAATTGGTGGACTGCGCCGTTACCGAGAAAGCTGTTGGCGCCGCACACGAAGGAGTTTGCTGCACTTGAAAATCGTCGATGGCAATATCGACGGTGTTTGCGGCACCTGGATTGCGGGTTCCTACCCAACGGAATACCACCGTATCACCAGCAAAGGGGGCTGCTAAAGAAACAACCGCCTGTTGCCAAGGAGCTACGCCAGAGGTTTGGACCGGTCCGGTTTGCGTCCACAACGTAGTGAATGCACCGCCGTTGCTCACTTGAAATTCCAACTTGTTGATGAGTCCACCGTACATATGGTACCAAAATGAAACTTCCGTAGAAGTCAACGATGCCGTAGAAATGGGAGGCGACTCCAAATTTGCTGTGGTACCAAAGTTGGTTCCTTCGGTATAGAGAAACTTACCCGCAGCTGTTCCGGTGGTTTTGTCAAAATCCGGACCCGTCAAAGCGGTATTGGGCAACCCAGGTCCCGTCTTCCAAAAATAACCGGTGGTTCCACCGCGCGTCCAGCAATTGTCAACGGTTCCCGGGTCTTGAGCCGCAGTACCGGCACTCCAAGCAGTTCCCGTAAACGTCTCCAGATACGGTGCGGTTGCGGTTGGAATTAGGGGCGCACAAGGCACCTTCACCACCAACGGCCCCACCCAAATGGAGCCACTGCCTGCACCGCAGCTGTCGCGCACCCAGAAGGTGTACGTTGAACCCGGGGTCAAACCAGAAACAGTATGTGGCTTGCTGGAAACCCCCACGCGCGTTCCGGTACCTGCCGCAGCGGTGGCACCCGGAGCATAGCTGATTAGCCAATTGGTTGCCCCCCCGGTGGTCCACTGCAAGCGCACCGATGTAGGCGTAGTTTTTTGAACTGCAAAAGCCGTTGGCTTGGGGCAAGCATTGATCACCTTGATTTCGTCCAGCGCCATGTCCGAATAATTCGCCGTACCGCGGGTGGCGCGGAATCGAATCACTACGGTGTCCGACGGAACAGAACCTAAGGACAATGCAGTATCCCGCCAAACAGCGTTCTGGGTAGCTTGCTGCTGACCTGAAAATACCGAAACCGGGGCACTCCATCCTGTTTTTGGATTCCAAAAATCAACGGCCAAACTGCCCATTGTACCTCCGTGCGCATGGTAAGAGAATCGAACCTCCGGATTGGCCAACCCTACCAAAGAAATAGGACGGGTTTGCAGCAAAGCCACTTGACCGGTTACGCCTGCTGATGATTCCGTGTACAAGTAGCGTCCGGTTCCGGATTTATCGGTCGGTGGACCGGTAAAAAAGGGTGGGTTTTGCGTGGAAGTTGGACCGGTTCGCACCGCCCAGTAATAAGGACTGGTGGAGCCCGTACCTCGGCCCGGATTGCGTTGCCA
>JAXITR010000019.1:0-34008 GCA_034679985.1 Cryomorphaceae bacterium
CCTTCTCTGTGTAAACTAATACAAAATGCATATAAAAAGCAACAAAAAAACCTGAAAAATATTAATTATCCATCAACAAAACATGTAATATTTTTCTTGCAAATGATTTTTTCAGTGATTATATTACCCGACCTAAAGCGAGAGTAGCTCAGTTGGTAGAGCACGACCTTGCCAAGGTCGGGGTCGCGGGTTCGAATCCCGTCTTTCGCTCCAAAGAAAAACGCCGGCCCAACAGCCGGCGTTTTTCGTTGCTCCCGGCGGGAAATTCCTAACTTGTTCGCATGAATAACCGATTTTTCCCACGCTGGTTGGGCGCTCTGGTGCTGAGCGCATTGGCCGTCAGCACGGCGCACGCTCAGCTCCCCGGGTATTCCGTGGTAACTACCCCGTGGATGGGAGCGGATGCCGCTGCGCCGGGCTCGACGCGGGTACACGCCCTGGCCTACCTCCGCAACACAGAGTACTTCAATCCTATCGAGGAAGGGCAAACGTGGTTTGGGACCCAGTTGGCGGTTCAGCGCGCCTGGGCGGTTTCTCCCCAAGTAAGCTTCCGTGCGGGTGCCTGGTTGAACCACACCTACGGCGGAACCACACGCGTCCTGCCGCTCGTTCAAATGCGCTACGAAACCGCACCATCGGTGTCCGCTGCCCGTTGGCAGTGGTTGGCGGGCACTTTGGACGGTGCGGCCAGCCACGGCTTGCTGGAACCCCTGTACGACGCCTCCCGCGCGCTGGAGGATCCTTTGGAGTATGGACTGCAATCCACCAAACGAAACGGTAGATGGCGTTCGGACCAGTGGATTTCGTGGCAAAAAGCCATTGTTTATGCGGAGCCCGCGTTTGAACGCATTTGGGCCGGAACCACGCAGCATCTGGACGTTTGGAGCCGCGCGGACCAGCGGGTTTCGTTGCTGGCTCAGGCCCTGTGGTCCCATGCGGGCGGTCAAATCGACGCGTCACCGGTGGGAACCCCGGAAGGCAACCGCTTCAATGGGGCCCTGGGGCTATCGGCCACCGGCGGTTGGGTAGAAGCACAGGCGGCCCGGTTGTTTTATACCGACCCCTTGGCGCGTTTCTCCCCCATTGAGCAGGGAGGCGGCCTGTTGCTCCACGTGCACGCCCAGCCGCGCCTCAACGCCCACCATCGGTTGCGCCTGGGAGCCACGTACTGGAATGCGTCGGACTTTGTAGCGCCCGGCGGAGGCTACCTCTTTCAATCCGTCAACCGCTACGACCCCACCGTCTACCAAAAGGAGCGTCGCTTGTTGATCGGTCGGTTGGGTTGGGACCGGCACCAATCTGCGCACCATCTTTCCGTTCGGGTGGATCCGGTGCTGGACCTCCAATCCAAAACATTGGAGTGGGCTTTTTCGTTTTATTGGCAAATGCATCTTACCCCATGAAGCACTTGTTTACCCTTCTTGCAATCGGCCTCGTCGTGGGCGCGGCACACGCTCAGCGCGTAGAGATTGGTTACCTGCACACCTTCCACACCCAAGCCACCACCTACCGACAGCGCGAGTGGACGCGTGTTCCCGGCACGTGGTTGGGTCCAGAAGATCCCAACTTTCCGGAAACCTTCCGGGTTCGGGAAACCTGGCCGGAGAAAAAGTACAACGTGCACCAGCCCATGCTCAGTTTGTTCTTCCCCTTGGGCGAGACCGCCAACAAAAAGTGGTCGGCCGAATGGATTTCGGGATTCTTCCCGAACAGTTTTCGGGAACTGTCGCTCTTCAGCGGGGTCAACGGGAGCTACCACCTTGCGCCCCAGTGGCGTGCCCAAATGCAGTTGGGTTTGGTCAGCAACTACTCCCAGCGCACGGCCTACACCCTGTGGGGAACCATCCCCGGAGCCAACCTCAGCGTGGAGTGGGCGCCCGTGGATTGGGCAGTTGTTCGGCTCTACGGCAATCCGGAAATGATTGGATTGGGCGTGCACTACTTGATCAAGAAGCGTTAACTTTGCACCTTCGTTGAATTTTTGATTCGACGGGTCCGAGTGGTGAAATAGGTAGACACGAGGGACTTAAAATCCCTTGGCCAGTAATGGCCGTGCGGGTTCGATTCCCGCCTCGGGCACTCTTTTTAGCCGACCGGGCCCCAATGCGGCACCGGTTTGGAATTTCGGAGTAATTTTCTCCAACTCCCTGATACAATTGCAGTTAAAAGAACGTGAGGGGTTAATATACCGCTACGTTGGGTTTAAATTATTACGGTTTTCCGCGTTGAGTGGTACCTTTCATTTCCACGCAGTTTAATTCGTTAAAGCGTAATAATACCGACTAAAGTGTTTGGAGAAACGAGGCCGGGATGCGTCCCGGTCGGTATGGAATGAATAGTAGCGCAGGTCCGATGCATGCAGATCGCTCACATACTGCGAATCACTGCTGTACGCAACACATGAATAGAGGGCATTTAGCTGATCAAGGGTCAAATGGGAATGCGACAGAAAGAAATGACTCGCAAACATTTCGGAGGCTGGGCCATTCATAACCGTAGTTTGGTAGGTTGTACCGTCAACGGTCCATTTTATATTTAGGGGCATACCTGTGGCGTTGTGGAGTTTGAACTCATATTCATGCTCGTACTCGTAATTATCTGATGCGCAGGCCAACAACAGGGTGAACGTAATTATGGAAAATACTTGCTTTAGTTTCATAAATAATCGAATTGCTTAATTTTATGTGCACAGCAGGTTGCTATCAAGATTTTAGTTTCAAACCCTGTGCGGTTGATCTGATTTCATTAAAGTTAGTTTAATTAAGGATTCAGTACAATAATTGGGCAGTTCATTTCTTGGAGCATTTCAGTAGAAATGAACATTGCTAAAATCGAACGCCCTCTGCTATTTGTTTTTTTAAATACGCACTTTTTGGGAAATTTACAGGTTCCGCGGTAATTTGCAGCATGCAACACGATCTCCGCATCATCTCCCTGTATTTCCGCGGTCTTTTCTACAAATACGAAAATCCTCAAGGCGGAATGCCGTTGTCGGACCAACTGTTGGTGCAGGAAATGCTCAAGCGCAAGGTCCTGGAACCGCATCCACTGGACGCCACCCGGGCGATTTTGACCTTTCGCGGGGAACGCTACGCCAAAGACATCATCCACAAGATGATCCGTCCCACGTTGTACATCGTTTTCAGTGTTCTGCTGGCGGCAGCACTCTTCCGGCAGGTATGAGGCAAACGGCAACCGTAGTTTTTTGCATCGCACTTTTCGTCTTCGCCGCGCCGTTTGCGGCACGCGCGCAGGATCAAGTTTGGGCAGCATTCACCGTAAAAGCAGACGTAACCAAGCGATGGGACGCGGCAGCATCTTTGGAACACCGGTGGCGAAACAACGAGTTGGTTCGATTCGTGGATCTGCGCCTCACCCGCGACGCCCGGAAAAACTGGACCTGGTGGTATGAATACCGAGCGCCTTTGGCGCAGACGGTTAACCCGCGGCACACGCTGACCTTGGAAAAGACTTGGAAGCCGCTCCTGAATGGGGTGAAGCTGGTGGAGGCCACCGGAGGTGTGCGGTACCACTTCAACCGGGCGGCGTCGGTTCGCTACGGACTGTACCTGCAGCGGAGTTTTGGCACCCTAACTCCAGAGCTGAGTGCGGAGCATTGGCTGGAAACCTTTCTGCCGACGTCTGATTTGCGCCGAACGCGGTATTCCGTGGGGCTCAACTGGGAGGCGACCAAACGGCTCCGGTGGTCTGCCTCGTGGGCCCTCCAAAAGGACTACACGGGCCTGGGGGCGCTGGAAGAAGACTTCAGCGTTCTTCGTTTGGGGCTGCGCTGTAAGCTGTAACAAAATCTACCAGTTCCGGCCAAAATCGGTCAAAATGAACTTCTAAGGCGGTACGGTGGGGCGAAAAATGCTCCATGGTGCGGTCCAAACCGTTGCCCGGGAGGGTCCGACGGCTCATTTGCACCAAAATTCCGTGCGTCCCGTCCTCGGAAGCATAGGCCTCCAACCAATTCTCGCGCACCAAAGCCTCCGTCATGCGTTGCGTGCGGTCCGGCAGAAACTCGCGGGCTTCCATCAGTTCCGCGTAGCAATTCTGGGCAAAGTGGGCGAGTGGTGTGCCGGAACCCAATTCCTCCCAGCGCGCGGCCAGGTAGTGGTCAAACAGGACGTCTTGCGCTACCGCACTGAAGTGGCGAAGCGTCGGGGAGAAGTGGCGTCGAAACGCGCGGACTTCCGGGTGGGCGTCGGTAAATTGATCGATGGCCCGATGCAAACGAATGCCGTGGGCCAGTTCAGGGGGATAGGCCGCCCAGTCGCGTCCCTTGACGCCGTCGGCCATGAAGTTGCCCACACGCACCAAACCTCCACCGGGGGAGAGGTGCAGGTGGGCTAGGAAGTTCATCCTTGGGCGAAAATTTCGTAGGAGTAGCTTTCCATGATGGGGTTGGCCAAAAGCTGCGTGCAAGCGGCTTCAACTTTCTCCGTGGCTTCCTCCTTGCTGTTGGCCTCAACCTCCAGGGTGATGTGCTTGCCAATGCGCACGTTGCCAATCTCAGACAAGCCCATGGAGGCCATGCTCTGGCCTACGGTCTTGCCTTGAGGGTCCAACAATGCTTTGTGGGGCATGACGTCGATTTCAGCGCGAAATTTCATGGGAAGCGGTTTTCTAGGGTAGATGCAGTAAGGTACAAAGGTACAAAAAGGAGCGCAGCAAAGGCGCCGCCCAAAACAAGAAGTGCCGCAAGCAGGGAGGCTGCAAAAGCCAGTCGGTACCGAAGGCCCCAAAGGGTTGCGGGCCATTTTTTCAAGGAGAACAGGGGCCATTCCGCGTTTAGGGCGAAGGCGGAAAACAGCGAAAAGACCGCGGTAACGGGCAACAAGGGGAAATCGTCCGGCGCGGGAAGCACTACGGCCATCAGGTAGCCGGTGACCATAAGCGCATTGGCCGGAGTGGGGACGCCGATGAAGGAGTCGGACTGCCGGGTGTCTAAGTTGAAACGCGCCAATCGGTACACACTGCCCAGGGCAAGGGGAGCCGCCACCGCCAGCGAGAGGAACCAGGCCGAACCGGGGTTGCGCTCCTGAAGCAGAAAAAACAGGGCCAGGGAAGGAGCGGCGCCAAAGGTTACGGCGTCTGCAAGGGAGTCCAACTGCAATCCCAGCGGGCCGGCAACGCCCAGCTTGCGGGCCACCCAGCCGTCAAAAACATCCAACACCAGCGCCAATCCCAGGAACAGGGCAAACGGATGGTCCTCGCGAAAGGCGTCGGCACCGTAGAGGGCAACGCTGGCCACGGCGCCCAGGCCGCAAAAGAGGTTGCCCAGCGTGAGGGAATTGGGGATCCAGGCTCTGTTCATACCCAACAAAAGTAGGTACCTTTGGGGTTATGCAACGCAATCCTTGGTTTTTGGCGGTTCTTTCTGCCTTGCTTTTGGTGCTTTTTTGGCCCGCGGCCTTGTATCCCTTGCCCGGTGCGGAATTCGTTCCGCCGTTGGGTATTTTGGTGGGTTTTGTTCCCTTGATGCTTTTGGAACGGGAACTTCGGGCGCGCAGCCGGGGCGGATGGATGTTTTTTGGTTTTGCGTTGCTGGCCATGGCCTTGTTCAACTTGGGCACCACCTGGTGGGTGGCCGGTGCGCATTGGAGCGGGGTGGCGGCTACGGTCACCATCAACGGCTCGCTCATGGCGGGCGCTTGGGCCGGCTACGCCTTTGCCGCGCGGCGCGGAGGAGAACGCATGGCGTTTTGGACCTTGGCGTCCTTGTGGTTGGCATTGGAACAGCTGCACGCGCACTGGGACGTAGCGTTTCCGTGGTTGGATTTGGGGCACAGCATGGCCACCGTCCCCTGGGCGGTGCAGTGGTACGCGTTTACCGGCCCCGCGGGCGGAACGGTCTGGATCCTGGCCATCAACGCCGCTGTGGCAGTGGCGTGGCAAAACCAAGGGGAGTCCTCCGGGCTGAGGCGCTGGCACCTTCCCGTTTTGCTGTTGGCGTGCCCTCTGGGGCTGTCTGGCGTGCTCTGGACGCAAAAGGGCGACGGCGCGCAAGCGGAGCCACCGTTGACCGCTCGGGTGGCCGTGGTGCAGCCCAACCTTGATCCGTACACCGAAAAATTTGAACTGCCCGAAGTCTGGCAGGTTTCCCAAACGCTGGACCGCTTGAAAAAAGACCGACCCGCCAACGCGCCGGCCTTGGATTGGGTGGTGTTTCCGGAAACCTTTTTGCCCCGGGGCATTGAGGAAGACCGGCTCCAAACCTCGGCCGCGCTGCAACCGCTGGTGAACTACAGCAAGGCAACCGGCAGCAACCTGATGGTGGGCGCAACTACCTACGCACTGGTGGACGAACCGTCGGACGCCTCCCGCGCCACGGGCGACGGGCGTTGGTACGAAACCTACAATACTTCCCTGTGGCTGGATTCGTCGGGCCTTCGCGGCACCTACCACAAATCCAAGTTGGTAGTGGGCGTGGAGCGCATGCCCTTCATTGGGTACCTCAAACCTTTGTTGGGCGACGCCGCCATTGCCCTGGGCGGCACTTCCGGTACTTTGGGCACGCAATCCCAACGCGAAGTTTTTGGGGACCGTCCGGGCCTCCTGCGTGCGGCGCCCGTCGTTTGCTGGGAGCAGGATTTCTCCGACTACGTCACCGAATACGTGCGTTTGGGCGCCAATTTCTTGGCCGTACAAACCAACGACGGCTGGTGGGGCAATACCCCGGGCCACATCCAGCACCTGCACTACGCCCGTTTGCGCGCCGTGGAAACCGGCCTGTGGGTGGTGCGCTCCGCCAACACCGGGGTCAGCGCCGTCATTGACCACCGCGGAACCGTTTTGCAGCGCTTGGACTGGGACCGCGCCGGCCATTTGGAAGCCAACGTGCCCGACGTTCGCCGCGAACCCACCTACTACAGCCGTTCCGGAAATTACCTGGGCGGAATGTCCGTGTGGCTGGCACCGCTTTTGCTGTTGTCTGTCTGGGTGAAAACCCGAACCAAACGCTGAGAAAACCCTCGGTCAACCTACCTTTGTACCATGAATTACGACGTTGTTGTTATTGGATCCGGCCCTGGGGGCTACGTTTGCGCTATTCGCTGTGCCCAGTTGGGCTTCAAAACCGCTTTGGTGGAGAAATACTCCACTTTAGGAGGTACGTGCCTCAACGTAGGCTGCATCCCGTCCAAGGCCCTGTTGGACTCCTCGGAGCACTACTACAACGCCGTGCACCACTTTGCCGAACACGGCATCGACGGTGCGGCTCCCCATGTCAACTTGCCCAAGATGATCGAGCGGAAGCAGTCCGTCATCGATACCACCGTGGGCGGGATTGACTTTTTGATGAAGAAGAACAACATCGACGTCCTCCGCGGCGTAGGTTCCTTTGTGGATGCCCACACCGTTGCGGTGGCCGGCGCCGAGGGTACTTCCAACGTTACCGCCAAGTACGTGGTGGTGGCCACCGGCTCCAAGCCCATTGAGTTGCCGTTTGCCAAGTTTGACAAAGAGCGCGTCATTTCGTCTACGGAAGCCCTGAAACTGCAAGAAGTTCCCCAACACCTGATTGTGATTGGCGGCGGAGTCATTGGCCTGGAGCTGGGCTCCGTGTACCACCGCTTGGGCGCGAAAGTCACCGTTATTGAGTACGCAGAATCCTTGCTCCCCACCATGGACGTGGCCATGGGCAAGGAAATGCAGCGCGTCTTGAAGAAACAAGGCATGGACCTGCAGTTGTCCACCAAGGTGGAAGCCGTGGAGCGGTCCGGCAACGAAGTCACCGTACGTGCCGTCAACAAAAAAGGCGAGCCGGTTTCCTGGACCGGTGATTACTGCTTGGTTTCCGTGGGCCGACGCCCCTACACCGACGGTTTGAACCTCGCCGCAGCCGGCCTGGCTACGGACGAGCGCGGCCGCATTGCCGTGAACGACCACCTGCAAACGGCGGTGCCCCACATCTACGCCATTGGCGACGTGGTGCGCGGCGCGATGCTGGCGCACAAAGCGGAGGAAGAAGGTGTTTTGGTGGCCGAAACCCTGGCGGGCGAGAAGCCGCACATCCACTACCATTTGATTCCCAACGTGGTGTACACCTGGCCGGAAGTGGCGGGCGTGGGCCACACCGAGCAGGAGTTGAAGGCCTCCGGGCGCAACTTCAAATCCGGCAGTTTCCCCATGCGCGCCTTGGGCCGCTCGCGGGCTTCCGGGGATACGGATGGCTTGGTGAAAATCTTGGCCGACGCGCAAACCGACGAAATCTTGGGCGTGCACATTGTGGGCGCTCGGGCGGCGGACTTGATCATGGAAGGCGTTGTCGCCATGGAATTCCGCGCGTCTGCGGAAGACCTAGCCCGCATCAGCCACGGCCACCCCACGTATTCAGAGGCGTTAAAGGAAGCGGCTCTGGACGCTACCGCGAAGCGCTCCATCCACAGCTGATTTTTACGTGAAGTACCACCGGCACTCCTGGGAGGCGTCGGTCGACGCCGTGCGCGCGGCCGTTCTGTCCGAGGACCGGCCGGGGTTCGTCTGGTTGGAAACACAATCTGCGGATCCCTACGGCAGTTTCAGCTGGTTGGCGGCGGGCGCCCCCTTGAAATGGCACCGTCCGGCCGCACCGTCCGGAGCCGCAACACCCCAGGATTGGGAGGCCTTGGTTGCGGCCTGGCGCGCCCAACCTACCTGGTGGCTGGGCATGCTCTCCTACGATTTGAAATCGGTCTTTGAGCCCACCGTTCCCCAACCCCAAGACCGTCGGGCGGAAGAACCGGACTTTCTCTTCTTTGAACCTGCCTGGGTGGCGTACGCCGACGCCCAAAGCACCTGGCTGGAGCTCCATCCGGAATTTTCCCGCGAGGAGTTTGACGCGTGGTGGGCTGCTCAAAGGGATTCTGCTGCGGCAGAGCCCGTTAGCGGCGACCCAGCGGCCGCAACACGGCTGGTAACGAGTATTCCAGAGGAGTCCCACTACCGTACGGCGGCCGAATCCCTATTGGAAGCCATGCGGCAGGGGTCGATTTACGAAGCCAATTTGTGTTTGCCGTGGGTGGTTTCCGGTGCGCAGGATGCCGCGGAATTGTACGTTCGGTGGAAGGAGCGCGCGCAGCCCCCGCAGGGCGGCTGCGCGCGCGTCCCCGGCGTCGCCGTGGTCAGCGGAAGCCCAGAGCGCTACCTGCAAGTTCGGGGCAGAACCGTTCGGTCGCGGCCCATCAAGGGCACGGCGCCCCGGTCCGCAGATGCAGATGCCGATGCGGCTGCCGTGCGGGAACTGTCGGGCAGCAGCAAGGAACGCGCAGAAAACACCATGGTGGTGGACGTGGTGCGCAACGACCTCTCCCGGGTGGCCATTCCCGGCACCGTGTGCGTGCCGCAGTGGTGCGAAGTGGAGACCTTTCCCACCGTGCACCAAATGGTCTCCACGGTTGAGGCGCAACTTGCTGATCAACACGATTTTTGGGACGCCGTTGCCGTCAGTTTTCCCATGGCCAGCATGACCGGAGCGCCCAAAATTGAAGCCATGAAGCAAATCAACGCCGTGGAAGGTTTTGCCCGCGGTTGGTACAGCGGCGCGCTGGGCTACATCCGGCCCAACGGAGATGCGGATTTCAATGTAGTCATCCGGTCCGCCGTAGTCGGCTCGCAAGTTCGACTCGCTGCCGGGAGCGCCCTAACGCTGGCGGCCAACCCCCAAAGCGAATGGGAGGAATGCCAATTGAAAGTAAATCCCTTATTGGAGCTAGTTCGTGGCTAAGTCCAAAGGAACACCAAACACTTTGCCCTGGAACCCGCCTGCGGAACCGGTGGTGGCCCTGGTTTCTGGAGGGTTGGATTCCACCGTGCTCGCCCACGTGTTGGCCGAGGTCGGTCTGTTGGCCGGAATGTACCACGCCAACTACGGCCTGCGCGGCGCGGATTCGGAAGCAGACGAAGCATTGGTTCGTCAATGGGCAACCGAGCGGGGCATTCCTTTTCGCGCGGATCGTTTTGCATTGAAACCTGATCAGCCGGATTTGCAGGCCACGGCGCGCCACCAACGCTACGCCGGTGCTCGCGATTTTGCGGCCTCACTGGGCGTCAACACCTTGGCTACCGCGCACCACGCCAACGACGCCGCAGAAACCTTGCTGATCAATGCCGCGCGCGGAACGGGATTGGCGGGTTTGGTGTCCCTGGCGGAAGAACGGGAAGGCTTGGTGCGTCCGCTGTTGAATTGCACCAAAGCCGATTTGGAGGCGAATGCCCGGACAAAAGGTTGGGTTTGGCGCGAAGATGCGTCCAACGCCCTGCCCAAATACGTGCGGAACCGCATTCGTTTGGAAGTGCTACCCGCCTTGGAGCGCGCGCTGCCTCAGGCTGCTGGGGGGCTGCAAAAAACCGTGGCCCTGCTCCGCCAAACGCAGCGTTTTTTGAACGAATCCTTGGATCGCGAGTCCGGGGGCTACTTGGCGCCTAGCCTTTGGTGGCTGGGCGCTTGGGACTTGGATTTAAGCCTTTGGGATCATCCGCACGCCGATTTGTTGGCGTACCATTTGTTGGACGCCAGCGGCGGGTGGGAAGCCGAACACCTCCAGGCCTTGCGCACCGCCCAAGTAGGGGCCCATTTGGTCCGAAACCACTGGGAAATCTGGGTGGAGCGCGACCGCTGGATTGTGGTGCCGACGGCAGCTAAACCGCAGCCCCTGGCTGCGTCGCAACCTGTTTTTCCGATGGAAACCAAAAGTTTGGAAGGTTTAATGTGGTCCGATCACCGCGACTTGCGCCAAGTTCAATGGTCCTTGGAAACCACCGATGTGGCGCGCACAGCCAACGGCACGTTGGGCACGGCGTCCGAGCCGGTTCTGGCCTTGCCCCAGGAAGGAGCGGCCTATGTTTGGCGCACGTGGGAAGAAGGCGATTGGATGACTCCTCTGGGTCTCTCCGGGCGCAAAAATGTGTCCGACCTCCTCACCGACGCCAAAGTGCCGTCTTTTTCCCGAAAATCCTACCCCGTACTGGCGTCGCAAGCGTCGGATAATGAAGTGGTTTGGATTCCGGGCATCCGTCAATCGCAATCTGTTGCCGTGCAGGAGACCTCGCGCACCTTCTGGAAATTTCGTGCGCATTACCTTTGAAAACTATGAACTGGATCAGAATCTTCGCGGTCTTCCTGTGGGCCGCTGCTCAAACCCCGCTTCAGGCGCAAATCCTGGACCCCGTCAAGTGGAAAACCCGCGTGGAACAAGCGCCCGAACGTCCGGGTGAGGCCATTTTGGTGGCGGAGGCCACGTTGGAAAGCGGCTGGCACCTGTATTCGCAGTTCGTGGACCCCAACGGTCCCGTGCCCACCACCTTTAATTTCCCAGCGCCCAAAGGCGTGAAGGGATTTAAAACCGTCGGAAAAACGGCGGAAGGAAAGCCCATCAGTCAGTTCGACAAAAACTTCGGCATGGAGTTGAAGTTCTTTGCGAACAAAGCGGCCTTTCGACAGAAAATTTCGTTTGATCCATCGTCCAAGCCCTTTGCCGTAGCGGCCACCGTGGAGTATATGGTCTGCAACGACGAAATGTGCCTTCCTCCGGATTTTCGCGACCTGAATTTCCGCGTGGAGCCCGTCGCTGCGGGAGCTTCCGCAGCTGCAGGATCACCCGCGGCAACGGCCGCCTCAGGAGAAGCCGCAGCGCCAGAGGTGGCGTCCACGCCCACCAACGACACCGCCCCAGCATCAGACGCGGGCACAGATGCCGGCGCGCCGGTGGTCACCGACGCAGCGGGAGCCGACGATTCCGTCACCCCGGGCACGCCGTGGGGCATCTTTTTGGCTGGAGCAGGCGCCGGTCTTTTGGCCCTCTTCATGCCCTGCATTTTCCCCATGATTCCGTTGACGGTCAGCTTCTTCACCAAGCAGAGTAAAACCAAGGCGGAAGGCGTTCGCAAGGCATTGGTTTACGGCCTCAGCATCAACTTCATCTACGTGGCCCTGGGACTGCTCATTACCGTGCTGTTTGGCTCATCTGCCTTGAACGAACTGGCCACCAATCCCTGGTTCAACCTGGTGTTTTTTGCGCTGTTCGTGGTCTTTGCCATCTCCTTTTTTGGCGCTTTTGAGATCACCTTGCCCAGCTCTTGGGTTAACAAGGCGGACGAAGCCTCCAACAAGGGCGGCTACGCCGGAATTTTCTTCATGGCCTTTACGCTTTCCTTGGTCAGCTTCTCCTGCACCGGCCCGCTGATTGGTTCGCTCTTGGTCTCCGCAGCGTCCACCGGCGAATGGATTGGACCGGCCCTGGGCATGTTTGGCTTCAGCTTGGCGCTCTCCGTGCCCTTCATGCTGTTTGCGGCCTTCCCGGGCTGGCTCAACGCATTGCCCAAATCCGGCGGTTGGCTGAACACGGTGAAGGTGGTCCTCGGATTCTTGGAACTGGCCTTTGCCCTTAAATTCTTGTCGACGGCCGATATGGTGTGGCAAAACCATTGGTTGGAACGCGAGATGTTCCTGGCCATCTGGGTTGCGATTGCCTTCCTCACCACCCTCTACCTCTTGGGCGTTTTCCGCATGCCCAACGACAGCCCCGTGCAGCACATTGGGGTCTTCCGCATGCTCGTCGCCACGGTCTTCGCGGTCCTTGGCTTTTACCTGCTTCCGGGCATTTTTGGGGCCCCGGTCAAATTGGTGGCCGGCTTCCCGCCGCCCGACTTCTACGCCGAGCAACCCGGCGGTGCCTACACCGGTGGGGGAGGAAACTCCGACGCCCCCAAGTTGGACGCCGAGGCGCATTGCCCCTTGGACCTTCCGTGCTTCAACGATTTTGACAAGGCCTTGGCCTACGCTAAAAAGCAAAACAAGCCCTTGATGATTGACTTCACCGGCTGGGGCTGCGTCAACTGCCGCAAAATGGAGGAGGAAGTGTGGCGCAATCCAGAGGTAGCGCGTCGTTTGCGCGAAAACGTCGTTTTGGTTTCCTTGTACGTGGACGAGCGGACGGAATTGCCGGAGGCCTTGAAGTACGTATCGCCCACCACCGGCAAAAAGGTGCGGACCGTCGGGAACAAGTGGTCCGACTTCCAGGCCGCAAACTTCAACGCCAACGCGCAGCCGTACTACGTCATCTTGGGCCACAACGACTTGAAACCGATGAACGGTCACGCCGCCTACGACCCAGACGTGCAGAAGTTTATCGATTGGTTGGACGCTGGAGTTGCCGCCTTTCAAGCGCAATAACCCGTACCAAAGCCCAAACGGATGTCCATGAAAGCCAACGAGGCCTGGGGAGTTTTTGAACGTGCTGTGGTTGCGTACCACGGCTTGGTTCCAGACAACTCCGGCCCGGAAGTTTCGTGGGATTTTCCCGCGCCCGCCGCAGACGCCACCAACGACTGGACCCAACTGCTCTGGAACAAGGCTTGGATCGATGCCGTGCAATGGCACGCCGAAGACCGCATCCGGGATCCGCACGTAGCGCCTACCGCCGCCTTGGAACTCAAACGCCGAATCGACGTTTTGAACCAGCAACGAACGGATGCCGTGGAATTCCTGGACGACTACCTGGAAAATACCTTGCGCGCACTCCCAGCGCCGGATGCCCCGCCCACGATGCGGTGGTTGCCCACGGAAACACCGGCTTGGGCCCTGGATCGGTTGTCCATTCTGGCGCTGAAGATCTACCACATGTCGGCGGAAGCCAACCGCTCCACCGCGGGTGAAGCGCATCGCTTGCGGTGCCAAGGTAAATTGGAGGTTCTGATGCGCCAAAAAGCTGAATTGATTGAGTCCATCGATGCGTTGTGGCATGCTTTGTGCACCCAACAAGCCCCGTATCGTCGCTACCAGCAAATGAAAATGTACAACGATCCCACCACCAATCCGGTGCTTTATCGTACATTGGACTGAGATGAATCACCTTCTGGTCCTCCGTTTTTCCGCCCTGGGCGACGTCTCCATGGCCGCAACCGTGGTTCGCGCGGCTCTGGAACAGAATCCGGAATTGCACATCACGTGGGTGACCCGTCCTTCCTTAGCTGAAAAAATCCCAGCGCATCCGCGGTTGGACTATTGGACCACGGATTTTCGCGGCGCCCAGCAAACCCCGTGGGGGGTGTTGGCGTGGATTCGGCAACAAATGCGCACCGCTGCAACCGCGGGTCGTCCCGTCGAAGCCGTTGCGGATTTGCACCGAAATCTCCGGACGCGCGTGGTGTGTGCCAGCTTAGGCTGGAAAGGTCTCCGCGTAGAACGCCTCGTGAAGGACCGTCCCCAGCGCCGGCAACTGCGCCTCAAGGGCGCGCTCCACGCAGAGGCCATCACCCCCGTAACCACGCGCATGGCGGAGGTGTTTCAACGCCTCGGATTGGCCTTGGAATGGACGGAAAAAACAGCTCAATCGGTATTGCCCGCACCGGTTAAACCCGCGGCAGGTAATGCCCCCAAACTGTATTTTGCGCCCACCGCCCGCCACAAAACCAAGCAATGGCCATTGAACTATGCCCAAGAGCTCTTGGAGGCTTGGATGGCGCGTGGCGGTGAAGCCGTCTTGGCCGGTTCCGCTGCCGAACGTGCGGAATTGGAGCGTTGGGTCAAACCGGAATGGAGTCAGCGGTGCACCGTTGTTGCCGGAATAGATAACGAGGAGGAGGCAAACGTCCAACGCACGTGCCACGTGGCCGTCACCCTGGACAGCGCCAACCTGCACTTGGCCGTACAATCCGGTCTTCCAGTGGTTTCCATTTGGGGCGGAACGCATCCCAAAGCAGGTTTTGTGGGCTTGGGCCACCCCAACGTGCACGTGCTTCAAGCACCCGACGCGGCGTTCCCCTGCCGTCCCTGCAGCGTTTTTGGCAAGTCCACCTGCGCCTTGGGCGACGTCCCCTGCCTCCACGCGGTAGAAGTTAAGAGCGTGTTGGAGCGGGCTTGGGAAGTCGCAACCTCTGCGTAAAGCATTGATTTAGAAATAAAAACCCTCATTCGGAACAATTCCGACCCTTCGTCGTTACTCTTGTGTGGAAGAACGTCGATACCGATTGCGCCAAGGGCCTGAGATTGCCGGATTCCTCCGGGACATCCAAGGATCGCTGTTTTATTCACGCGATGGATTTTGGTGGACCGGTCGCCCCGTACTCTACGAGCACATAGACGAATGGACCGGTTGGTTCGACGCCCAGCGCAAGCGCATTTACGAGTGGGATTTGGTTGAATACGCCACTTCAGACTCCAAAAATGATTTATTCGCGGTCCTCTGGGATGCCAGCGAATGCTTGTTTGGCCTGCGAAACATCAAAACCGACGACTTTTTCCCCTTCAGCATTCAGGGTGTAGCACTTTTTGAAGCCTCCCGGTGCAAAGTAATCTCCCACGTCTTCATCAACCCCGAGCTCATGGAGTCCTGGGATTTGCGCGACGAGTAAGGACTCTGGGCGAATCGCCGGGATTCGCAAGTATTTATATACGTTTACTACCGACTGTCGGACGTGCAGGGTTGGAAATTGCCGAAAATTTCAATCCATGCAACACGCACGTGTCTTTACCATTTCCTCAGGTGCCTGGCCCCGGCCCGTTGAATTGGACGCAACGCATCGGCCCGGGATACGCTGGGAACTGATCGGCTTTACCGAGCGAATTGTTCGCGAGTCTCCACAACGTGTGCGCCATGCTTGGCGCAGCACCCGGCAACCGTGGCCGTCCGGCAAGTGGGTCATCAGTCTGTCTCCAGCCGCACTGCCCAAGCCCGGTGCCGCGGTAGATCTCCCGCTGGCTTTGGCCATCCACTTGGCCCACCGAAGAAAATCAACAAATCTGTGGGCGATGGGCGAGTTGCACTTCGACGGCCGGGTCCTTCCGGTTCCTGGAATTCCCGCGTTGGTTTCTATTGCCCTCGCTCAAGGAGCTGATCGGATTTTGCTGCCGCAGGCCTCACAGGAAGAATTAGGCGACCATCCCAAGATTCGCTATGTGAGCACCTTGGAAGAGGCTTTTGCTCAGTTGGATTTCTGGGAGGAAAACGAAGAGTCCGAGCCCGCTCTCCCGAGAAATCGAGCGCTTGAATCGCCGGAACGTCAAAAAGCATCCTTTAATTTTTGGGACTCTTTCCAAGGGAATCCAAAATTGCAATGGGCAGCATTGGTTGCCGTCCACGGAGGACATCATGCGTTCTTTTGGGCAAAACCAAAGTTCCCGTGGTCCAACTGGGTTGCCACGGTCCAGCAACTTCATTACGGCCGATTGGAGGCCGCGAAGGCACCCTTTAGGGAGTTTCCAACGCGCTTGATCACCAGTGTTATGCCGTCTTTGGGCAGCACCCCCGGACTGATGGACCCATTTACCAACGAGGTGACGCAAGCGAATGGTGGAATACTAGCAATGGGTCGGTGGTTGGAACAAGATCCCCGCATTGAGGACCGTTTGGCCGCCGTTTTGGAACGAGGGACGGCTTTGTTGGGAAGGGGGCAAGACCATTGGGCGGTACCGGCACGATTTCAATTGGTCTTGGCAAGTGCCCCGTGCGCGTGCGGGCCAATAGTTTCGTGCATTTGCAGCAACCACCAACTGCGCGCATGGAAACAAAAAATCCGCAAACCTTTTTTGGAGCGATTGGATTTGGGATTGGACGAACAAAAATCCGAGGAGTTTTCAGCCCTATCTTGGACACAAGCATTAGATCAACTGGGCCAGGGTCAGAAAATTTGGACGCAGCGCTTTGTTCAGTACTCGGAAGAGCGTTGGACCAACCGGCAAGTGCCCGTACATCGGTTGTTGGAGTTGTTCCATGCGAACAAAGACACACTGGCTTGGTTTGAAAAAGAGCAGGCCACTGCCCGTTGGATGGGAAGTCGTATGGCACAAATTTTGCGTATTGCCCGTAGTTTAGCAGATTTGCAAGGAAAAGATACGGTAGAGATTCACCACATGAAGCAAGCTGTTCAACTGAATACTGCCTTTTCAACCTAATCTCCCCCAAATGCCCATGGGCCAAAGCACTACGCCAAACTTTAAATTACTCACGCGCTTGCTGTCTAACGACCGCAAGGACATGGGGCGCGTGGTGGTCTTTGCCACACTGCACGGGGCGATTTCGCTGTCTTTCCCTTTGGGCATCCAAGCACTCATCGGCCAGATAATGGGCGGCCGACTATCGGCCTCGTGGTGGTTGTTGGTGGCGGGCGTGCTGTTTGCCATTGTGCTCGCCGGTGTATTGTACCTCATGCAGTTGCGCATTGTGGAACTGCTTCAGCAGCGAATTTTTGTTCGTTCTTCGTTTGAGTTTGCGCACCGGATTCCTTTGCTTCGTTCGGATGTCCTCCGTCGGGATTATTTGCCCGATTTGATCAACCGCTTTTTCGACACCCTCACCGTCCAAAAGGAGCTGCCCAAGCTGATTGTGGACGGAGCAACGGCCATCCTTCAGATTTTCTTTGGTTTGTTGCTGCTGCTGCTCTACGATACCTGGTTTGTTCTTGTGGCGGTAGCGATTATTGCTTTGGTGGTATTGGCCATTCGGGTCAGTCTGTACCGGGGTCTGTCTACGAGTTACGAAGAGAGCACGCACAAGCACGAAGTAGCGCAGCAATTAGAGGAGATGGCCCGCATCGGACCGGCCTTGAAAGCCGAAGGCGAAACAGGCAGGGCGCATGCTCGCGTAGACGAGGCGGTCAATCGTTATTTGGACGCGCGTACGCGGCATTTCCGCATCCTCTACGGCCAGCATATTTGGATGGTCATTGTACGCTTTGCGTTTACTGCGTTGTTGTTGATCGCGGGAGGAGCTTTGGTAGTCGAACGTACCGTAAGTATTGGCGAGTTTGTTGCGGTGGAGATCGTATTCTTCATCATCATGAACAATGCGGAGAAGATATTTCGTTTGTTGGAAGGTTTGTACGACGTACACGCTGGGGTAGAGAAAATTGCCTCGGTAGTGCAGTTGCCGCTGGAGAAACAGCCCGACGGCGGCAGCCCAGGAGCCAATTTACCTTCCTGGGAACTGGAGTGGAGTCCTTGGGGGTTGAACGTTCCCGCAGGAAAAAAAGTTGGCTTGGTCTTGGGCGAAGGGACGCAAGTTCAGCCCTTTTTTGAGGCGCTGGCCATGCCCCTTTCCGATGCAGGCGAAGGCATGAAAATCAACGGTCTTTCGGTACAACTCTGGGACCAAAAGGCCTACGCGAAGCGTTTGGAAGACAACCTACCTTACTACGGCTTTGTGTCCGGGTCCGTCATGGATAACCTGATGCGACGTGGCGCCAACCGGGAAGAGGTGGTGGCCGCCTTGCTTCGCTTGGGCCTGCAGCCGGAACATTTTGGAGAGGCCGGATGGCAGACCCAAATTCATCCGGATTTCTTTCGTTGGCACCCCGAACTGGCCATGCAGCTGCACAGCGCGCGAGCATTAGCGGGAGACGCGTCGCTGCGAATCATGTACGATGCCCTGGCCGGTCTACGACCCAAGGAACGCGAACAGTGGTTGGACGAAATGGTGCGCGCCGGGCAATCGGGTACCTTGGTCTGCATCACGCACCGCAAAGACGCCCTCAAGCGGATGGATCTTGTGGTGGTGGTACAAAACGATCAATGTGTCTACCAAGGATCGTGGAGCCAAATGCCTAACGAACTCAAAGAAAACGAGATATGTTAAATTTGAGCGATGAGCGCGTGGTAGAGCAGGTCAATCCTAGGTTCCTTACGACGCTGGAAAAAACCTCAACAAAGGGCGGTATGCTTTCCGCTCAGCGCTGGGTGTACTTTACTTCTGCATTTGTGGTAGCGGCCTTGTTTTTGCCTTGGACGCAGAACATAACCGAGTACGGGGTGGTAACCGTTCGGGAACCTAATTCGCGTCCGCAGTTGGTTACGGCTGTTGTGTCGGGTAGAATTGCCGAATGGCGTGTGCGCGAAGGCGATACGGTGCGCAAAGGGGATACCTTGGTGTATTTGGGTGAAGTCAAGGAAGACTACATGGACCCCCAATTGTTGGTGCGTTTAAAGTCCGAGCTAGAGGCCAAGCAAAACGCATACTCTTCCTACATGGCCAAGGCGGATGCCTTAGAAGATCAGTGGGTAGCACTGCGTAGGGCCGGTGGGTTCGACGTCCGTGCCACCACCTTGAAGGCCATCAGCGATTCAGCGGAAGCGTCGGCGCAGCGAATTTCTTTAACCCTGGCCGAGCGGCAAATGGCCCGCGCGGACACCTTGGCGCGCATCGGGGTCAAGAGTTTGTACGAGTGGGAACAACGCCAGGATAAGTTTCAGGAGACCAAATCCAAGTCCATCAGCGCCACCAACAACGTGGGTCGTGCGCAAGCAGACATTGAATGGAAGCGCTCGTCGTACCGCGAAAAAGAGGCCAAATTGGTGTCCGACCGCGCCGCGGCTCTAGCGGATGCGGCATCGGCCCAAGGCGAAGTTCAGAAATTGGAAAGCAAGCTCTCCAGCCTGCGCATCCGCGTGGACAATCGCTATTTGCTGGCGCCCGCCGACGGTATGGTGTCTCGGATCTTTGTGCCCGGATTGGGGCAAACGGTTAAGGAAGCAGAGCCCCTGGTTGAGGTGGTGCCCTCCGCCGGGTCGCGTGCGGTGGAGATGCAGGTTCCTCCCCAAGACATTGCCTTGGTGCACGTTGGCCTGACCGCGCAAGTAGCCTTCGACGGTTGGCCGTCCCTTCCTTTGCCGGGATGGCCCGCGGGAAGTACGGGGGTGTTTGCGTCTCGGGTAGTGGCGGTGAGTCCAACGCCTGCCGCCGACGGAAAGTTTCGGATCCTCTTGGTGCCCACCGAGCCTTGGCCGGACGAATTGGCCTTGGGAACGGGCACCTACGGTGTATTGTTGCTGAAGAATGTACCGCTGTGGTACGAAATCTGGCGTCAATTCAATGGATTTCCGCCGGACTACTACTTGCCCGCTGGTTCCGCTGCAAAAGCTAAAAAATCATGAGGCGAAGTGCCCTTTTGGCATTCCTAGTGGTTACGAGCGGGGCTTTTGCGCGTCCCGTCAAATCTGCACGTTTCCTAGATGCGGTAGCTGAGGCTCCAGCTTTTGCTAACGTTTCTTTGGACACTACTTCGTGGACGTACGGTCAATTTCTGCAAGAAGTACTGGAGTACCATCCCTTGTGGAAGTCCGCGCAGGCGAAGGCAGACGCCGCATCTGGAAAAGTATTGGAAGCACGGTCCGCCTTTGATCCGGTACTGGCCGGAAAAGACGAAGCCAAGCAAGATCCGGCTGGATTCTTGTACCGAAAACAAGGAGTGGAGGCCGTAGTTCCCACGTGGACCGGGGTGGACTTGGTAGCCAAATCCGCCCTTTCGAGCGGAGCGGATTTGAATCCGGAGGACGAGACGGGCGCGGGTGGTTTGCTGGCGGTGGGGGTGTCCTTGCCGTTGGGTCCTCAATTGTTGTGGGACCAGCGCAGGGCATCCGTTCGTCAGGCTGAATTACTGCTTCAGGAAGCTGAGTGGAAGCAAGATCAAATGCGTCGAAAATTGATGTCCGACGCCTCCAAGGCCTACGCCGATTGGGCTGCTGCGCACGACGTCCGCGCGGCCAATCTGCGCGCTGAGCGTTTGGCGAAAATCCGGAAACAAATGGTGATCGAGGCGTTTCGGCAACGCGAGAAGTCCGCCATGGATACGTTGGAAGCGCACATGGCCTTGGCGGATCGCCACCGCCAACGATCCGAAGCGGAAGTGGATTGGGCCTCGGCCCGCATGCGCTTGGCCCTCTATCGATGGGCAGAGGACGCCTCCTTGGGCCTGCCGGATGCGCTGTGGGAACCCGGAATGAATCGGTTCACCGGAGTGGTGACAGTGGAGGATTCCAGCAGTGCGTGGAGTTCCTGGAATACGGGTGCTTTTTGGTCTGCGGTGGGCGTTCCCGTGGAATTGGCCGAGAATTACAAGCGTTTGGCACAAACGCAGTGGCTGCCGGCGCCCGTCTTGGAATACCGCGTCTGGCAAAAAGGCACCACGTCTTTTACTCCGGATCCGGACTACGCCCAATGGAATGTAGGTTGGAAGGTTCCTTTGCTGCTTCGCAAGAGCCGCGGCGCCTACCGATATGCCAAAAACCAATGGCTGCACGAAACCGCGCAGGCCCAATGGGAGCGTGGACAGCTGGAGCGCTGGTTTCAGTCCAAGTGGATTGAGCGAAAGGAACTGCGCAAGCAACTTTTGGCCGTGCGCGAGGCGGAAAAAGCCGCGGAACGATTGTACAGTTTGGAGACGCGCAAGTTCATTCTGGGCGAAAGCACCCTGTTCATCGTGAATGCGCGGGAAGCCAAATACTTGGAGGCCGTGCAAAAGCGCGCCACCACCGAGGCCAAGTGGCTCGGGTTGGAGGCGGAACTCTACGCCCTTACTTCCAGCGGCGATCCTTGGGATCGGGTGCGTTCTTCGTCCAGATGAGCGGACCCTCGCAGCCGTCGAGGTCGATGATGACGGAGGTTTCGGTGCTGAAGTACTGCGCCATTTTGGTGCGCCACTCGCGGAATGCTTGAGCGTCGTATTGGGCGCAGGGCAGGGTGAGCAACAGGATGGACTGGTTGTTGATGACGACGATTCCAGGAGGAGCCTCTGGAACCGATTTGGTGTCTCGGCCCGGCCGCACGGCAGTGGGTCCCATAAAGGACTTCAACCAGTTTTTAACGGCCCAGTCGCGATCTTCCACGGAGGCGTAGTGCACGGCGGTCAGGGTAACGGAAAATTTCACCTTGTTGCCCAGATTGTTGGCGCGCTTTGCTTTTTCCACAAGTTCAACCTGCGACCATTGCGCGGCGTCGTCCAAATTGAGGCCGCCCAAACGCAAGGTGCTTACGTTGAGTTCCTTGCGTTGGAAATTGCTGCCCAAATCCGCGGCAAATGCGCTGCAGTTTTGGTTGAGTTCTTCCCAAGTTTGGCCGGATAATTGCAGGCTACCCACCACCAGTGCGCCCACCCATAAGGTGCGGCCTAAAATCCATCGAGTCATAATCAAAGGTCGTAACTATTTTTGTAGCATGAACGGCAAAGACAATGCCAGTTGGGCGCGTTGGGTGCTGTTGGGGTGGTTGTGGGTCAACGGCATTGCCGCAAACGCGCAGATTGTGAACATTGAGTCCATGCGCGGGGCCACCGGGGATTCGTCGGGCACCCACGGGGTACTGGACGGTCAATTTTACATTGGAGGCGCGCAGAACGTGTTGTTGCGGACCTACGGCGCGGCCAACGTGCGAAAGAGTGTGGGAAACGAAACGTACTACGGGATTGTCAGCGGCTCCTTTTCCACGCGGGTTGGAGGGGATCGACTCCTATTTGAAAGCAATGCGTTTTTGCACGGTCGGTACAACTTGGAGCTGCAACCGCGCCTGACGTTGGAGGCCTTTTTCCAGTACCAGCGGGACCGGCCCCTGCGGATCGCACAACGCTACAACGCGGGCTTTGGGCCCCGCATCAAAACCGTACGCGCGAAGTCCTGGGAAATTTACTGGAGCCCGCTGCTGATGGGCGAATTTGATTTGGAAGAAAAGACCGGCGTCCTGAACTACGCCTTGCGCCTGAGCACCTACGTCAGTTCCGACGTTCGTTTGTCCGACAAATCCCGATGGAACACGGTTTTGTACTACCAGCCCGACTTGTTTCGTTGGAATGATTTCCGGATGGTGTTCAACACCCGGTTGCAGACGTCCTTGACGCGTCGGTTGCAGTGGGTAACCTCAGGTTTTGTCAATTACGACGCCTATCCGGCTGATTTTGCGGGGGTTCCCGCCTTCACTTTTGGGACCACTACCGGCCTGAGCTACAAATTTTAACAGATCCGTTTGCCGGACGGTCGTTTCACGGCCTTTAACGTTGCTCCCAGTAGGTAAGGGCTTCCGCCACCACGAAGTTGGACCCGCCCACAAAGACGAGGTCCTGAGGTCCGGCCTCGGACAGTGCGTCGGCGAAGCCGCGCCCTACGGGGCCGCTGACGCGGCCCCGTAGGGCGTACTCCGCGGCCCGTTCTGCCAGGATTGCGGCAGACAGTGCCCGGGGCAAGTTGGCGGCCACCCAGAAATAGGAGGCGTCGGCAGGAAACAAAGCCAAAATCTCCCCAGGGTCCTTGTCCGAGACAGTTCCCAGCACCACCAGAAGGCGTCCGCCCGCAGGCAATTCGTCTTGGAGTTGTTGGACTACCCATTGGAGGCCGTGGGCGTTGTGGCCCGTGTCCGCCACCACGCGCGGCCCACTTTCTTGGAGGATTTCCCAGCGTCCGCGCAGGCCGGTGCGCTGCACCACCTCCAGCAAGCCCGTGCGGAGTGCGTCGTTGGAGACGGTCCAGTGGGTTTGTGCGGCGAGTGCGGCTTGGACGCACCGAACGTTGTTTTGCTGGTACGTTCCCAGCAGGCCGCAGGGCAAGGGGGTGGGGATGGCTTCTTCTGCCCAGATCAAGGGGGAGTGGTGCGCGGCAGCCTTTTGCACAAAGACGGCCTCCGTTTCCGGGTCGCGTTCGCCCACCACCACGGGGACACCGGTTTTGATGATGCCGGCCTTTTCTCCGGCGATGGCCGCGCGGGTGTCCCCCAAATACTGCTGGTGGTCCAGGCCAATGCTCGTGATCACGCACACTTCCGGACGGATCACGTTGGTGCTGTCCAGCCGACCGCCCATGCCCACCTCCACCACCGCAACATCCACGCGGTGCCTGCGGAAGGCGTCGAAGGCCATCCCAACGGTGGCTTCAAAAAAACTACATCCTACGAGTACCTCCTGGTGTTTTTCCACAAAGTCCACCACCTCCTGCTCGGAAATAAGGGCGCCGTTTATGCGAATGCGCTCGCGGAAGTCCACCAAATGTGGGGACGTGTAGAGGCCAACTGTGTAGCCAGCGGCTTGGAGAACCGACGCCAACAGGTGGCTGGTGGAGCCCTTTCCGTTGGTTCCGGCTACGTGAATGGAACGAAAATGGTGCTCCGGACGCCCCAAGGCGTCCAGCAAGACTTCCGTTTGGACCAAATCAATCTTGTAGTGGGCGCCTCCTCCGGTGCGTTGGAATACCGGAAGGCGGCTGTACAACCACTCCGTGGTCTCCGCGAAGGTCATCAGTTTTTCTCGAATCGATAAATAATGGTGCCCACTTGGGTTTCCAAGGCATCCGGGTCCGGGGCCCATTTGGTGCGTAGTGCCGCCTGCCGGGCGCGATCAAACAAACAGGTCGAGCCCGTGGTGCTCCCCGATGCGCCGGGTTCCGCCGATACCACGTTTCCGTTGCGGTCCACGTACACTTTCACCACCACACGTCCTTCGTCCTCGCAGTCGTACACTGGGCGGGGACGGCTTGTGGCGCCCCGGTTGCCCAAGCGGTAATCGCCGGTTCCTTGCGTGCCTTGGCCGGTTCCGCCCGTGCCTCCGTTGGGTGTGCCGTTGGGGTTTCCTTGGTCGCCTCCGCCTTGGGTGGTTCCGCTTCCGCTGCCGGTTCCGGTTGTTTTGAGCTTGTTCAGGCGGCTGGACAGCTGGTTGGACGGCTGGGGCTTGGTGGGTTCTACGGGTTTGATCTCCGTGGGTTTGGGGCGTTCCACCGGTTTGGGTTTGGGCTTGTCGTCCACAGAAACGTCCGTAGCCTCAACATCTTGGGTGACCGCGGAGGCGTCCGTTGGTTCCGAGGGGGTAGGAGGAACAGGTTCTGCCGCAGATTGTGCGGTTTGTCCGAATCCCTGTTCTTCGTACCCAAAATCCAACGAAATACCTTCCTCAGGCGGGGGGTCTTGGTAGGTGAGGCCGTAGAAGGCAAAGAGCACCAAGACTGCCACATGGAACAATCCCGTGACGATCCAGCCGGTTCGTTGGCTTCTTTTTTGGTCGCGTTCAAAGGAACTGCTCATGGCTTACTTGGGGTCCGTGGCCAGGACCAATTTGATTTTGTTGCGGTACGCAATGTCCATGACTTCAACGGATTTTCCCGTCGGGACGCTTTCGTCCACGCGCAGTACAATGACCGTTTCTGGATTTTTGTTCAGTTCCTGCAGCAAGAAAGCCTCCACGTCCTCTGCCGCAACAACCTCCGTGCCCACGCTGTAGTTCAAATCTTTGTCAATGGTTACGGTAACCGTCGCTTTCTTGACGGTCTGTGCCTTGCTCTTGGGCAAGACCACGTCGAGTGCGGCCGGCGTCACCAAAGTAGACGTCAACATAAAGAAAATGAGCAACAGGAACACCAGGTCCGTCATGGACGACATGTTGAATTCCGGCGATACTTTGTTTCTTGGAGCCAGTTTCATGAGTACGGTGTTTTAGGAGCGACGGTTGGTGGTTTACCAACCATTAGGCGGGTTCGTCCAACAGATCCAAGAAGTCGGTGGTGCTGGCCTCCATTTTGTGGATGACGGAACTTACACGGCCCACTAAGTAGTTGTACCCAAAATAGGCGAAAATGCCCACAATCAGACCGGCAACCGTCGTGATCATGGCCACGTAAATACCTTCCGCGAGCATGTCTACTTGAACTTGGCCGCCGGCGTTGGCCATTTTTTGGAACGACAAAATCATACCGACGACGGTGCCCAAAAAGCCCATCATGGGAGCTCCTCCGGCCATGGTGGCCAACAAAGCCAAGTTGGTTTCCAGTCGTTGAATTTCCAACTTTCCTTGGTTCTCAATGGAGGCAGAAATGTCTTGCAAGGGCTTGCCAATTCGCGTGATTCCCTTCTGGATCATGCGCGAGACCGGGGTGTCGGTTCGTTCGCACAATTGAATGGCGGATTGAATTTTTCCGTTGGCCACGTGGTCGCGGATGTTGTTCATGAATTGTGGGTCCAGTTTGTCTGCCTTTTTGATGGCCAACAAACGCTCCACAAACAAGTACACCGTGATGACGGAGAGGAGCAGCAACAAAACCATGATGGTGTTGCCGGCAACCCCGCCGGAAAAGGCCAATTCCAAAACGGTCATGGTTTTTTCGGTAGGCATTTCCGGGGCTGCGGCAACGGCAGCAGCGTCAGTGGCCGTGTCGTCTAAGGAGATTTGAAGGAACATAGGAAAGATTACTTTATTAGGAATAACGCAAATGTTGGTCCAAACTTATTCAAACCAATGGTTCTTTGCTCGATGGGGGATGCGCAAATATGAACAAAGGGCGGTTAACAACCGCCCTTTGTTGGGTTTTGGGACCTGATCGAGTCCTTTAGCAATTCGTTTTCAAACGTTTATCCCGCAAAATGGTGCTGCAGGATGTAGACCGCAATACCGGCCAAATACCCCAGTAGGGCCAATCCACTGACCCGCTTGAGGTACCAACCGAAAGGAATTTTTTCCAATCCCATGACGGCCACGCCGGCTGCGGAACCAATGATCAAGATGGATCCACCGGTACCTGCGGTATAGGCCAGGTATTCCCAGAACAATCCGTCGGTTGCAAAGAAAGATCCGCTCGCGAGTTCAATGGGGTACATGCCCATCGACGCGGCTACCAAAGGCACGTTGTCGATGATGGCAGACAACAAACCAATAATGCCACCGACCACGTAAACGCCTGTTTCTGATGAGGTTCCTATCCAGCGGTCCAAAGCCAGTGCCAGGTCCGTCAGTTGCCCGCCTGCTTGCAGGGCCGCCACCGCCAACAAAATGCCCAAGAAAAAGAGAACCGATGCCGTATCGATCTTGTGCAAGGTGTGAATGACGCCCAAGTTCTGGCGGTGTTCTTCTTCCTTGCGGCGGTGCAATAGATCCGTCAACAACCAAAGAACGCCCAAAGACAACATCATGCCCATGAAAGGAGGTAGGTGCGTAACGGTTTTAAACACGGGCACAAACAACAAGCCTCCAATACCGGCCAACAAAACAATCAATCGCTCGCGGTCCGTGACGGATTGGTTGTTCAACTTCACTTCTTCTGCCGGGCGCTCCAACGTTCCTTTCAACTGAAAGGACAAGAAAATGACCGGTACCAACAACGAAACAAAAGCAGTTAGAAAGACCCCTTTGATGATGGCGCCTGCCGTAATCTGCTGGCCAATCCAGAGCATGGTGGTGGTGACGTCGCCAATGGGGGACCAAGCACCTCCTGCGTTTGCGGCAATGACGACCACGCCGGCAAACAACCAGCGCAGCTGCTGGTCTTTAATCAATTTGCGCAACAGGGAAATCATGACAATTGCCGTGGTCAGGTTGTCCAGCACGGACGACAGGAAAAAAGTCATTAAGCTCACCGCCCACAACAAAACCACCGGGTTGTTGGTTTTCAAACGGCTCGTGATCACGCTGAAACCTTCGTGCGCGTCCACCACTTCCACAATGGTCATGGCGCCCAACAAAAAGAACAGGATGCCCGCAATTTCACTGACGTGTTCCAACAGCAAAGGCTCCGCGTGGTGGATGTCTGCTCCGCCCAAAATGTAGGTGGTCCAACACAGCACGCCCGTAACCAAGGCCGCAGCGGCTTTGTCTATTTTCAGGTTGTGCTCAAATACGATGGCTGCGTAGCCCAGCAAGAAAATCCCGATGATTAGGCCGTAAATCATGGCTGTTTTTTTTGAATTTTCCCAAAGGTACTTGAGAAACCAAGGCGCGCAGAGAACAATTGTGTTTTTTTTGTGTTACCGCGGCTTAACGCAACCTAGTTCTTTTAAGAGTCTAATTTCCAGATGGTTCCCGCCGAATGGTCCCGCTCCGCGCCCGTCACCGAAGCCAGTACGTTGTTTTCTCCGCGGACCTTTAAAGCCGCCAAAAGGGCAAAGGCTGCGGCTTCCTTGAAGTTGGAGCGGTGCGCGTCCAAAACTTCCAGCGGACGTGGAGCCAGTTGCTTCAAGCGGTTGACGAAGAATTCGTTGTGCACCCCGCCGCCGCTCAGCAAGGCCGTGCCGGGAGGCCCCAAACGCAGATCGTTTGCCACGCGGGATGCCGCGTGTTCGGTCCAGGTGCGCAAAACGTCGGGCAGGGGGTGGTGGGCCAGGGCCTGCTCCACCAACGGTTTCCAATCCCGTTCGACGTCTTCCCGCGCCAAGGATTTTGGATACGGCAGTTGGAAATACGGTAAGGATTCCAGTTGGGAGAACAAGGAGGGGAGGAGGGTGCCGGAGGCGGCAATGCCGCCGCGGTTGTCAAACGGAAGGCCCAAGCGCTGGGTCAGTTCGTTGGCCACGATGTTCAAGGGAACCACGTCCCAGGCACGGCGAAGGCCGTCGATCTCGCAGGAAGTGTTCGCAAAGCCGCCCAAATTCACGCAATGGGCGTAGGTGCCAAACAGGAGTCGGTCCGCAACAGGTACCAAAGGCGCGCCTTGGCCGCCCAAAGCCACGTCGTACACCCGAAAATCACCCACAACGGCACTGGGGAGGTGCGCGGCCATTTCCGGCTCGTTGCCCAACTGGTAGGTGATTCCCTCGTGGGGCCGGTGGTGCACGGTGTGGCCGTGGTGGCCCACAACGTCTGGGAACGGCAGGTGCTCTTCGCGGAGAAACCGACGCAACTCAGCGTTGCACCAGGCGGCGTAGGCTTGGGAGGTTTCATTGAGTTCCGCAACGGGCCGACGGTAGGCCAGCGGTAAGTCCTCTTCCCAGCGGGTGCCGGCATAGGAAACGGTGCGTCCGGGACCCCATTCCAGGTCCCAGTGTTGATGCGACCGAGGGGTAAACCGAACCCAAACCAGATCCAAACCGTCCAACGAAGTGCCGGACATGGTTCCCACCGCGGTAATGCTGTGCTGCGTTGCTGATTTCACCTCCCAAAGATGCGCGTTTGCACGTTACCTTTGCACCACTCAGAAATCAAATTCCAGAGCCATGCATTTTCAACTGACCGAAGAGCACGAAATGATCCGCCAAGCGGCGCGTGACTTTGCCCAAGCAGAACTTCTTCCCGGCGTTATTGAGCGCGACGAGGAGCAAAAATTCCCCAAAGAACAGGTTCGCCAAATGGGCGAATTGGGCTTCATGGGCATGATGGT
Organism: Cryomorphaceae bacterium; assembly: GCA_034679985.1. GTDB lineage: Bacteria > Bacteroidota > Bacteroidia > Flavobacteriales > Schleiferiaceae > CAMDTE01. The sequence goes on from JAXITR010000019.1 coordinate 28,808, forward strand.
GTCCCCCGAGTTCGGCGGTTCCGGCATGGATACCCTGAGCTACGTTTTGGCGATGGAAGAAATTTCCAAAATCGACGCCTCGGCCAGTGTGGCCATGAGCGTGAACAACTCACTGGTTTGCTGGGGATTGGAGAAGTTTGGCAACGAAGAGCAAAAGCGCAAATACCTCACGCCACTGGCGAAGGGCGAAATGATTGGCGCATTCTGCTTGAGTGAGCCCGAAGCCGGTTCCGACGCCACCTCCCAGAGCACTACGGCCGTTGATTGCGGCGACCACTACCTGTTGAACGGCACCAAAAACTGGATCACCAACGGCAACTCCGCCAGCATCTACTTGGTCATTGCCCAAACCGACGTGGCCAAGGGGCACCGCGGCATCAACGCCCTGATTGTGGAGCGCGACATGCCCGGTTTTGTGGTGGGCAAGAAAGAACAAAAGATGGGCATTCGCGGTTCCGACACCCATTCTTTGATGTTCACGGACGTTAAGGTTCCCAAAGAAAACCGCATTGGCGAAGACGGATTTGGTTTCAAGTTTGCCATGAAGACGTTGTCCGGCGGCCGAATTGGAATTGCCGCACAAGCCCTGGGCATTGCAGCCGGGGCTCTGGAATTGGCCACCAAATACGCTCAGCAGCGCCGTGCTTTTGGCAAAGTCATTGCAGACCACCAAGCCATTGCCTTCAAATTGGCGGACATGGCCACCCGTGTGGAGGCCGCTCGCTTGTTGGTGTACAAGAGCGCTTGGTTGAAAGACCAAGGTTTGCCTTTTGACAAGGAGAGCGCCATGGCCAAGCTGTACGCTTCCGAAACTGCCATGTGGGTAGCCACGCAAGCGGTTCAGGTGCACGGCGGATACGGCTACGTAAAAGAGTACCACGTGGAGCGCCTCATGCGCGACGCCAAAATCACGGAGATTTACGAGGGCACTTCAGAAATTCAGCGCGTGGTCATTTCCCGCGCACACCTGCAGGAGAACGCAGTCAACGCCTGATTTTGTAAGCAGCAACGGCCCGTGGGCCGCAAAGAAAAGGGGCGGCCTCGCAGAGGCCGCCCCTTTTTTGTTGGTGCGCGAGCCCTGTTTCCGTTACCGCGTCCAGGTTCCGGTGGTGAAATCCGTGGAGCCTCCGTCGTTGATGTTGAGGGTGTAGGTTACGCGGTCCGTCAGGATGGAATAGGAGCCGGTGCCGCTTAGGGTTAAGCCGTTGACGGTTTGTTCGGGGACCGTGAGGGCGGTTCCGTTTACGGTACCGACGGCCGTGAAGTTCAACCCTTGGTTGTACAGGCCAGAGAGCGTAACGCCGTCCGGATCTGCACCCAAGTCCACCTCAACCGTGTACACTTGGGGAGCCAAGTCTCCAGTCTGCTCGTTGCACGTCCAGGTGCCGGCCCAGTAATCCGTGCGGGGGTCTACAGAAACTTCGGGTTCGCAAGCCACCAACAGAAGGGCGGTGGCTGCAAGGAGGGAGGACCAGCGTGCGGTCCGTTTGGGGAATAGGCGCATGAGCAAGTGGGGGGTGGCTTATTTTTTTTGGGCGGCTTTTTTGGGCTCCGGACGGTCCATTTTGTTCAAGACGTCGGCCAATTCTTGGGTGACGTCCAGCTTGTCGGAACCGTAGAGGACGTTGGTTTCGTAGACCAAAACCAAGTCGTATCCTTTTTCTTTCGCCAGTTGTTTCAGGGCCACGTCCATTTGGTCCTTGATCTGCGTGTTCAAACCGGCCTCCTTTTCCGCCAGTTCTCCGGTGCGCTGCTGCTCCATTTGGCTGTAGCTCATTTGGATGCGTTGGAAGTCTGCCTGGGCGCGTTGCAATTGGACGGGGCTCAACGAAGGCGCGGCCTTTTCCAGGATGCTGTACTCCGTTTGCAGGTTTTGTTGGGCCCGAACCAGTTCGGCTTCCACTTTTTTGGCTTCCAATTCAAACTTTTCCGTCAATTCGCGGTGGTAGTCGTACAGTTGGGTCAAAGAATCCGCACGAACGTAGGCGATTTTCAGGCCGTCGGTTCCGCCGGTGGGCGTGGATTCGGAGGAGGTGCAGGAGGCGGCAAGCAGTAGGGTGGCTGCGGCCAAGGAGGTAAGGATCAGTCTCATGAGGGTGAAGTTACGGAGTTGAGGGCTTTGCGTACCAAGGATTCATCGGCAATTTGCGGCACGGTGACTTTCAACCGCGGTGTGCGCACCAGCTCGCGCCCAATGGCAATGAGCGCTTCCGGGTTGCGGGCCCAAGCGCGGCGGGCAATGCCGTTGTTGACGTCGAAAAACAACATGGTTTCCAGTTTGCGGTCTGCTTCTTCCGAGCCATCCAAAACCAGGCCAAAGCCGCCGTTGATGACCTCGCCCCAGCCCACGCCGCCGCCGTTGTGCAGGCTGACCCAGGTGGCGCCGCGGAAGGAATCCCCAATGGCGTTGTGCACGGCCATGTCCGCCGTGAAGCGCGAACCGTCGTAGATGTTGGAAGTTTCGCGGTACGGAGAGTCCGTGCCGGAGACGTCGTGGTGGTCCCGTCCCAAGATCACGGTGCCCAGTTCGCCGCGGGCAATGGCGTCGTTGAAAGCGCGCGCTAGGGCAATGCGCCCCACGCTGTCTGCGTAGAGGATGCGCGCTTGCGAGCCCACTACCAAACGGTTTTCCTCCGCCTGTTCAATCCAGCGCAGGTTGTCTTCCATTTGCAGGCGGATGTCGTCCGGGGCCGACGCCGCCAGGGTGCGGAGTACCTCTGCGGCAATGCGGTCTGTTTTGCGCAAGTCGTCCGGATTTCCCGTGGCGCATACCCACCGAAACGGGCCAAATCCGTAGTCAAAACACATAGGGCCCAGGATGTCTTGCACGTAGCTGGGGTAGGAGAAGTCCAGGCCGTTTTCTGCCATAACGTCTGCGCCCGCCCGGCTGGATTCCAGCAAAAAGGCGTTGCCGTAGTCAAAAAAGTACATGCCGCGGGCGTGCAGGGTGTTCACGGCGGCCACATGCCGGCGCAGGGTGGCTTGCACCTCCGTCCGGAATTTCTCCGGGTCCGACGCCATCAATTCGTTGGATTCCTCGTAGGTAAAACCCTGCGGGTAGTAGCCGCCCGCCCACGGATTGTGCAAAGAAGTTTGGTCCGACCCCAGGTCTACGTGCACGTTGCGTTCCACCAGTTTTTCCCACAGGTCCACGGTGTTGCCCACAAAGGCAATGGAGGTGTTTCCGCGCACGGACTGCGCTTCCAAGGCCAAATCCACGGCTTCGTCCGCGGTATACACCAAGCGGTCCACCCAGCCCTGGGCGTGGCGTTTCTCCGCGGCGGCCGCGTTGATTTCTGCGGAAATGCTCACCAAACCGGCAATTTTTGCGGCCTTGGGTTGCGCGCCGCTCATGCCGCCCAAGCCGGCCGTCACAAACAACTTGCCCTCCAAGGGGCCCTTGGTGAATTTTCGGGCGGCGTTCATCACCGTGATGGTGGTGCCGTGCACAATGCCCTGCGGCCCAATGTACATGTAGCTGCCGGCCGTCATTTGTCCGTACTGCGAAACCCCCAGGGCGTTGAAACGCTCCCAATCGTCCGGTTTGGAGTAGTTGGGGATCACCATGCCGTTGGTCACCACCACGCGGGGTGCCCATGCGCCGGACGGGAAAACGCCTTGCGGGTGGCCGCTGTGCAGGTGCAGGGTTTCGTCGTCCCGCAATTGGGTGAGGTACTGCATGGTGAGGCGGTACTGGGCCCAGTTTTGGAAGACCGCGCCGTTGCCTCCGTAGGTAATGAGTTCGTGCGGGTGCTGCGCCACGGCCGGATCCAGGTTGTTTTGGATCATCAGCATAATGGCCGCCGCTTGGCGGCTCGCGGCGGGGTACTCGTCCACCGGACGCGCGTACAGGGCGTAGGTGGGGCGGTAGCGGTACAGGTAGATTCGGCCGTATTCGTGCAATTCCCGCGCGCATTCCTCCGCCATCACGGCGTGGTGCGCCTCCGGGATGTAGCGCAACGCATTCCGAATGGCGAGGACTTTCTCGTCTGGGGTCAGGAGGTCCTTGCGCTTGGGCGCGTGGGACACCGTGGGGTCCCAACCGGGATGTTCGGGGAGAAAGTCCGGAATACCGGCGCGCAATTCGTCTTGAAACGTCATGTTTGGATGCATTAGGATCCGGCGGTGGGTTGGCCCGACGGATTGAGAACTCTGCCCGTGCCTTTGTCAAACCCATACGGACAGTGCCGGCAGCCGCTTTGGCAGCAGTGACCGCGCTTTCGGTGGTACGCCTCTGTGAAGACCAGGTAGCCTTCCGGAGTGCGGTAAAAATCTTCCGGGTCCAGGTTTTTCATGTTGGCAAGGGTTTTGCAAAGGTCGGGAAAGAATGATATTTGCAGCATGAGGCCATCGGGATTTATTTGCTCGACGGTGCTGGTTTTCAGCGCCGGGTTGGGGACGTTGCGGGCGCAGCCTTCTGTGGCGCAACGCATTCAGTACATTGAGGAACACGCGCACTTGGCGGTGGAGGAAATGCGTTTGTACGGAATCCCCGCAAGCATCACGTTGGCCCAAGGCATTCTGGAGTCTGCGGACGGAAAAAGCAGATTGGCGCGGGAAGGCAAAAACCACTTTGGCATCAAGTGCCATCAAGGGTGGTCCGGGCCGTCCCTAATGCTGCACGACGACCGTCCGGACGAGTGTTTTCGGGTGTACGGCAGCGTGCAGGAGAGTTTCCGGGACCACAGTTTGTTTCTGAAGACGCGCAGCCGCTACGCCGAGTTGTTCTCCTTGCCGCCCGACGATTACCGCGCTTGGGCCGTTGGGTTGAAGAAAGCTGGGTACGCCACCGCTCCGGACTACGCGGAACGACTCATTCGCCTGATTGAGCAGAACGACTTGGACCAATACGACCGTCAAGCGGCCGCTTCCTCCCTGGCAAGACGCGACCGCAAAAAGGCCGCCCTGGCATCCGGAGTGATGCAAAACGGGTTGCCGGTGTACTACGCGCAGAAGGGGCAAACCTGGGATGAAATTTCCCGCGAACCGGGCCTGAGCCCGTCCTCTTTGCTAAAAAAGAACGACGCCCTGACCTACACGCCCGTTGTTGCCGGAATGCCGATTTACCTGAAGGCAAAAAAAGCCCGCGCCCCCAAGGACCTCCCGTACCACACCGCCGTTGCCGGCGACACCCCGTGGACCATTGCCCAGCGCTACGGCATCCGGGTCAACTCCTTGTACGCGCTCAACAACTGGGAAGC
>JAXITR010000020.1:0-33932 GCA_034679985.1 Cryomorphaceae bacterium
ACAGGCTTCAACCGTTTGGGAGAGCCAATAAGAAGGGTTGGAAAGCGGAGGCGACCGCTTTTGATTTGCGCATAGGTGGCCGTCGCCAATGCATACCGACCCAACGCCGTAGCGGACAGGAATACGCCCAGGTACACCCCAAAACTCCAGTAGTAGTGGCGGTAATCCTTGACGTCGTCGTCCAAAATCAGCACCGCAAAAAGCGGGAGCGATGCCAGAATTCCCACCTGAAAGGTGTGCACCAGATCGGCCAAACGTGACCTACGCAAGACCTCGCGGTGTATGCCGGAGAGTCTGTGGATGAAGGCCCAATAGAGCACGGTGGCCACCAATCCTTCAAAAAAAGTACTTTCCCATTCCAGTTGCGGAATCCCAAAGCGCAACGGTTCCAGAACGGCTTTCCGGTAGCCGTACAAGGCGGTGTAGGCTAAGGCAGCGGCAACGGCATCGGTCCATCGGTAGTACAACCGCAAGCGAAATGCACGGCGGTGCAGCCCCTCGCTTTGTGGGCTCATGGACGGTAGACCAATTTGATGTTGTCCAAAAAGATGGAATCCGTTTTTCCGTTCGCCACGGACTTTTTGCTGCCGATGAACAATTTAAAGGACTCAGCGTCTGGCGTTCCGCTGACTTCCGTCATCAAGTTGATGTAGATTTTGTTCCACTCGTCTTTGGGAAGAACGGTCGCCGTTGGTTTTTGCTCGATTCCGCTGGGCCGGTAGGCGTAAACGCCCACCGTGAAGGGTACGGTGGTTTTGTAGTTGAGCTCCACGTAGACGTTTTTACCCCCTTTGGGCAATTCAAAGGCGTCGGCTGACCAAACCTCAAACCAGGCTCCGTCGGGACCCAGTCGAACCCATCCGCTGGCGGAATTGTTCTCGTTGGAAGGGGGCGGGAAGACTAAATCCGAACGAAACGTACGAACCCAAAAGGTGTCGGACGTGGAAACCGGTTCAAACCCGAATCCAGCTCCCTCAAAATCTTCCAATACAGAAACGGTAACTCCTTCGTCGTATTGGGTCCAAACCACGCTGTCCCCGGGGCTTTTCAAAACGGTTTCTTGGCCCGGTTTGAAATTGGCGCCCACGGATACCTCCTGGTAAAAGTCGTACTGGGATCGGAAGGCAGCCATACCGTTCGTGTTAACGCCGGGATAGAGCTTTATCGTATGGAAGCCCTCGTCCAAAAGCACCGGAAAGGAGCACGGCAACGAAAAAGCCCCTGCAAAGGTGCCGTTGGGCAACTGAACCCAAACCGTGGAAATTTTACTGCTGCGGGAACCGTTCAGCGAGGATTCCACGGGATCCAGAGCCATTCCGTTGATGCGCACGTACGCGGGCTCTACGGCTACCTCTGGAGCGCATCCTGCACCAATTGCGAAAAGTGCTGCGGCAGCGCTCAAGCGCGTCAAAAATGGAAATATATTCGGCATGCACCGCAAAGGTAAGGCACCTGCGGCGCTAAATTTGGGGTTGTGAAACTGGCTGCGCATCCCCTTGATTTTCCACGGCACCTTGGCTTGCGCAAGCAGTTGATGGACATACTGCGCGAAAAGGGCATTCGGTCTGAAGAAGTGTTGGACGCGCTCATGCAGGTGCCCCGGCACGTTTTTTTGGAATCCAGCTTTGAAGCATTTGCTTACAAGGATGCAGCCTTTCCCATTCGCGCAGCCCAGACCATCAGCCAACCGTATACGGTAGCCGTGCAAACACAGGCTTTGGAACTCCCGCCGGGAGCCAAGGTTTTGGAAATAGGCACCGGTTCGGGTTACCAAGCAGCGGTTTTAGCGGCCATGGGGTTCCGCGTGTACAGCATCGAACGCCAAAAAGAGTTGTTTGATTTTTCCAAACGGGTTCTTTCTGAATTGAGGGCGACGGTGGTGCAGCGTTTTGGCGATGGCTACAAGGGCATGCCCGCTTTCGCGCCCTTTGACGGCATTTTGGTAACGGCCGCGGCTCCAGACGTGCCCAACGCCTTGTTGGCGCAGTTGGCGGTGGGCGGAAAACTCATCTTGCCGGTGGGTCCTGAAGGAGCGGATCAGCGCATGTGGCGCATCACCCGATTGGGCGACAAATCATTCGAACGAGAGGATTTGGGGACTTTTCGGTTCGTTCCCATGCTGGGAAACGTAGCCACCGGTCAGGATTCCGTGTGAGCTCGTTTGGTCTCTCGGTCCGCGTCTTTTTCTTTCAAGCTGGCTCTTTTGTCGTGCAATTTTTTGCCGCGCGCCAAGGCAATGTCCAATTTTGCCAAGCCTTTTTCCGAGAGGTGCAGAAGCAGCGGGACCACGGTGATGCCTTTGTCCTTCAGCGCACGGTCTATTTTTTTGAGCTCGTTCTTTTTGAGCAGCAATTTCCGATCCCGCGTTTCCAAGTGGTTGGCGTGGGTGCCCAACCGCCACGGGGCAATATGCAGGTGCTTGACCCAGAGCTCACCGTTCACAATCAGGCAGTAAGCATCCACCAAACCAGCGGCCCCCTCGCGGATGGATTTTATTTCGGAACCCATCAAGACCATCCCCGCCGTGAAGGAGTCGATCAATTCGTATTCAAATCGAGCACGACGGTTTTCAATTCGGATTGTTTTTTGGGCTGGTTTCGCCATGGCGCAAATTTCGCCCGTATTTTTGGAACATGAACGCGTACCGCAGCTTTATTCGTCCGCTTTTGTTTTGTTTGCCTCCGGAAACCGCCCATCGCTGGACCATGGCAGCGCTGCGGATTTTCAGCATGCTCCCTTTTGGCCCGGCAGTGGTGAAATTGTTCTCAGGAAAAGCTCCTCATTCAGAGCCTGTTGTGGTGTCTGGATTGACGTTTCCCAACCCGGTGGGCTTGGCGGCAGGACTGGACAAAGACGCGGAAGCGGTAGCGGCCTTGGGGGCCTTGGGTTTTGGATTTGTTGAGGTAGGAACCTTGACGCCCAAGCCTCAACCGGGCAATCCCCAGCCGCGTTTGTTCCGCTTGCCCCAAGATCGAGGTCTGATCAACCGCATGGGATTCAACAACCACGGGGTAGTGGCAGCAGCTAATCGTTTAAAAAAACGACCTGCTGGTTTGGTGGTAGGCGGAAACATTGGCAAGAACAAGGACACTCCCAACGAGCTTGCCGCGCAGGATTACGTATTGTCCCTGCGTGCGCTGCATCCGGTGGTCGATTTTTTCACGGTGAACATCAGTTCGCCCAACACGCCCGGTTTGCGCGCACTGCAATCTTTGGAGCCGCTCCGGGAGCTCTTGCGCGAGGTACTGGAAGAGCGGGATCTCCACCAGCCTCGTCGTCCGGTATGGGTTAAACTGGCTCCGGACCTGACGGATGAGGAATTGATTGAAACGGCTCAGTTGATTGTTTCCGCTGGAGCTGACGGCATCATCGCCACCAACACCACCTTGTCCCGCTCGGGCTTGGGAACGGATCCCTTAAAAGTTGAGCAAATGGGCGCCGGCGGTTTGAGCGGTGCTCCCGTACGCCAGCGATCCACAGACGTTATCCGCATTCTTCGCGGGGCAGTAGGGCCGGACTTCCCCCTCATTGCCGTGGGAGGCGTGCTGTCCGGAAAAGATGCGCGGGAAAAGAAAGAGGCCGGCGCCACGTTGGTACAGGTGTACACGGGATTGATCTACGAAGGACCCCAATTGGTTCACGACTGCATTCGGGCATGGAACGACTGACCTGGGTGGAATGCCCACGGGACGCCATGCAGGGCTGGCACAGACTCTTCTCAACCGAAGAGAAAGTAGCCTATTTGCAGGAATTGGCCCACGTGGGATTCGACGTCTTGGACGCCGGGAGTTTTGTGTCGCCGCGGGCGGTGCCCCAAATGGCCGATACGGCTGCCGTGCTGGACCAAATAGTTTGGCCAGACCAAAAGCCGGAAGTGCTGGTTATTGTGGGCAATCCGGTGGGGTGGGAGCGCGCTTTGCAGCATCCCGCCGTGGACACTGTGGGCTATCCGTATTCTCTTTCCGAAGCTTTTCAGCAGCGAAACACCCAGCGTTCGCGGCAACAGGCCCTCGTAGAACTGGAGCGGATGGTGGCGAGCGCACACGACGCCGGCAAAAAAGCAGTGGTGTATTTCTCCATGGCCTTCGGCAATCCCTACGGGGAAGTTTTGTCCGACGGCATGATCCACGAAGCACTGGAACACATGGTCCGCATCCAGCCGGACGCCGTGAGCATTTCGGACACCATCGGCTCCGGAACTCCGGAATCCATTCAGAGGCGCGCAGAGCAAGCACTGGAGTATCTTCCGGTGGAACAATTGGGCATGCACCTGCACGTGCGGGAAGACCAGGCCTTTGCCCATTTGGAAGCCGCGTGGAATGCCGGTATACGGCGCTTTGACACCGCCTTACGCGGCATTGGGGGTTGTCCCTTCGCGCAGAGCAACTTGGTGGGGAACATGCCCGCAGAAAAACTCCTCACGTTTGCCAACCGGGTAGGGGCCTCCTACGGCGTGCGGCCCATGGCCTTGGAAAGTGCCCACAACGAGGCATTGGCGCTTTTTAAGTAAATCGCTTTTTCCATTACGGCCCGAGCTGCCGTATCTTTGCACCGCAAGAAGTTTGGAGGTGCGCCTCCAACGCAAGAAGGGAATCCGGTGCAATACCGGAGCTGTGCCCGCAGCTGTAAGTTCCATCCATCTTCAGGCATTCAGCCACTGGAAGAAATTCCGGGAAGGCGCCCGAAGAGGAACGAGCCAGAAGACCTGCTTTTTGCCATACCATGCGCCTTCGGGACCAAAGGAATTGCCATGATTTGTACCCAACGACGGCCGTATTTAGCCGTTGTGTTTTGCTTTTTGTTGGCCTCCGGTCAACTCGTCTCCGCTCCGGACACCGTTCGGCTGGGGACTGCTGATGTGCACGCACTTCCGTTTCATTTTCGCGCTCCTGTCCGCGGCCTGGATTCCACGGCCCAAGGCTGGTCTGCTTCCGATTGGCTCCACCGAGGCGCCTTGCTGCGCACCACCACTCCGGGCGGTTCCCAACTGGTGGGCCTGAGTGGGCTTCCCGCGGTGTATACGGGGTTTCATTGGCTGGGGTTTGCCCTGACCAGTCCTACCTTGGGGTTGACCGACGGTTCCTGGATCCATCCCGCTTTCCGCAACCAAACGGGCGTTCACACGCAGTTGGGGGGGCAGTATTTGGGTTCCGGCAATTTGGGCGGATTGGTGGATTTGTCCGCACAATGGTTGGGCTCGGAGGGTTCCTGGGCCGGGTTGGAGGCTTATTCGGCGGGTGGAGGCGGGGCCACGGTCCGATGCCGTACGAACTCTGGAACGTTGGGATTTTGGGCGTCGTCGGCCCACTACCGGTATCCCTACCAAGATTACTTAGGCACGCGCCGAATGCGCACCGGTGCAGACGCTCAGAACGCGCAATTGGAGTGGCGCGGCGAACGGCGTTGGGGAGCGCACACCCTTCGGTACGGTTTTCAGGGCATTCTGCAGGATCGGGGGCTTCCGCGCAGCGCCGCATCCTCTTACGGGCTGGGGGATCGGCAACGGGACCAACGTTTGCACGCCGGAGTGCGCTGGGAGCACCAAAGACAGAACTGGCATTGGAGCCGGGGAGCGTTTGGATGGATGGACTTTCAAGCCTTTGATGCGCGCGTGGTGGCCTTGCGCGACTCGCACCAAACGGCAGGAATGCGGGTGGAATGGGCCGGCACCCATCCCAACGGTCATGTGGCCTGGGGGTGGTCGCAAATGGCGGCCTGGGGCCCGTCCCACCAGTCCTTAGGGGTTTGGGACGGTTTTGTCAAAGGCGCCCTCCAGGGGACCGGCCGGTTGCGTCCTGGTTTGGCTTGGGCCCGATGGGACCTGCGCCAAACTTCTGCGCGCAGCCCACTGGGAAATGCCTCCGGCGGGATGCGTTGGAAAGGATCTAACGGTATAGTAATTCAAGCCGCGCGGCATTTTCGCTGGCCCACGCTCAACGATTTGGCTTGGATTCCCGGCGGGAACCCACTGCTGTTGCCGGAAGCCGGTTGGGCCCTGGAGGTCAACGGTTTTATTCCCCATTCAAAAACACCGAAGAGGCATTGGGGCCAATGGGAATGGCAGTCCAAAGCGATGCATTTAACGCAGTCCATTGTCTGGAAACCCATTGGTATTCAGTGGGTTCCGGTCAATGCCGGTTCTTGGAGTCAGTGGTGGAATCGCTTGCGCTGGACGGCGCATCAACGCGAATGGATGGGTTGGGCGGAAGTGCAGTACACGCTGTCCAACGCCGCCTTTGCCGTGCCTTGGCGTGGAAATGCGGGTGGCGCATACCGAAAGGGTGCCTGGACCGCAGGGGCGGAATACACGGCACAAGCGGCATCGCAGCAAACACCGCGGTGGTTTACCGGACGTTTGTGGGGCGGATGGCAGAGCAAGCATTGGTCCGTGCAGTTGAACGTTCAAAACGCCCTTCCGGGAACCGTCGAATACCTGCCGTACTACCCCAATCCCCATTGGTACACCGTAATTAATTTAAATTATAAGTTCAAATGAAAAATTTTAAATTATTTATTTTTAGCACGTTAACAATAGTTCTTGGATCGTGCCAACCGGATCCCGTGAATCCGTTGAACCAAGACTACCGCAACGGGGTCTTGGTGGTGAACGAAGGTCCGTTTCAAACCGGAACCGGCACCTTGTCTTTTGCGCATTTCAAACACACCGCGTCTGACTCCACTTATGCGTTCCTGGACGTTTTTCAAACGGTGAACGGTCGGGTCATGGGGAACATTGCGCAAAGCGCTGTCCGCGTGGGGGGCTACGTATTGGTTGCCGTGAATTTGGCCGGAACCGTTGAGCTACTGGACGCCAAAACCATGCAGCTGGAGCACACCTTCACGGGTTTGGGGCTTCCGCGCTACTTTCAGGCCTTGCCCAACAACCGCGTGGCGCTGTCGGACTGGCAAGACAACCGCATTTATGTACTGGACCTGACCACCAAGACCGTTGTAGATACCGCGCAGGTGGACGCCGGGCCGGAAGGGATGGCTTATTTGCCCAACACCCCCAACGGCGACGTTCTGCTGGTGGCGTGTTCCGGAGGCTATGCGGACAACAACACCGTGGTGGCTTTGAACGCCCAAATGAACCGAATCAAGACCATCACGGTAGGAGATCAACCGCATTCTTTTGCGCAAGACCCCAGCGGTACGTGGTGGCTGCTCAACCAAGGAAAGCCGGATTGGATCACCCCCGCAAACGGCACGCCCGGAAGCCTCTACCGGATTGACGCAAATGCACTGACGGCGTCGCTTTACGCCACCTCCGCAGACGGCTCGTTGCACCCCGCACATCTGCTGTGCGACGGCTCCGGTTTGGTGTTTGTGTCCGATCGTTACGCGGGTTCAGCCGTTCGGATGCCCTTGGGTTCGACGGTTTGGCCCACCGCGCCCTTTTTAACGGGAGCTTCCTACAGCCTTGCTTTTGACGCCCTCAAAAAGGAGTATTATTCGGGGAAAATTGTGGACTACTCAGGCCCAGGCCGATTGGTTCGGTACAACGAGCAAGGGGTTGCCCTGGATTCCGTTACCACCGGTCAAATTCCGGGGTTCATTCTTCCGGAATCGCACTGACCGCATTCAGCCAGCCTTAATCCTCATTCCCCCATCAGCCCATCGGCCAATTCTTCGCCCAATACGGGAGCGAGGGCCACGCCCATTCCGCCCAAACGAACGGCACTCCAGAGTCCCGGGGCGTGCTGCGCGAGTAGGGGATCCTTTTCGTTGTTGGGTCCAAACGCCATGGTTCCGGCCCAGGTTTGATCTACGGATACCGGAACTCCGGGAAGTAAAACGTCCCGCAGGTACTCTTCCAAATACCCCGTAACTTCCTCCGTGGTGTTTCGGTCGTCGGTTTGTTCCTGGGCCCTAAAATGATTGCGTGCACCGCCCAAAAGCAAACGGTCCCCAACGTTTCGGAAATAGAGGTAACCGGCGTCGGCGTGGAACGTCCCCCGGTAGGGCACGCTGGGCAGGGGATGCGTCAGCACCACCTGTCCCCGGGCCGGAACCACCGGCCATTCGGGAAACAGGGCGGAGGTTGCACCGTTGGTGCACAAACCCACGCGCTCGGCAGCCACCGTTCCCCGCGAGGTGGGAAGTTGCCACCCGGCGGTTGTGCGTTCCCACCGATCAAAAGGTGCGACCTCCGCGCCAAACAAAAGGTGAATACCGGCGCTTTGACACGCCTGCTGCAGCACAAACAGAGCTTTTCCCGGATGTAGCTGCGCCTCTCCTAAAATTTTAACCCCGTACCGCCATTGCGTTCCCGGCAAATGATCCATGACCCGAAACACTTCGTTTTGGCCCGTGATGGATTTCATGCTTTGGTTCAAGCCCGCCAGGGCGTCCTGGGTTTGCTGCGCTCGGTTCGATTCGTGAATCTGAAAAAGCTCGTGCCCCCCCAGGGGTTCCCAAAGGAGATCCTGGGAAGAAAAGGCAGACCGCCAATGCGATAAACCGCGCCAACGTCGTTCCACCCGGCCCCAAACGTGCGCCTCCGATTCCAGAGCCAAATCATCCAAAAGTTCCGTTGGGGATCCAAAACACGCAAAACCGGCATTCCGGGTAGAAGCTCCCGCGCCAAAGGCACCTCGCTCCAACACGCCAACGGTCCAATGGGGTTTTTTACGTTTCAGGTGCAGGGCGGCCCAGCACCCTACAAATCCTCCTCCAACGATGACTGCATCCCACTCCAGCTCCAGCGCGGTGCGCTCCCAGTAGCTGGAGTTCATTCGATCCAAGGGTTTTACGCTTGAGCGCGCTCAGCGGATTGAATCCAGCGCACCACGAAGGCAGCAGCAGCACCAAAGAGCCATGTACTCAGCGCGAAGTTGGCGGCAAAAGGCAAGCCGGCCACCAAAGCCGTCAACCATCCGGCAAACGTTTGTTCGTAGAACGGAGCGCCCAACCAACTGCCCGTATTGGTCAATACGAAAAACAACACGGAACCAATCAACGCTCCGCCCGTCCAACGGGCCCAGGAACGCTGCACCTTAAATGCGCTTCCCAGTGCCACCAAAAGAGCCCAAGCGGAGTAGGTCCAAACCATGCCGGAATAGCCCCAAGAGAAGGCGTTGCTGCCGGCGCTGTACACGATGTTGTTCAAGACCAAATCCGTAGCGTACAAGCCCGCCAACGCCAGCACTCCGTTCCAGCGGGAACCGCCAAACCAAACGGCACTTCCCAGCGCGAAGGCGCCTACCGCAGTAAAATTGGGCCAGTGCGGGATCAGTCGGGTCACCAAAACCAGAGCCAAAGCTCCTGCGAAAGCCAACAAAGAGGCAAAACGGGCAGATGATATCATTACACGACGCGTTTGAAAATGAATACAACAAAGAGCAATAGAACGATGCCCAGTAAAATTCGAAACGATCCGCCAAAATGCAGCTGGTGCACGGTGCGGTCTTTTCGGTAACTCCATGCCAATACCCCCAAAAAAAGAAGGGTGAAGGTGGCGGCAAAAATCCAGTGACCGGTGGTGATGGAATTGGACATGGTGCTAACTAACTTGGATGCACAAAAATACACCCCATGAAGGCATATTTAAACGCGGTAGAAGAATTTCACCAAGCATTTGGGATTCCCAACGGCGATCATCCGCAAACCCCTGTGGATGAGGCCACGGTTCGCCTGCGCCATCGGCTTTTGGCAGAGGAAAACGACGAATATTTGGAGGCGGCACTGGCGGGCAATTCCATTGAAATTGCGGATGCCTTGGGCGATCAGCTGTATATTTTGTGCGGAACCCTTCTGGTACACGGAATGGGGGAGGTCATTGAAGAGGTGTTTCAAGCCATTCAGGCGAGCAACATGAGCAAGTTGGGGCCGGACGGCAAACCCATCTACCGCGAAGACGGTAAAGTCTTGAAAGGGCCGAATTACTTCCGCCCGGATATCGCTTCGGTTCTGGAAAGCTGTTCGCCCCGACGGTCCAAATAACCGGGCAACGGTTCCGCCGGATCCTCCGGATTGGACGGTTCCAGAACTCCGGACGTACTGCCGTTTACCCGGACACGGTCTAAGGTTGATTCTTTGAAGTCAAGAATCAATACAGGGCCTGTAATGCTATTGATTCCTAAATACTTGGACTTATCCCATGTATGGTATCTAGCTTGGGCATTGCGGCGAAGAATCACCTGTTCCAAACCGGTGGACGTAAAGAAACCGTGGGCCCGCTTTCCGGCCATTTGGTCCACTTGGTTGGAGTCGTTCCAGCCAGAAATCAACGGATTTCCGCCCATGTACAAACTGTCGGATCGTCCGCTGCGCCACACCATGTACAGGGTGTCGCTCTGAATTTGGTAGGCTCCTGAAAATGCGACAGGCGGCTTGGATTGACGGAGGAACAAGAGGGTGGAGTCCTTTTGATGGTAGACCATGGAATCCGCTGAAGCTTGAAAATCAGGCGTCCAAAATTGGGCTCGTGGCCCCGCCAACCACTGCTGATCCAAGGCGTCCAGCCGGTCTGCGCGCAAGGCCAAGCTGTCGTTCCGCTGCCAACGGAATAGGTGCGCACGGCCGCTTGAGGACCATCCCTCTTGCCGGATCACCAGGGTGTCGCCGGAAACGGTAGAATGCGGTTGCCGTGCCACGGCCGGCCCCAAAAACAAGCCTTCTTCTTGCGCGGAGTTCCAGCGACCGGCGGCGAACGTAAGTTGGGTGGAATCGCGCTTCAGCTCGCCAGCGCTTCGAATCCAGGCCCATTGCGAGCGGTCGTCGTACTCCACCCAATCGGAGCGAAGCTCCGCGTCTTTTTGCAGCAGCACCACTGATTTTTCAAACCGATGAACGCCACTTTTGCCGTTCAAAACCCCCGTGCGGCAGGTCAACGAACCGTCGGTCAATTGAATCTTGGCCCCCTGGGTCCAGCGGGCAGTTCCGTCGGCCACCAATACAGACAGGGACTCGGTTTGGATGATCATGCGGTCTTGTTCCGCCCGAACATTCCCCGTGAAATAGGCCACCACCTGGTCGTAGGTTAGGTTTCGGGAGCGAACGGTTTGGCCTTTCCCTTTGCGGTAAACCACTTGGCCGTGGGCCGTAAAACGCTGGCTGCGAGTGTCCCACCAAAGCGAATCGCACGAAACAGTAGCCGTTCCCTGCCGCACCGTTACCTGTCCAACCAAAATATTGATGCCGGAAGCCAGTCCGATCGTCGTTTTCTGGGACCGCACCAACTGTATGGGTTGCGCGCTCGTGGAAAGCCCCAAAAAGGTCAGCAGCAATGCCCCTGCAAGTGCCCAAACGCGAGTCACTTGCGGCACATTCATGCGCGCAAAATGGTTTGTTCGCGGTCCGGACCCACAGAAACCAAGGTCACCGGCACCCCAACCGCTTTTTCTATGAAGGCCACGTAGTCCAGCAGCGCTTGCGGCAATTGATCGGCCCGACTCATTCCGGTCAAGTCTTGGTTCCATCCGGGTAACTCAATGAATTGGGGTTGAACCCACTGCTCTTCTAAGGAATAGGGGAGTCGGTCCATCAATTCACCGCGGTAGGAGTAGTGCGTGCACACGCTCAGCTGCTCAAATCCAGACAAAACATCCGCCTTCATCATCATCAACTCCGTCACTCCGTTGATTTCTACGGCGTACTTCAAGGCGGGTAGGTCCAACCAACCACACCGACGAGCGCGTCCCGTGGTGGAACCAAACTCGCGTCCTACTTGGCGCATGCGTTCCCCGGTTTCGTTGTTCAACTCCGTAGGGAAGGGACCGGATCCCACGCGGGTGCAGTACGCCTTGAAAATTCCAAGAACACGCCCAATTCGGTTGGGTGCAACGCCCAATCCCGTGCACGCTCCGGCACACGTGGTGGTGGAGGAGGTCACAAAGGGGTAGGTGCCAAAGTCCACGTCCAGCAAGGTGCCCTGCGCTCCCTCGGCGAGGATTTTTTTGCCCGCCCGAAGGGCATCGCTGATGTAGTGGTCTGAATCCACCAAGCGCAGTTCGAGCAAGTGTTGAACTGCTTCCATCCAACGTTTCTCTTCTGCGTCCAAGTCAAACGGAAATTCAAACCCGCGGAGCATTTCCAAGTGTTTGTTTTTCAACGCTTCGTACCGATCCTGGAAGTCGGGAAGTTCCAGATCGCCCACGCGCAAGCCGTTACGACCCGTTTTGTCCATGTAGGTGGGACCAATGCCCTTCAAGGTGCTGCCGATTTTTTGAGCCCCTTTGGCCGATTCGGATGCCGCATCCAACAAACGGTGGGTGGGCAGAATCAAGTGCGCCTTGCGGGAGAGCAACAAACGACGAAAGGCGTTGGGATCCACCGAAGCCAACTTCTCCAATTCCGCCGCAAAAACCACGGGGTCAATGACCACCCCGTTGCCAATTAAGTTGTCCACGCCTTCGTGAAAAATACCGGAAGGGATGGTGTGCAAAACGTGCTTGATTCCGTTGAATTCCAAGGTGTGGCCGGCATTCGGTCCTCCTTGAAAACGCGCAACCACCTGGTATTCTTGCGTCAAGACGTCAACAATTTTCCCTTTTCCTTCGTCGCCCCATTGGAGGCCAAGCAGCACGTCTACGTTCATGGTGTTTTCTTTTTGGCGTAGAAGTACAGGGAATGCCCAGTAACCTCTACCCCGAAGACCTCTTCGATGGTCGATTTAATTTGTTGGATGCGCGGGTCGCAAAATTCCTTCACTTCTCCAGAGTCGGTTAGAATCAGGTGATCGTGTTGGCGGTTGAAATAACTTTTTTCGTACAGTGCCTGTCCTTGAGCGAATTGGTGTTTCCGAACCAAGCCGCACTGGAGGAGCAAATCCATGGTGTTGTACAGGGTAGCTCGGCTCACCCGGTAGTTCTTGGATTTCATGTTGAGGTACAGGGCCTCAATTCCAAAATGGTCGTCGCTGGCGTAAATTTCTTTGAGTATGGCATAGCGTTCGGGCGTTTTGCGCTGCCCGTTGGCCTCCAAAAAGTCCGTAAAAACTTGGCTGACCTGCTGGTAGGCTTGGTCATTCATTGGCTCCGGAATCAAGGTGCAAAGGTACAAAATTCACAATGCACAGTACTCGTTTATCGCACTAACTTGCACGGGTATGCTGAAAATAGTTCGCTTGCTCGCTGCAACGATTGGGTTGCTTTGTTTGGCCGCACCCGCTGCAACGGCGCAAAACAAAAAAGCCGTCGTTTATTTTGAAAAGGCGCGCGCTGCCGCGTACGGAAAACAGTATTCCAGCGCGGTGGAGCTGGCGGAGAAAGCACTTCAGAAAGATCCGTCCTACAGCGCGGCAGCGCTTTTGAGAGCGGACGTTTATTCCGTTTTGGGCCCCGTGGATTCAGCCTACAAGGCGTACCAGAAAGCGTTTGAAAAACACCAAGCCGGTAGCGTGGCCTTGCTTCGGTGGGGGCAATTGGCGCACAAAAACGAACAGTACACCACCGCAGACTCTCTGTTTCAGGCCTGCATACAGCGCGAAAAAACGGGTACCTCCATCCGCAAAATGGCTGAACGCATGCAGCCCACTTCTGCCTTTGCGGCAAAAGCAGTACGCAACCCCTTGCCGTACACCGTTTTTGACCTGGGCGACTCCATCAATCGCATGGAGTTGAACTACTTTCCGGTGCCGGTGGCTGCGGATTCCACCTTGTTATTCACAGGCAAAAACGACACCCGGTCCCCGTACGACGAAAACTTGTTCTTCAGCAGAATGAAAAAGGGCGGCGGTTGGACCGCCCCCCAGCTTTTGCCGGGACGGGTCAATACCACTTCCAACGAAGGGGCAGTAGCCATCCGTGGGGACGGTCGGTACTTGGTGTTTGCGGGCTGCGATCGGCCTGAGGGTCGGGGCTCTTGCGACTTGTACGGCTCGGTTTGGACCGCGCGCGGGTGGTCCGAACCCTTTTCCTTGGGGGACAGCATCAACACCCCGCAATGGGAAACACAACCCACCCTTTCCTCGGACGGGCGAACGCTCCTATTCGTGCGCGCCCCCGAGCGGGACAAAGCCAATTCCACCATCTTCGTATGCACCCAGCTTCCCGACGGTTCCTGGAGTAAGGCCAAACCTTTGCCGGGGCCCGTCAACACCCCCTACAACGATCTTTGCCCGCGTTTGCACGCCGACGGGAACACCTTATATTTCTCCTCCGACGGCCACCCGGGTATGGGCGGATTGGACTTGTTCGTTTCGCGCCGCAAAGCCGACGGTAGTTGGGGAGCCCCCACCAACATGGGGTATCCCATCAACAGCCCCCAGGACGATTTTGGACTGGCGGTTTCACCGGACGGAAAAACCGGCTACATGGGAAGGGGAGGTTTGTACGAAAATCGCGGCATTCGCCTCTTTGGATACGGCCTTCCGCGCGAGGTACAGCCGGAGCCCATTCAGTGGTTTGAAGCGGTAGCGGTAGACGACCAAACCGGCAAGACCTTGAAAGCGTCTTGGCGCTTGGAAGCGGACCGGCTTTTTCAAGGAACGGTCTTTGACGGCTCCAACTACAGCACCAGTCTTTTGCCCAATCGATCCTATTCGCTGCAAATTTCTGCGCCCGGTTACAACTTGGTGTCCGACCGCCTGGAAATCAACGCCGTAGGTACCCGCATCAAGAAGACCTACCGCCTGGTTCCCTTGGAAAACAACCAGCGCCTGGTGTTGCAAAATGTTTTATTCGATACGGACTCCACGCGCATCAATCCGGGGGCTGCCAGTGAACTGGACGCCTTGGCGCGCTGGATGGCGGTCAACCCGCAGGTTTCCCTGGTCTTGGAAGGCCATACAGACAACCAAGGTCCGGATTCCTACAATAGGAGTTTGAGCCAGGGGCGTGCGAATGCGGTGAAACAGGCCCTGGTGGAACGCGGAATTGACGCGTCGCGCACCGAAGCCAAAGGCTACGGCCCAGACCGTCCGGTGGCCACTAACGCAACGCCCGAGGGACGGGCTTTAAACCGCCGAACGGAGCTGCTGATTCAGATCAAGTAATTGTTAAATCGTCGTTAATATCGCTCTGGCCAGCAATGTTTTAAATACCTCAAGAACTCCTGTTCTTTGGGGTTGTCGGCCGGTACGTAAAAGGGCTTCAAATCGGCGCGATCCGGAAAATAATTTTGCGGGGTAAAGTGGCCCGGAAAATCATGCGGATAGACGTAATCCACGCCGTAGCCCAAGTGCTTCATGGCCCGAGTAGGGGCGTTGCGCAGGTGGAGGGGTACGGAGGTTTGCGCCGTCGCTTCCGCAGCGGCCAGCGCGGCATCCATGGCCAAGTAGGATGCATTTGATTTGGGCGACGAAGCCAAGTACACAATGCATTGGCCCAAGGGAATGCGCGCCTCGGGCATGCCCAACTTCTCCACGGCGTCGAAGGTTGTGTTGGCCAAAACCAAGGCATTGGGGTTGGCGTTTCCAATGTCTTCGGAAGCGGAAATCAACAGCCGTCGGGCTATAAAATGAGGAGGCTCCCCACCCGCCAACATGCGGGCTGCCCAGTACAAAGCGGCATCGGGATCCGACCCCCGAATGCTCTTGATGAGCGCGGAAGCCAAGTCGTAGTGCGCTTCCCCTCCTTTGTCGTAGTGAACCACCATGCGCGTACCTACCGACGCCACAAATTCGTTGGTCAACTCCGTTACGTTTTGCCCGGCAGCTTGCTCCAACACCCATTCCGTTTGGTTCAGCATTTTGCGCCCGTCGCCTCCGGCCAAGGCCACTAATGTTTCCCATTCCCGCACCGCAACGTTGAGCGAGCGCAGGTACTCGTCCTCCGCCAGTGCGCGTTCCGCCAATTGCTGCAGTTCAGCATCGCTCAACGACTGCAAAACGTACAACTGGCAACGGGAAAGCAGGGCCGGAATGACTTCAAAGCTGGGGTTTTCCGTGGTTGCGCCCACCAAGGTGACAACCCCTTTTTCCACTGCGGCCAATAAGGCGTCTTGCTGCGCTTTGGAAAATCGATGGATCTCGTCGATGAACAACAAATGTCCGTTGGTGGAGCGAAAAAGGGAATTTTGTTCGGCCTGCTGCAGCACCTCGCGTACTTCTTTGACTCCGGACGAAATGGCGCTCAAGGCCGTAAAGCCCATGCCGGTTTCGCCGGCCAAAAGCAAGGCCAAGGTGGTCTTTCCAACCCCCGGAGGGCCCCAAAACAGGAGGGAAGGCAGGCGTTTGGTTTGGATGGACGCAGTCAGTGCGCCGCGTTCCCCAACCAAGTGGCTTTGTCCCACCAAATCAGCCAATTGCTGCGGCCTGCGTCGCTCTGCTAAAGGAATGCGCTTTTCCATGGGTCTAAAGTACCTCAGATCGCGGTACCAAAAATCGTTCGTTACAGGAGACCTTCAACGCCCATGCCAAAAAGGGCGTAGTCGTATTTTACGGGATCCTGGGGATCCAGCTTGCGCAATGCGGCATCCAATTCCAGTACGGCCCGCGCATCCGTTGCGGTTCGTTGCAACAAACCCAACGATCGGGCCACTCGTCCGGAGTGTACGTCCAAAGGGCAACTCAGCTTGGATTTTGGAAGGTGGGACCAAATTCCCAAATCCACACCGCCCGTGGCGGGACGAACCATCCACCGCAAGTACAAGTGCAAGCGTTTGGCGGCCGATCCCGCAGCAGGGGACGCTACGTGCTTGGCTGTTCGCGCGGGCGCTTCGGCTGCCTCCAGAAAAGCCGAGCGAAATCGATCTACAGCGTGAAAATAGTTGATTTCCGTTTCCTGGGGTTGAAACAAAGGTGCCAAACTCCCGTGTTCTTGGTGCAATCGACGCAAACCCCGCACAAAAACGCGTCCGTCTTCCGGAAGAAACGTCCGGTGCCCCGGTTTCCACTGCGCCAGTTCCCGGTTCGACGCCTGAAGTACAAAATCCCCCGGGACGTCGTCCATGGAGGCAAAAAGCTTCTCCAAACTGGCTCGGATGGATTTCCGCTGCCCCCAGGCCCACACCGCCGCAAAAAGTCCTGCTACCTCCGCGTCCCACGCCCGTTCCGCGTACCGCCGGGGGAATTCAACGGGGTCGTTCACGGTAAATTTGGGATGCTCAAAGGCCGACGCTTTCTCGTTTAAAAAGATGCGCAATTCATCGCTGGAACCCTCCAATCGATTTAAATTCAGATCGTTCATTCGGAAATGGTGCCGGCCACCAAGTGCACCCTGCGATCCGCAAGGGCTGCCAATCGTTCCGAATGCGTCACCACGATGGCCCCAACGCCCCATTCGGCTACGGCCTGACGCAGTAAATCGTGCAGGGCTGCGGCATTTCCCGCGTCCAGATTGCCCGACGGTTCGTCCGCAAGCAACAATTTTGGTTTGTTGTGCAGTGCCCGAGCCACCGCCACACGTTGCTGTTCGCCCCCAGAAAGCGCATTGGGCTTGTGGTCCATGCGGTCTTCCAGTCCAAAAGCTTTCAATAAATTCGCCGCGCGCTCCAAGGCTTCCAGCTTGCTTTTGCCCGCCAAAAATCCAGGCATGGCGGCATTTTCCAGCGCGGTAAAGTCCGGCAGTAAATGGTGGAATTGGAAGACAAAACCTACGGAATGCAGGCGAAACTGATCTTCTTGTTTCGCGGAAGTCGGGTAGGGGACCCCCTGAAATTCCAAACTACCAAAATCCGGCCGATCGAGTCGACCCAATAAATTCAATAAGGTGGTCTTTCCAGATCCAGAGGCCCCCAATATGGCAACCAATTCACCGGAATGGACTTCCAAATCAATTCCCCGCAATACGTCTACGTTTCCGTAGCGTTTTTTTAGCCCGTGGGCACGAAGGAGAGGCGCGTTCATTTGCCAAAGGTAACCTACCTTTGCACTCGGAAAAAAGCAAGAACCATGAACCTTCACGAGTACCAAGGAAAAGCACTGTTGAGTGGCTATGGCGTGCGCACACAGCGCGGCATTGTTGCACAAACCCCCGATGAAGCGGTAGAAGCCGCCAAAAAATTGGCCGAAGAAACGGGTACCGGTTGGTTTGTAGTCAAAGCGCAAATCCACGCCGGTGGGCGCGGAAAAGGCGGTGGCGTCAAATTGGCCAAGAACCTGGACGAAGTTCGCGAAAAGGCCAACGCCATCTTGGGCATGCAGCTGATCACCCCGCAAACACCCCCCGAAGGGAAGAAAGTGCACATGATCTACATCGCTGAAGACGTTTACTACCCAGGTCCCAGCGAAACCAAGGAATACTACATGTCTGTTTTGTTGGACCGTCAAAAGGGTCAAAACACGGTAGTTTACAGCACGGAAGGTGGCATGGACATTGAGGAAGTTGCCGAGCACACGCCCGAACGCATCTTCAAGGAAGTAGTAGATCCCACCGTGGGTTTGCAGCCCTTCCAAGCGCGCAAAATTGCCACCAATTTGGGTTGCACCGGAGGTGCATTTAAGGAAATGGTGGCCTTCGTTCAAAGCCTGTACACGGCGTACGTGTCCATTGATGCTTCTTTGTTTGAAATCAACCCCGTATTGAAAACGTCCGACGACAAGATCATTGCGGTAGACGCAAAGGTGTCTTTGGACGGCAACGGTTTGTTCCGCCATCCAGAATTGGCTGCGTTGCGCGATTTGCGCGAAGAAGACGCCACGGAAGTAGAAGCAGGCGAAGCCGGTTTGAATTTCGTGAAATTGGACGGTAACGTGGGTTGCATGGTGAACGGTGCCGGTTTGGCCATGGCCACCATGGACATCATCAAGATGGCCGGCGGAAGCCCTGCGAATTTCTTGGACGTAGGCGGTACCGCTGATGCCAAGCGCGTTGAAACCGCGTTCCGCATTATTCTTCAGGATCCCAACGTCAAGGCCATTTTGGTCAATATTTTCGGTGGAATCGTTCGGTGCGACCGCGTAGCCCAAGGGATTGTGGATGCGTACCGCTCCATTGGTGAGATTCCCGTTCCCATCATTGTTCGTTTGCAGGGCACGAATGCCGAGGAGGCCAAGGCTTTGATCGACAACAGCGGTTTGACGGTGTATTCGGCCATCGCACTCAAAGAAGCAGCAGATTTGGTGCAGTCTTTGGTTAAGTAAATCAATCTAATTATCTTACGGTGAGCATCTTGGAGCTAATTTCCTCGGTGCTCACCGTTTTTTTTGTGCTCGGTGCCGCGCACCAGAAAGTATGGTCCTGGCCCGTCGGTATTGCGGGCACCTTGCTGGCCATTCCTCCTTATTTAGAAGCCGGACTGGTTGCAGAGGCACTTCTGCAAGGGGTCTATGCGCTCTTGGGCGCATGGGGATGGTTTGCTTGGCGAGCGGATCACACCAACCCAAACTCAGGTGCGGAAATTCCTCAGTGGATGGCGCCTGCGGAGCGATTCCGAGCGCTCGTTCTTTTTGCCTTGCTGTGGATGGTTTCTGGCTGGGTCTTCTGGAACGCCAGCGTGTTGCCCGTTTTGGATACCGCCCTGTTGTCTGCGGGCCTTGTTGCAACTGGGTTGGAGGCAAAAAGAAAAATGGAGGCGTGGCCCTTGTGGTTCGTAGCGAACGCCCTGAGTTCGTTTGTCGCTGTGCAACGCGAAATGTGGGCATTCGCAATCCTCTACCTGGCCCTAACGGTGCTCAGCGGCTACAGCTATACTAAATGGTCTCGCTCAAGGAATTCAGCCACTGCCGAAAAGCGTTGAAGGCGTCGGCGTCAATTCCATGCCCCAACCACTTGAACCGGTGGTAATCCACGAGGATTCCACTTTGTTTTTGGAGCTCATCGTAGGTGGTGTCTGGCCAGGCAATGGGAATGACTTGGTCCTCTTCTCCGTGCGCAGCCCACAAGGGGGGAACACGCTCTGCGCTGGGAATGACGGGGGTTAAATCGCGGTTCCAATAGCCCGAAAATGCGGCAACACCCCGGATTTTTGAGGGCGCTTGAAGCACCGTCGCTAGAGACAGAATGGCGCCTTGTGAAAACCCAACCAAAACCGGCGGAAGTAAGGCACATCCCGCAGCAGCAGGCAATTTCTCCAATGCTCCAAGCAACTGATTAATGGATTGTTCCGCTTCTTCGTGGTTGGGCCACTCGGACCGTGGTTTTTCAAAATCAATGGAAAACCAAGCACGTCCGCCTTGCAGCAATGCCAGAGGTGCACGCATCGAAAAAACCGCTGATTGGGCCGGAAAGAAACGTTCGAATGAAAACAAATCGTCTTCGTTGCTCCCGTATCCGTGAAGCAAAACAAAAGAGGGCAGCGGAGTCGCCGCTGTATGGGGGGCCGATGGGCCTCTGAATTTGGCCAATAGTCCGTTTAACTCCATTCTACTACATCCCAAGTGTTGTCCGGAAGCATGCGAACCGCATGCACAAAGTTGCCTGGATTTCGGGTGGAACCCGCCCATTCCTGCGGAGAAACCACACGCAAAACGTATTCTCCTTCCAACTCATACAAAAAGTAGGTGTGGAGCATGACCGGTTTGAATCCCATGCGGGCTTGGTAAATCCACTGGGCAAGTTCTTTCCGACGTTGTATGGCTGCGGCTTGTTGTGCCAAAAGCTCCATTTGACTGCGGATCTGATTCATTTGGGCGTCGGTCTGCCAATTCATGGCATCGCGCCCTTGGGCCGCAACAGCTCCAGCGTCCGTTGGGACGATGGGAGGGCTGCCTACGTGGTGTGCGTAAGGCAGTAGGCCCGGACGATCCGTGGTTTTGTCCGCGTCTATGGGGTTGGTGAAGTCAGTTGGCACGGTGCAAAATTAGGACTTTACCGCACTGGCTTCCGGATAAACGCCAAATAGCTCGGTCGCCGCCTGAAAACGATGTGCAAAAATTTGGTTCAATTTGGGAAGCACCAACCAAGGGTGCACCAAATCTCCCAACGGGCCCAACGGCAGTTGGTAGGAAACGGTGTCGTGCATCAGTACACCGCCGGGGATTTCTTCAAAAAAGTGCTCGTGGTGCCAAATGCGGTACGGTCCAACGCGTTGCTCGTCCACAAAATAAGAATGCTCCCGAACCTGGGTTATTTCGGTGGTCCAATTCATGGGAATGCCCAAAAGTGGCTTGACCTTGTAGTGAATGAACAAGCCGGGGTACATTTTTTCCGGACATTCGCCTACAATATCAAAACCCATGTAAGCGGGTGTAATTCGCTTTAAATTCTTGGGACTGGAAAAGAAATCCCATGCCTCGGCCAAAGAAATGGGAAGCTTTTGGGAGCGTCGTATCGTATATACCATGCACGATTAACGCGGTGAAGGCGGTAAATGTTTCTGTCCATGCAGAAACCTTCGATCCGGCTTTTCGTGGATTAAGGGGTCAAGAGCTCTTCCCAAAGCACCTGGCCTGTGCGGCCCAAGTACGCTGCCCGAAGGTTTCCGTTGCCGTCCAACTCCAACAATCCATAATTGTAATCCGTTACGACGCTTGAAGAATCCAGGTTAATGTTTGCTTCAACCTCTTTTGGAGTGGGTGCAAACAACTTGGAAGACAATGCGGAACTCGTGTACTCGACCAACATCTTTCCAGAGGGCAAAACGAGTCGATTGGTTTCGGAATGGTGGCGGTCACCGGTCAACAGCACAACCCGTTTTTGCGGTGCGCGGTCCAATAGTTCCAAAAAACGCTTACGTTCGGGGAAACGAACGTAGTTCTCAAACACGTGGGCCTCGTTCAGTACTTGGGATCCGACGGCCACCAAAACAACGATTGCGTCTTGGTGCTCCAACAAAACGGATTCCAACCAAAGCAGTTGCCCATTGCCCAACATCTGCGTTCCCAATGGGCCGCGGTGGGAACGATTGTCTAAGCCTACAATCAATAGATTTCCCCGCCGTTCGAACCAACGTAAATCTTCGTATTTATTCAGTTTAGTTGGCGTTTCCTTCCAGAATCTTGCAAAGATTTTTTGACTCTGTTTACGGAACACAAAAGAGCTGTCTGAGTCGTTTGGACCGTAATCGTGATCGTCCCAAATGGCACGTTGCGGTAGGTCCTGTAAGAACGATTCGGCTCGTGGATTGGAGAAGCGTTTTTGAAGTGCTTCCTTCATTCCCGAAGGAGAAGCGTAATCGGTTTTTTCGTAGTAAACGTTGTCTCCCAACCAAAGGAATAGATCCGGGTTGGTTTTATCCGCAATCGTAACAAGAATGCTGTCGCCTTTTTCACCCACATAATCCGCACACGAGCCAAAGGCTATGCGGTGCGAAGTTTGCGCTTGAGTTGCTATCCCGGCCAGCGCTAAGGACCCCAAGAAAATTACCTTCCAATTCATGAAGCCAAAGTAAGCCGCAGATGTTAAGTTTGTGGTGTCTCATGGTATCCATTCAACATTTCCTCAACCATCCCCGGTATCGGCCGTGGAGCCAATGGGAAGAACGCTTGGAATCAGTTCCTTCTGCTTGGACGCGTGAGTTGCTGGGTACCAGCGAAGAAGGTCGACCTCTATGGGGATTTACCCTGGGAAACGGTCCGATTACGCGCTTGGCGTGGGCGCAAATGCACGGCAATGAGCCAACTGCAACCCGTGCCTTGTTGCGCATCATGAACGAAACAAAAACATTGCCCGACGGCGAATCGTGGGCGTTTTTCCCCTTGGTCAATCCCGATGGAGCCGACCGCTTTACCCGGGCCAATGCAC
Organism: Cryomorphaceae bacterium; assembly: GCA_034679985.1. Taxonomy (GTDB): domain Bacteria; phylum Bacteroidota; class Bacteroidia; order Flavobacteriales; family Schleiferiaceae; genus CAMDTE01. The sequence goes on from JAXITR010000020.1 coordinate 22,506, forward strand.
TGGACATAGACATCAACCGAGACGCAAAAGAACGCACTTCGCGCGAAGCTCAGGTCCTGTGGGACTGGATCCAACACCACCAACCCAAGTTTGCCTACAATTTACACGACCAACGTTCCTGGTTTGGCCTGCCCAATTCCAACTTTTCGGCAACCTTCTCAGTACTTGCGGCACGTGCTAATCCAGAAGGATTGACAACCCCCGCGGTCCGTGCGGCTCAGGGAGCAGCCGGCGATTTAGCACATATTTTCCAAGAGTTATCCGACCTCCCCACCACCACTTTTGACGACTCCTTTTATCCCGGAGCATTTGGAGAGAATGTGCAAGCTTCAGGGATTCCGGTGGTTTTGGTTGAAACCGGCAGTCATGGCAATGGATACGATCGTACGCAGCAAGTTGCCTGGTTGACGGAGGGTTTACTGCGCCATTGGACGTCCCCGCAGGATCGCGTTGAGTACTACCAATCGCTGGAGCAAGCAGAATCCGGTCGTTTTGATGTGGTTTTGACGAGCCCAGACCCTTTGGATCCAACCGATTGGGCCTTTACAGCTTCAGAACGTGTAGAACAAGGAAGTAGCATACTTTTTTGGGAGTTGGTCGCTGTGGGAAGTAACCTGGCGCAACAGGCTCCCTTCGTGTTTGAGCGCGGGGCCTGTCCAGCGGTCTCCGTTGGAGACCGCTGGGAGGACCTCAATTCCCTCATGCAGCAACCGGACTCGCTTTTTTAAAGGTCTGGATTTCGTCAACCACCACTTCGGTGCGGTACCGTTTTATTTCTTGTGTGTCGGTGTAGGAACTGTTGACCAACTTTCCACTGACCACAATAGCGTCTCCCTTTTTGACTTGATCCCCAATGTACTCTGCGAGTTTCCCCCAAGAGATCAATGAGTGGTATTGGGTTTCATCTTGCCACTCGCCTTCTGCGTTTTTGTAGCGATCGTGGGTAGCCAACTTAAATTTGGCGTTTGTTTTTCCCGATTCGAAGGTTCGAATTTCGGCGTCTACTGCTGCGTAACCAATCAAGGAAACGCGGTTGTTCATGGTACTCATAACAGAGTTTTTTAAAGGTTATGCAGCAAATTTATGTTGGTTGTTTGCCGACAGCCGTACGCACGCGTATATAGTCATTTAACACACCTAAAAATTGTTGCAAGTATTTAATTAAATATTTAATTGAAAAAAAACACTTGTAAATTTGTAAAATGTTTTATTGTTTTGACATCCTAATTAACCTCAAAAACAATTTTACATGCCCACAAAAAACAACACCTCCATGCGCTGCATTTTTTGCCGCAAGTCCATGACCGGCCGTGCAGATAAAAAGTTCTGCGACGACGGTTGTCGGAATGCTTTTCACAACATGAAAAGTGGCGAATCCTACAGCGCTACCCGAAAAATTAATCGGCTACTGCGCGGGAACTGGTTAATCCTTAATGATCTTATTGAAGTAGGCGAAGAGCAAGCGGTGATGGAAGATTTGGAACGCTACGGTTTTGATCCGCGCTACGTCACTTCGATGGAAGTTCGCGAAGACGGGTCCACCGTCTACGGAATCTACGACTTCGAGTATACCCTAGATCAAGATGGGGTGGTTCGCTTTCGTCGCGATCACCGCTATCCGCCTCGTGGTTATCGGTAGAATTTAAAGCAAATCGAGTTACACAGCTGCAACAACCCACAGGTTGTTGGAAAGATGCGGGGCCACCTGGACCAAGGTGGCCCCGTCATTTTCTGCGTACCTTCGCATCATGGATACGCCCCGAACTGTAGCGGTCATTGGCGGTGGTGCAGCGGGCTATTTTGCCGCTATTGCCGCAGCAGAAGCCAATCCGAATTGTCAGGTCATTCTGTACGAAAAAGGAGCCGATACGCTCGGTAAAGTGCGCATCTCGGGCGGCGGTCGATGCAACGTAACGCACGCCTGCTTCTCCCCAAACGAACTCATTGAGTTTTATCCGCGCGGCGGCGCTGAGTTGCTCGGGCCGTTTAATCGGTTCATGACCGGCGACACGTTGGAGTGGTTCGCGGACCGCGGGGTTGAGCTCAAAATTGAGGCGGACAATCGAATTTTTCCGGTCACCAACAGTTCCCAAACCATCATAGATTGCTTGGAGACCTTTGCCGCACGAGCGGGAGTGGACGTTAAAACCCGTCACGGAGTGCAGTCTTTGGATCCTTTGCCGGGAGGCCGTTGGCGGATTGTGTTCGACGAAGGTGGTGATCGCGACTTCGATGCCGTTTTGTTGGCGCCGGGAAGTTCCCGTCGTATGTGGGAGGTCCTGCGCAAATTGGGTCACTCCATCGTAACCCCGGTTCCTTCGCTGTTCACCTTTGTGGTTAAAGACAAGCGGATAACGGGGTTGGAAGGCATTTCTTTGGAGCGTGTTTCGCTTTCAATTCCTCAATCCGGGTGGGAGTCGGAGGGGCCATTCCTCATCACGCACGTGGGCATGAGCGGTCCCGCGGTGTTGCGCCTCTCTGCCTTTGCGGCCCGTTGGCTTGCCGACGCAGGCTATCGCTTTTCCTTGACGGTTAATTTTGCACCCGACCACACGGTTGATTCCTTAATCGACTATTTAAATGGATTGCGTAAGTCACCTGATTTTCAAAGAAGAAAACTAGTTACAAACCCGGTTTTAGGTTTGCCCTTGCGCCTGTGGAAAAGCCTGTGCACGGCCGCAAAAATACCCGACTCCTTCACGTGGTCCGACGCCGGAAAGCCTCATTTGCGCCGTTTGGCTGAGCAAGTAACCCAAGCATCTTTTCCGGTTTCTGGAAAGAATACGTTTAAAGATGAGTTTGTTACCGCCGGAGGAGTGGCGTTGTCTGAGGTTGACTTCCGAACGTTTGGGAGCAAGCTGTTCCCCAATCTTTACTTGGCGGGAGAGGTTTTAGACATCGACGCCGTAACCGGTGGATTTAATTTTCAGGCGGCGTGGACCGGCGGGTGGATCGCCGGTCATGCGATGGCACACCGCCCTCTCGAATAAAAAAACAATCAATTGCTATTTATATTAGAATTGCTACTTATATTAGCATTCTAAAACAAGCAATCGTGTTTCACCTGCATTTAAAAGCATTCCGCAAGCAGCGCGGCTGGACCCAGCAGCAGCTAGCAGACCGAATTGGCGCCAAACGCTCCTTGATTGGCGCGTACGAAGAGGGTCGCGCTGAGCCCAAGTTGGAAACATTGCGGCACCTAGCGATTGCCCTTGAGGTTCCGTTGGACGCCTTGCTCAACGGCCCCGAAGGTCAGCCGTTGCCGGATCCCGCACGAAAGGCACGGCTTTCCGGCTCCGCACTTCGAGTCGTTTCAGTCGCCGTCACCGAAAGCGGGGAGGAGCGAGCCAGTTTGGTTCCCTTAAAAGCGTCTGCTGGTTACCTGGGCGGATATGGAGACGTGGACTTCATGGAAACATTGCCGGCATTTTCGCTTCCCTTTCCCGAGCTAAAAGGGCAAGTGACCCGACGTGTCTTTCAAATTCAAGGGGACAGCATGCTGCCCATCCCATCGGGTTCCTACGTGGTGGGGCGGTACGTGCAGGACTGGTCTTCGATTGCTTCCGGTACACCGTGCATTGTGCTCACGCAGAACGACGGAATTGTGTTTAAGCGAGTGTACAATCGACTGGTGGAAGGTGGTTTCCTGGAGCTGGTCTCAGACAATACCTTGTTTTCCCCCTTTGTTGTCGGTCCAGACGAGGTCTTGGAAGTTTGGCAAGCCGAAGGCGTTTTTCGGTTTGACCTGGACGCCCCCGAGGACAGCCGCCAAGGAGTGGCGCAAAAATTAGACGCCCTACACAAAGAAGTTGAAGGGCTGAAGTCTTGGTGGAACAAAACAACAGGGACAAACTAATTTTCAAATGGAACGCTCCATACTGCACATGGACCTCGACACGTTTTTTGTGTCCGTGGAGCGCTTGCTGGACTCTCGGCTTCGGGATCGCCCCATTTTGATTGGCGGCTCTGGAGACCGCGGAGTGGTTGCGGCCTGCAGCTACGAGGCGCGTGCCTTTGGGGTGCATTCGGCCATGCCCATGCGCATGGCTCGGGAACTGTGTCCAGAAGCCATCGTGATCCACGGAAATTCGGCTACATATTCGGCTCATTCCCAAGCCGTGACGGAAATCGTTCGCGAATCGGTTCCGGTAGTTGAAAAGGCATCGGTGGATGAATTCTACGCAGACCTGACCGGAGTAGATCGCTTTCTGGGGACGTACAAAATGGCGTCTGAGCTTCGTTCCCGAATCTCATTAGAAACAGGTTTGCCGCTTTCGTTTGGACTTTCCATCAACAAAACGGTATCCAAGGTGGCCACGGGAGTTGCCAAGCCCAACAACCAGCTGCGAATTGCGTCTGGGGAAGAGAAAACCTTTTTGGCACCGCTGTCGGTGCGCAAAATACCCATGGTCGGAGAGAAGATGTATCAATCGCTCCGCAATTTGGGAGTGCAAACGATAGGAACCGTACAGGAGATGCCGGTTGATCTTTTGCAGCAGGTGTTTGGTAAGCCCGGAAAAACTTTGTGGGAAAAGGCTCAAGGGGTGGACCCAACCCCCGTAGTCCCCACGCAAGAACGAAAAAGCATTTCGGCGGAGCGCACCTTTGAACGAGACACGCTCGATGCGCAAAAACTCGAAGGTCTGCTCACGGCCATGGTGGAAAACCTGTGTTTTCAATTGCGCCGTGGGGATAAAGTGACGAGTGAAATCACCCTTAAAATTCGCTACGCAGACTTTGAAACCCAAACCAAGCAGCGAAAAATACCGTACACCAGCGCAGACCACGTATTGATACCGCTGGCCAAATCCCTCTTTCGAGAGCTGCACAGTCGACGCTTAATGGTTCGCCTGGTAGGTGTTCGCTTGGGCGGGTTGGTGGGTGGCGGAATGCAGTTTCAGCTCTTTGAGCAAGAAGAACGCGTGCACCAACTCTACGAAGCGTTGGATGCCGTTCGGAAAAAGTACGGGGATCGCGCCGTTGTGCGCGCCTCCGGATTGCACGCCCGCTCCATCGGGGGAGCCAATAACCCCTTCGACGGAGGGCCGCCCATGCTTCTCGCTCGACGACGGCAGTAGATTTCAAACGCAGTGGTCGGGTAGGAGGGGAGGTAGCCGGCTGGATGCAATTCCTGCTGAAGTTCACGTTTACTAAGTCCAGACGAAGTCCCTACTAACGCCAAGTAATGAGTCAAAATCCGTTCATTTTTTGCTAAAATACACGGCATAGATAAAAACTATATCAATATTTAAGTTATTAATAACCAGTATTTTATAAATACTTAATTAAATAAGTGATTAATCATGTGTGGCCGATACGTTCAAATCAGTTCGATTGAAGTTTTGGAGCAGCGGTTTCAAGCAGAAATGGAAAATCCAGGCGCCTGGACTCCCACTGCGAATGCGGCTCCCGGGGACTGGCTTCCGGTTGTTGCAGACGACAAGCCTCAATCCATTGTCTTTCAAAGATTTGGACTTTGCCCCGCAGCGAGTAAAGCCGGGACCCTGTACCTAAATGCGCGTTCGGAAACCGTCTTGGACAAGCCCTCGTTCCGCACATCCGTGCGAAGAAAACGATGCATTGTTCCTGCTGATGCATTTTATGAAGGTCCTGAAAATGAGAAATTAAGCAATCCTTATTTAGTGTATTTGGTTAATAAAGAGCGTCCCTTTGCTTTTGCGGGAATTTGGGATGAATGGCACGATCCCGTTAGCCAACAAAGCATTCGATCCTTTGCCCTCTTGACCACCGCCCCCAACCGAGTCATGCAGGCCATTGGCCATCCGCGTTGTCCGGTTGTGCTGAACCCCGAAGAAGAAGCGTTGTGGCTTTCGCCCCACACCCCCTTGCCGGATGTTATGGCACTTCTTCGTCCGTGCGAAGATCATCGGATGAATGCCTACCCGGTATCTCCAGCATTGAAAAACCCAAGAAACAAAGCACTGGAACTCGTTCAACCCTTAGGAGAACGCCTATTTGAAGAGTCAACCTACCTCACCAAACCCGGAATGGCACTGAAGGGCATGGGGAGAAGAAACGCTTGAGGTGGTCTCCATTCGCACCGCGTACAGTTTTGGCTTTGGGCTGCTTCGCGCCGACGAAATCATGGACCGAGCCCGGGGAAACTACACCCACTTGGCATTGACGGATCTGGGGCACACCGCCGCCCTGCTTCCCCTGATGGAGCGCGCCCAAAAGTCAGGGATTCAAATCGTTCCGGGCGTGGAAATCAGAAACGGCCACAAACTGTTGTACAGTGTGCTGGCACTCAACAACGACGCCCTTACGAAGCTGCACGTGTGGTTGTCCGAACACGAACAGGCGAGGGTGCCGTACCCGGTTGAATTTCCATTGGAATCAGCGAATGCTGAATTTGCATGCATTACCCCTGGGATGCTGTGGATGCAGTGCCCCCGGGCGCTTGGCTGGGGGTTCGTCCGTGGGAGCTTTGGGCAGCTGCCAAGAAGTGGGGATCCGGGCATCAGCGGTGTTTGGCCTGGATGCCCTTCACCCTTCGGGACGCTTCCGACTTCAAGGCCCATCGTGTTTTGCGCGCGGTGTCCCTCAACACCCTTCTGGAGCGCGTCGGGCCCAACGAAACCTGCGACCCGCGCGAAGTTTGGATGACGCGTTCGGAGTGGGAAGAGGCTTACCGCGAGGCTCCTGTGCTGATGAACCGAACGCAACAACTGCTGGAAACCTGTACCGTTTTCATTCCCATGGGTTCCGAAGCGCCCCCGGCCAACTTGCAATCGCACACAGGTTCTCAAGCCCAGGACGCCCTCTTGCTGCGCCAATTGTGTCAAGACCACTTGCACCAACGGTATCCGCAAGCTGCACGCAACGTTCAGCAGCGCGTAGATAAAGAGTTGGAAGTCATTCAATCCAAGGGGTTCAACGCCTATTTCTTGATCAATTGGGACCTGATTCGGTACGCTCAGTCGCGGGGATTTCACCACGTAGGGCGGGGGAGTGGAGCCAACAGTATTGTTGCGTATATTCTTCAAATAACGAATGTTGACCCCATTGAATTAGATCTTTACTTTGAACGATTCATCAACGTCCACCGAACCTCTCCGCCGGACTTTGATCTGGATTTTTCCTGGACCGACCGGCCCGACATCACGCGTTATTTGTTTGGCCGCTACCCAAACGTAGCGCTATTGGGTGCCTATTCCACGTACCAATTTCGTTCCGTAGTTCGGGAGGTCAGCAAGACCTTCGGATTGCCCAAGTCAGACATCGATCGCTTGGCCAATGGAGAGGCGCCCAAAGACCAATGGGGACGTGCCGTCCTCCATTTTGGCCACCGTTTGCACGACCTCCCCAGCCGCATGACGCTCCATTCCAGCGGAATCCTGATTGCGGACAAACCGCTTGCTACCTTCTCATCCACCTTTTGGCCCCCAAAAGGATACCCAACCGTCTATTTCGATATGTTGGCCGCAGAGGACGTGGGCTTGGCTAAATTTGACATTTTGGGGCAGCGGGGCATTGCCAAAATTGCAGAAGCAGCCCAATTGGCCCAGGAAAACCAACCCAACCGGCCGCCCTTACCGCTCAACGCCATAGCCCAATTCAAAAACGACCCCACCGCGCTGAAGTTGCTTTCAACCGGAGGAGCCATGGGCTGTTTTTACGTGGAATCACCGGCCATGCGCATGCTCATGCAGAAGTTGCAAACCCAGAGCTACGTGGATTTGGTCGCCGCAAGTTCCATCATCCGACCGGGCGTTTCCTCCAGCGGCATGATGCGCCAGTACATCCTGCGCCACCGCAACCCGGAACGCAGGAAAGACGCCATTCCTGCACTTCTGGAATTGCTCCCGGACACCTACGGCGTCATGGTTTACCAGGAAGACGTCATCAAAGTGGCGCACTACTACGGCGGACTCACGCTCGCAGAGGCCGACGTCCTTCGCCGAAGCATGTCCGGAAAATTTCGATCCCGTCAAGAATTCCAAAATGTTCAGAATCAATTTTTCGCAAATGGACGTACCCAGGGCCGTCCGGACACGGAAGTTGCGGAAATATGGCGTCAAATGGAAAGCTTTGCCGGCTACGCCTTTGCCAAAGGGCACAGCGCCTCCTATGCCGTAGAGAGTTTCCAGAGCCTGTACCTCAAGGCGCACTATCCCTTGGAATACTTAACGGCAACCCTCAACAACGGCGGTGGATTTTACCGAAAATCGGTCTACTTGCGCGAAGCCAAGCGTTTGGGCGCTCAAGTTGAGCCCCCGTGCGTGCAGAACGGCGGGTGGAATTACCGACTGCGCGGCACATCGCTGTTCGTGGGTTTTTCCCAAATCTCCGGAATCGACGAGAAATTTTGTCAATCCATTGAAATACAAAGAAATAAAGGGAGTCTATTCACCTCATTGATGGACTTCATCGACCGAATGCAAAGCCCCCAAAAACCCATTCCATTGGAATCTCTTTTGCTGCTCATCCGCATCGGGGCTTTTCGCTTTACCCAAGTTCCGCAGCGGGCATTGCTGTGGGAAGCACACAGACTCCTGGGGCATCGCGTGCCGCCACCGCAATCCGAGTCACTTTTTGCGCCCAACCGAACACCGGTGAAATTGCCCGTTTTGGAAATGCCCCCGCTGGAACAAGCCTACGAAGAGTGGGAATTGCTCGGTTTTCCGCTGTGCAGCCCCATGGATCTTTTGGCAGAACCGTTGGGAGCATGGATTTCGCCCCAGCAATGGCCCCAATGGGTCGGAAAGAAAATTCGGGCGGTTGGGCAGACCGTCAGCGTCAAGGATACCCGAACGGCGCAAGGCCAATGGATGAAATTCGGAACCTTTGAAGCTCCGGACGGATTGGTGTTCGATACGGTTCATTTTCCGCCGGTGGTTCAAAAGTATCCGTTTAGAGGCGGCGGTCTGTACGAATTAGAAGGTGTTGTCTCCGAAGAGTTTGATTACTGCTGTTTGGATATTCAGTCCATGCGAAAGCTGGCGGTGTTGGAAGACCCACGGTACGCGGATCAATCGGCGGGCGCACGCACCAAAAGCCCCCTGCTCAGCGAACCTGTTTCGGAACATAATTAATATTATGTTAAATAGATATTTCAAATAAAAAGAGCCCGGCAAAACACCGGACTCTTTAAATCTACCCCCATTTCGGGGTCTTAACATTTACTTAGCGCTTCTTGGCACGAACGGCATCCGCTTCGCGCTTCACACGCAAAGCATCTTCCATGCGTTCGGTCTTGTAGTAAACCTCGCGCAACGCATCCAAAGTTGCAACGTCTTCTGGATTGATTTTGTAGGCCTTTTCAAAATACGGAATCGCACTTGCTAACAAAGCCTTTTTCTTTTTGTCCAATTCATCCCACTTTTTCTGGTCAGCGGCCGAACGAGTCAATTTATTCATGGATTCTACCAACGTATTTGACTCGTCCACAAAGATTAAACCGCGCATGTACAGAGCATCACCGTAGTTAGGATCTGCAACCAAGGCCTTCTCGTAAAACTCAATACCCTTGGCCACATCCTTTTTCTCTTTGTGGTACAGGTAACCAATGTTGTACAGGTACAATGGATTGTTGGGCTCGCGCTCGGAAGCTTTCAACATATTGGCCATAGCACCCTCGTAGTCCTTTTTATCCAAGAAAATTTGGAGCTCCACGTTCAACAAATCTCCGTTGTTTGGGAAGCGTTCGCGTGCTTTTTTCAAAAAAGCTTCCATCTTGGCGTCCCAACCTTGGTTGGGTTGAGCCGATTTTGCTTCTAAGTACATGGCCACCGTTTGCACCCAGTACATTTCCTCTTGGCTCTTGGTGCGTTCGGGGTCCTTTGCTTCACCGGCTAAAATGAAGTAATCCAAGGTCTTCTTGTCTGGGAAAGCGACACGCGCATTGTTTTTGACGTAAAACCCAGTCCAGGAAATGTTCTTAAAGCCCAAATCCAAAACTTTTTGGAAATACTCTTCCGCTTTAGTGTACTGCCCCAAACCTTGGTTCAAGGCAGCTATGTAGCTCAAATTCAGTGTATCCACTTGCCCCAACAAGCCACGTGTTTGCACGGCAGCTTCATAGAACTTCAATCCCAAAGCAGTGTCTTTAGCTGCAAACACCGCATCTTCGGCCGCAGCAACCAGAGCGCCACCCAATGAAGGAAACACCTCTGCCTTTAAGCGATTGGTTGCGCGCATTTTGTTCGCTTTCTCGTACTCCACCAATTTGTTGAAGGTAGACTGTGCTTCCAGTAGGTAAGCAGCCTTCTTCACCTTGGCCTTCTCGTACGAAGCGAGATAGATTAAACCACGGTATTCCAAATACTTGGACATGGTCTTTTCAATCACCGCTCCAGCCTTACCGTCAATGATGGCGCCAGCTTCGTCAATGAATGCACGCGCTTCGACCATGCTTGCTGAGTCTTGGCGGTCGTACGCAATTTTTGCGCTGGACATCTTGATGGTTTCTTGCGCGGAGGCTCCGAATCCCAGGGCCAATACCGCTGCTAACAGTACTTTTTTCATGCTGCAAAATTAGGCTTCCGCCGTGTTCTCATTGTTAAGTGATTCATTGTTTGCCTCGGAGGTTGGCGTTTCAACAACAGTCGCAGGAGTTTCGTCGGCACTGCCAACAACGCCCTCTACCGCCACTTCCTCATCTTCCGAACGAGGAACCTTGGCGACCGAAGCAATGGTATCGTTGCCCTTGAGGTTGATCAATCGAACCCCTTGGGTAGCGCGTCCCATTACCCGCAGATCGTCCATACGCAAACGGATCATCACACCACTTTTGTTGGTGATCATCAAATCGTCTTCGTCGGTAACGGACTTGATGGCAACCAGTTGTCCGGTTTTATCTGTGATGTTCAAGGTTTTAACACCTTTTCCTCCTCGGTTCGTGACTCGGTAATCCTCCAGGTCCGTGCGCTTGCCGTATCCGTGCTCGCTCACCACCAAAATGGTCTCGTCGGGATTGGAAACACAAACCATGCCAACCACTTCGTCTGTTTCGGTGTCCAGCGCCATGGCACGAACACCCGAAGCATTCCGGCCCATAGGACGAACCTTGCTTTCGTTGAAACGAATGGCTTTGCCCGAACGGATGGCCATCAACAACTCGTCGTTTCCGCCGGTCAAACGAGCCTCCAACAACGTATCTCCCTCGCGCACGGTGATGGAGTTGATGCCGTTGGCGCGCGGTCGGCTGTACGCCTCCAAGGTGGTCTTTTTGATGATTCCGCGGAGGGTGCACAACACCACGTAGTGGTTGTTGATGTAGTCGGGGTCCTTCAGATTCAGCACGTTGATGAAGGCGCGAACCTTGTCGTCCTGCGGAATATTGATGAGGTTGACCACGGCCTTACCCTTGCTCGTCCTCGTTCCCTCTGGAATTTCGTACACGCGCAGCCAGAAGCAACGGCCCTGTTCCGTAAAGAGCAGCAAATAGTTGTGGTTGGTGGCAAC
>JAXITR010000021.1:0-33105 GCA_034679985.1 Cryomorphaceae bacterium
AGCGTCGGTTGTTTTCCAAACCTATCCGGCCATTTTTATTCGAGAGGCGTTTGCTTCGGTTGAATTAGCTATTGAAGACGGGGTTACTAATGAATTGAATCAGAATCTATTAAAATACGGGTTATTGATTCTGTTGTTCAGTGCATTGCGCGGTTTGTTTACTTTTTTGATGCGGCAGACCCTCATCGTCATGAGTCGGCACATCGAATACGATTTGAAGAACGACCTCTACGCACAATACCAACGCCTGGATGCCGCATTTTACCGTCAGAACAACACCGGAGATTTAATGAACCGTATTTCTGAGGACGTCAGCCGGGTTCGGATGTACCTGGGACCGGCCGTGATGTACAGCATCAATACTTTTTTTGCGACGGTTCTGACCTTGGTATTCATGTTTCGCGTGGACGTTGCGCTCAGTTTTTGGGTTTTGGCTCCCATGCCGTTGCTGGTGTGGGCCATTTACCGTGTGAGTGACCGCATCAATCGGGCCAGTCACGATGTGCAGGAGCAGCAGTCTGCCATGAGCACCTTCGCCCAAGAAACATTTTCCGGCATACGGGTATTGAAGGCATTTGCGGCGGAGAAAGCCCAATCAAATCGATACAAGGGCGCTTCGGAAAAGTCGTACCAAGTCAATGCGGAGTTGTTTGAAATCAATGCCTTGTTTCAGCCGTTGATGCTTCTTTTGGTAGGACTTTCCACGTTGTTGGCCGTTTGGATTGGCGGCTTGGGGGTTGTAGAGGGAAAGTGGTCCTCAGGAGTTATTGCGGAGTTCATTTACTACGTTAACCTACTGACCTGGCCCATTGCCAGCATTGGCTGGGTCATGAGTTTGATTCAGCGAGCAGAAGCCTCCATGGAGCGCATTCATCAATTTTTGCAGGCAGAGCCCGTCGTCCACGGTCCGGCCAACGGATACAAACCGGAACACATTCGGGGCGAATGGACGTTTGATTCCGTGTCTTTTGTTTACCCGGACAGCGGAATAGAGGCGTTGCACGATTTCAATTTACAGGTAAAACCGGGTGAATTGGTTGTTTTAACTGGTAAAACGGGAAGCGGAAAAAGCACTTTGGTTCAACTCATGGTACGCAGCATGGACCCCACTTCCGGGCGTATTTTACTGGATGGAGTAGACCTCCGGGAATGGGATCTTGAATACTTGAGAAAGCAGGTAGCTTTTGTTCCGCAGGATGCATTTCTTTTTTCCGATACGGTTGCCGAAAATTTACGTTTTGGAAATACGTTAGAATTATCCGATTCGGAGTTGGTGGAGGCGGCACAAGCAGCGGCTGTTCACGAAGATGTTTTGGGTTTTGAAAAAGGGTACGAAACTGTTGTGGGGGAGCGCGGTGTTGCTTTGAGTGGTGGACAAAAACAGCGCCTTTCGATTGCCCGAGCTTTTCTCAAAAAATCTCCCGTTTTGGTTTTGGACGACTCGTTAAGTGCTGTGGATCCAAAAACAGAATCCGACATTGTTGAAATGCTGCCCAAATCCGTGGTTGGAAGGACCGCTTTTGTTGTGGCTCAACGCCTTTCGGTAGCGCCTTTTGCTTCGCAAATCGTTGTGCTTGAGGAAGGTAAAATAATTGAAATTGGAAATCACAAACAGCTCTTGGATAATCCGGGTTTTTATGCTAGTTTGGTAGAACTTCAATCGCGTCGCACACGAGCAGACGCTGCAGAAGATCACCAAACCAAGGGCCATGGAAATTTCACTGAAAATTTACGATAAACTTTCGCTTGCCATGGGATCCAGCGGTACTCCGTACCGCGGTGGGTTATTGTCGCTGGCACGAGCCTTTCAGCCAATGCCGTCGTTCAAACGTGGAAACTACGTGTGGAATCCCAACGAATTACCAATGGGTTTGTACTACAATTTGGAAGCTGTATTTGCGGAAGAAGATGTTCAAACAGATGGAAAATCAATTGTTCGCCTTGTGCTGCCGGATCAATTGTTTTTTTGCGAAGAAACTTATTTTTACAACGAACCGTCGACCACTGGAATGCGTTGCATTACTGCGGGTTCCGTATGGCAAGTTTCACCCTCAGACTACGCGGCCATTCACCGTGAGTACGGTTTGGGCTACGATTTAATCAATCTGTTATCGTTGAAATCACTGGGAGAGTACCGTGCCCGAACCGCTCAATTGCTTCAGTGCACCCCAAAGGTCCGCTTGGAACAAGCTGTGCGTCAGTATCCTTCACTATTGTCCTCTCTGACGCGCGAAGAACTCGCCAGTTTTTTGCTCTTGAGCAGGTCCAGTGTTCATCGGATTCTCAGTAAAACGTATTGACGTGGCTAAGTTGTTAGAGGGCACCAAAGAGCGGAATGAGGCACATCTCCTATTAAGAGACAGTTTCCGCGAATATTTATCCGCAGACTGGCAAGAGATTGAAGCTTGGGCCAAAGATTTGGAAGCTCGGTACGAAGGACCGTTTGAATACAAGCCGGGGGAGGTCTTTTGGGATATGGGCGACACTCGGTCCGACCATTATTTTGTGTTGGATGGTCTGGTGGCGGAAGTTTGGAGATCGTCCAACGACGAATCGTTCATCTACGCTTTTGTTGGAGGAGGTGAATACTGCACGAATGAATTTCAGTATTTATTTGGGGAGCCTTCTCAAAGTCGCTTTGAAGTAATTCAGCCAACACGGGTTCTTATTCTTCGGCAAGAAGAGGAACTTCAAGTTCGGCTGTCGTCCAGTCCATGGGAGCAACTCAGTTTCAAAGTAGGTAGGGCGATTCTGAAAAAGCGTCGCGAACGGCTGCGTTTATTGAGCGGAGATCGCGAAACACACTTGCGTCGAACTTTTGACAAGTATCCAGGGGCACAGACTTGGGCGACTAAAGATCAATTAGCTTCTTATTTAGGCGTTTCCCGTGCTACCGTCTATCGGATCTTGGATCGATTGGGTTTAATTGTTTCAAAAGAAACAGTTTGATAATGGTTTGGATAGCTAAATTTAAAAGTTCTTAGTTTACACCAAACCATTTTTAAAGAGGTCAGCATATGCTGGCCTTTTTTATTTATGGTTGGTACATGCGGCGGCCTCACATCGGCAAGGTGAGCAGTTTTTCTACCAAAAGACTGGTAAATTGAGCAACAGTTCCATCGTTGGTTAAATGCCAGTCGCAAGCGCGCAGTTGAGCAATTTTTTGTTCGTCTGACCATTGAAAGGCCATTCGTCGATATAAATCTTCCGCAGAACGGTCGGGCTGACGTGCCGCAATACGTTTTTTTCTAGTCTCCTCAGAGGCCGTTATCAAAAGAACAAGGGTGCACTCAGCGTTGGCGCCCACCTCAAAAAGAAGTGCAGACTCTCTGGCGACCCAGGGTGCAAGGCATTGGGGTTCTTCTGTGAGCCATTGGGCAAAGTCTTGCTGAACTGACGGATGAATGATACCGTTTAAAGTGTTCCAAGAATCCCGGTTGGCAAAGGCCAGGGAACTCAAGACGGCTCCGTTGGGCTGTCTTTGGGCATCTAGAGCATCAGATCCAAATGCTTCGACAATTTTGGTTTGCATTTCATCGGAATGCGCCACCAACCATTTAGCGCGGTCGTCTGCCGGATATACGGGCCAGCCCAGATCTTTAAGCAGTCGAAGAGTTAACGACTTCCCAGAGCCCATGCCACCGGTGACGCACAAAACGTTTGGTTTCATAGGTGAAAGTTACTGAAGAAGAACCAATCCGATGTTTACGGCGAGATTGAGGTAGGAGCCACCTGCAATCTTCTCGGTCAAGGTTCAATTCATCAAATGACGCAAACTGTTTCGGTAAGCCCAACGCACATCGGTTCGTTTGGCTTCCACCAACTCAAAAAAGGCATAAACGCAGATCCACGAGGTCCACGCGTCCAAATGATCGTCAAAGCAATCATACGTTGCCGCTTGCTCAAATCGAAAATGCAGTTTTCGAATCAGTCCATAACCGGTACGCCAATCACCCTCGGACCAATCCAATTGCTGGGCCAGTACCACCAATCTTCCAACGACGAATTTATCTTGCTTTTGCTGAAAACGCTGGCTAAGCACCCACAAATCAGAGGCCAGCACATGAATTTTGGGCAACGCCCGGCGCACCATACGTTCTTCTTCAAAGAAGGTTGGGTCGCGCCATTCGATGCGTTCGGTGTCTAGAGTGCGGTAAGGCATACCTTACAAACAAGTGGAGTGAAAAAAAAGTTCACCATATAAATAAAAAGCCAAATGGAGAATCCAAGTTAGTTAATAAGCGGAGCACATAAAGTGTCTTGTTAACAATTGAAATGGTAAAAAAACATTTAAGTGACTCGTAAACAAAAAATTAATTCATACGTTTACACTTGTACATTAACCCCTTAAACTCATCTTTATGATGTTACTCAACGCAGCTGCCCACTTCGATCCTCAGGATTATGTTGGGTTTACTTTCTTCACGGGATACATGGCCATGATGGCGGCCACCGTATTCTTCTTGTTCGAACGCGGTCGGGTTGCCGACCAGTGGAAATCCTCCTTGTTGGTATCCGGTTTGATTACCGGTATCGCAGCCGTGCACTACTACTACATGCGCGACTACTGGATGGAAGCTGGTGAATCCCCCGTGGTTTTGCGCTACATCGACTGGACGTTGACCGTGCCTTTGATGTGCGTGGAGTTCTACCTCATCACCAAAAAAGCCGGTGCTAAACTGGGCTTGTTGTGGAAGTTGATTGCAGCTTCTGTAGCGATGTTGGTGTTGGGCTACGTAGGTGAGGCCGTTTACGCTGGTGAGCAGTACGCAACCCAGCAGTGGGTATACGGTGCTTTGTCCGGATTGGCGTACTTCTACATTTTGTGGTTGGTATGGAAGGGCGACGTTGCTCAATTGGCTGCAAACGCAGGTCCAAGTGTAGCAACTGCTGTACGTCACTTGCGCAATTTTGTGCTGGTGGGTTGGGCCATCTACCCAATTGGCTACATCATGGGTACCTACGGTGGCTTGTTCGGTATGGACTTTGGCCACGACGCCAGCTCCTTGAACTTGTTCTACAACATCGCCGACGCCATCAACAAGATCGGCTTTGGTTTGGTTATCTACTCTTTGGCCATTTCGGACAACAAGTAATTTCCGTTCGGACAACTTTTTACGTTGTTCGGTGGGGCCGTCTCTTTGGAGGCGGCCCTTTTTGTTTTTAAGTACTTCTGCATTTCGACGGTTCAACCCATGAGGGCACTCGTTCAACGACTGTTTTGGGGTGTTCGTCGAATTTTTTTTTGACGCATTTCGGCACCGGCCAATTTTGCACTTGGATTTCGGCCGACGTCCGCTCGTTAAATAAACTTAAAAACAAAATTCCATGTCTAAGATTAATTGGAGCGGCTTGGCCGTTCTCCTTCCCTTGGCCGCATTTGGTCAAAATACTCCCAATATTGCCGCAGATATTGCCATCGATGAGGTTGCTATGATGCGCATTGTGGACCAAGCCGGCAACCCCATTAAGTCGCTATCCTTTCCCATTGTTTCCCCAACCGTGGCCGGAGATGTTCCGGTTGTAACTGGATTTCACGATGCATTTATTCAGTTTACCAGCATTGCGTCTACCGCTCCGGATAATTTCCGCAGTATTTCTGTTGAGGTGCAACCAACATTACCCCCAGGATTGTCGCTTAACTTCGTTTCAACGCCACCCGTAATTGGCAACCTGGGTAATTACTACAATACGTCTTTAAGCAGTATAAATACCACAGGACTTATTGCAGATGGTATTGAAAGCGGTTTTACCGGTACCGGATCCAATGCAGGGGTAAAAGTGTTGCACTTCTTGGACTTTAATCCGGAGTTGGTGCGTACCCAGCATTCGGGAACGTACATTATGTTGTACACGTTATCCAATTACTGATAAAATGGGTACTGGGAAGCAACCCCGAGCCGCCGGTTGGCGGCTCGGGGCCCTGGCCGCGGCGCTCGCCGCGGCCTCATTTTCAAGCCAGGCGCAATTGGAAGTGGTCAATGGCTTGGCGCATCGGTTTAAGTCCAATCAAAACGTTTCGGGCAGCATTGAAGTTTGGAACCGAAGCGAGCATATTGAAACGGCCATTTTGACGGTTCGACCGTTGGTGCCCAGAAATTCACCTGCGGTGGATTCTCAGCTAGTGGCTTCTGTGAAAATTCAGCGTTCGGTGTCCATTCCTGCAGGAAAAAAGGTGAAAATCCCCTTTCACGCAGACACATTGGATCGCGGAAGTACGTCTGCCTGTATGGTTTACATAGAACCTGCTTTAGCCTTAGCATACCAATGGGAAGCGTCTAAGGATTCCATCGGTTTGGTAGCGGTTATGCGGTACGGAGTTGCCTTGCTGGCCGGAGGGGGAGTAATACCGGATTCCTTGGTTTCGGTACGTCCGGAACGCGACAGCACGGGTCTGTGGTTAGAACTCTCCAATCAATCGGCAGCCCTGTGGATGCCGCGTGCAACTTGGTCCGAACGTGGGTTGTCCCTTCAAAAGAACGAATGGGTACTGTTGCCCGGAGAAACCAAACGCATTCGTTGGTCCTCTGTCTCGCAACGTTTAGGGCGTTTGGTGGTGCTGGACGACGACCGAAGACGTTGGCAATGGACCCTGTGACTCCATGGATTTGGTCGCTTGCTTTGAGCAGTCAAATCAATCTCCAACCCAATGGATACCAGTTCACCCCTGGGGCAAATGCACAATTTCGTCAATCGCACCATACCGTTCAATGGAGCCAGTTGGGAAGTAGAACGTTCGTGGCTTGGAGTAACAAGAGTGGCGGATTGAATGTAGTAAAGTCGTCGGCCAGCTATTGGGCTCAAGCACACTACCAACGTGGTCCGTTGCACGCTGGAGTTTGGTACGATTGGAACAGCAAGCGCCTATCTGCTCAATGCCAATGGGTTCGCCCTAATTTAAGTACTCGATTGAACTACCACCCCTACACGGGATTGAGGATTTCCGGATTATATCGTCAATTTCGGTACGATTTTGGAAAGCGCTGGAACGTAAGCACGGAACCAATGGGCTTCCTACCGCGGTTTCGTGTGGCGGGAGGTTGGTCGAAGCAAACACCGATTCTAGTTGAGGCTCATTGGCGGAAAGTTCAAGTACAGTATCGATCCCAAAATTTGGAGTTGGGTCAACTTCGCACTTCGTGGCAAGCACTGCCGGGGCTTCACGCTTCAGCAATGGTTTCCGGTGACAGTTGGCGAATCCAAAGCAGTCAACGCTATCAAACGAGAGGCAAGGATTACCGTCCATCCTGGTATCTAGAGTCTTCATTTTTCGCACAGAACGAAGGACTTGGGGGGAGTGCTGGAATTGGCCTAGGCGCCCATCGGTTTTATGCTGCTGCAGGCCGGCTGCGAGAAGCTGTTGGAACGTATGAATTCGGTCTTCAAACGGAAGGTAAACTGGGTTCAATCGGAAGCTATCAGTTTCAAGGATTCGCACACTACTTGGGCAAATGGAATGTTCAGGTGCGTGTGGTTCAAGGCGTGCAATTGGGAAATAGCAACAAGGGTCACCGAGCAGCGTGGGTCAAGCTAAACCTTCGCTTGCAATCAGAAGATGACGGTGCTCAAGCGTTGGTGCTGCTTACGGAAGTAGAAACCGGTCAAGTGGTTCGCTTGTTGTTGGATGCTCACGCAGTGAAAACCGAGCGCATCCCGAGCGGTCGCTACCGGGTGCGTACTGTAGGACCGGAATTTTGGGAGTATTCCATGAATACCGAGCTGTTGAATTTGGATCAGTCTTCGGCAATGAAAGAGTTGATAATTGTAGCTAGTAAACTAAAATTCAAGGATATGAATTGATTAATTCAACAAACTTTCCAAGTAAAAGCCAGCGAAATAAGCCAACGAAGCCGCGGCGGCCCCAAGCAACAGAGTTTCGGAAGCACTGCGAATAAGTGGGGTGTTGTTGATGCGACTCTTCATCCAGCCAATTCCCAAAAATGCCAGACCGGTTAAACTGCACGCTGCCAGAAACGGATTCACCGCATGCGGCAACAATCCCGGTGCAACATAAACGATTAAAGGAACAGCGCCAACGGTATTGAAAGCTAGGAAGGTCACCAACCCCACGGACCACGGAGATTCGGTCACGGGCTCGAGCTCCAGTTCGTACTTCATCATTTCGTCCACCCAACGGTCTTTGTCCGAACAAATGGTTTCTACGGCATGTTCTAAGGCGCTGCCTGTGAAACCCTTGTTGCGGTATATCTCGCGAATTTCTTCTCGTTCAATTTCCGGAAGATGCTCCACTTCCCAATACTCTTTTTGCTTGTGTCTATCGTACGATTCTCGGTCTGTTTTTTGAGCCAGGAAGGCGCCTACCGCCATCGAAAATCCGTCGGCAATCAAGTTTGCCACACCAAGAATGATTACAGTTGTTGCACTCAGTCCAGCGCCTACACTGCCCGCTACTACGGCAAATGTGGTTACTGCACCGTCCATTCCGCCGTATACAAATTCTCGTACATGGGCTTGAACCCATCCCCTCCAACCATTTAAGGGCGCGTGGGGCTCGTGTAAATGAGCTTTGTCCATGGATTGAATTTAGTGATTCTTGACATTCCAAGCAGAAATTCTGTGCTCGAAATTATCTTGAATATTCAACCAGAACAAATTGTAATCGCCTACATGGTAGTTCTTCCATCGATAGAAAAAGGACCAAGGCATTTGCAATTCGCGAACTTGAAGGGTACCTGATTCAACAGAAACAACCAAGGACTGTGGGTGTTTTAGTGACCCGGAGCCAAATAGAATACCCTGATGACTATCGGCAGGATTCATGGGTAAGTTTTCAGACCAAGTCATTGGGTTGATGGTTGCAATGGAGTCCCCGTACACCTTAGGATAGAATCCTTTGCCAAAGGTTCTCCAGGAAACAAAGCAGCCGGTTTGTTCCGGAGTAGAACAAGGCAGGCAATAGGGTTCTAAAGAATTCTTTTTGATGGGCATTCCAATCAAGTAGGCCAAAAGCAAACGCGATCGTTGCTCCGCATCCGGCAAGATAACTTCCCGCAACAGACGCTCTGCGTGGTTGGTCCCTTGGCTGTGGCTAGCAACGACTATGGGGGTCCCGGACGGAATCGTTGCCAAAAATACTTGGTAGGCTCGGACAACGTCGGAATAGGCGGTGTCGAATGCAGCGCGGGCAGCCATACGTTCTTCGGGAATCTGAGTGTAGTAGCCGTCAATGCGCATTTGGCGGTAGTAGGGAACGTAAACATCCGCGCTTTGGACAAAGACTCCAGCCTGGTTGGGGAGTGCTTTATCAATCACCTCCTTTTGGTGCTTTGGGTCTCGGGGATCTACTCCCCAGGATTTGCCCCGATCGTAGAAGGTTGGGTATACATAGAATACGGCAGGACGCACGGGTAATTCTTTGGACGGCGTATAGCGTGGTAACAACAAGACCTCGTTTCGTAAGGAAACTTCCGGGTGCATGGCCCAACTGGAAAGCGCTGAATAGTTCAATCCCTTCGGTTCATTTTCTTGTGCCCGAGCTATGGGACCAAAGCCCAAAACAGTAGTCAAAAGCAGCAATGGAAGGATTTTTTTAAACGGTAAGTCCACCCGGTACGTTGGAGGAATAACTTTTTTTAGAAATGGCTGAATCATGGCATTTAAAAGAGGATTTGCAACACGGGTAAGCCCGGCCGATCGGATGGGAACGGCTCCCAATCCACTTTTCATTTCGGCGGCGGTCCTGCCCAAGTGGACTGTTTCTGCTTGGTGCTCAATTGCATATTCAACAAAATCATAAAGCATTCGTGGGTAAACACACAAATCTTTGTGTTGGGAATAATCCATGCCAACGAAAAGGGCATGAAGGGCTCCACGATGCATCCAACCAAATCTGAAACCTACGGGTTGGTCGTCTTCGCCGTGCAAATAGACCGACAGGTGCACAAACTCTGCTGCAGTAGTTAGCCACGTTTTCAATACACCTAATGGAAAGGGATGCAGCTTAAATCCTGCTCGCGATTCAACTTGTTGGTACAAGTCCTGCAGCGAAGGAAACCAAAGGTCCCAGTTGTCGGCACGAACAGAGACGGAACGGCAAGACGCGCTGCGCGATCGCACCGAAAGGGCCTTGGTCCGGAATTTGGTTTTAAAGGCGGCGAAGTAATCGGTTTCGTTCTTCCAGTCCGGATCCAGCGTAAGCTCCATGAGCGGTTCCACCTCGTAGGGATGAAAGCCACGATGCAACCAGAGCGACTGCTCTTGGGCCAACGGCACGCCGGCATCTTTGACCAACAAAACACTGCTTTTTTCGCGCAACAAGGCGGAAGCTAAGTCTTGTGTAATGGAAATCCGCTCTTCTTCCGTTGCGCTTGAGTGAAAGTAAATTGGGTTGAGATCGGTTGCGAAAAGAGGTCCAACTACAGTGGTATTAAAGCCTTTAGGAGCCCAACGGCGCAGTAAATTTCGGAAAGCACCACCGGTGGAGGCTCGGTTGGTTTGAACGTAGGTATCGCCTTGGTTCGTTGACACGGAAACGCGATGAACCACGGCTCGGGCTGCAGCGGTTCCGTCTTTTCGGTACCACCGCCAGCCTTCAGCCCACCAGCCGGTGTTGTGTTGTTCCAATCCGCTCAGCCAGGCAGGCTGAAAAAAAAGCGGTGCATCGCGCGTATTCTCAATCCACTCGGCGTCTAAGGCGTCCAGAAGTGTTGTTGTTGCTCGGTTCCAAGCCATAAGTAGGAAAACGCGTTCGGTTGTGTTTGGTTCTTAGATTTCGCCCAATTCGGGTGTTTTTTCGCAAAGTCTAGTTATTTTGGGCATCCAGGCGCAATGAATCCAAGTTTTCCGCCATCCAAGCACGGACTTCACGCTGAAGGGCGTCGGCGTCGCGGTTTAGAAACGGAGGCGATACCGCGCGATGTACGGTCCAGCGCGGGTGATCCAATACCCGCAACAAATGAGGAACAAATGCTTCATCCCCCACCCAGGCCATGCTTGGATCCGAGTATTCTAGGGCGGTTGCCACTACGGGCCATCCCTCCTCGGCTGCAACGGCAAACATACCGGGGTGGAAAGGCAACAACCCTTCGGCGACGGTAGTGCCTTCCGGAAAAACCACAGGGCATTCGCCGTGGTGCATCCGTTCCCGCAATGCTTGTCGCGCTGCTCGACGATTGTCTTTGTTGGATCGATCGACAAAAACGGTACCCAAAGCACGAGCGGCCCATCCGATCAAAGGCCAATTGCGAACCTCTGCTTTACTCAAAAAAACAACGGGAAGCGGCGAGTGAACAAACAAAACGTCGGCATACGACCGGTGGTTGGCTACCAAAAGAGCAGGTCCGTTGTATTCACTGCCTCGGGACGCAACGCGAATGCCCATGGCCCAAAGAAAGGAACGGCGCCAGGTTTTGTATATCCAATCGTGGGCGTGCGGGCGACGTCCAGCCATCCGAACCAATAAAAGTGCGGTCAGTGCCATCACTGCGGAGGCCACGAAAAAGACCAAACGTACGAGCCGTCTCACAGCAAAGAAATGATTCGTGGTTGTTTCTTCTTCCTTTTGGAGACTCGATGTTCAAAAGGAATTATGTGCCAATCGCATACAGGAATAACCGCAAAAAAAGATCCAAGTAAATCCGCAGAACACGCCCTCTTTCCTTGGGTGCTGTGCACCGTACGCATCATACCTCTTTGATGAACTGCGCCGAATCAAACCGCAGTCGTTTGCCGTAGACGCCATTTTCAGCGCGTTTACCAGCCGATACCACCATCGTGATTTCCGCACTCGAAGGCAAGTTCAGAATGCGTCGAACGCGAACTCCGTCGAATCCCTCCATGGGACAGGTGTCGAATCCGTTTGCTCGGAAGGCCAACATTAAATTTTCGCACGCCAAAGCCACGGACTTGTGCCCAATGACCCGCATGTCTGAATTGCTTTTTGGACTGCGGGGGGTGGGCTTGGAAAGGCCACGGACCCACATGGCCAAACGTTTGATCCAGCCCCGCCATTCCAAAATTCCTTGTTCGTAGGCCATGGGAATCACCACGTTGTGGTACTGGTAGGCGGATTTCCGTTTGGCGATTTTCTCGGGGTTGAACAGTCCCAACATTTGGTTGTTGCGTTGGCGCCACAAATCGTGTCGCGAAACCGCAACCAGCAATTCAGCCGCTGTTTTCGCAGCAGGTTGGTTCAGACACGCCTCCACCAAGGCAGCCTTTTTCTCCGGATCTCGGACCCAATAAAACTCCCAAGTCTGTAAATTGCTGGAGTTGGGCGCCAGAAGGGCCAAGCGCAAGCACTCCCGAACAACTTCTTCGGGGATGGGATCACCGTTGTAAACGCGCACACTTCTGCGGCTCTCCACAACCTGCGCAAAAGCAGCAGGGTCGCACAGTGCAGCCGGTTCGCTGTAGTTGTATTTCTGTTCTTGATCAAAAATGGAAACCCCAGAGGCCATGGTAATAGGATTGGTAAAAAAGGATGAGCAGTAGTTGATTGAAACGGTTTAAGGCGAGAAAAACACCCCATAATCGACTCCAGTACAAAGGTACGCTTTGGTTGCCGGCGTTCCAGAATTGTTTACGATTCAATAAAGTCCAAATCGCGATCGAATGTTTCCGGGAGGTGTAGGGCAGCCCAGGCCGTCAAGGATACCACCACCAGCCCGGTCAGCATGCCGCTGTGGGTGTAGGAAAAGTGGCTTTGCAAGGCGGTAAAGAGGGCGGAAATCAAAACCAAGGCCCCGCGGACCATGTTGGGAATGGTGGTGGTTGCCGTGGCGCGCAGGTTGGTGCCGAAGCGCTCCGCAGCCATGGTCACAAACAGGGCCCAAAAACCGGTTCCAAATCCCAACAAGGCGCACGCCGCATAAAGTTCCGTCGTGGACTGCGCCTGGAAGAAGAAAACTAGGCCGGCGGCGGTAATGCCGTAAAAGATGTACAGGGCTTTTTTGCGGCTGCGCAAGGCCTGACTCAAAAATCCAATGGCCAAATCACCCAGGGAAATTGCAGCATACGCCACCATGATGGCAAACCCAGGGTCCACTTCGCCCGGTAAGCCACGGTCTCTGGCAAATTCTCTGGAGAAGGAAACCAGTATGCCGATGACGTACCAAGTAGGCAAACCAATGAGGATGCTTTGCAGGTAGGCAATGGCGCGCGCCCGGGGTCTGAATAAGTCCAAAAACCGACCGCGTGGCACGTTGGGATTTTGCGCCACAGATTGAAACATACCGGATTCGGAAACGCGGATTCGAAGGAAGAGTAGGGCCAGTCCCAACAGCCCTCCAACCGCGTAGCACGAACGCCAGTCCAGCCATTCCTTCATGAAGAACGCGGCAACGGCACCAGACAAGCCTACGGCTGCCACCAGGGAAGTGCCCAGACCGCGTTTTTCTTTAGGCAAGAGCTCTGCCACCAGCGTAATCCCCACACCCAATTCCCCGGCCAGCCCAATGCCGCTGATGAATCGAACCCACGCATACTGGTCCACGGTTTGCACCCAAGCGTTGGCTAAATTGCCCAGCGAATACAGCAATATGGAGGCAAACAGCACCTTGAGTCTGCCGCGTTTATCTCCCAATACGCCCCAAAGAATGCCCCCAAGCATTAGACCGGCCATCTGAAAGTTGATGATTCGCAAACCCTCGGTGGCAATTTGCGCATCCGACAACCCCAAGGATTGCAGCGACGGAACACGCAGGATGCTGAACATGAGCAGGTCGTAGATGTCCACAAAGTACCCCAGTGCGGCCACAAACACCGCCGGCTGAAACAAGGAATTGGACCTTGGAGTTCCAAGGTTTGCTGCGGATGGGGCAGAAACGGGGGCAGGGGTTGGCACGGTAAGTTGATAAATTCCGGTTACGACCGAAGGAAACAATCGATTTGCGCCGAAAAGTACAAAAGAAGGTGCTTACCTTCGTTTGCTATGACCGATTCCGTTTCGTTGCCTACCACTCCGCCCGCGGGGTCGCCCAAGAGCGGCCGAACGCCGGCTGTTGGGTTCATCTTTATTACCTTGTTGCTGGACGTCATTGGCTTGGGCATCATCATCCCGGTCATCCCCAAGTTGATCCAAGAATTGACCGGTGAAGGCCTTTCCAAGGCAGCCGAGTACGGCGGTTGGTTGTTGTTTTCCTACGCCATTTGCCAGTTTCTTTTCTCCCCGGTGGTGGGTGGATTGTCCGACCGGTACGGACGTCGTCCGGTTTTGCTGGGTTCCCTGTTGGGTTTTGGCCTGGACTATTTCCTTTTGGCCTTGGCGCCTACGTTGAGTTGGTTGTTCGTGGGGCGAATCCTCAGCGGTATTTTGGGGGCCAGTTTCACCACCGGAGCAGCCTACATTGCGGACGTCAGCACGCCGGAAAAGCGTGCGCAAAACTTTGGTTTGATTGGTGCCGCGTTTGGGTTGGGTTTCATCATAGGACCGGTGTTGGGAGGCGTTTTGGGGGCTTATGGATCAAGGATTCCCTTTTATGCCGCAGCCATCTTGACGTTGTTGAATGCCGCCTACGGCTTTTTCATTCTTCCGGAATCGCTGGCTCCGGAAAACCGCCGGCCGTTTGATTGGAGACGTGCGAATCCCTTGGGTTCCTTGCTGCGCTTGAAGCGCTATCCGTCCATTTTGGCCCTGGTGGGTTCTCTATTCTTCGTTTATCTGGCCTCCCACGCGGTTCAAGGAACCTGGGCCTACGTGACCATGGAGCGCTACCATTGGGGCGAGAAGGAGGTAGGGTGGTCTTTGGGCGTGGTCGGCATTTTGAATGCGGTGGTGCAAGGCGGACTGATTCGCTATTTGGTGCCCAAATTGGGCAACAAACGCGCTGTTTTTGTGGGGATGTCGCTCTGGCTGTTGGGCATGACGTTGTTTGTTTTTGCTTCAGAAGGCTGGATGCTGTTGCTCTTCCTGATTCCGTATGCATTGGGCGGAATTTCCGGACCGGCCATTCAAGGATTGATTTCCGGTCAGGTTTTGCCGTCCGAACAAGGCGAGTTGCAAGGGGCATTGACAAGTTTGATGAGTGCTACGGCCATTGTGGGCCCACCGCTCATGACCCAGATTTTTGCTCAATTTACCAAACCGGGAGCACCGGTCTATTTTCCCGCGGCGCCTTTTGTTGCCGGAGCGGTATTGCTGGCGGTGGCTGTGGTAATGCTCTACTTCAACAGGAATCGATTGGAAAGCAGTAAATCAGTAAATTAAAGAGTTGAATGAGTACGTGGCAGATTGAGTTAGACACTTGGGAGGATCGCGCGGATTTACTCCCGGAGGACGCGGAGTTGGTGCAGTCTGCAGCGCGCGGACTTCCCCTGGCGCACGCGCCGTACAGCCGTTTCCACGTAGCGGCATCCGTTCGTTTGGCAGACGGCCGCATTTTGGTGGGGACCAATCAAGAGAATGCCTCGTACCCGGTGGGAATTTGTGCGGAACGCGTCGCTTTGAGCACGGCGTCGTCCGTTGCACCGGGTATCGCGGTGGTTGCGATGGCCGTGGTCTATGCACCGTCGGGTCAGACCAGCCACAAACCCTTGCCCCCGTGCGGGATGTGCCGCCAAGCGCTGCACGAACAACGCGGCAGACAGGGGCAGCCGTTCGCTTTGATCATGGCGGGCACGGCCGGACCCGTTTGGAAAACCCCAGACGCGTCGCAGCTTTTGCCGTTTGCTTTTTCTGGAGACGAATTGCCGTAATGTTTCAGCCGTCGGTTTTTTCGGAAATGACCGCGCTCGCCCAGCAATACGGAGCGCTGAATTTGGCCCAGGGGTTTCCCGAATTTGGCCCGCCGGAAGAAGCGGTGGAAGCCTACCGAGCGGCATTGGCGGAAGGATGGCACCAGTACGCGCCCGCAGCTGGCTTGCCCGCGCTGCGGCAGGCGTTATCTGCTCTGGACCGACGTCGATGGGGCAACGATGCTCCGGCTGCAGCAGATCCGGACTCCGAAATCACCGTAGTTCCCGGTGCGACGGTTGGGTTGTACGCGGCCTTTTTGACCCTGCTCCAACCGGGCGATGAAGCCGTAGTTTTGGAGCCCGCCTACGATTCTTATGGTCCGGCCGTTCGCCGAGCAGGGGGAACCGTGGTGACCGGCTCCTTTGCGGCACCGGATTGGTCCGCGTTGCTCTCCCCGCGAACCCGTGTGGTGGTGGTCAATTCGCCCCACAACCCCACCGGTTCCGTTTGGTCCCGTGAAGATTGGGATCAATTGGCTCGTGCTTTGGAACCTTTTCCAAAGGCCGTTGTGGTGTCCGACGAGGCCTACGAATGGATGGTCTTTGACGGCAAAGAACCTTTTTCGGTGCGCCAAGTAGATTCCCTTCGGTCCCGCGCTTTCCGCATTTTGTCTTTGGGCAAAACCTTCCATGCCACCGGATGGAAAATTGGCGCGGTGGTGGCTCCGCCCAGCTGGACGGCCCAATTCCGGCAGGTGTATCAATTTTTGGCCTTTGCGGCCAATACGCCGGCTCAAAAAGCATTGGCATCCGCCTTGGAGGTGCGGCCCGATTACCCGGAGTCCTTGGCCCGTTTTTTTCAAGACAAGCGGGACCGACTGGATCGCGCGCTGCGCGCCGGGGGGTGGGACGTTCAACCGTGCGCCGGAAGTTATTTCCTAACCGTCCGGCTGCCCCACGGAACAGACGATTGGGCCTGGGCTCGGGCTCGCGCGGCGGACGCCGGAGTTGCGGTGGTTCCCTTGCAGCCTTTTTACGTGAACGCAACGGGAGTTCCGCCTGCGGTTCGGTTGTGTTTTGCCAAGAACGACGCCACCTTGGACGAAGCGGCGAAGCGCCTGAACCACTGGAAAAATCAAAATCCGCTCTAACGTGTCCTACCGAATTTGGCTATCGCCCTCTAAGGGCATGCAGCGCCTGGCGGAGTTACCCGATGGCTTACCCCTTACCGAGCCTCATTTTGCCTCCGAAGCTCTTCGTTTGGGAAAAAAGTTGGCGCAATTGTCTGCTGCCCATAACGCGCAACTTCATTCTGTTTCTGCTGCATTAGCCCAAGCAACCACCCAAATGCACCAATCCTGGTGGAAAGATTACCCCGCAGGACTGGGAGCGCCTGCCGCCTTATCCTACACCGGGGACGCCTACGCCGGATTGCAGGCGCAGCACTGGTCTGCTGACACCTGGCTTCGAGCGCAGGAGCACTTGCGCATTGGAAGCGGTCTGTACGGATTCCTTCGCCCCACGGACCGCGTTTTGCCCTACCGTTGCGAGATGGGCCTCTCCTGGCCCTTGGGAGTGGCGTCGGGCCCAACCGCGTTTTGGAAAAACAAAATCACCCCGATACTGGCTCGTGAGTTGCAAGGCGACTGGTTGTTGGACTTGTCTTCCGGTGAATACGGAGCAGTTTTGGATGCGACGGGCTTGAAAGCACCCATCCTTCGCTGCGATTTTCGCGAACTAAAAAACGGAAAACCCGTTTTTGTGAGCGTCTTTGGCAAACGTGCCCGCGGCAGCATGGCCCGGCACGTGTTGGAGCATTCCGGGTCCCTTTTGGAGGTGGTGGATTCCTTTTCTGCGGACGGCTATGCGCTGAATTCAGCTTTGTCCACCCCGACGCTTCGCGTTTTTACGCGCGACGTGCCGAGCTAAGATCTGCCCAACTTGGGAACGCGCTGCGGGGCTGCGTTTGGTTCCCCACAGGAATTCGCGGGCCGATCGCGCGGCTTCCTCGTGATCCACGATTCGGTTTGGATAATCTACGCCCAACCGTACGCCGTAGCTCAGCATTTCCAACTCCGTCATCTTCCACGGCTCGCGGAGGAAGGGGAGGGGGAGCTCGGCCAATTCGGGCAGCCATTGGCGCAAAAAGCTGCCGTCCGGATCGTTTTCTTCGGCTTGTTTCACCGGGTTGTAGATGCGCAGGGTGTTGACGCCCATGGTTCCGGCTTGCATTTGAAACTGTGGGTAGTGGATGCCCGGCTCAAAGTCCAGGAATTGTTGCGCCAAATGGTGGACCCCGGCTTGCCAGGGTTGCCAGAGGTGGTGCGTCAAAAAGCTGACCAACATGCTGCGCATCCGGAAGTTGAGGTACCCCGTGGCGCAAACGCTGCGCATGCTGGCGTCGATCATGGGAAATCCGGTTTTTCCGGCGCACCAGGCCTCCACCCAGTCCGGTCGCAATTCGGTGCGGATGGCGTCAAAACCGGTGTTGAGATTCTCCCATTCCAAACGGCACTCAGATTCAAACTTTTGAATGAAGTGGCAGTGCCAATGGAGCCGAGAAACAAAGAATTGCAGATCTTGACGCCAGGGAGGATCTGCGTCTGCCACAGCATGCATCACCTGACGTACGGTAAGGTTGCCCCAGGCCAAATAGGGAGACAGTCGGCTGCAGCCCCGCCGGGCAGCTTGAGGTTTGGAAATCGAGCGTCGGTAGGTGCGGAGCCGGTCGCGAACAAAGGAGTTTAAGTAGGCCCAGCCGGCGGCTTCGCCGCCCGGCTGGAATACCCGCGCGTCTCCGTCTTCCGGAAGAGCGGCCGCATGCGCCGCCAAAAGTCCGGTGTGCAGCAACCCATCCGACGCCCCGTCAAAAGGTACCAATTCCGCATGCACGGCCGGAAACGGTTCTTGTTCCACGCGCTTTCGCCACGTTTCTTCCCATCGGGAACGTTCCTTCAATCCTCGAATGATTCCGTTGGTGGGAAATTCCGTCCACACCACGCCCTGGTCTTTGCACCACTGATGCACCCGCAAATCGCGCTGATACGTCGTCCAAAGACCCGTCTCCTGATGGCTGAACAGCTGAGGTTGATAGCCCTGATGCAGCAAATGATTCATTAAATCATCGATTCCCCCGGAAAACTCGTAAACGGAGTGGCCATAGGGTTCCAATTCCAAGCGCATTTGCGCCAAACTTTGCACCACAAAACGGAGATGCCGTAATGCGGTGTCTGGATGACTCAGGAATTCCGGCTCCAAGCAGTACACCAAAAGCACCGGTTGCCCCGATTTCCAAGCGGCGTACAGCGCGGCGTGGTCCCGCAACCGCAGATCCCGCTTGAACCAAACCACCGAAACGTTTTTCATCCAATTTATCAACACCGCAGGTGGAGCAACGGTTCTCCGCTATCCGTTGGAAATCTATTGGGCAGACCCGGACAGCAGCGTTGTTTCGTTCAGGTACGACCTTGTTTCAAAAAACCAAACAAGCGCAGGGGCCCTTGGTGGCACGATTTTAGCCTAATTTTAAAGAAATAATCGATTCATGAAAAACTTTTTTGAAACCGGTGGAAACCAACGCTCCTTCGTGTGGACCGCAATTGCGTTCGTAGTATTTGCGATAGGATTCTCCACTCATGCCACCGCAGCTCAACCGGATCGCACCGCCAAAGCAACGCTGCACGACGTGCGTTTGTATTTGGACGGAGCGGTTTTGACGCAAAGCTTCTCGGTGGCATTGCCCGCCGGAAATTCCACTGTGGAAGTGACCGGGTTGGCGCAGCAACTGGACGAACAATCCATTCAACTGCGTACGCGTAACGCCATCAAAGTGAATGGATACCATGTTGAAATACGCTCTACGGATTGGAATTCGGTTCCGGAGTTGAAAATTTGGCGGGACAGCCTGGCGTTCTGGAAATCGGTAGACGAACAGGGACGCAGTCAACAAGCCATCATCCAATTGGAAAAGGAGGCGTTTTTGCGCAGCACCCAGCAAACGGTTTATACCGAGTCAAACCAAAAGTTTTGGGCACAATCTGCTGCCGAGTGGGTGCGGAGGTCGTCGTTGGCACAGAAGAATTTGGACCAAGCGCAACGCGGAACGCAACGCGTCAACCAGAAGTACCAGGAAGAAGTGAACAAGCACGCCGCCCAAGAAAGCGTTTTGGTGTTGGAGGTTTCCGCGGAAGCACCGGTGGCCACCGCTTTGTTTTCGTTGGAAACGGCCACCTCGCTGGCTTCGTGGAACCCGCGCTACGAAGTACGCATGGACGATGCCGCATCGGGCCGATTGGATCTTCTATCCAAGGCCACGATCACCCAAGAAACAGGTTTGGATTGGAAGAAAGTATCCGTGGTCCTGGGTTCCAACCGTCCGCTTGGGGGAATGACCACGCCGGTGCTTCGGCCGTGGTGGGTGGGGCCGCAAGCGGTAAAATATGAAACTGTGGCTGTACGTAGTGGCCGCGCTGCATCTGAAGTAATGGCGGTGGAAGACAACAGCCTGGAAATTGACGCCACAGCAGGCAATTCCCGGTTTAAATTGGCCAGCTTTGACGATGCCGAGCGTTCCGACGGCTTGGTGGGGTATTCGTTGACCTTGCCGGGAACGTATTCGTTTGCGCACCAAGAATCCCGCGAAATTTCTTTGGAGACCCAAGTTTTGAAGGCTGATTTGAGCCGGTATACGGCACCGCGTTTGGATTTGCGGGTCTTTTTGGTGGCACGCGTCCCGGGCTGGGACACCTTGGTGCTGCTGGACGGCCCGGCCAATATCTATTTGGAGAACAATTTGGTGGGCAACACCTACCTTGCTTTCCAAGGAGCAACGGACACGCTGGATTTGGCCATGGGCGCCGATCCCAGAACCTCGGTGGAATGGAAACCAACCGTTACAACCGACAACAAAGGCGGCAAAGTAGAACGGTCGTACAGCTACACGCTTAAGATCAACACCCTTCATTCAAAACCGATTGACGTGGTGGTGGAAGACCGCACGCCCATGCCGCGGGCGGAAGAAGTGAGCTTGATCCAACCGGAATGGGGCGGCGGCAAGCGGAATTTGGAAACCGGTATTTTGACTTGGAAAACTACCGTCGGCAAGGACAAACCTTGGAGCACCGCCTATCGGTACGTGCTGCGCTACCCCAGGAACGCTAACGTGGGTCCTTTGTAGAGTAAGGTCTGCGTAACGTACGATGAGACACCTCTTGAGGCATCGATTATTCGAAGCGTCAAGGGGTGTCCTCATTTTATGCCAATACTTTATTTGAATTCGTTGCAGGATTAAGGATTCTCGATTTGCCCGTTTCGCGTTCGTTTTGATTAAGTTTGTTTCCACTCCAACCAATCGAATTATTCATCCGCAGCGGTCCATGTTCACCCCCTACCAAATCCGCTCCATCGAGCAATACCAATTGGCCTACGCGCACAGCATTGAAAAACCGGAAGAATTCTGGGCCAGTATTGCCGAGCATTTTGTGTGGCGCAAAAAATGGGATCGGGTGCTCAGCTGGAATTTCAAAGAACCCATGATTCAATGGTTTCCGGGCGCCAAATTGAACATTACCGAAAACTGCTTGGACCGGCATTTGGCTACCAAGGGCGACCAGCCGGCTTTGGTTTTTGAGCCCAACAACCCGGACGAGGAACACCGGGTATTGACGTACAAAGAGTTGCATTTCAAGGTGATGCAGTTCGCCAACGTTCTCAAAAACCACGGAATTCGAAAAGGTGACCGCGTGTGTATTTACATGGGCATGGTTCCGGAATTGGCCATTGCGGTTTTGGCTTGTGCGCGCATTGGCGCGGTTCACTCGGTTGTATTTGGCGGGTTTTCCGCACAGTCCATTGCGGATCGTATCCAAGACGCGCAAGCGAGTTGCGTCATTACCCAAGACGGTGCGCTTCGGGGCACCAAAGTCATCCCGCTGAAAAGCGTCGTCGACGATGCCTTGATGGCCTGCCCAACGGTACAATGCGTGATCGTGGCCTCACACGCCCGGGTTCCGGTGTCCATGCTCAAGGGTCGCGATTGCTGGTGGGAGGACGAAATCAAAAAAGTAGAAACCCAAGGAAATCCCTTTTGCCCCGCCGAAGAAATGGACGCGGAAGACCTCCTCTTCATCCTGTACACCTCCGGCTCAACGGGCAAGCCCAAGGGGGTGGTTCATACCTGCGGGGGGTACATGGTTTGGGCCAACTACACGTTTGTCAACGTTTTTCAGTACCAGCGCGGCTGGACCCACTTTTGCACGGCAGACATCGGGTGGATCACCGGGCACACCTACATTTTATACGGTCCGCTGAGTGCGGGCGCCACCTCGTTGATGTTTGAAGGAATACCCACTTGGCCCGACGCCGGTCGGTTTTGGGACATCGTGGAAAAACACCACGTGGATATTTTTTACACTGCCCCCACGGCCATCCGCAGCCTCATGGCCTTTGGCGACGCCCCCTTGGCAGGCAAAAAACTCGATTCCTTAAAAGTACTGGGAACCGTCGGTGAACCCATCAACCAAGAGGCGTGGCACTGGTACGACGACCGAATCGGTGCCAACCAATGCCCCATTGTGGATACCTGGTGGCAAACAGAGACCGGAGGGGTACTCATCAGCAATTTAGCGGGCGTCACGCCTTCGAAGCCAACGTTCGCCACCTATCCGTTGCCCGGTATTCAACCAATTTTGGTGGACGAAAACGGTAATGAGCTGGAGGGAAACGGCGTCAGCGGCAACCTCTGCATCAAATTCCCGTGGCCCGGTATCCTGCGTACTACCTACGGCGATCACGAACGGTGCCGGCAAACCTATTTCTCTACCTACGACAACCTCTACTTTACGGGCGACGGCTGTTTGCGGGACGAAGAAGGTAGGTACCGCATCACCGGCCGGGTGGACGACGTCCTCAACGTTTCCGGGCACCGCATCGGTACGGCCGAAGTGGAGAACGCCATCAACCGCCACGCAGGGGTGGTGGAAAGTGCGGTAGTGGGTTACCCGCACCCCATCAAAGGCCAAGGCATTTACGCGTACGTCCTCTTCAACGCAATCCACGAAGACGAAGAACTGACGCGCCAAGACATCCACCAAACCGTGGCGCGAATCATTGGTGCCATAGCCAAGCCGGACAAGATTCAATTTGTGGAAGGTTTGCCCAAAACGAGATCCGGCAAAATCATGCGCCGCATACTGCGCAAAATTGCCGTAGGCGAATTGGAGAACTTGGGCGACACCACCACTTTATTGGACCCTACCGTGGTAGCGGACATCCAACAAGGGCGATTGGTTTGAATCCTGTTCAGCCGACGTTGCGTTGTTCCTTAGGTGGGTAATGAGCTGCTGAAAACGCAAAAGCCGCCCCCATGCGGGTGCGGCTTTTGCCAAGGACATCGTACAATTTTCTAAAGTTGGTTGCGCAAAGTTTCCCAAGTTTGGCCCTCCGGCAGGCCTTGTGGGAAGCGCGCGAAGCGCGCTGACTCGCTTACCGAAACTTCCATGCGGTATTC
This sequence comes from Cryomorphaceae bacterium, assembly GCA_034679985.1. Classification (GTDB taxonomy): domain Bacteria; phylum Bacteroidota; class Bacteroidia; order Flavobacteriales; family Schleiferiaceae; genus CAMDTE01. The sequence goes on from JAXITR010000021.1 coordinate 23,141, forward strand.
GCCCAAGTCGTGGGCCAAGGTTCCGTTGATCCAAAGCAAATTGACGGGAACGGTCACAAATGCCCAAAACAGATGGGAGAACAGCGAAACGTAGGAGGCTGTGGCCAAACGCCGCATGGGTACGGTGTTGTTCTGCGCAAAAATGACGTGCATTTTTTCGATTTCGGAACGTTTGATGCGCGTGAGGGTTGGCGCCGTCCGAGGACCCGAACTGGACGAGTAGGGAGACAAAAGGTACACTCGTTTGTCGTCCACCGCAATGAGTTCCCCCACAGCCTTAATTCCAAATCCTTGATACACCACCGCTAAAGCACCTTGGGGGGAACGTTGAACGTCGGAATACATCGGCAAGCGACTGGCTTCTTTCATTTCCAAAGGAGCCGTGCAACTGCTGACGACAAGCAGAAGTATACCAAAAATCGGAGCAGCCATGGGGCGAGCCAATTGATAAAGTGAACGTAGCGCAAGATTAGTTTCCATGGCTCAAATTCAAAGGGTTAGAATACTGTTTGGTAGACCAAAAAACTTCCTCCATTGCAGCCTCTACGGCCTTGAATTCCGGGGCGACCTGTTTCAAATAGTGATCCGGGCGGTAGACCATTTGAGCAAACTTGCTCAAATCTCGGTACCCCAACCAACTTTGTCTGGACCACTCCAAGTAGTACCCTTCGGACTCCAAAAAAAGTGCGGTTCGTCCGGCGGGAAGATCGCCCGCAAACGTTTGGAGGTAGGTGGTGCCCGGTAGGTTGACGCGAGCGGCGGCGGCACCGGCAGCGTTGGGTTTTGCCAGGGGTTGTGCCAGTGCGTGGGGAGGCGAAGGAGCAGAACCGTCGGGCCCAACAGAAGGGACGGGGGGCAGTAAAATGGGGGAGGCCTCCTCGTTCAAAACGGAAAGTGCTACGCGGTCCAGTCGCCACGAACCTTGTGCGGCGCGCATGCGCAGGCGGATTTCTCCGTTGTGCGCGGCGAAGGCAGGAAGGGGTAGGGTTTGCGCGTTGATGGCGATGGGGCCGGTCTCGTGGAAACGATCCACATAGACCCATTCCTGGGTTTTGTGGTTCCAGTATTCCAGTTCCAAACCGCCCAGAGCGCGTCCAATGCCGGTCTCAAAAGAAAGCGGATTCACCGCGCGCGGCGAACGTTCTGCCCGCGCCAAGTAGTGCGCATAGTCCGTTCCTAAATAGCCGATGGCGCTGTACATCAGGAACGTTGTCACAAACGACTGCCGAAAATCCACCGAAACCCCCAAGGGCGTGCGTCCGTCCCATTGGCGGGCGTCAAACGTAAACTCCAGAACTTCTTTTTGCGCCAAATTTTCCGCGCTGGCGGGATGCCAACGCTCCCGTCCGTCGCGCGCCACAACCCACTCGGTAATGTCTCCTTCTTGGGCGGTTGCGTGCTGCAGGGGAAGCTCTTGGCGGCTGCGGTAAAAACGTTTGTTGGTTCCTTGGAGCGCACACTCGCCCGCATCCACGGGAACGGCGTGCAGGTGCAGTCCTTGGATGACGTGTGTTTCTAGGGCTTCGTTTTTAACCGTGAGGGAAACGGTACCGTTCTTCACCTCGCGGGTGCCTAAGTAATCAACGTCTGCGTAGGCGGCAGAGGGGAGGAGGGCGTTGGAAAATCCTTCGGCGTCCGCACCACGAACGTCCGTGGAGTCGTCGAGGTAAAAAGTGGGACACGAGCCAAAACAGGCTTTTTCCACGGTAAAGCAAATGATGCCTTGCGCTACGTCTGCTACAAACAGAACGGTCATGGAGGCCATGCGCAGGGCGCTGTTGGAGGGGAGTGGGCGGTTCGTTTCAAACAGGGAAACGTCTGCCCAAGCAACGGAATCCTGGGGTCCTACGAGCCGACGGTCCAAGCCGTAGTTCAGTGCAGAGCCGCGCACGAGCGAACGTTCCTCGTCCAACCACCACGACTCCGTGAAGACCAAGACGTGGCCGTTTTTCAAATGCGCTTTGAGGTAGGGGGAGCCCGTAGGTTGCCCCGCCTGCATCAAACTGCGCGGTTGTGTGTTCTTGGCTGAAGGAGTGGCTCTTTTGGTTTCCAGCTGCGGGTACTCCTTCTTGAGCTCGTCCACATTGGCGTACGACTTCTTAAAATCAGACAAATACCCTCCGTTGGTGATGGTGCACTGGGTGCAGGCAAGGAGGAGAGCCGACAAGGCTAAAAGTTTCGAGATGCGTCTCATCATTAGGGAACAAAAACACGTTCAAATTACGTCGATAATTCATGTAATCATTTGCAGTTTTTGCAACATTGACCTCCACGAATAATACAATTTGCAAATTCAGCGCCCCATTATCCAGCCTGCTTCAACAAGAACTAGACGGCTACAACCTATTTTTGACGCAACGAACCTATAAAATTACAACTATGCGATTGACTAAACTTCTGGCTCTGCTTCTTCCCGCAGTCCTTTTGGCCGCTTGTTCTGGCCAACAAGAAACCGTTCCCATTGAGCTGAATGACCTCGAATTTACTTTGGAAGGTCCTTTGTTTGAAGGTCCCAACCAGGGTCAGTACGTGGTTCAAGTGGACTTGCCCGCCCTTTTGGGCGCCGACGATTTAGAGATACGGTCCGCACGATTGAGTTCGGCCACCGTAGTTCCCAACGATTCGCTGGGCTTTGCCAACGTTCGTTCGTTCGTGCTCAGTTTGGCTTCTGACAATCCGGAAGTTGGCATGGTGGAAGCTGCATTTTTGAATCCTTTGGGCGACGCCGCAACGCAGGCTGAGCTTTCCGTATCCAAGGAAGCAGACGCTACTGCATTCTTCCAAGGCAGCACCTTCTACCTCGTTTTGGATGCCGATTTAGCGGCCGATTTTGAAGGGAACCGCTCCTTCAAAGCCAATTTGGTTTTTGATGTTGTAACCAAATAAAATTCAATTATTTACTATTTAAATCTCAACAAAATGTTTAAAAAGATTTCCCTTTTCCTGGCCGTAGCCCTCATTGGTTTCAGTCAATTGAGTTTTGAGCAGCAAGCAGACCCCGGCGATCGTTTGTTGGGGGTGTGGGAACCGAGCAACGGCCGTGCCCGCGTGAAGATTGAGAAAATCGGCACCAAGTACTACGGTAAGATTGTTTGGTTGATTGAACCCATCGATCCCGAAACCAAGTTGCCCAAGGTGGACAAGAACAATCCGGATCCGGCGCTCAAAAGTGCACCGTTGAAGGGTTACCGCATGCTGAAGGACTTTGTCTACAGCGGCAAGGACACTTGGAGCGAAGGCACCATTTACGATCCGTTGAACGGCAGCACGTACAGCAGCACCATTAAAATGAAGGACGCGAACACCCTGGACATCCGCGGCTACATTGGCGTTCAGGCCTTGGGTCGTACGGACGTTTGGAAGCGTTTGGTGGTACAAACCGCTCCTAAGAAATGAGTCGGTTTCGTTTTACCGCGCTGACTTTCAGCTTGGTGCTGGGGGCCACAAGTGCCGCTTGGGCTCAAACGGACACCACTTCGGAGGACGATTTCTCGCAATACGCCAACGTCGGTTTTGCCGATAAGGGCTCCAAGCGTTTTTGCAGCCCTAAAATTGAGGGATTGAGTCCGGCGAAGTTGATCTCCATAGGGTACGATTATCAAGCACCCTACACGGTGAACGCTGGGGCCTTGGCCAGCAGCATTGCTGGCAACGACCTATTTGGTGCGGAGTCTGCTGATGTGCGCAGCACAGACGGTTTGCGATTGGCCTGCAACATTCCCGTGGTGTCCAAGAACAACTTGGTTTGGCAGATGGGCGCGAATTACTGGAACACGCAGTACCGGTATGCCGAGAATTCGGATAACCTTGTCAATCCAGTGAACCAGTCATTGGCTAAGTTTGGATTGCGTACGGCGGGAGTCAATACCACTTTGTTTAAGCCCCTGAACCAGAAAGAATTCATTCTGTTTCAAGGTTCTGCGGACTTGAGTGGTACGTACAACTTTAACCTACAACCCGCTCGTTTTCTAAAGTATTCGGCGGCGGTGATCTACGGACGTCGGCCGTCGGAAAAAAAGCAATGGGGGGTGGGCGTGGCCCGCACGTACCGCGTTGGCGAGTTGAACTACATCCCGGTGGTGCTGTACAATGCTACCGACGCGCGCAACAAGTGGGGCGTGGAGATGCTGTTCCCCGCACGTGCGCACGTGCGCTACGCTGTTAATCCGCGCAATTTATTGTTTGCAGGTTTTGAGTTGGAAGGGCAGTCGTACCGACTTTGGAACAATCCAGTAACGCCTTCCAGTGCACAGATGGATCTTCGCGGCGAAGAATTGGAGATCCGACGCGGCGAAATTCGTGCGCGTTTGGTGTACGAATGCTCGCTGAAGAATTTTGTTTGGATGTCTTTGCAAGCAGGGTACCGTGTAAACTACCGTTACGACGTGGATCGTTTGGTGGACGGTGCCGAAATCTACCGCGCCTTTGGAATCCTTCGGGACGATCCGTACGCGGTGACGAACAGCTTGGGCAATCCGTTTTACGTGAACTTGAGCTTCAATTTGGTCAGCCCTTGATGCTCTTCCGGGGCGCAAGCTCCGGACGTTCGTTGAGCGGATTGAGCGGATAAATCCGCGCTCGAAATCCACAAACCGCGCCGGCAACGGCGCGGTTTTTTTGTAGACGTGGTGGAGTGGGGCTGAAAACCTACAGATTCATTAACTCGTGCAAGTCAAACTTTCGCATGGCACGAAATGCCTGTGCAACACGCGGGCCCCGTTCGGGATCGGACAGCAACGTACCCAACATAGAAGGGACCACCTGCCACGATACGCCAAAACGATCCGTGCACCATCCACACCACCCTTCTTTCCCGCCGTCGGAGATTAAAGTGTTCCAGTAGTGATCGATTTCTGCTTGGTCCGCGCAGGAAATGACGAACGAAACGGCATGGGTAAAACCCGAATCGTCCCGGCCGTTTAGCGCCAAAAATCGCATTCCAATGCATTCAAAGAGTACGGAGAATTCTGTTTTTTGAAGGATTTGGGAATTTGGAAAGAGTGAGCAATAGAAATCAGCAGCTTCTTGCGCTTGGTCCTGAAACCAAAGACAGATTGATCCGGAAGGACTTGCTGGCGTTTCGGATTGGATCGATAACATTCAATTTGGTTTTTAATGGCAACTATGCCCTAAGTTCATTTCCCACGAACACCTACTTCCCAATGCAAAACCGGCTGAAAATCGAGCTCAAGAGGTCGTCGGCCACCACTTGACCGGTGATGGAGCCAATATGCCGGAGGGCGTCGCGCAGGTCTATGGCTACGAGTTCGCCGCTGAGGCCGGTGCGTAAGGCGTTTTCGGCTTGGGACAGGCTGTCCGCCGCGGCCCGCAGGGCTGCGGCGTGGCGGGCATGCGAAACAACGGTATCGGCACCGTAGGCAGGATTCTGGGTCACCCATTGGGCCAGGGCCGTTTCCAATTCGGCAACGCCCGCGCCGGTGGCGGCAGAAAGTACCAGGGCACCATCGGGCGGAGCTACCGGCTGTTCTTGGTCCGCTTTGTTGAACACCAAAACGCGGTGGCTTTGCGGGTTCCAGTTCTCCAACTGGTCCCAAAGATCTAGGGTGGGTTGCGGATCTGCGTTCCACACGGCGGCATCCACTACCAAAACTTGAACGGCGGCCCTGCGGGCCGCCTCCTGAGACCGCTCAATTCCAAGACGTTCCACCGTTTCGTCGGTCTCCCGGATGCCCGCGGTGTCCACCAGTCGGAACAAAATTCCGCCCGCGGTGAAGCGCTCTTCCACCGTGTCCCGCGTGGTTCCGGGTACGGCGCTCACCAGGGCGCGATCTTCCCGAAGCAGGGCATTGAGCAACGTGCTCTTGCCCGCGTTGGGGGCGCCCAACAGGGCCGTGGGAACACCTTCCTTCAGCGCTTGACCCAAAACAAAAGTTTCCAAAAGTTGGGCCATTTCGGTTTGCAAATCCGCCAACAGCGCCATCAGTCGATCGCGGGAGGCAAATTCAACGTCTTCCTCGGAAAAATCCAGTTCCAGCTCCAAAAGGGCCGTGGTGTCGATCAATTCCGTGCGGAGTTCGTCCATGCGTCGGCTCACCGAGCCTTTTAATTGACGAAACGCAACGGCGTGACCTGCAGCACTTTCCGACGCAATCAGGTCCGCCACAGCCTCTGCCTGACTGAGGTCCATCTTTCCGTTCAAAAATGCGCGGCGCGTAAACTCTCCGGGTTCCGCCAAACGGGCGCCAGCGGCGATCAAGCTGCTCAAAGCCGTTCGGGCGATGTAAGGAGAACCGTGGAAACTCAGTTCCGCGCTGTCTTCGCCGGTGAACGAAGCCGGGGCACGAAAGCCCAGTGCCAAAACCTCATCCAGGGTAGATCCGTCCGGCGCGGCAAAAGTGCCAAACACGGCGGTACGCGGCGAACGCTGCAGCCACGGAGTGCTGCCGGCGGCGCTGAAGCAGGCGTCCACCAGTTCCCAGGATCGGGGTCCACTCACACGAAGTACGGCCAGGGCGCCTTGGCCCACGGCCGTTGCTACGGCCACGATGGTGTCGTCGGTTTGGCCCAAGGCGTGTCTGTAGTCCATGAGGCAAAGGTAGGGTGGTTCTCGTGGCGACGAAAGGGTGCAATGCGTGCACAGAAGGACGTATATTTAAGTACCGATGAAGCAAGCCTCTATTCCTTTCAGTTTCCCCTTGGTGCTGCTGGCGTTCGCCTGCGTCAGTACCTCCTGCCAACCCAAGGAGGCCGTTACGCGTTCTACTGAGGGGGTGTACGACTGGGCGGGATCCCGTCGCTATGCCTACGTACAGGGTACGGACACCCTTTACTACCGCTCTTTGGGACAGGGGCCGGATACCGTGGTGCTGGTACACGGCTTTGGGCCCTTTCCTGCAGCGCAATGGGAGCCTCAGGCCCTGGCTTTGGCCGACTCCTCCTATGTTTTGATTCCAGACATGCTCTTTTTTGGGCAAAGCAATGGGGCGGATACGGCATTGATGCCGTCGGATCAAGCAGATCGACTCCTGGATTTACTCCGCCACGTGGGCATCAAACGTTTTCGATTGGCGGGGCATTCGTACGGCGGACTGGTGGCACTTACGCTTGCGGAGCGCGCCGGCCCCAGCCGGGTGCGCTCCTTATTCCTCTTGGATCCCCTCAATCCCTTCTTTCCGCGGACCGTGTTGGACTCCGTGGAACGCGAAGCGGGCAAACCCATTGAGCACGTCTTGGTGCCGTCGGATCCGTCGGATTTACCGCTGCTGATGCGGCTCACCTTCAGCCGAAATGTTCCGTTGCCCAACGCACTCAGTCAGAAAATACTGGAGGCCATGGAGCAGAAAAACCCAACCGCGCAGCGCTCCTTGCTCCGGGTGTTGAAGCGACGAGAGCTTGAAATACGCAATATGAAACTCCCGCAAGGAATTCCCACGTTCCTGCTCTGGGGCGCCAACGACGCTTTGATTCCCCTTCGTTCCGGCGTAGAACTGCAACGTGCCATCCCCGGCTCCACGCTTTTGATCAAACCGCACAACGGGCACACCCCCCATTTGGAGTCACCCGTTGCGGTGATTCAACTTTTTAAGCGGTGGCGACGCGTCAATGGGTCAGCACTTTAACTAAACCCCGAAAACCCTCACTTAAACGGATTGCGGAACCTCGGATCGTTGCCTAAGGCATCGTCGGACAAGGTGTGCAAAAACGCCACCAAAGCCGCTTTTTGCGCCGGGCTGAAATTGGGGTTTAAGGGTGTTCCGTTCGGAGTCCGCAATTCCGGGGATAAATTGGGGTGGTTTTTCACACCGGTGCTGTAGTGATCCACCACTTCTTCCAACGTTTTGAAACGACCGTCGTGCATGTACGGCGGACGGAGGCCGATGCTGCGCAAAGACGGAACTTTAAACAATCCATTCTGCGCCGCGTTGCCGGTGGTCTGCCCCAGTCCCAAGTCCGTCGTAGAAGCTAGATCCAGGCCATTGTTTCGAGGTCCCGGTGCCGTGAATGCCTCAGAACCGTGGCAGCCAACGCACGCGCCGGGGGCCGGAGGGCCGCCACCGGGTGCTATTCCAAAGAACAAGTTCTTTCCTTGATTTTCCTGCGCGGTAAAGTTTGGGAAGGCTGCAGCAGGTCCATTGACCCGCGCACGTCCTGCGTCGTACCGGCTTTGGTAGGCCAGAATACTGCGCACGAACTGTGCTAAAGCCCGCGCCATGCGGTCCGTCGTGATTTCAGTTGTACCAAATGCTTGCTCAAACAAAGGAGCATAATAAGCTTTTTGTTGTGCCCGCGCCACCAAAGAATCCAAGGTCATGCCCATTTCCACAGGATCTTGAAACGGCATCAAAACCTGTTGTTCCAAGGAGGAAGCGCGTTCGTCCCAAAAGAAATTGCCGTTGGTGTAAAAGCGGGAATTGACCAATCCCATGGAATGGCGTCCGGTCAAGCCGCCCGCAAATCCACGACTGAGCCTTGCGGTATCGCCAAATCCTAAATTTTGGCGGTGGCAAGAAGCACACGATACCGACCGATTCTTGCTGAAGGTTTTGTCGTAAAACAAGACGCGGCCCAAAGTAGCGCCGTAATCCGTAACCGGATTGGTAAAAGGCGTATTGTCCCGATTGAGTACGTTAGGTGTTGCAAAATGCTCAGGTACCTGCGGATTGCTGTAGTTGTAAGGCTCACGCGGCAAGTTTAGTGCTGCCGCCACTGGATCCGTGGGTTCTTCCGGACGACATCCTACAAACACAAGCGCTGTCGCTCCCAACGCAGCGACCCAACGGAGCCTTGCGCACGTATTTTTTAATTCCCTCATGGTTCTTGGATTTAAAATACCCCAATTCGTTTAACGATGACCCAAAATTTTTTAAATCACCGCTTCCGACCATTGCTTAGGAAAGGTGCTTTCAGCGCCGTCCAGCCGCCTGAATCAGAAAAATACACGGTCGTTTGTGTAGGTTGGGAGCAGCCACCGTCCGCCATTCCCGCACCGTCCGCATGGAGATCCACTCGGTGGCAAGGGTCAAATCGACCGCCACGCACAAGCGCGTTTCCGGTTGCAATGCCGCCAAGGCAGATTCCCAGGTAGCCCCATTTCGGTAGGGCGTTTCAATGATCAACTGCGTGGACGGCACGCCGGGAGATTGGGAGGAACGAGCTTCCAATGCTTGCCAAGCTTTTTTTCGGGCCGCTGCATCAACGGGCAGGTAGCCGTTGAACGCGAACTGTTGACCGTTCAGACCGCTCGCCATCAGTGCCAACAATAGGGAAGAGGGACCCACCAGCGGAACAACGCGTATGCCCATCCGGTGTGCCTCCGCTACCACGAGAGCACCGGGATCGGCCACGCCGGGAACGCCAGCCTCAGACATCAAAACAACGGTTTCGCCTGCGGCTGCGGGGCCTAAAAAGGAGCGGATGCCTTGTTCGGGGTGGTGTTTGTCCAATTCGTGCACCACCAAATCAGCCTGGATGATTCCTGGATGAAGAAGTTTGAGGTGTTGACGTGCCGTTTTGCTGTTCTCCACCACAAAATAGCGCGCAGAAGAAACAGCGTCCAGCAGTTTTTGCGGGAAAAGGTCCGACGTCGGGGCGGGCCCCAAGAAAGTGGGGACCAGCAGAAGCACTTAAGCCAACGTCAATTTTTTGCGCAACTCGTCCACGTACGTGCGGAAGCGCTTGTCGGTTTCCGACAGGTTATTGACCGTGCGGCAAGCGTGCAGCACGGTGGCGTGGTCCTTGTTTCCGCATTGTGCACCAATGGTGGCCAACGAACTCTTTGTCAATTGCTTGGCAAAGAACATGGTCAATTGACGGGCTTGAACGATTTCGCGTTTACGGGTTTTGCTCTTGAGGAGCTCGGTAGGCATGTCAAAATAATCGCAAACCACCTTCTGGATGTAGTCGATGCTCAGCTCGCGCGATGTGTTCTTGACGAACTTGTCGATCATCTGCTTTGCCAACTCCACGGTGATCTTCTTTTTGTTCAAAGAAGACTGAGCCAACAA
>JAXITR010000022.1:0-31104 GCA_034679985.1 Cryomorphaceae bacterium
ACCACGGCAACCACCACCAAGCTGATCCAGACTACGGGCTACATCAAGCTGCGGGTTATGGACGACTTGGGGATGACTTGTACGGATTCTATAGCGTACGTGGGCGGCAATTCTGTGGTAGCCACGCTCACACCGGCCGTGATCAATGGGGTGCAGCCATGGACCGACACGGTGTTGGGGTCGGCCACAGGAGCGCACCGATTCTATTGGATTTACAACGGGGACACCCTGGGCAGCGGGTTTGGCATCAGCGACAGCTTGATCCACACCTGGAATCTTGCCTCTACGGGAAACCTTTATTTTGTGGGGATTGATACCCTATTTGGATGCGTGGATACAGCTGCAGCGCAGATCGTAATCTCGCAGAACTATCCAGCCTACATACCAAATGCCTTCACGCCCAACGGGAATACTACCAACGATTCGTGGATCATTCAGTTGTTGAATGCAGACAACAAGGTTCAATCGGCTAAAGTCTTCAATCGCTTTGGAGGACTGGTATATCAGGCACAAAACGATGTGGTCACTTGGCCTGGGACCAACCTAAATGGAACACCTGCAGAAGCCGGTACTTATGTCTATATATTGGAATTCAACGATTTAAACGGTCAATTTTATAGATTGACCGGTTACGTTATACTGGTCCGCTAGCGAAATTACTTGGCCTTGACTTTTTTGGCGGCTGCCAAGGTTGTTTTGAGGGCCATCGGCAATGAAGAGGCGGCGCAGTTGTTGCGCATTCCTGCGATTTGCGTCAATTCGGCTCCTGTGGCTTCGGCATTGGTTGAAGTGAAGACCAGTACATTTCCTGCTGCTTTAGGAGCCCCCAAGCGATTCCATTGTACGAATGCATGCAATGGATCTTGGTCAAGGGCCGCCTGATTGGGCGCAATTACCCAGTCGTTGAAGCGCACAACATCTGTAAAGAGGGAGTTCTCGTACCAGCTTTTGGTGGCGCGGTACAGGTCTGGGTGGTTGTTCTTGTAGTTGGCCAACAGTTCTGGGAGGTACGACGCAGGATAAACGTTGTAGGCCAAAAAGAATGCATTGTTTGCCAATGACTCGTCTTGGGCGTAGTCGTATTGCTCAAAAAAAGCCTTTTGAACACGGGCGATTTGTTTCTTTAGGAGGGTATCCGTGGGTTTTGAGAGAAGTTCGCGCATCAAGGGAAGCACGTCGGAAGCGAATGTCAACGCCGCCGTTCCGCGCGCCAAAGCAGCAGACGTTACGGCTGCAGCCCGTTCTGACTGCGACATGGGGCATCCTCCTGGAAGAGCGTCCAACGTTCGTTGCTGGTAAGAGAAAAAGGGAGCCGCTTTCTTGCTGCTGGATTTGGCCACCATGGAAAACAATTGTCCGTAGGCCTGCAGGTAGTCGTTGTTGGAATATTGGGCCCCGTCTGTTGTTGCATTACCGGGGGTTGAACCGGCTTCAATGCGCGTAAGTAGCGCAGAAGGCGAAAGCGGCTTGGCAGGAAATGCCCACGTTTTTTTAGCCTTCTTAGCGATGGATTTGGATTGCAACAAAACCCACGGTCTCTTCTTCAAATGACCCGTTGCAACCACGGTTAAATCGTTCACGTACAACCAACTGATGGCGCCCTCTTTGCCGTCTCCAAGGTGCAATTTGGGAGATTCTCCTTCCCAAGGCAGGGAAAGGGATGCCGCGGGCGAAAACGCAATGGAGTCTCCTTTTGCATGTTTGGACGCAAAGGCGCCAAAGTCAAAATAGGGGGTGTTCAGGGCGTCCGCCGTGGTGAGGATGTATCCATTGTTGTCTACAACGGCGCCCCATTGCGAATGATAAAATTGAACCAGCCCCGCCCGCTCTTGCTCCTTCATTTCGGAGAACGACTTGACTTGTGCAGACAAGTGAACTATCGTCAAAACGAACAGACAGAGAAAAGTGGAGAGGCGGTGCTGTTGCATGGAGAAATTTGGGTTGTTCGATGGATCCGGTTAAACGGTTCAGTGGGTCAGTGAGGCAGAAAGAAATTCGCGGTTCATGCGCGCGATGTTCTCCAAGGAGATTCCCTTGGGGCATTCTACCTCGCAGGCGCCCGTGTTGGTGCAGTTGCCAAATCCTTCCAAATCCATTTGACGGACCATGTTCTGGACGCGTTCTGCAGCTTCTACCTTTCCTTGGGGGAGCAGGGCCAGCTGGGAAACTTTAGCCGAAACGAAAAGCATGGCGCTGGCGTTTTTGCAGGTGGCCACGCATGCGCCACAACCGATGCAGGTGGCGGCGTCGAAGGCGGCGTCTGCGTCTGCTTTGGGAACGAGGATGGCGTTGGCGTCCAGGGTGTTGCCGGAGGTGTTCACGGAAACGTAACCGCCGGCTTGGATGACGCGGTCGAACGCAGAACGATCCACCATGAGGTCTTTCACGACCGGGAAGGCCTTGGCACGCCAAGGTTCAACGGTGATGGAGTCTCCGTCTTTGAAGGTGCGCATGTGCAGTTGGCACGTGGTAATGCCGCGGTCTGGGCCGTGGGCCTCGCCGTTGATGAACATGGAGCACATGCCACAGATGCCTTCGCGGCAGTCGTGGTCAAAGGCAATGGGTTCCTCGCCCTTCTTGATGAGGTCGATGTTGAGCTCGTCGATCATCTCCAAAAAGGACATGTCTGGGCTAACGTTGGAAACGGGGTAGGTTACCGTACGGCCGGCGTCTTGTGGGCCGTTTTGGCGCCAAATTTTGAGCGTCAGGTTCATTTGTAAGAACGGGTAATGAGTTTGACGTATTCGTAGTTCAATTCTTCTTGGTGGCGAACGGATTTTCCGGGGTCGCCGTCTTGGTGTTCCCAAACCGCCACGTGGGTGAAGTTGGCGTCGTCGCGCAGGGCTTCGCCGTCCGGGGATTGGTATTCGGTGCGGAAGTGTCCGCCGCAGGATTCTTCGCGGGTGAGGGCGTCGAGGCACATGAGTTCACCGAGCTCTAGGAAGTCTGCCACGCGTGCGGCCTTGTCCAGTTCGATGTTGAGGCCTTCGCGTTGGCCGGGGACGCGGACGTCTTTGTAGAATTCTTCGCGGAGGGCACGGATGTCAGCGATGGCTTTTTTGAGGCCGTCTGCGCTGCGGGCCATGCCGCATTCGTCCCACATGATTTTGCCCAGTTTGCGGTGGAACACGTCCACGGGGGTGGTTCCTTTGGCGTTCAGGAGGGCCTGTTGGCGCTCTTCTGCTGCTTTTTCTGCCGCGTCAAACTCGGGGCTGTCCGTGGGGATGGTTCCGGTGCGGATGTCGTTGGAGAGGTAGTCGCCCACGGTGTAGGGAGCAACGAAGTAGCCGTCCGCAAGGCCTTGCATGAGGGCGGAAGCTCCCAAGCGGTTGGCGCCGTGGTCCGAGAAGTTGGCTTCGCCCAAGGCGAAGAGGCCGGGCACGGTGGTCATGAGGTTGTAGTCCACCCAAAGGCCGCCCATGGTGTAGTGCACCGCGGGGTAGATCATCATGGGGGTGCGGTACGGGTTGTCGTCCGTGATCTTCTCGTACATCTGGAAGAGGTTGCCGTATTTGGCTTCCACCGCCTGGGTGCCCAAGTCGATGATTTGTTCTTTTGTGGGGTTGTGCAGGCCTTTCAGGTTGGCTTGTTCCTTGCCGTAGCGCTCGATGGCGCTGGCGAAGTCCAGGTACACGGCCTCGCCGGTGGCGTTCACGCCGTGGCCTTCGTCGCAACGCTCCTTGGCGGCACGCGACGCAACGTCGCGCGGAACCAGGTTACCGAAAGCGGGGTAGCGACGCTCCAAGTAGTAATCGCGCTTTTCCTCGGGGAGGTCGGTGGCCTTCAAGCGGCCTTCGCGGATGGCTTGGGCGTCTTCTTTGTGCAGAGGCACCCAAATGCGGCCGTCGTTCCGAAGGGATTCGGACATGAGCGTCAGCTTGGACTGGTGTTCGCCGCTGACCGGGATGCACGTGGGGTGAATTTGGGTGAAACACGGGTTGCCGAAGAAGGCGCCTTTTTTGTGGGCGCGCCAGGCGGCTGTAACGTTGGAACCCATGGCGTTGGTGCTCAAAAAGAACACGTTTCCGTATCCCCCGGTGCAAAGCAACACGGCATGGGCGCTGTGGCGCTCCAATTTGCCGGTAACCATGTTTTTGGCGATGATGCCGCGGGCTTTTCCGTCCACCGTTACCACGTCTACCATTTCGTGGCGGTGGTACATTTTAACCCGACCCTTCGCAATTTGGCGCGAAAGAGCGCTGTAGGCACCCAAAAGGAGCTGCTGGCCGGTTTGACCCTTGGCGTAGAACGTGCGGCTTACTTGCACGCCACCGAAGGAGCGGTTGTCCAGTTGGCCGCCGTAGTCGCGGGCAAAGGGAACGCCTTGGGCCACGCACTGGTCAATGATGTTCGTGGACACCTCCGCCAAGCGGTGTACGTTGGCTTCGCGGCTGCGGTAGTCGCCTCCTTTGACGGTGTCGTAGAACAGACGGAACACGGAGTCGCCGTCGTTTTGGTAGTTTTTGGCGGCGTTGATGCCACCCTGCGCCGCAATGGAGTGCGCACGACGGGGGGAGTCTTGAAAGCAGAAGGCTTTAACGTTGTAGCCCAATTCTGCGAGCGAAGCGGCGGCGGAGCTGCCGGCCAAGCCCGTCCCAACCACAATGACATCGATGCGTCTTTTGTTGGCGGGGCTGACCAAAGGCACGTGGCCTTTGTACTCGGTCCACTTGTCGGCAATGGGGCCTTCGGGAATGCGTGCGTCCAGTTTCATGGGGTTAGGCGGCCAAAGAGTTGAAGTAAATAACGATTGGAATCAAGGCGAATACGCCAGGAACCACCAGCGCGAAGAAGGCGCCAATTCCTTTGATGATGGGGGTGTAGGTGGGGTGGTTGACGCCCAGTGTTTGGAAAGCGCTGGAGAAGCCGTGCCACAGGTGAAAACCGAGCATGGCCATGGCCAACACGTAGAAAGCGGTGTACCACCACTGCGCAAAAGAAGTGACGGTCAGGGTGTACAAGTCTTTGACCTCTTCGCCCTCGATGAGGACCGTCGGGACGTTGCCAAAGTGCATCTCAAACCAGAAGCTCTTGAGGTGCACAATGAGGAAGACCAAGGTAAAGGTGCCCAAAAGAGCCATGTTGCGGCTGGCCCAGCTGGCGTTGGCCGCGCCGTTGTAGTTGGCGTACTTCACCGGGCGGGCGGCTGAATTTTGACGCGTGAGCATCAGGCCGTCTACGGTGTGGAGGAGAATGCTGGCGTACAGCAAGTAGCTCACGGCTTTGATCACCGGGAAGGTGGTCATGAAGCGCGCGTAAATGTTAAATGCTTCGTGGTCTCCCGTCATCAGGGGCAAATTGCCCAACAAATGGATGACCAAGAAGCTGCACAGGAAGAGTCCGGTGAGGGCCATCCAGTATTTTCGGGCCAGCGAACTGCCAAAAAGGCCTTTTCCAGTTGCCATGGAGTCTTATTTAAGGGTTCTTTAGTTTGCAAAAGTAAGGTGCAAACGAACCCGTTGTTCGTATTTTAGGGGCATGGATGCAATGTTTCGCGCGATTCGGTGGTCTGCCCCATTGGTGGCTGTTATTGTTCTGTCATTGAGTAATTTACGTGCTCAAACGCTCCATGGGTGCATCACGGGTTCGCCGGTGAAGAAAGCGGCTTTGGGGTACTATTTTGGCGAAAAGCGTTTGGTAGCGGATTCGGTTGCGTTGGACAAGGAAGGGTGCTTTGTCTACCGCGGCAGCAAAATGCGCCCCGGTTTTTACACGTTTTTCCTAGACACCACCCACGCTTTTGACTTTTTCTACGGAGGCTCGCCCGTCTCTTTTGCGGGAAGTTATACGGCTTTGCGGGCGGTGGATTTTCGGGATGCCGACAACCAAAAATTCCAAGAGTTTCAGAACATTGGCCTGGTAATACAGCGGGACTACGAAGGAGGGTCTTTGACCGCCGAACAGGCCCAGGCGGCCTACAACGAGCGTACGTTGGCTTGGGAAGCGGCCAATGGCACAACCCGTTTTGGTCAACTGTTGCGCGCGCGGAACCCCATGGGGGCGCGCACGGCGGTGGAGCCGGGCGGCGTGGAACGCTGGACCCGGGCCTACTGGAGCGAATTGCCCTTGACCGATCCGGCCTATTTTCGGTCGCCCTTTTTCCATTCTGCGATAACCTTGTTTTTTGACAAGGCCATCATTCAAGATCCGGATACTGTCGTTTCTGCCTTGAACGTCTTTTTTAGTGTGCCCAAGGATACCGCTGCTCAAAAATATGCCGTGGCGTTTTTGACCAATAAGTACGAGACGTCCAACGTAATGGGCCACGAGAAAGCATTTGTTTGGTTGGTGAATAAGTTCTACCGAACGGGCTACGCCACGTGGGAGAAACCGGAGTCGTTGGCGAAGATTTTGAAAAAGGCGGACGACATTGGATTGAATTTGATTGGGTTGCGCGCTCCGGACTTTGGCTACGCGGCCTACGACGGCAGTCCGCATCGATTAAAAGAGACCTTGGGGTCCTACACATTGTTGGCGTTTTACGACGCCACGTGCGGCCATTGCCAGGAAAACATGCCCAAGTTTCTGGAAATCCACAAAAAGTACGCGGCCAAGGGCTTGAAAACCGTGGCCATTACCAACGAATTAACCCTGGCTGAATGGAAGTCTTTTGTGGAGAAAAAGGGCATGGTGGGCGTTCCCGGATGGACCAACGGTTCCGACACCGCTATCGATCGGGTTACCTTTAGGCACTACTACCACATTCCAACGACGCCAACGGTTTTGGTGTTGGACAAAGACCACAAAATTATTGCCAAGTCTTTGGCCCCCGAAGACCTGGAAGACTTTTTAAGCAAGAAACTCCCATGAAGTATCATCCCCTACCGGCGTCTCTTTTTGTGCGCAACCGCGAGCGTTTTGCCGCACACTTGGAGCCGCGCAGTTTGGCTGTTTTTTACTCCGCGGACCTGTATCCCACGAGTGCGGACGGTCATTTTCCGTTCAAACAAGCCACGGATTTGTTTTGGATGTGCGGGGTTGATCAGGAAGAAAGCATTTTGGTGGTTTGCCCCGACGCCTTTAAGCCGGAGCACCGCGAGGTTTTGTTTCTGAAGGAGACGAACGAGACCATTGCCATCTGGGAGGGCGCCAAGTTGACCAAGGCCCAGGCTCAAGAGCGAACGGGCGTGAAGACGGTTTACTGGCTGCAGGATTTGGACCGCGTCATGAACGAGATGATGTCCTATGCGGACAACGTTTATCAGGTGACCAACGAGCACTGGCGTCGGTCCAAGGACGGCCCGGCGGTGCGCGGAGAGCGCGAAAACGCGGCCCTGCGGGCCGCCTACCCCAACCACACCTACAAACGCTCCGCGCCCCTTTTAAACGCCCTCCGGGCGGTCAAACTACCAGAAGAGGTAGAAACCATGCAAGCGGCCGCCAACGTCACCGCCGCCGGCTACGACCGCGTCCTGCGGTTCTTGCGCCCGGGGGTTTGGGAATTTGAACTGGAAGCGGAGTTTTTGCACGAGTTTGTGCGCCGTCGGTCCGACGGATTTGCCTACACCCCCATCATTGGCAGCGGCGCAAACGCTTGCGTGCTGCACTACATCGAAAACAACGGCCCGTGCGAAGACGGCGACTTGGTTTTGTTTGACGTGGGCGCGGTCTACGCCAACTACGCCTGCGACGTGACGCGGTGTTTCCCGGTGAACGGCCAATTTACCCCCCGCCAACGCCAGGTGTACGAAGCGGTTTTGCGCGTCCAAAAGGCCGCCATTGCCCTGCTGCGACCGGGAACTTTTCTGCACGAGTACCACGCACGCGTGGGCGACATCATGACGGCCGAATTGCTGGAGTTGGGATTGATCACGGCGGAGCAAGTGGCTGCCCAAGATCCCGCGTGGCCGGCTTACAAGAAGTACTTCATGCACGGAACCAGCCACTACCTGGGGTTGGACGTGCACGACTACGGCCCCTGGACGGCACCGATGCAGGTGGGCATGGTGTTTACGGTGGAGCCGGGCATCTACATTCCAGAAGAAGGTCTGGGCATCCGCATTGAAGACAATATTTTGATCACCGACGACGGGCACGTGAATTTGACGCGTGCAATTCCCAAGGAAGTGGACGAGATTGAGGCGCAGATGGCCGAAGCGCGCGAGGCGCGATGACGGAGCATCGGTCTGTCCTTTATCGGGGGGCGACGGTGGTTTATTCTTGCTACGGCCGGCGCGGCGCGCCGGCCGTAGTGCTGATTCCCGGTTTTTTGGAAACCCGGGCGGCGTTTGTTCCCCTAGCGGAGCAGTGGGCATCCCGGTACCGCGTGGTGTTGGTGGATGTGCTGGGCCACGGAGAATCCGGATGTGCCGGCTACGTGCACACCATGGAGGACCAGGCGGATGCGGTTTTGGCGGTTTTGCGGGCGGAGCGCATTCGGTTTTTTTGGGTGGCGGGCCATTCGATGGGCGGGTACATTGCTTTGGCCTTGATGGACCGGGTGCCGGATCGGCTCCGCGGGGTTCTGTTGCTGAACACCCATCCGTTTGCGGATTCTGAGGAACGACGCGCCCTGCGTCGGCGGGCCATGGAAATCGCGAAAAAGGAGAAATCCAGCTACTTGCATGCAGCCATCCCGGCCTTGGTGGTGCCCGAGAATGCAGACCGACTGCGGGAGGAACTGCGCGTTATGGCGGAGGCCGCGCGCACCATGCCGGTACAGGGAATTCTAGCTGCCCAAGAAGGAATGATGCTGCGGCCGGATCGGTCCGGCTTGTTGCATACGGTTCAACCGTTCCCCGTGGTGGTGGTGGCTGGGTTGGAAGATCCGGTGATTCCGATGTCCACAACGGAATCGTTCTGGAATTTGCCCGGAGTTACCCGCCGCGTTGCGTTGCCCGGGGGGCACTTGTCTTTTTTGGAGGCGGGGGTAGAGGCCTTGACGTGGTAGGCACAGCACTCCAGTTTGCCGTACTTTCGCATCATGCTGCACGATTTGACGAACAAAACAGTTTTGGTGGGCGGAAGCACCCAGGGCATCGGATGGGCCGTGGCCCTGAAATTGGCTGAACGCGGCGCACGCGTGGTGCTTTTGGCCCGCAACGAAGACCGATTGCGCGCCGCGGCAGCCCAACTGCCCACCCCTGCGCAACAACAACACACGTACCTGGTGGCGGACTACGCCCAGCCGGACCAAGTTGCGGCTGCCGCGAACGCCTTTTTGGCCGCGGGCAATACCGTGCACATCTTGGTCAACAACACCGGCGGCCCCGCCGCCGGCCCCATCTTGGACGCCCAGCCCGACGCCTTCGTGGCCGCCTTCCAACAGCACTTGATCAACAACCAGCGCCTCGCCCAGGCCGTGGTTCCCGGCATGCGCGCCAGCGGATACGGTCGGATCGTGAACATCATCAGCACCAGCGTTAAAGTACCCTTGCACGGATTGGGCGTCAGCAACACCGTGCGCGCCGCGGTGGGCAATTGGTCCAAGACCCTGGCCAACGAACTGGCAGCGGACGGCATCACCGTCAACAACGTACTGCCCGGCGCCACCCAAACCGAACGACTCACCGCCATCATCGACGGAAGGGCCGCGCGCACCGGCCGCACCTCCGCCGAGGTTTCCCAAGAAATGATCGACGAAGTGCCCATGCGCCGCTTTGCGCAACCCGCAGAAATCGCAGCCGCCGTGGCCTTCCTGGCCTCCCCGGATGCCGCCTACATCACCGGCATCAACATTCCGGTCGACGGCGGTCGCACGCCCAACTTGTAAGTCGGCAAAACGCAACTGAAATGGACCTACTCAACTGGATCAACGGTGCCTTCGTGGAACCCGCCACCGGCCGCTATTTGGACAACGTGGAGCCCGCTACCGGCGAGGTATACGGCCGAATTCCGGATTCCGGCCCCGAAGACGTGCGCCGCGCGGTAGCCGCTGCCAAAGCAGCATTCCCAGCCTGGTCCCGCCTCACCTCCGCCGAGCGCAGCCGCATCTTGCTCCGCGTTTCCGACGGCATCGCCGCCCGTCTGGACGAATTGGCCGCGGCCGAGTCCAAGGACAACGGCAAACCCCTGAAGTTGGCCACCACCGTGGACATCCCCCGCGCCCGAGACAACTTTGCCTTCTACGCCACCGCCATCCTCCACGACCACTCGGAAACCCACGACATGGGCGTCTCCGGCTTCAACTACACCCTGCGCCGCCCCATTGGCGTGGCGGCCTGCATCAGCCCGTGGAACCTGCCCCTCTACCTCTTCACCTGGAAGATCGCCCCAGCCCTCGCGGCGGGCAACACCGTGGTAGCCAAACCCTCGGAAGTCACGCCCGTCACCGCCTACCTCTTGGCCCAAATTTGTGCCGACGCCGGCTTGCCCAATGGCGTTTTGAACATCATCCACGGCACGGGAGCCGGCCTCGGTGAGGCCCTGGTAACCCACCCGGACGTCCCCGTCATTTCCTTCACCGGCGGCACCGTAACCGGCGCCAAAATCAGCGCCCAAGCCGCGCCCCTCTTCAAAAAACTCAGCTTGGAGCTGGGCGGCAAAAACCCCAACATCATCTTTGCGGACTGCGACTTCGACGAAATGCTGCGCACCACCGTGCGTTCCTCCTTTGCCAACCAAGGCCAAATTTGCCTCTGCGGCAGCCGCATCCTCGTAGAGCGCTCGTTGTACCCCCGCTTCCTACAAGCCTTCACCGAGCGCGTCCGCGCCCTCCGCGTGGGCGACCCCGCCAGCGACACCACCCAAATAGGCGCCGTCGTGAGCGAAGCTCACTTGCACAAAATCCTGTCCTACATTGAGTTAGCGAAGGAAGAAGGCGGGGAAGTACTCTGCGGCGGCCACCGCGTACAGCTGGACGGCCCGCATGCCAACGGCTTTTTTATCGCGCCCACCGTCATCACCAACCTCACGCAATCCTGCCGCACCAACCAGGAGGAAATCTTTGGCCCCGTCGTCACGGTACAGCCTTTTGATACCGAGGAGGAAGCGATCGATCTCGCCAACGCTACCCAATACGGCCTGGCGGCAACCGTCTGGACCTCCAACCTCCAACGCGCGCACCGCGTGGCTTCGGAAGTGGAATCCGGCATCGTGTGGGTCAACTGCTGGCTCGTCCGCGACCTCCGCACGCCCTTCGGCGGCATCAAATCCAGCGGCGTCGGCCGCGAAGGCGGCTTTGAAGCGCTCCGCTTCTTCACCGAACCCAAGAATATTTGCATTGCATTAGCACCTGGGGCGCACTGATAGCGGGGCTGGCCAGAGGCCTATCAAAACAAAGGGCGGCCCGTAGGGCCGCCCTTCTCGATTCAGGGTTGGAAAACGAACATTAACACAAAAATCACCCCTTGTCCTGAATCTACTCGTACGTTGGAGTAGAGGCAAAAAGGATGCCAAAGGTTGCAGCGGGGATGTTAATTTTATTGCCCAACCGCCCTGTGGGGAACGTAAATAGGGCTTTAAGGTAGAAACTTAGGGCAGGCGAACGGTTCGTTCCGCACCCAGAAAAAGGCCGTCGGCCGTGTACGTCCAAACCCGAAATCCGGGCGGAAAATCGTCGGTCAAAGGAACGTGGGACGATGCGGGCAGAGTCCATTCTGCGAGCCATTCGCCCGATGCCGTGTGCAATGTAGCGCGCACGGGAAACGGATGAGGATTGGCTGCCGTCAGTTCCCGGCCGTGGGGATTGGGGTACACCACGGGCACGGTATCCGGCAAAACCGCGTTGGGTTCATTGGGCGCACAAGGCGTGCCGGGACGCGCTAAGCCCCACAAGGCGTGGCCGTCGGTCAATCGGGCATAGGTGGTTCCTTCCGGAAGTGCAGGATAGCGAAGGACGTCAACGGGGAGGTACGGAGCCAGGGTGTCTGGACGGTACAACAAAACCACCCATTCTCCGCTGGAGCTCAGCCCAAAGGGACGGTTGAGGGTGTCGGACAGGTCCAAGCATCGGCGCTCGCCCGGATTTACCGTTTGCGCAGGAAGAGCATAGGGATTGGTGCCGGTGGAGTCGTTGGAAACGGCGAAATTCCCCAAATTCAACGGGGCGCTCCCGTGGTGGTAGACCTCCAAAAAGTCCGGATGGCGGGCGCCAACTTCATTGAAAATCAATCCTTCCGACCGGTGCAGGGGCACGGTTTGCGGGGAGCACGGCAAGCGAGCGGTGCGGTTTCCGTTGGTTTGGGCCCAGAATTGACCGCTCAATTGATCCGTGTGCAATGGGGGGAGAAAGGACCCCGTCCAGCGTTGTTCTTGCGGCTGAAAGGTTAACCACGCGGTGTCTGAAGCGGCTCCCAAAGCCCCGCCCGCAGAAGAAGTGTCTGCGTTCCAAATCCAACCCACCCGAGCCACCGGTTGCACACCATCTACCCCAGTGCTGAGTTCAATGGGTACAGAGGAGCTGGCGGCGCGTACCTGCGGATCGCGGAACAGAGGAGCTCCGCTGGGGGTGGTTAATTGCTGTGCGGTGTTGAGGTTTCGTTTGAACAAATACGGGAGGATGCCTTCCTTGGCGTGCGCGCCAATGGTGGCGGTGTAGCCCAGGTTGAATTGCTGAAACGTGTAGCCGTAGTCTGCCGGACGGTAGGGGTCCAGGGCCGCGAAGGGCGCAATTTGGTCCCGGATTTGGAGGATTTGGGTACGGAATTCCGGCGCGTAGAGGAGGTCGTTGGCGGCCTTCAAGTAGTACGTGAAGCGCTGGCGCAGCTCCTCGTTGGCCATCAATCTGCCGTACAGCGGAAAGCCTGTGTTGCCCCACTGGTAGACGTTTTTGGAAGTCCAGTCGATGCCAAACCAGTCAATGCCCATCGTGTTGTCCAGGTCGTACAAAAGGAAGTGAAATTTGCCGTCCGACGGATCCCGGTACAGGTAGTAGTTGTTGTTGTTGACGGCGTAGTTGTCCCAATGCCCCAAGCTGATTTCCACGGCCAAGGTGAGCAGGTATTCGTTGACGTCCAGCAGTGTGTCCAGGGCGCAGAGCAGATCGGCATCCGGGGTTTGGTTCAAAAGCTGAATGAAGGTGGCCAGATCCGAGTAATCGTCTTGTTCCGTGTTGGTTTTCAGCTCGTAGGCGCGTCTGCCGCCGGCGATGAACTTGTAGTCGTTGGGGTTGGTGGAGCGGAATTGTAGGGGAGCGGGGTACAAACACTTGTAGAGGTTGCCGTCGTCGGTTCCATACCGATGCTGCACGTAGTCGTCGTTGAGGTGTTCTATGTTGGCGTACACGCCGAAGTAGGTGCCGTTGACGTACAAGGCCACGTGGTTGACGCGGGCGGCGGCGAGGCCCATGCGGCGCGCAAAGTTCCACCCAATTCGCGCGCGTGCCACGGTGGGGTCGTTGTGTTCGCCGTTGAGGTTCAGATCTTTAACGCCTTGCCACCGGGTGCCGGGCGCAAAGGTGTTGAAGGAAATTTTGAACGACTTTTTCCCCGAATACCGCGAGGTGTTGCCCTTCAAACGGAAGCCCACCAGTCCCACAGAATCGCGCAAACCGTTGCCCTGCCAGCGGAACTGAGCGCGCCACTCGCGGTCGGAAGTGACGTCGGACAAAATGCGTTGAAGGGTGTCTGCCGGCAGCCAAACGTCCACGCGCGGCACGGTGCTGTCTGCGTACACAATCCCCGCCTCCGGATTGTGCGCAAAAGGGAAGGCCGGATTTTGGCCCGACACCGGTTGCACCGCTGCAGCCAGAAGTCCGATCAAAGTCAGCGTGCTGCGAAACCACAGGGGGAAAGGACGACAAGACCGGCGGAACATGCCCCTAAGGTAGGGAGGATTGGGGGAAGCTTAGGCCCCCTGCGTTAGCTTCTTCAGCTTCGCTCGGTACCCCTGCAGGTAGCTGCGTTGGATGCGCTCCTTGAGGAAGGATGCTTGAACGAGTTGCTCCACGGCGTCGGATTTTGAAACTAGGGCGGCGAGGATGGCTTGGGATTGTTTCTCCGGAATGCCGGCGCGGTCCGCAAGTTTTTGAAATTGTTTCGCAACGGAGCCTTGTGCGGCATTCGGCGGGAGCAGTCCAAATTCCAAGGCGAAGTCCCGGTCCTCCACATGAATGCGGCTGTTCAAAAGGTCGTAGGCCGGACTCAATTTAAAATCCCCTTGGGGCGTCTCGACGATGGAGAAGTTCTTCAAGTGGGCGTCTCCGTTGGAGAATAAATAATTGAAAACAAGCAGTTTATACAGTTTCAACGACTCTACTTTGTAGCTGGGAAGGTACTCCCGCAGGAGTTCAAAGAGGTCCCAATAACTGCCCCGGTATTTGTAGTCTGCTCCGTGCGTTTGCGGGCTCACACCGGCGAGGGAGGCAAAATCCTCCTGCGCCCATTTTCGGCCGTCGGGCATCCGATCAAAGCGTTTGGTGAGGTAGGCGGGGTCTCCGTTTCCAAAAAAGACCAAGGCGTTCTCCGCGGTTTCCAGGCCAAATACTTGGCTGGCCAGCTGCATGGTCAGGTGCTCGTTGGCCGGCATCTGGTCCGCATTTTTTGCACCGCTGGGAATGGGTTTGAGGATGTGCGTGCCCGCTTCGCCCTCCTGGGTCAGTCGGATCTTGTTTTTCACTTGAATCAGCGAAAATTTCTCTTGCACGCCGGAAAGGGAGATGCGCGCGGCATTTTCCCCAAACGCATCCGCATCGGCCCCGACGGTCTGCAACGAGGCATAAGGCAGCACGTGGCTGACTTTGTTCCCGCCGAACACGCGTTTGAGGCACGTTCTGCTGTAGGCGTTAAATCCGGGGGCCAGAGTGCCGGGGCATCGCGTTGGTTCCATGTGTGTGCATTAAACGTTTGGAACGACTTTGACGGCGCCTACAGTGTCTTGCCCCGCGACTTCCAACAACAGGCCGAAGTAATCTTCGGGGTCGATCCGTTTGGCGCGGCACAGCAAACGTTTGTTGGCCCCTTCCGGAATCAGGTTGAAAAAGAAGGGAAATAGCGTGCGGGATTCAAATTCCAATGCTGCTTTGGGCAGGGTCAGACTGATCGACGGTTTGCGCGGGTCCATCAGCCAGGCGGGGTCGTAGCTGAAGTGGAAGCCCCCGTGGTCCAACTGGCTCACGTAGCCCGCCAGTTGATCTTTGTAGTAAACACTCCCGGACCTCACGACCGTGGGAGTTGTTTGACTTGAAGGACCAGCTCCAAGCCGAGTACGTCGGCCAGTTCCGACAGCGTGGCAAAGGTGGGGTTGGCCTTGCCGCCCTCCAGTTGTTTGAGGGTCCGAAGCCCCACGCCGGAAAGGTCCGCCAAGGTTTCTTGCGTGATCTTCAGGGTTTCCCTGCGCTCTTTAATTTGCCGAACGAGATCGTGAAGGGGCATCATACTGCTCGATTTAGTGCAAAAATAGCGAACACCGAGCAGAGTTCATTGAAAAGAGCATTTAAATGCACTTTGATTCGTGTTTTTCTTTGATAGCCTCTGAAAAACACAAAAAAGAGCGGTTTAAGGCACTCTATGGTGCATTTTTTCGCGGGCGCTTACCGTACGCGTGCGGGTTGGTACGGGTTAGGCACGACATGGTGATGGTGAGGAATCCGGTATTCTTTAATGCGGAACGGTCAATTCCTCCGGGGTTTCTGGCAGGCGAATCTGAACCTCTAATTTACCGGACAAGCCCTGTTCAACAATCTTCTTCAGGGTTGACAACCGAACTTCTTTAACGTTATTCTCGATTTTGGAAATGTACCCTTTGTTTGTGCCGCAACGATGTGCAACTTCTTCTTGAGTCAATCCCATTGCCGTTCTGGCTTCGTAGAGAACATGTCCGATTTTAAATTCCTCATAACCAGCCTCAAATTCATCGCGAATTTCACAGCCGGGCATCCCGTATTCACGACCAATGAACTCATCGAGGGTTTCAAGTTTCTTGCTCATACCGTGTTTTGATTATTTGCGCTCTTGTGATTTCTTGTCTGGGTGTTTTTGCCGTTTTCTTTTGAAAGCCATTCAGAAGGACCAACTCTTTCATTTTTGAAAGTACCGCAAAAATTCGGTAAGCGTTTCCGCCAATGGAAATTCGAATTTCGAAAAGGCCCGGTACTCCGGCAATGGGTTTGAAATGTTCTCGGGTTAAGACCGTATTTGTTTCCATTAAACGAAGGGTCCAAAGGACCTTTTGTCGTGACTTACTATCGAGCTGTTCAAAAAAACGGTGAAAGTGGTCTTCGAAAAAAACCACGGTCCGCACTTTCACTTCAGCCATGATGTAAAAATACAACAGGTTGTCCGAATAGACAACTTTGTCGTAAAATTATTACAGTAAGATTGGAGCGAAGTGCCTTAAGGCTCAGTCGTGTGAATAGATGCATCAAGCACGCCCAGTACCGTTTTCATGCGGATCAAGGTTTCGGAAGTTTTTCATTTGCTGTAGCGTACACCCCAACCTCCCTCACTAACAATAGGAGGTTTGCGGCTTCCTTGAAAAAACTCCCAAAATCCTTGCATAATTCGCGGTTTCTGTTTATATATTTGGAGGCCTATGTCAATGGATTATCAATACCTGGAAATGCTGGTGGCGGCGATGCGTCGGGCCCAAGGAGCGGACATGAAGGAGCTCCTGTATGTGGCGGCGAAGTACACCGGAAAGAACGTTTCCAAGAAAAGTTTGGAGCGCCACCTGCGCATGCTTCGGGAGAAACACTTGCTCCGGATTGAGGTGCGGAAATACCGCTATTATGTAGAGCAGGATTTCAACATGAATCGGTTTTTGGCGGCGTCGGTCAACAACCAATTTGCGGAAATGGTACAGGTCAAAGGACAGGAGGTTCCGGTGTTTGATTTGGGGTACTTCAATTTGGGCCACCAAGGGTTTTACATGAAGGACGTCATCTCCGCGCTGAAGCAATCCCGACGGATGGAGATTGAGTACAAGTCCCTGGCTTCCAACATCTCCAAGCGTCGGATGGTGGAGCCCATGTTCATTCGTTGGTACGCCAGCCAGTGGTATTTGTTTGCGCGGGACTGCGGATTGGGACCGGACGAACCCCCACGCGCGTTCCGTCTGGACTGCATCCGGGATGTGCGTTTGGAAGAGCCTTTTGTGGCGCGGCCCGAAGATGCTCCGGGGGTTTTTGGACGTCGGTTTATTGGGGTATCTGGCCACGATGCCGACGCACAAGAAGTGGTACTGCACGTGGACGCTCCCGGTTACCGTTGGCTTCAAGCGACGGTTGATTTTGAACAATTGGACGTGCGCGCAATCCCTTTGGAGGCACCGCGCGGCTGGGTGGAATTGCACTGGACCATTGATCCCAATGCCGAGTTTATGGAGCTGCTGATGCGCTTGCGGAATTCCTTCCGAATCATGGCGCCGAATTCCCTTAAAAAGCAGTACAAGAAAAGATTGTTGGAATTGTTGAAGGCAATCGATTAAAACGTTTACCTCCCCCACTATTTGAGGGAGGTACTATCGGAGCTTTGTAGAGTTAAAACACCAACCTTATGAAAGACCAAATTCAAGCGCAGCGCGCACGGCTTCGTCGTGCCCAAGAATTACTCAAGTCCGAATTTGTCGGGCTCGATGCCATCATCGATTCGTTGATTGATGGGGTTACCGCGTGGGCCTGCATGCCGGAGGCCCAACAGCGTCCCACGATTATTGGGTTGTGGGGGTTGACCGGAGTCGGCAAAAGTTCTTTGATCAAGCGCTTGGCGCACCACATGGATTGGACTTCGCGGCTGAGCATTTTGGACAGCGGGGAGATGAAAGTCTCCAGCAGTCTCAGCACCCGGCTTTCGCAACTGGCCGAAGACGGAAAACTCAATGCACCCATTTTCTTGCTGGACGAATTCCAGCGCGGGTTCACGGTGGAAGAGGGCAAAGAAGTGTACGGCGAAGGGTTGCTTTGGGAGTGGCTGGACACAGGCAAGATGACGGACACCTCGCACATCCACAATTTGGCGTACGCCTTTCAAGAAGTACGCAAATTGCGCCAATGCGTGGAGATGGGGGTAGGAGTAGAGAAGGGGCGCGTGGTGTCTGGAGAGAAGCTGTACCAGAGCATCATGGAAGACCGGGACTACGATTTGCTGGGCGACTTGTTGATTGGGGAAGGCCGGGAGCGCAAAGAGCGCAAGCCGTTTTTTGTGAAGTTCCGCACGTTGGAGTTCATCGCAGATCAAAACCCACGCAAATGGAGCACCGCGTTCACCTTGTACCAGGCGTTGTGCAGCTGCCCGGACGGAGCGTCCATGGTGGATCTGCTGGAAGACGAAATTCGGGAGTTGTTGGCCCCGCGGGTGTACGATACGCACAATGCGCTGGTGTTTGTTGCCGGTAATTTGGACGACGCCTACGACATGGCCTTTGACGTGGAGGTGGATTCGGATGCCGACATCATGAAGTCTCAGAGTCAGGCCATCGGACTTCCGGAGATCAAGTCTGCCCTTCTGCGGCGTTACCGCCCGGAGCAAATTGCGCGCTTGGGCAATCGACACCTGATTTACCCGGCGTTTGGCCGCAAGGAGTACGAGGAGATCATTGCGCGCACCGCACAAGAGGTTTTGAGCCGCCACGGGGCGTCGTACGGATTCGCACTGGAGGCCAGCCCAAGCCTGTTGTCCATTGTTTACCAAGAAGGAGTGGCTCCCGCACAAGGGGTTCGTCCGGTTTTGAGCACGGTGGACCAGCTGATCACTTCCCGCCTTCCGGCCATTTATTTGTCTGCCTGTGAGCTGGACGAAGCGGTGGACCGGGTGGTGTTGGAAGGCTCTTCAACAGGAGTTATGGAGACCAAGTTTTACCGCGGCGGACGTCTTTTGGGAACGACGTCGGACCGGGTAGTGCTGTTGAACCAGAAAGCCCGCGAGCAAAAAACGCCTGCAACGCGGGCGGTGATCAGTGTGCACGAGGCCGGCCATGCCTTGGTTCAATTGCTGCGCACCGGAGTTTTCCCAACCCGCCTTACCAGTGTTACGGCCAATCGTTCGTTGCTGGGGTATTCCGCCACGCGTCGGGAGTCCGGGGTAAAAGTGCGCACGGCTCAAGACGAATTCGTAAATATGGAGGTGCTTTTTGGCGGATTGGTGGCGGAGGAAGTGTTGTTTGGCAAGGAACAAGCCACGGCCGGCTCCGGGGACGATATCCTACAAGCCACCCGCTCGGCGGGCTTGATGATCAAAAAGCGCGGGCAAGGCAGCGTCTATTACCACGGCGACCACCAAGCGTCCGAGTGCGAATGGTCGGTAAAAGCGGAAGATGCGAAGCTGGATCGGGAGGTTGCCGACACTTTAGCAAAGGCCCACGCGTCTGCACGCCAATTACTCGATGAGCACAAGTCCACGTTGGTGGCCCTTTCCCACGAGCTTTATGTGCGGGGGACCCTGACGGAGGAAGATTTGCGCGCGTATTGGGTTCAGGAATTGGGATTGGCCCTTCCGGAAGTCCAGGTTCAAGACTTTGATGCGGTGCTGGAGGCCGCGTTCCAACAGCACCACGGTCTTCGGCGCGTGGGTTGAGGTGGGTGGGTCCGCGCCGGCTCTGGCCGGCGCGGAACTATTCTTGTTCACCCGCAGCATTGACGGTCGCATGGAGGATAATCCGGTGATTCTTGTAACCATTGGAGTCTCAGAAGTCTGTAAAATCATCGTCCAAAAACGAGAGGAAAAGACTACATTGTTGTCCGTCTAAAATGTATTTATTTGAATCATCTATTTACCAACTAATTTCTCCAAACCAATGAACGAAATCACCTGCCCCCACTGCACCAAATCTTTTAAGTTGGACGATGCCGGATACGCCGACATCTTGCGCCAAGTTCGCGATCATCAGTTCCAAATTGAATTGGAGAAACGCGAGGCGGAGATGGAACGCCAGCGGCTTGATGCCTTGAAGTTGGCGGAGTCTCAAGCCAATGAAAAGCTGCAGGTTGCATTGAGCGCCAAGGAACGCGAACTTGCGGAGGAGCGGGCGAAAGCCGAACGCGAGTTGGGCCAATTAAAGTCGCAATTGGACAGTTTTGAACTGCAAAAATCTCTAGCCCTGAAGGATGCGGTTTCCGGATTGGAACAGGAACGCAACCGGCTGGCTTTTGAATTGGCGTCGGAGCGCCAAATGAAGGAAATGGAGGTCAACAATCTGAAGGCAACCCACCAAGAGAAGTTGCGTTCGGAATTGGAGCGCAAAGACAACGAGCTTCAGATGAAGGACGAGGCCATTGAGCGTTTGCGGGACTTTAGAACCCGACTGTCCACGAAAATGGTTGGGGAGTCGTTGGAGCAGCATTGCGAGATTGAATTCAACAAGATCCGGACAACTGCTTTTGGTAAGAATGTGAAGTTTGAGAAGGATAACGATGCGTCGGGCGGAACCAAAGGCGACTTCATCTACCGCGAATGGGACGACAACGGCGTGGAGCTCATTTCCATCATGTTTGAGATGAAGAACGAGCAAGAGCAGTCTACCACCAAAAAGAAGAATTCGGATTTCTTCAAGAAATTAGACGACGACCGCACCAAGAAAAAGTGCGAGTACGCGGTGCTGGTTTCACTTTTGGAAATGGACAACGAGTTGTACAATTCCGGCATTACCGACGTGTCGTTTCACCACGACAAAATGTACGTCGTTCGTCCGCAGTCGTTTATACCCATCATTACCCTGTTGCGGAATGCTGCCCGCAACTCGTTGCAGTACCGGATGGAGTTGGAGAACATGCGCGCACAGAATATCGACATCACGCAATTTGAAGATCGCTTGAACGAGTTCCGGGAGGGATTTGCCCGCAATTTTGATTTGGCCAGCAAAAAATTCAAGGCAGCCGTAGACGGTATTGATAAAACCATCGATCAGCTCACCAAAGTGAAGGAAAACCTGCTCAATTCGGAGAATAACTTGCGCTTGGCCAACAACAAAGCCGACGAATTGACAGTCAAGAAATTGACCCGGGGAAACCCAACCATGACGCAAAAATTCGCGGAATTGGGGTCGAAGTGAGGGCTGGGAACGTTTGATTGAGACAAGGTTAAAAGCGCGGAATTGATTTGAGTTTCCTATCTTTCCAAAACCAAACCGAACACCAAGTTTTCGTGCAAAAACCCCAACGCTGGCCCATTGAGCTGGACGTCCCTGCCCACACCTGGGCATGGGTGCGGAATGCGGTTATGGAACAGGATCGTTCTGTTCAACCCGTTCGGCGCGGTTTTTTTGCGGTTTTTTACCGAAATGCAAGCAAAAGAAAAAGCACATCGCGTTGGATTTTTGCTTCCAAACGAATTTGGTTGGGGCCACCCTCGCAAGGCGAAACCCGTGTTTTTTGGATCCGTTGGAAGGCCTTTACCTTGGGGTATACGCAATTGGATTACCCAATGGCCGCACAACCCATTCGACCAAGGTTGACTCGGTTTTACCCGTGGAAGCTTGAGATCGACGCACCTACATTTTCTCCAATTTCTGGAATACAACCCACCTTTTCCTCTCCCGAAGTAACGAATCCCTCCATCGGCTATTCGGGAGTGAATCTGGATCGAGCATCCCTTCGGCAAGAGCCCGTTTGCACTTTGCCGGTTGAAGACTGGACGAGCATCCGAAAAAGTCAACTAAAACCTTCAGAACAAAAGCACTATGAATCACTCGGACTACTTTAACGGCCACGACCCCAAGAGCATTAGTTGGTTTACCCGCTTTCTTTGGTGGTGCGCCGGAGCAGATACCTATTTTCTGTTGCGCTCCCCCAAGCAAGACCGCGTGAAGTATGCGGGGATCGGGGGCATCGTATTGGCGACGGGAGCATTGGCTATGGCTTCCGGAGGCTTTGCCTTTTCCACGGCATTCGGACCTAAGGGTATGGCCGGTTCAGCGGAGTCTGCGAGTATGGTTTTTCTGATTGCAACTGCCCTTTTTGCTGTGGCATGGGGCATCATGATTTTTAATCTCGACCGCTTCATCGTTTCCAGTACCGGCAAAGGGGACGGTACGGACAGCATTACTTGGAAGGAATTCGGCCAAGCCATTCCGCGAATCATTATTGCTTTGATTTTGGGCTTGACCATTTCTAAACCTTTGGAAATTAAAATTTTAGAAACGGAAATCAACGTTGAGTTGCGTAAAAAACAACAGGAAAAGTTGGCTGAATTCAATGAAGCAACGAACAAGCGATTTCAGCAGGACATCGATCGAATTGATGCCGACCTAAAAAAACTGGAGACGGATCGCAACGTCCTGGTAGAGCGTCAAAAAGTTGCGGAAAAAGAGTACATCGATCAAATGCAAGGGCGTTCTGGGGCTGCCGGATTTGGGCCTCGCGCGAAGTTGTTGAAGGAGTTACAGGATGAGAAGCAGCGTTTGGTGGAAGCTTATGATGCCAAGACGAAAACGCAGGTAGACAATTTGAAAAAAATGCGGCAAAAGAAATTGGAAGAGTTGGACTATGAGCTCACCCATACCAATATGGAGCAGGCGCACAATTTGGACGGTTTGTTGGCGCGCATTGAAACCAGCCACGACCTCAGTCCGTTGATGGGTTGGATTTTAACGTTGGTTTTCTTGTCCATTGAGATGGGTCCCATTTTCTTCAAAATGATGATGACCAAGGGGGCCTACGATTACATGGTGGAAAATTTCAATTTGAAACAGAACATTGAAAACGGAATCATCCGCGAAGAACACCTCTACGAGGGCAAGGATGGGGCTCTTTTGATGGAAAAATACCGCTATTTGCAGGTGGAGGCTATTCAAAAGGAAAAGGAGGATGCCTTGGCGGCCCAAAAGGAGTTAAGCGGACACATTGTGGGCAATTGGAAAAATGCCCAATTGAAGAAATTGGGGGATCGACCCGAAGATTTCTACAAAAGCGAGCAAGTTTAAACCATGAATTTTGGGGTTTTCGTCCTGGGTTTGGAAGAAAACCAAATCCAGCAGTGCAGCCAATTGGAACGCAGCTTGTACAGCCAAGCGGGGATTGGATTTTGGGTGGTGGTGGTTCTGTCGGCTTTGGCCGGGGGATTGAATCTCTACTACATCAACGACTCATTCTACTCGGTAGCCCTGGGCGCACTCTTGTTTCCGGTTTTGCTGGGCTTCTTGTACCGCATCTTGTTGATCAGCATCAAACGCCCATCCGGGTATTTTGCGTGGCCCAAATGGAAGCGATGGATTCCTGATTTAGGAACGGCAGTACGATTTTTAATACCATCCGTGATGTTGTTTCTGGTGGCCATGCCCATTGCTGCTTTGCTCCAACTTGATGCGGTGGAGCGCATTGCCGCGGAAAAACGTCAAGAACTCCGGGCATTGGCAAACGAATCGACGGCGGTAGCTGGATTTGCATCTGGGTACAGCACTGATTTGGAAGCTGCGCAACACACCCACTATCCGGTTGCCGTGTATTCTGCCTTGATTCAAACGGGTACCACAAAAACCATCCTGTTGTTTGTTTTTGGAGCCTTGTTTTACCCGATCGCGCTGCTTTATTTGATTAAAATGCAAAGTCGGTTTACCTACCAGGATGCGGTCAACACAAACGTTGAAACCAACGCCCGGGGTGCGTTTTCCGAGTGGGAGCAAGAAAGGGAGCTGGTGCTTCGGAAATGGGGTGCGGCGGCGGCCCCGCACAATTTGTGTTATGCGGATTACCCCATCAATGCCGTTAAAGCGGAAATATCTAAACCTTATGCCCCGGGAGATGCGGCAATAATTCGTGCTTTATGGCCTCAGAAAAGTTAACCTACCGGTACTTTAAAGGCCAGCTTCGCGCCCAGTTTTCATTGGGAGACGAGGAAAAGTGCGATACGCGGTTTGCGTCCAAGCCCAGTTTCCAGATGTTCCCCATTCGGTTGGAGCCCAAGTTCCAGTTGTATGAGGCCCAAGAGATTGAGGAAGTCGAATTTTTGGAACAAGGCGGATGCATGAAGTCTGCCGACGATTGCAAGTGCCAATTGCACGCCCGTTCCCAAACCCAATTGGTGGAGTGGTCCGGCAACGAGTGGGTGGAAGTTTTTCCGGGAACCAAGACGGAGAACGGGACCTTGTTGCTTTTGGATCAAGCCAAGGCCTATTGCGCCATGGACCGGTGGATTGCGGAACCCGGCACTTTTTACTCCAAGGACCTAAAGGCAGGAAAGCTCAACGCAGAGGCGTTTGTGCGCGTGGTGAAGGATCGGGAAGAAATCCAGAAAACCGTGCTCCGGAGGCCGGATTTATTGCCGCGCGGAGGATTTAATATTCAACCCACGTCGGCCCGTTCCGGTTGTTTCGGTGGCGCTTCTTCGGGGTTGTTTGGACGGTTGTTTGGCGGAGTGGGTGCGGGCGGCGGCGGTTGTTTTGGTCCTGCCCGGTCCTTGTTTGGGGGCTTGGGATTGCCGGGCATGGGTGCGCCGGGCGGATGTTTTGGTGCGGCCAGTCAGCCCGGTGGATGCTTTTCATTGGGATGGTTGGGCAGAATCTTGGGCCTTCTGGGCCTGCTGGGATTGCTGCTGTACCTCTTGAGTTCGCTTCAAAATTGCAGCAGAGCAGAGGGCAATCAGGTGGTTTACATCCACGACACCGTGGTGGTTGAGGTGGTGAAAGAGCGCGTAGACACGCTGGAAGTTGTGCGCATTGATACCGCTAAGTTCGTGAAGACCAACAACGTGCAAACCACGGACATGGTGGCCTTGCCGAACGTTCAGTTTGAAACAGACAAAGACATTTTGGTGCCCGGATCGTTGCCGGACATTCAGCAATTGGCGGAGTACTTGATTAAAAACAAGCACATCAATGCCTTGATCATGGGGCATACAGACAACAAGGGAGACAGTTTGCACAACGTTGATTTGTCACAGCGTCGGGCACAAGCGGTCAAGGACTTTTTGGTCAAGTTGGGCGTGGAAGGAAACAGGGTTAAGGCCAAAGGTTTTGGTTCAACCAAGCCAAAAGCCTCCAACGAGACGTTGGAAGGCAGGCTGATGAACCGTCGGGTTGAGGTACAATTGTCCAATACGGTTTTGAAGTCGGAAGAAACCGTCCGCATCAAGTAGTATGGCCGTCAAGTATTTTGAATCCGATTTCCGATGTGCGGCAAAGCGTTCGAAAGGGCGTGTGGCAGCAGGCGGAAAGGTGCAGTTTTTTGCGCCGGATATAGCGTTCGTATCCCTGAGTAATGTCCGAGAAATTTCCGGGCACGAGCTGCACGAAAAACGAGTGGGTCCGTTTTTGGAAGTTCCCATTGGGGGTTGGTTTGGCACCCGCCTTGGTTTGGTTTTGGGCGATCAACGAATTCTCAATGAAAACTTGATCAAGTCTGTTTTGCTGCACCCCGAATTCCAAGAAAAAGATGGGGGAGTGCGGCACATCCACGGCTTGGCATCTTCCAAAAATTCCGGAGAATTGATTCCGTTGAACGGGCGTGCTTATTTTCAAATGGAGGTTCCGGAACCCAAAGCGCCTCAAGTAAAGTCAACAGAAAGAGACCTGCCCCGCACAACGCTGTTGGGAGGGACGGAGTTGGTCCAGGGTGGCGACGGTCTTACCCGCGATTTAGAAGTTGAAACAGCCCCGCGGCCCATGGAAGAATGGAACGACCGCGTGGTTCCCGTTTGGAACAAATGGCTGAACCGACTCCTATTTTTGATTGGATTGGGTTTTTTGGGGACCGTTCCCATGCTGGGAATGGCCTTGCTGAGCGTGCCGTTGTATCGATGGAGCAGGGCGTCCGGTACGTCCACGCCCACAACGGGCATGAGTTGGTTGCTGGGCTTGGTGCTGACCTTGCTCGTAGTGGGTGCTTTTTTTGTGGGCTCACCGTGGGCTTGGCCGTTGCTGTTTGCGGGTTTTTTGGTGGCCTTGGTGCAACGAGGCGGCAAGCGCAGCTGGCTGGTTTTGGGAGGTATTTTGTTTGCCTTGTTTGCGGTTTTGGCGTTTTTGCCGCTCCTGCAATCCAGACTTCAGGAGGACGCTACTGAAGGTGAAGGACGAAAGGCCGTTCGGATCAAGAAAGAACGCAAGGAAGGGGACAACCGCGTTACAGCCAACCACTGGATTGAGTGGGCTTATCCGCAGAAAAATCAACGGAACACCCTGGAGTACCAAACGTCGGAAGA
Source organism: Cryomorphaceae bacterium (assembly GCA_034679985.1). Classification (GTDB taxonomy): domain Bacteria; phylum Bacteroidota; class Bacteroidia; order Flavobacteriales; family Schleiferiaceae; genus CAMDTE01. The sequence goes on from JAXITR010000022.1 coordinate 25,944, forward strand.
GGAGTACGCACAATCCTTGGAGACCCACGGCGAGGTGGCGGGACTGCAAGTGCAGACCGAAGACGAATTTTGGCAATCGGCCTACCAAATGCTGTTGAAGAACGACCAAAAGAAGGTGGATTCTGTGGCATTGGTGGTGCGGAAGGTTTCCAAACAACGTCGGTACAACCCCGCCCAGACGGCGGAGTATTTGGTGACCATGATTCAGGAGGTTCCGTATGTTTTGGTGCACGACTTGTCTTGCAAAGACGCGGTATTGAAGTACCGTGGATTCGTGGCGCAGTACCACATGCAAGGCAAGGAATGCCTGCCCGATGTGGTGGCCGGCGTACAGTCTCCGTATGAATTCATGCACAACCTCAAGGGCGACTGCGATACCCGCACCTTGTTTGCGCATGCGGTACTCAACCGCTTGGGCATTTCGTCGTCGGTATGGGTCAGCAGTGCCTACGGTCACTCCATTCTGGGGGTTGGCGTTCCGGGCAGTTCCAGCAATCGGAAAGTGATTCAAGGAGTTCCGCATTACGCCGTGGAGTTGACCGCCAAGGATTTCCGCATTGGAATGATTGCCCCGGAACAGAGCCAAATGTCCAACTGGAAGGTAGCTATTTACACTAATTTTTAATCCATCGAAATCATGAATGTCCTCATTATTGTTCAAGCTTTTTTGGCGTTTGCCATTGGCATGGCCAGTTTGTTCACCATCTACAAGGTGATGGAGTTGTACCTGAAAAAGCAATTTGAGGTTAAAGAATTGAACATGGCGTTGTCTGTTTTTCAGACGGGGATCCTTTTGGCTACGGCCAATCTCTTGGCCACGGTGGTGTCTCCGGCCATGAATGCCATCCGATTCCTCACGCAAGACGCCCTCACGTGGATGGCGGTGGTTTCCAGCGCCGTGTACTTGATTTCGTTCCTGTTGATTGGCCTGATCTCTGCCTTGCTCGTTACTTGGGGCGGCGTGGCCCTCTTTTTCCAAATCACCAAGGTCAACGAAATGGAAGAATTGAAGAACAACAACACCGCAACGGCATTGATCACCGCTGCCTTCGTGTTGGGCATCTCCATCGTACTGCGCGACTACGTCGGCCACTTGTGCGAGTCTTTGGTGCCGTATCCGGAGGTGTTGAATATTCGGTGATCAAATAATTCATTATGGCATCCAAAAAGATTCTTATCACTGTTGAGTTCAACGGTCAATCGTTTCAACCTAACGTAGCTACGGTTGAAAAGTCTGCAGCATTGGCCGGTTTTTTATCTGGCGATGTACCGACGGTCCGCATTTGGAGCAGTGGCGATTTGTTTACCGGTGCCGATGGAGCGTTATCGTATTTGGCATGGGTCAATCTCAAATTGCATCCGAACGGAGCATACCAATTTGCCCATGATTTGGCACGCAACGCAACCTTTACCCCCACATTTGAGAATTTTACCGACTTTGACTCGCTCACGTTTCAATGGGATTCCAACCAAGTAGTGGTTCATGGAAAATTAGCCATGAAATTATCCGTTAAGGACGTTGTTTATCAGGACGTACTCAACTCTGAGCTTTTGTGCTTTTCTTCTTTTGGCTTTCGGCCCAAGGGCAGTTCAGACATCCTTGAATTCACCAAGTACGGCGCAGACTGGACCACAGAGCGTGAAGACTTGGAGCGGTATTCGGACGGCACGGACAAAGTTTTCTTGGAAAAAGCTCCGGTGGTGAAGTTGGCGAAAGGGTAGGAATTGACTAATTTTTTTGGAATGCAGTATATACGATTTGAGCTTCACAGAATTTTGACTTCTTCCTGACGAGTCCAATTTCGTGAAATTCTACGACCCAATTCTTAGGGATTTGGGGTCGGTAATTTAAGTTAAGAAACGTATTAATTATTGGGAAGAGGTCAGACAAAAATTGAATGAAATGATCATCGGTTTGGCAAAAGGGGTGAGTATTATGGGCGATACGCCAATGATGCAGCGATTTGATGAATTGAATCAAACAAGTGTTGATTAATCTATGCAGTATGAAGTATGCAATATTGTATAAGAGGCAATTCTTTTTGTAGTTTTAAATTAAAATAATCAATCAACTCAGATTATGACTTTTAAGGAAATATATGACTTCGTTGCTAAAGGAGAAGAAATTCATATTAATACATTAGGAGGTAACAAAACTTTCAAGGTTAAAGAGGAGCGTGGTGCACTTCGTTTCACGAATTCCAAAGGAAGTTCGCGACTCGTTGACGAAGAATTGTTTGATTTGTTTTTAGAACGAATCAATCAATTGGATGATAATAGACGCATGATGTCATCTTCCTATACATCCACCAATTGGTTTGGACAGAGTCATCCCCGTAATCCGGATACCGTATTTGCTCCCTACGCCGTTGCATTGTACTTCCACGTTAAAAAAGCAGTCAGAACTTCGAGTAAAAACATATCAGAATTTCTTGAAAATTATAATTTTCTTAAGGTAGGTGAATACTACCTTAATAGTTCGAATGTTGACCGAAGAGTTAATGAGTTCGTAAAAATCAGTGAACGGGTTGATTTAGTTTATGCATTCTTTGTTGATGGCGTTTGCACTTATATAGGGAAGAGTATTCAAGGTTATTCAAGGCCGTTGGGATATCATAGGAATCGTGTCATGATAACTGTACTCGATGGAATTAAAGAAGTTGTCGAAAAACAAAAAGTTGTAGAGGTTTTGGTGCGAAGGGATAATAATTCAATCGTATTTGAGGGTTTATCCCTCAGTTTGATTGAGCCAATTGAACAAGCACTAACGAGTAAGTACCTGCCGGCGTGGAATAAATTTGTTCGATAATCTAATTTTTTCTTTTCATCTTATTTAATTCCCCCACCAGGCACAGTAACATATCGTTGAGTGCCAGATAAGGGGTAAGGTCTTTTTTATGTGGAGCTATATTACTACCCAATTTTAAACCAAGGAGTATTTCCAAAGTCATTGGCTTGCATTTCAACATTTTATCAAAATGAGAGAATATTAAGAGTCAAGGCTCCTAATCCAGTCAGGAATGAGAGCAGTCAAGCCATTATCCTTGGAGAATTTAATTAAACTTTTGGCAAAATTTACCACAATTTTGTGCTCTGTTCCTAGGTTATTTAGGTAAATCGACAAGGATTTTTCATAGAATTCAAGTGCTTTATTATTTTCGCCCTTGTCCCTAAAGACCTCGCCTATTTCATCATATACTGCTGCAAGTTCAATATGCTCCGCTCCGAGTGTTTTTAGCCATATCGCCAAGCATTTTTCCAAGAGCTCAAATGCTTTGTTGTAATCACCCATATTACGCGATAAAAAGCCAATGTTACGATAAGCACGGCCTACTTCTGGATGCTCCGCCCCAAAGGACTTTAACCTTATTGCCAAGCACTTTTCATATAGCTCAAGTGCCTTGTCGTATTCTCCCTTACCTCGCCATGCACTGCCCATGTTGCTATATGAATCGGCAACTAATGGATGCTCGGGTCCAAGGGTCTTTAATCTTATTGTCAAGGATTTTTCATAGAAGTCAAGTCCTTTATCGTATTCGTGATTCATATCCCAAACAGCCCCCATGTTGTTATATGAATTTGCAACTTTTGGATGCTCAGACCCGAGGTTTTTTAATTGAATAATCAAGCACTTTTCATATAGCTCAAGTGCTTTGTTGGGTTCATACAAATAGTACCAGACATTTCCTAAATAGTTATAACAAATTGCAACGTCTGGATGATCCGAACCGATGGTTTTAATTCTAATTTGCAAGCACTTTTCATGGAACTTTATTGCTTTACCGTATTCGCCCATCTGAAACCAGCTAAGGCCAATAGTGCTATACGAAGCGGCTACTTCTGGATGCTCCGCTCCAAGAGTCATTAATCTAATATCCAAGCTCTTTTCAAAGATCTTATGTGCTTTATCATATTGCGCAATCTCCTTATAAAAATACCCTAAGCTGTCAATTAACTTTGGATCAAGGGTCGCCTCAATGGCGGGTTGATTTATCAAATCTAATTTTTCACGAACTAAAGTATCGTCGAGTAGTTTTAATGCGACTAGACCATATCTAATTTCGTCGATTTGCTCAAATCGTATGACTGAAGTGGATTCTTCACCAAGTGATTTGCGTAATGGTTCAAGGGCAAGGTCTTCTAAAATTGTGTCGAGCGCAGTGAGGGCTTGCCAATCGCCTTGCGTTGGGTTAGCCAAAAGGGACTCGACAAGTGCTTTTGCGCCCTGTGTTTTTAGGTAGATTAAGAGTGGTTTTATACAGAGTTTTAATGATTCGTCTTGTTTATCAATGAGCTTAGAAACTAATTCAAGATCGCCACTAGCGGTCTGTTCACACAGTAGGGCTTCGATGGCTGCTGTTTTAATGGAATTATTATTTTGTACCACTTCAGTAATCAAGTCGACAGAAATTACTTCATGTGTATCAAGTTGTTTTCCTATGAGGTAGAGCAAAAGTCCTTCAACCGTGAAGCCTATAACTATGTCAAGGTCTTTGGTGAAACGACTAATCCATCCTAAGTTCTTAAGGCGTTGATAGGGGGCATTAATTGCGTCGGCAACCAAATGTTCTTTGAGCTCTTCCACTTGAAACAGATCATCAAGCAGAAGTTCATTTTTGCCCTTTAGCCACGCTTGACGCGCAAGTAGGTTCATGAAGTTGCGTTCTTCGTTGGTGAATGTGGCTAGCCAATCCTGCCAAATATTAACGTGCTTAGTTCCTTTAGAAACTAATTTCTTGCCATTATAAACTTCAAGAAAAATTCTCAGAATGAGCGGATTGCTAATTTGTAAGTAGATGCCCCTATCGATGGTGGCAACTTCATCAAATTTGAAGAGAGGCTTGTATCGGGACTTATCTTTTTGTGAATAGAAATTCCAAGCCTCGTTCATCTCCGCCATGTTAAGGGCGGTAAGCCAATAGGCTGAAGACGGAAGATCGGTATCACCTCCGGAGCTGTCTCGATACAGTAGTTGCTCGTCTTCTTTTGAAAGTTTGAATCTCTTTAATTCGTTGCTCGTATTCGCCCTGCTGGTTACCACAATCTTCAAACTACCAGGTGCGAATAGTTTGACTAAATCAAGAAGTTCCATCCAAATGGCTTCTGAATTGAGGGACTCGTTCAGTCCGTCGATGAGAATAAACGTTGGGCTATCCTGAGT
>JAXITR010000023.1:0-30988 GCA_034679985.1 Cryomorphaceae bacterium
CAAACCCGAGAAATTTGGCCAAGTACGTCTGGCGGTAGGGGATCAGTACGTGCAGATCAACTCCTACGAGCCCATTTTGGGGACCTTTGCGCGTGGCAACTACGCGCGGAAGATTTCGTTTTCCGGAAGCCACCGGCTGGAAGTACGCAACGGACTGTACGTGCGCTCGTCCTTTGATTTTGCGGCGAGACGGTCCATCGACAACCTGCGTTTGGAAGAATGGGCCAACGCTTTATTTGGCGAATTGAACCAACCGCAACCGTTCCGCCCGTACACCGTTTCCCTACTGGGCTTGGAGGTGCTCTACCGCCCCGGGCAGCGCTACCTGTTGCGCGGCAACCGCAAGATTGCCTTGGGTTCGCCGTATCCGGACTTCACCTTGCGTCTGCAGCAGGGCGTACCGGGCTTGCTGGGCGGCATGGTGGGCTTTACTTCGCTGCGGTTTGAGGTATCCGACAACTGGGAGCACCCGCGTTGGGGGTATACCCGGTGGTCTGCCGGTGCCGGTGGTTTTTTGGCCCGAAATCTGGACAGCATTCGGTTTATTGAACACAAGTTTTTCCGCGGGTCGGATCAAGCCCTTTTTTCCAACCCCAGCAACTCGCTGCAGGCCTTGGATTCCACGTACAACACCGCCCGTCCGTACCTGGAATTTTACGGCGTGCACCATTTTGCGCACAGCCCGCTGGACTACGTGCCATTAATCAAACGCTTGCGCGCCACTCCGGTGGTGGGCGGCGGCGGGATGTTCATCGGCGAAGCCAATTGGCTGCATTTGGAAGCCTACGCGGGCATAGAAGTTCCGTTCCGTTTGTGGGACCAACGCGTGCGTTACGGCATGTACTGGGTTCGACGCATTGGCGAACCTACTCCGGAGGTGTTCCGCGTCAAATTTGGTTTTGATTTTTACGACGCCTACCTGGGGCGCTGGAATTACTAGAACTGGATAGACTTTTCCCGAGTCCGGCAGTTCTCGTTAAGCCATGGTTCGATGAATTGTTTCCTCAATGGTGTTGGCCATTTCCGTCGTGGGCAGGTCGTTGGGGTCGCCGTGGAACGGGTCCTCGATTTCTTCCGCGATTAACTCTACACTGGCCAAAACGTATAGAATAAAAGCCGTGACCGGTACCACCACATAGCCCATGCTTTGGGCATACACTACGGGAAAAATCATGACGTAGTAGAAGATGAATTTTTTCAAGAATACGCTGTAGGAGAAAGGAATGGGCGTCGTTTTGATGCGTTCGCAGGCGCCGCACAAATTCATCAAGTCCGACAATTCCGGTTGCAGGTGCAGCAGTTGATTTTCCGTTAAGTGTCCTTTAGCAACCGCTTGGTGCATCTGCCGAATCAATTCTTGATGGACCGCCAGCGGTTGGTGCCGTGCGTTGTCCCAGGGAGTTGGAGATGCGGGATTCACCGGCGCGCGCTCGTTGCGCAGGTGGTGTTGAAGCGTTTGGGCGAACGCAATCAACGATTGGGCCAAACGGAGGCGAACTTCGTTGTTGTTTGCAAAAAGAACGGCAAAATGATTGGACAGTATCCTGCTGGAATTGGTCAGGGATCCCCATAGTTTTCGACCTTCCCACCAGCGATCGTACGCGGAGTTGGTGCGGAAAACAAGCAGTAAGGAAAGCGTGAAACCCAGTATGGTGTAAATGATGGATATACTCTGCGTGTGGGACCGAAGCTCTGGGTCGTTGAGGTAATTTGCTTCCAGGTACGTAACGATTCCGGCGTAGGCCGCAACGGCCCACAAGAGCGGCCCCAATACGCTGAGGGTTTCCGATTTGTGGAGTCGGAAAATGAAGGTGAACCAGGCGCGCGGGTTGTAGGCAATCATGGGAGCGAAAGTACGTCGTTTCGTTTAGCTTGCGTAAAATTGAAAAAAGCCCGCGTGCGCGGGCTTTTTTGGGTGGAGCTGGCGGGAATCGAACCCGCGTCCAAACAAGGAAGCCGAGGGCTTTCTACATGCTTAGTGACCCATTAATTTTCGTCGGCCGGCCGCGGGGGCACGCGCTACCGGTCGCTTAGACGCTTAGATTTTCAAAACAGCCGAGCGCCCCGGCCATTCCTATTCCTGCATTTCCAGCACCCCCTGATCGGACTCCGCAGGTCAGGGATTCCGGGGGATGTCCTGCTCCCGCACCTGGTGCGGGACAAGCTTAATCGACAAACTGCAGATTAAGCGGCAAGAGCGTAGTTAGACTCGCCAATTAGAGATTCCAGCATTGTATTTACGAGCATTCAACTGGATAGCTCGGCATGCTTACACACTTCTTCGTCTTGCTGTCAAAACCGGTCAGCCCCGACGCCTCTGCGCTGGTACAAAGGTACGCCAATTTAAGCAGCTCCGGGGAAAGAAAGCAACGCGTGAAGTTTTGCGAAGGGGAAATGGGATCAGGCCGCTCGCCGCAAGTGCCGCTGGTGAAAAGCGTAAAACGCTTCCTGGGCTTGCTCCGGACATGTATAGTACGTCGGAGCACTCACCTTAAGCACCACACCCAGGCGCGGTTGGCGGAGCACATGCCAGGCATGCCGAAGCCAGTCCATGAAAAAGCCCGGGCCCATGGTGTGGAAATAAAGCGGAGCGGGGTTGCTGTACCGAATGGACAAAAAGGCGATGGGCAGTGACTCATTCACGGCAGACTGGAACAGTCCGGGTTTTACTTCTTGAACCGCATGAGCTCCGGTGGTTTGACCTTCGGGGAAGACAAAAACGCTGGTGCCGTCTTTAACTTTTTGCACGACGGTTTCCCGAACTTTACTCCTGCTTACGGGGCATTTGCGCCGCACCCAAACGGTTTGAAGTGCTCTCCCCAGCCACCCAATGAACGGTGCAGAACGAAATTCATCAGCGGCCACCAAAACCGACGGCGATTGACCCACGGCAAACAGGATGTCCAAGTAGGAGGGGTGGTTGCACAAATAAAGGGCGGGTTGGCTTGAAAATTCACCTTTCACCCGCGGATGGAGGGTTAAAGCACGGCACAACATACGCAAACCTCCCAACGTGAATTGATGCGCGCGGTAGGTTCCGAGGCTCCAGCGCACCAAGGGTATCGCTGCAGAAAGCAGCGTCAAACCTAGTAGGGTGGCAAAGCCCCGAAGAATTCCAATTAAGCAGTTGGTAATCATTCGGTTAATGTAGGAAATTGTCCTGCATCAACCGTGGCAAATAGACATTTTCTTGCCGATTATTTTCTGACCGGTTGCAAAAAATCCCCCCCTAAAGCGCCTTTGATGCGCCAGTCTGCGCTAAGAAATCCTGTAAAATCAGGGCAAAAACGTGTTGGAGCGAAGGGTCTCAAACAGCACGTTGGAGGCCTTTCTGGTGAGTCCGTCGCGCACCTGATCACGCATGGTGTCTATGGCACGTGGGTTGTACACGGTCCGAAAACGTTGGTCCAACTGGCCCTTCTGGTTGTACGAGATCACGTCCGTTGCACGCGCTTCGTTAACGGATCCCCAAGCGCCAGGGTATAAGGTAGCAGCGCTACCGCCGGAATATTCTGCGGTGGCTACAATTTGTTCGCGAGAATCGCTTACCTCCCGGCTGCTCACCACCTGTTTGGTGCGGACGTCTTCTAGTTTGAAAAGGAACGTTCCTTTTACATAAAATCGGTAGTCAATGTCGTAGTACGTGATCTTGTGGAAAATGTCTTTAGTGGTTTCTACACCGGTTTGGGGGTCTTTCACCTTGACGGTTTCCTTGCGGTAGCCTTGCCGTTCAAACCGAGAGGCCATTCCGGGCTGTTCTTGCCAATCCGTCATTTCCATGTTCAAGAGGAAATCAGGCTGTTCCGTTGCGGCGAAGCGGTACTGTTCGTTGTAATCGACCCACTCGATGAAGGGCTCTTGTGTATTGATCAAATTGCTGAACAGATCCGCACGAAGGCCGCGGGCCAAATCTAGTTCTTGGCGGGTGGGGGCAATGACGTCCCGAATGCCCACCGTGACTTTGCCGTGGTAAACGGCTGAATCTTGCAATTGGCGGCTGTTTTTGTACGCTTCACCAATGGCTTTTTCCATATCAACCCATTGGTAGTAGGCCGTACGGTAGCGCTTGACCTGATACGATTGCAGACCTTGACGAAACAGTGGCTCGGCCACGGATACGCGCCACTGGCTGCGAATCAACGCGTTGTCTGGGTCGTAGCGGAGGGCGTTTTCGTACAGTCGTTGTGCGCCGGAGAAGTCGTTGCTGTTCAAGGCAGCGTCTGCTTGCGCCACCAACTGAGCCACATGACCTTGGCGCAACTGGGCAAAACGGCTGGTGTAGATTTCCAACCCCGTCAATTCAATACTTGACTCGGCAGCGCGTTCCACCAAATTGCGCCCCCGCACGTAGGATTCCAAGGCGCCAACCACTTCATTCGCGTCGGCACGTTTTTCAAATTCAGCTCCAATGCGTTTGATTTCTCGTTGGCCGACTACCGTTGCCTGTACCAATGCCTTGGTGTTGTTTGGGTTGGCCTCCAGGGCGTCTAAGGCTGATTCCGCCGCTTCGTAGCCCAAGCCAGCGGCTTCCAGTTTTTTCGATCGTTTCAGGGCGGTGGCAGAGGGGCCACATGATGCGGCCAATCCGGCAACCAACAAGACCGTCAATAAGGTTCGTTGTTTCATAGATGTTTAAGATAAAAAATAAAAAAAACCGGCGCAGGCGCCGGTTTTCTACTACTCAATCCGTAATGGAATAATTACTGTTTGCGATTCCAAGATCAACCCAAATAGGTCTTGAGGATCTTGCTCCGCGAGGTGTGCTTCATCCGACGAATGGCTTTCTCCTTGATTTGACGCACGCGTTCGCGGGTCAGATCAAATTTTTCGCCAATTTCCTCAAGCGTGAGCGGGTGTTGCCCGTTCAAACCAAAGTACAGTCGGATGACGTCGCCTTCGCGGGGCGTGAGGGTGGCCAAAGAGCGCTCGATTTCCGTGCGCAAAGAGTCCACCATCAAATCCTGGTCTGGGTGCGGAGAATCCGAGGAATTCAATACGTCGTACAGGTTGCTGTCTTCTCCTTCCACCAACGGTGCGTCCATGGACACGTGGCGACCGGAGTTGCGCAAGCTTTCCTTTACGTCGTCTTCGCTCATTTCGAGGATCTCCGCAATCTCTTCAGCGCTGGGCGGACGTTGGTGCTGCTGCTCCAACGAGGCGTAGGCCTTGTTGATTTTGTTGATCGAACCGATTTTGTTCAAAGGAAGACGAACAATCCGGCTTTGCTCGGCCAAGGCCTGCAAAATGGATTGGCGAATCCACCAAACGGCGTACGAAATGAACTTAAATCCTCGGGTTTCGTCGAACCGCTGCGCGGCTTTGATCAATCCCAGGTTGCCTTCGTTGATCAGATCCGGCAGCGTCAAACCTTGGTTTTGGTATTGCTTGGCCACGGACACCACAAAACGGAGGTTGGCTTTCGTCAACTTCTCCAAGGCGCGCTGGTCCCCCGCTTTGATGCGCTGGGCCAATTCGACCTCTTCTTGGGCCGTGATCAGTTCAACTTTACCAATTTCCTGCAGGTATTTATCCAACGACGCAGTTTCGCGGTTGGTAACCTGTTTGGTGATTTTTAACTGACGCATGGGTTGAATCTACGGATTTTAGGCTTCGCTTTCGTTGTTGTTTTCGTTCCGGCGGGGGCGGTCGTCCCGACGGGGGCGATCGTCACGGCGCGGGCGGTCTTCACGCGGTCCACGGTCTTCGCGAGGTGCGCGCTCCACATAACCTTCCGGCTTGGGAAGCAACACTTTGCGGCTCAAACGCAGTTTTCCTTTGTCTTCACCGATCAATTTCACTTCCACGCGATCGCCTTCTTTGTACAAGGTAGACGGGTCATCCACACGAGTCCATTCCATTTCCGATACGTGCAGCAAACCTTCCGTTCCGCGTCCGATTTCTACGAACACGCCAAACGTTTGGATGCCCTTCACGGTGCCGTTGTAGGTGGCGCCTACTTCGGGAACAAAGCAGATTTCGCGGATGCGCTGCTGCGCCAAGGCCAAGCCCTCTGGGTTGGTTCCGGAAATTTCGATAACCCCTTTGTCGTCGACTTCGTTGATGGAGATGTGGCAACCGGTTTCCGCTTGCAAGCCCTGAATGATCTTGCCGCCGGGTCCGATGACGCCACCAATGAAATTCTTGGGAATTTCCATGATGATCAACTTGGGAGCGTGGGGCTTCAATTCTGCACGAACGGCAGGAACAGCCTCCAGCATTTTGCCCAAGATGTGTGCGCGACCTTCTTTGGCTTGCATCAAGGCCTTCTCCATGATTTCGAAGGTCAAACCTCCGATTTTGATGTCCATCTGGCAGGCGGTGATGCCGTTTGCCGTTCCGGTCACTTTGAAGTCCATGTCGCCCAAGTGATCTTCGTCGCCCAAGATGTCGGACAATACCGCAAAGCGATTTTTATCGGTGATCAAGCCCATGGCAATGCCACTTACCGGACGGGTGATTTCAATACCCGCGTCCATCAATGCCAAGGTTCCCGCACATACGGTGGCCATGGAGCTGGAACCGTTGGATTCCAAGATGTCCGATACCACGCGAATGGTGTAGCCTACGGAATCCGGAACCATGCGCTTCAAGGCGCGCTGGGCCAGGTTGCCGTGCCCAATCTCGCGACGGCTTACGCCGCGCAAAGGGCGTGCTTCACCGGTAGAGAAAGGAGGGAAGTTGTAGTGCAAGTAGAATTTCTCCTCGCCTACTTGGGTAGCGGAGTCGATGCGGTTGGCGTCCATGCTGGAGCCCAAGGTTACCGTAGTAAAGGATTGGGTCTCGCCGCGGGTGAACAACGCACAGCCGTGCGGTCCGGGCAACACGTCGGTCTCCACCCAAATCGGGCGAATTTCCGTGGTAGAACGTCCGTCCAAACGACGGCCGTTGTCCAAAATTTGGTTGCGCATGGCGTCGTACTCCACGTCGTGGTAGTACTTTTTCGCCAACTCACCGCTGGTAGCCAATTCCTCTTCCGTCAAACTGGCGAGGAATGCATCGCGTACTTCGCGGAACTTGGTGCTGCGCAGGTGCTTGTCTGCCAAACCCAATCCGGCAACGGCGTAGGCTTGGTCGTAGGTTGCTTTTTTAACGCGCTCGCGAAGAACTTCGTCGTGCGTTTCGTGGCTGTACGTGCGCTTGGGGCTGCTGCCGGGAACGCGTGCGGCCAGCGCCAATTGGGCAGCCACTTGAACTTTGATGGCTTCGTGGGCAGCGGCAATCGCCTCCAGCATTTCGGCCTCGCTCACTTCAGACATTTCGCCTTCCACCATGACGATGCTGTCGGCAGAACCGCCAATCATCATTTCGATGTCTGCATCAGCCAGCTGTGCAGGAGAGGGATTCACGATGATTTCTCCGTTGACGCGGGCTACGCATACTTCCGAAATCGGACCGTTGAAGGGGATGTCGGAAATGGCCAAAGCCGTAGAAGCGGCCAAACCGGCCAAGGAATCAGCAGCAACGTTCTCGTCGTACGAGAGCAAGGTGATGATCAACTGGGTCTCGGAGTGGTAATCTTCTGGAAACAGGGGACGCAAAACGCGGTCCACCAAACGAGCTACGAGAATTTCGCGGTCTGCTGGGCGCATTTCGCGCTTCAAGAATCCGCCGGGCACGCGGCCTGAGGAAGCGAATTTTTCTTTGTATTCCACCGTGAGCGGCATAAAGTCCACACCCGGACGGGCGTTGGGGTCCGATACCACGGTAGCGAGCAGTGCGGTTCCTCCGCACGTAACCAAGACAGAACCGTCTGCTTGGCGGGCCATTCGGCCGGTCTCCAGGGTGATTGTGCGGCCGTCAGGCAGGCGAATCTCTTCCCGGATGGGGGTTGGGGCTTTCATCATTTCAAACATAATGGGATGGACCGGAAAGAAACGCGAAAAGGCAATTCCGAAGAAATTGCCTTTCCACGCTTTTCGCGGTTGTGTGCGTCTTATTTACGTAGACCGAGCTTCTCAATGATTGCGCGGTAGCGGTGAATTTCAGTGCTTTTCAAGTGATCCAACAAGCTGCGGCGCTTGCCCACCAAGCGAACCAATGAGCGCTCCGTATTGAAGTCTTTGCGGTTCTTTTTCAGGTGTTCGGTCAGGTGATTGATGCGGTACGTGAAGAGGGCGATTTGGCCTTCTGCGGTTCCGGTGTCTTGTGCGTCTTTGCCGTGAGCGGCGAAGATCTCTTGCTTCTTGTCAGCAGTTAAATACATGCCTTGATCGTTTAGATGGTTGTGCTGTACTCCGATTTTCGGAAGGGCAAAGGTACAAAATATTTCCCAATACCCGACGTCTTAAGCGGCTTAGGCCTCTTCGGAAGGTTGGTTTCCTACCAATCGGAGGTATTCGCCAATCTTGTTCTTCATGTTTTTTCGTTCCACAATGAAGTCCAAGAATCCATGCTCCAAAACAAACTCCGAGGTTTGGAATCCTTCCGGCAGGTCTTTGCCGATGGTTTCTTTGACCACGCGTGGGCCGGCAAATCCAATGAGGGCATTGGGTTCCGCGATGTTCACGTCGCCCAGCATGGCGTAGGAAGCCGTGACTCCGCCGGTGGTGGGGTCCGTCAGTACGCTCACGTAGGGAATGCGGTGCTTGTCCAGCAGGGTCAATTTGGCAGAAGTTTTGGCCATTTGCATGAGCGAAAAGGCCGCTTCCATCATGCGCGCGCCGCCGCTTTTGCTGATCATGATGAACGGCTGCTTGTTTTTCAAGCTGTGGTCAATGGCACGAGCAATTTTCTCGCCTACTACGGAGCCCATGGAACCGCCAATAAACTTGAAGTTCATGCACGCGATGGTCACGGGAAGGCCGTTGAGGGTGCCGTATCCGGAAGTCAGAGCATCTTTCAAACCCGTTTTTTTGCGGGTAGCCTCCAGTCGGTCCGTGTATTTTTTGGTGTCCTCAAAACCCAGCGGGTCTACCGCGGTCATGTTGGGATCCAGCTCGGTGTATTCGCCGTTGTCGAAGAGAAAGGAAAAGTACTCCTCCGCATCAATGCCGTCGTGGTGACCGCAGTTGGAGCAGGTCCACAGGGCGTCGGCGTGATCGTCTGTATTGACCACCACCTTGCACTTGGGGCACATGTGCCACAGCCCGTCCGGTGAGTCTTTCTTTTCTTCGGTAGGCGTGGTGATGCCTTCTTTGGTGCGTTTGAACCAACCCATAGGTACGTTTTTTTACGCGATGGTGACCGCGGGATCCAAGTAGACGTTCTGAATTTCTTGAAGCAAGGCAACGCCTTCGTGGAACGGGCGTTGGAAGGCTTTGCGCCCCAAAATCAAGCCCTGTCCTCCGGCGCGCTTGTTGATGACGGCCGTGGCAACGGCCTCGGCCAAGTCGCTGGCACCTTTGGACTCGCCGCCTGAGTTGATGACGCCTTGGCGACCCATGTAGCTGTTGGCTACTTGGTACCGGGTCAAGTCAATGGGGTGGTCTGTAGTCAATTGCGAATAAACGGCCGGATGCGTTTTCCCGTGCTTGGTGGCCAAGTAACCGCCGTTGTTGGTGGGTAATTTTTGCTTGATGATGTCTGCCTGAATGGTGACGCCCAAGTGAATGGCCTGGCTGCTCAAGTCTGCGCTGGTGTGGTAGTCCACGCCGTCCACTTTGAAGCCCGGGTTTCGGGTGTAGCACCACAAGATGGTGGCCATGCCCAATTCGCGAGCGCGTTCAAAGGCTTCCGCTACTTCCAGCAATTGGCGACGTGATTCTTCGGCACCAAAGTAGACCGTAGCGCCAACCGCCACAGCGCCCATGTTCCAGGCGTCCTCCACCGAACCGTACATCGTTTGGTCGTACTGATTGGGCATGGAGAGGAATTCGTTGTGGTTGATTTTGACCACGAACGGAATTTTGTGCGCGTATTTGCGCGAAACACTGGCCAAAACGCCAAAGGTGGAAGCTACCGCATTGCAGTCGGCCTCGATGGCCAATTTCACAATGCTTTCGGGGTCGAAGTAAATGGGGTTGGGGGCAAAGCTGGCGCCCGCGCTGTGTTCGATGCCTTGGTCTACCGGCAAGATGCTCAGGTAACCGGTTCCGCCCAAACGGCCCTTGCCGTAGAGGGTCTCCAAACTGCGAAGTACTTGGTTGTTGCGGTTGGTTTGTGCAAACGAACGATCCACAAAATCCGGTCCGGGCAGGTGCAGCGTCTCCTTGGGGATGGCGGTACTGGTGTGGTTCAACAAGTAGTCGGCTTGGTCGCCCAGAAGGGTGCGAATTTGCTCAATGGCCATGGCGGTTTGCTTTGATTATAGGGGGCAAAGGTATCTTTTTTTGACTAGAACGGGTAACCAATTCCCAGGTTGAGGGCGGTTTTTTTCAACCGAAACGGGAGCACCACGAGTCGGTCCGACAGGGGTTCGGTGGGGTCCCAAAGGCGAATGCCCCAGTCCGCGCGCACCACAAAAAAGGAAAAGTCGTACCGCAGTCCAAATCCTGCACCCAGGGCCGTTTGGGCCAGGAAATTACGCGGCGTCCAGACCACCAACGGAGCCAATTCCGGCAGGTTCAACAAACCGGTTCCTTCCCGCAAATTTCGCGGCAGAAGCCAGGTATTGCCGGCGTCCACAAAGGCAGCGCCGTAGAGCGAACTGGCGATGGCAAAGCGGTATTCTGCGCTGAATAGGAGTTTGGCGGGTCCGGTGGACACGTAGCGCAGGGTGTCAAAGACCGCACCCGGGAAGGCGCCCGGTCCCAAGCGGTACGCCGGCCAGGCGCGTAAATCGTTGCTTCCACCCGCAAAAAAGGATTTTTCAAAGGGCGGCAAGGTGGGGGAGTTGGCCAGGGTGTAAGCCACGCCCACCAATCCGCGGAAGGCCCATTGGCGTTTGCCGGAACGCAACCATCGGTAGCGTGCGTCCAATTCCGTTCGCAGGTAGTGTGCATAGGGAACTTGGGCGACGGTGTAGGATCCGTCCACTTGGTCCCAAGAGGCCCCAGTCAGGCGACGAAAGGCTTCCAAGGTTGTTCCGGCGCTTTCCAAGGACCAATTCAACGACTTTTGAATGGATTTTTTGGTAGGAGGGGACCACTGCAAACGGTAGGTGCTCGCAGCGATGAGGGTGTTCTGGAATCCGGTTTTGAAGAGCAAGGAATTGACGTAGGCGGGATCTGCGTTGAGTAGGTGAATGTAGGCCAGGTCCACCAGCGCCAAGCTGTGTTCTGCGCGGGGGGTGGGTTTCCAATCAAAAAGCAGGCGGGCACCAAAGGTTTGCCGGGCAAATTCAGGGCGTTGTTGGAGGTTCAGGTTGAGCCGGGCTTCGGTGTAGGCTGCGGCGAGGTTTTTGGGCTTCCAGGCTTGGGGCCAACCGTAGAGCCGAGGCCAGTGCAGGGAGGTTTCCAGTCCCCATTCGGCGGTGTTGAACAAGGCTTGTTGGTCTCCGGAGACGGCCTGCGCAGAAAGGGCGCCGTTCAAGCGAAGCTCCCAGCGTTCGGCGCCGCCCCAAACGTTGGAATGGCCCAGCCCGACGGTTCCTCCGAGTCCGTAGAGTCCGGAGGTGGTAGTGCCTTCGGTGCGGAAAAAGACACGCGCCGAAGGCGCGCGAACCACCAAAAGGTCTGCATTGATGGTGTCTCCCCGCGCCTCGCTGAATCGCCATTCCGCGCTTTGAACCGCCGGGAAGGAGCTGACTCTTCGGACGGTCTGCTCAAACGAAGACGCTCGAAAGGTGGTTTTTGGTCGCGGTACAATCCACTCGTTGAGACGGTTGGCGTTGAAGGAATGCAAACCTTCCGTAGACACCTGACGGATGCCCGTAGCGGGATTTGAGACTGGCCTTCCGCCCGCGGAGCCGTCGGTGTAGCGGTAGTTGGGGTAAACGGTAATCTGCCCAACGGTTCGCACCCGGTGGGGAGTGACGGCGGGGCCGGAGGGAGTTGTGACGTACGGATCTTCCAATAGGATTTCCAAATGCGCAATTCCCGGCGTTTTCAGGGTGTCGATCTGGATGCGCACCAACTCCGGTCCCATGGAGAAAAAGCCCAACTCGCGCAGGACAGTGGCGATTCGGTTGCGTTCGGCGTCCAAGGTGATGGAACGCAAGGGAGCGCCGGCATGCAATAAACTTCCCGACTGCAGGGGGTGTGCGGCGTTAGCCTCTTCCAGTGCCGGTGAATAAAAGGTGAACGTGCAGGTGCCAATCCGAAACTGCGGACCGCGCTTTACCTCGTAGGTT
This sequence comes from Cryomorphaceae bacterium, assembly GCA_034679985.1. Classification (GTDB taxonomy): domain Bacteria; phylum Bacteroidota; class Bacteroidia; order Flavobacteriales; family Schleiferiaceae; genus CAMDTE01. The sequence goes on from JAXITR010000023.1 coordinate 12,170, forward strand.
ACCGCGGTTCGTTGCGGCTTTTTTCCTTCCGTGTACGCAATCGTTCCCTGGGCGCGCAGGTAGCCGTCGTTTTCCGCGACGTGTTCCAACTGCCGAAGGGTTTTTGCGGTTCGAATGGGATCCAACACCACGGGTGCTTCGCCTATGCGGTGCAGCCAACGTCCCCAGGCTTTTTCCGACTCGCGCGGGGGAAGGTTGTGGAGGGCCAAGTAGGCCTTCCAGCCCAGGATGTTGCGGTTGGGCAATTGCTGCACCACTTCCCAATACGCATCGTCGGAAGTAGACTTTCCGTCCACTTCCAGGCGTACGCCGGTGAGCAATTCTTCTTGGGGGAGCAGGCGTCTGACGGGAGAACACGCGGCCAGCAGGGCGATGCCGGCAACGATCAACGCAGCGCGTGCCATGGTGTTCACTTAAGTGCAGCCAATTGGGCCACGGCTTCTTCGGGGTTGGGGGCGCCAAAAACGGTGTTGCCTGCGACCAAAACGTTGGCACCGGCGGCCAGCAAGAGCGGTGCGTTTTCCAACGTTACTCCTCCGTCGATTTCAATGAGCAAATCAGGGCCCGCCAGCTCGCGCAACAGACGAACTTTTTCGTAGGTGGACTCAATGAACTTTTGCCCGCCAAAGCCGGGATTGACGCTCATGAGGCACACCAAGTCTGCGTCGCCCACGATGCTTTCCAGGGCAGATATGGGCGTATGGGGGTTGACCGCAATGCCCGGGCGCATGCCCGCTTGGCGGATGGCCTGCAGGGTGCGGTGGAGGTGGGGGCAGGCTTCGATATGCACCGTGAGGTGGTCCGCACCTGCGTCCCGGAAGGCGCCGATGTAGCGATCCGGCTCCACAATCATCAAATGCACGTCCAGCGGCTTGGTGGCCGCCTTTTTGATGGCTTTGACCACCGGAAGTCCAAACGATAGGTTGGGCACAAATACTCCGTCCATGATGTCCACGTGGTGCCAAGCGGCTGCACTTTGGTCCATGCGGCGAACGTCGCGTTCGAGGTTGCCAAAGTCCGCAGAGAGTAGGGAAGGAGCGATGAGGGCCATGGTCAAATTTTTACCAAAGGTAGGGTGTATCTTGCGCACATGGAACGAGACTCCGGCCTTCCCGCCCCCTTGAGCAAACGTTTGGCCAAGGATTTGCGTGCGTTGCACGCGAAAAAAGGCCGACTGGCTGCGGGGCAGTTTTTGGTGGAAACGCCCAAGGCCGTGCAGTCCTTTTTGGAATCCGGATGGAAGCCCGTAACCGTGGTGGGTACCTCCGATTGGTGGGCTACCGTTCCCGCACAGTCGTCTTGGGGACCCCAAGCTGCCGCGTTTGTGGCAACGATGTCCGGAATGGCAGAGGCCTCTTCTTTGGAGACGCCGTCCTCCGTATTGGCCGTGTTTTCCTTGCCCTCAGAAATGCTTCCCTCCGGCGAACCACTCCGCGGAATTCACCTGGTGTTGGACGGTGTGCGCGATCCGGGCAATTTGGGCACCATCGTTCGCTTGGCGGATTGGTTTGGCGCTGCAGGCGTTTGGCTTTCAGAAGATTCGGCCGACGCCTTCCAACCGAAGGTGGTGCAGGCCTCCATGGGTTCTTTGGCACGGATGCCGGTACGGCGTTTGCCCTTGGAGCCGCTCTTGCGCGCGTGGCGAACCGCGGGCATTCCCTTGTGGGCAACGGACCTGGAAGGAACGCCGTTGGCCAAAACCCAAGCACCGGAGACGGTTGCGATGGTGTTGGGGAACGAAGGACGCGGGATATCGCCGGAAATTCGTGCGCTGTGTACGCAGGTGGTCACCATTCCGCGCGTGGCGCCGGGAGCAGAATCGCTCAATGTGGCCAACGCGGCAGGGATTGCCTTGTACGAATTGACCCGGGCACTTTAGGCCGACGAATCTGAATCGTTCCGCTTATTCAAACGTAAAGACGATGTACGTACAGCGGCTCTGCAAGCCGTTGAGGGACGCCACATAATTGGTTCCGTCTTGCACGCGCAAATCTCCTTGACCAAATTGGTAGCGCAGTTGGGGGGAGAATTTGAAGTACTCAAAATACAAGTCCAATCCGACGCCCAGGTCGTACCCAAAGTCTTGTTGTTGTAGTTTGAACAGGCGGTCGTCCACTACTTTGGCTTTGCTGGCCAAATCCAAGGTGTAATTGGCAGAGGCGATGGCGTACCATCGGTGGTTTCCAATCCGGTCCGTTTTCAACTTTAATTCCAAAGGCAGAATCACCAACGACGATTCGACTTTCTTATCGATCCAACGCCGTTGGCCGGTGCTGGGGTCCAGGGCATCAAACTGCAGCAGACGTTCGCCTGCTGAATAGGTGGGAATGTGGCGCAGGTCCATGTGTTTGTTCAAGCGGAAATTGCTCACAATGCCCACCATGAAACCGGGTTGTTGGGTGCTTTTCACGTTGAATACGGACTCCGGCAGCTGGGTGGCCGGGCGCACCCGAAAATCCATTTGGTTGACCCCCAAAATGAACCCAAAGTGAACGGGTTTGCTGTCGTACCGCGGCAGATTCAACGTTTGGTTTTGCCCCAGGACGTTGGTTGCGAGCAACAATGCTGCAAGGGTGGCGAAAAAGGGGCTGTTCATGAGGGAATAACGCACGGAAGGGGACATTATTTTTCGGCGAGGTACAAGGTGGCAATGCCAAACGTCAGGGGACGCGCGGAAGCATTGCGGTAGCCAGCTTTGGCCAATTCGTCCAGAAATGCTTGTCCGTAGGGAAAAGCTTCAACCGAAGCCGGTAGGTACGTATAGGCGGCAGAATCCCGACTCACCCATTTTCCAATGCGGGGGAGGATGTGCTTGAAGTAGAAGAAATAAAAGGCGCGGAACGGTTGGCGGGTGGGTTGGGAAAACTCCAGTACGGCCAGGGGTGCACCGGGTTTCAACACGCGGAGCATGTCCACCAAGCCAGCCTGTAAGTTTTCAAAATTGCGAACCCCAAACGCCACCGTGACGGCGTCGAACCGGTTGTCTTCGAAGGGAAGCTTTTCGCCGTCGCCCAAGATCAACTGTACCCGATTGGCCAGGCCGCGTTGCGCTACTTTCTGGCGCCCAACGTCCAGCATGCCCGCGGAGATGTCTGCGCCTTCCACTTGCGCACCCGGGCAACCTTTGGCCAAGGCCATGGCGAGGTCTGCGGTGCCGGTGGCCACGTCCAACAGCAAGCGGGGTTGGTAGCGGGCTACGGCGCGTACGGTTTTTTTGCGCCAGCCCACGTCGATTCCCAGGGACAGAACGCGATTCAAGAAATCGTATTTGCCGGCAATGGCGTTGAACATATCCGCCACTTGCTCCTTTTTGGAACCGTCGGAATGGTAGGGTTTTACGGTGGACATGGGGTTAACCAACTTCAATTTGGGCGTCCGGGTACCGGTAGGTAGCGGACTCTTTGCGCGGCTTGCTCAAAGCAAAGGCCAAAGTTACCGTCCCCACACGTCCCACAAACATGGAGACCATCAAAATAACCTTGCCGGTTGCGCTCAGGGAACTGGTGATTCCGGTACTCAAGCCAACGGTGCAAAAGGCACTGACTTCCTCAAAAAGCAGTCGGGCCAATCCAAAATGAGCGTCCGTCATGGTCAAGGCCAAAACGCTGACGAAGATCAAACTGATGGAAAACAAAAACACCGAAAATGCGCGCCGCAACAATTCCAAGGGAATGGTAGTCCGAAGCAGTTCAACTTTTGTTTCTCCACGGATGGTGGACAAGGCGGAAAGGAACACCAACGCAAAGGTGCTGGTTTTGATGCCGCCTGCGGTAGAACCGGAATTACCGCCAATGAACATCAGGAAAACAAAGAACAAAATGGTGGGAAGGGCCATGGCGCCGAAATCGAGGGTATTGAAACCCGCCGTTCGCGCGGTAGCGGATTGAAAAAAGGACGCCACCAGCGTGCCGGTAGTGTCTAGATTCCGCAAGGTACCATGGTATTCGAGCATGGCAAAGACGGCCGTCCCAACGATCAACAATCCCGCAGCAGACCAGAAGGCCAAGCGGGTGTTCACGGAAAGGTGCTTCCAAGGTTGGCGTCGACGGGCTTTGATTTGACGCCAGCTGAACACTTCCCGCAAGGGAGAAAAGCCCAAACCGCCGGCAATCAAAGTAAACGCAATGACCAAGTGCAGTCCGTAGGATTCCAAGACGGAAGGATCCATCAGTCCGGTTGGGAAGAGGGCGAATCCGGCATTGTTGAACGCGGAAATACTGTGAAAAATGGAGTAAAACACGCGTTGCCCCACCGAGTCAAAGTGGAGCTCCGGACCCCACGTAAAGTATAGAAAAACCGCTGATAGGGCTTCAATCGTAAAGGTCAATTTGTAAACCTGCTTGAACAAATCCATTCCGGATTCCAAAGATTCTGCGCTGTAACTGGACTGCAGCAGGCTGTGGTACCGAAGTCCCATGCCGTTTCTGGAAAACAAGGCGAGCAAAGAGGCAAACGAAATAAAATTCAAACCACCGAGTTGAATCAGAACCATCAACACCATTTGGCCCTTGAAACTCAAAACAGAGCTGATGTCGAAGGTGCTGAGCCCCGTCACACAAATAGCAGAAATGGTGGTAAATGAAGCATCCAAAAAGGACAAACCATCTCCGCTTGCGGTCATTTCTGGCAAAAGCAACAAGCCGGTTCCCAACGCCCCCAACAAAAGAAAACTCAGGACCAGCATACCGGGAGGACTGACTTGCAAGTGCGCCAGCAAGGAACTGGCTTTACCAACCTCCAGGGCAATAAAGAGCAAAAAATACCCTTGAACCAACACCATGAAGAACTGGTCCAGCTGTTGGAACCCCAAGTATTGCCCCAATTGCGACATGGGCTCAAAGCCCAAGAAATTGATGCTGATGATGTTGAGGAGCATGTAGGCCATCAACACTCCTTCCCATTTAGATTCCCGCAGGTACTGCCTGGGGTTGAAGGAATAAAAGAATTCGATGACGTACTTGAAAATGTAGTATCCAATGGTTCCCTTGAGGATCCACTCCACCCAGGCTTGGTCTTCTGCGTTCAGTTTGAAACCGTGGAATACCACCAAGGCGGCTACCGCGGCCATGCTGATGGGCACGGACAAGTAACGAAGCCCTTTGATGACTCGTGTTTTGCTGTCGTAAATGCGGAGGTTGACCCATTCGCGTACGGCGTCCAACGGGGTGTGCTTTCCTTGGTTAGGCATGGCGCAGGGCGGCAAAAGCTTGGGTTAAACGTTTGCCCGCCTCGACCAAATCTTCCGACGAAGCGGCAAAACTCCACCGAATGTATCCGGGCAAGCCGAATGCGTCGCCGGGTACCGAGGAGACGTAGGCCGTTTCCAAAAGGTGCAGGCACAATTCGGTTGCGGACGGGAATCCATTGGGCGCCAAATAGGCGGAGGCGTCTGCAAACAAGTAAAAAGCGCCTTCAGGCAAGGCCATTTTGAGGCCGGGTATGGGGGAGAGTGCGTTAAAAAAGAGGGAGCGTCGGGACGTAAAGGCGTCGGTCATGTAGGAGACGTCTGCACGACGGGTGCGCAGGGCAGCCACCGCCGCGTGTTGCGTAATGCTGGAAGTAGCGCTGGTGAACTGACTTTGGATCTTTTCGCAGGCGTCCGCCACGTCTTGTGGGGCCGCTAAATAACCCAAGCGCCAGCCCGTCATGGCAAATCCTTTGGAGAGGCCGTTCACGGTTCCCACGCGGTCTTGCATGCCCGGGAGGCTCGCTAAACTCACGTACGGTTCCTGGTACCGGATGTACTCGTAGATTTCGTCGGCCAAAACAAATACTTGGGGAAAGTCGCGCAAAACGGCGGCCAATGCTTCCAGTTCCTCGGGACTGTACACGGCGCCGGATGGATTGTTGGGGCTGGAGAAAATCAGGAGTCTGGTTTTTTCGGTACACGCCGCACGCAGCTGATCCGGAGTCATTTTGAATCCCGACGTCAGATCCGAAACCGGGGAAACGACAACACCGTCGGCAAATTCCACCAAATCCACATACGAAACCCAGTAGGGGGCGGGAACGACTACCTCATCGCCCGGGTTGACTAGCGCCAAGACCGCGTTCGCAATGCTTTGCTTGGCACCGGTGCTGACGATGATTTGGGAGGGGGCGTAGTCCAATCCGTTTTCGTCGCGCAATTTGGCGGCAATGGCCGCGCGCAGCTCCGGGATGCCGGGTACGGGAGTGTAGTGCGATTGGTTGTTGTGAATGGCCTCAACGGCGGCTTCTTTGACCCAACTGGGGGTGTCAAAATCCGGCTCGCCCAAGCTCAAATTGACCACGTGGTGGCCTTGAGCGGCCAAGGCCCTACTTTTCTTCGCCATTTCGATGGTCATGGGCAATCCCATGCGGGCGACACGATTGGACAATTTTGCCATGCAACAAATGTAGTTATTGCCGATATTCGCTGCATGGAAGTATTCTTGGATGTGGTGCGGAGTGTTTTCCCCGCCGTATTGATGTTGATCTTGGCGTATTTGATGCTGACCTCCTTCATGGAGAACGACGAGCGACGTCGGAAAAGTGAGTTGCGCCGTGCGGCGCAAAACCAGGCGTTGCCGGTGCGCATGCAAGCCTACGAGCGTCTGACTTTGTTGTTGGAGCGCATTGCTCCGAATTCCTTGTTGGTTCGTGTTCAGCCCGGTACGTTGTCTGCAAGGGAGTACCATACCTTGTTGAATTTGACCATCCGCCAGGAGTTTGAATACAATTTATCGCAGCAGATTTACGTTTCGGCGGAAGCTTGGCAGATGATTACCACGGCGAAAAACGCCTTGGTGAGCATCATCAACCAGACCTCTAATTCGTTGGATTCGCAGGCTTCAGCTGTGGACTTGGCGAAGCGCATTTTGGAACAAACGCTCCAAATGGAGACCATTCCCACGACGGCTGCGCTCAATTTTCTGCGCAACGAAGCCTACATGGAGTTCTAAAAAAGGCGTCGCGATCCAAAAAAAAAACAGTTGGGCACGGCCGGACGTGCGCTTTGGTTCGGGTGAATCCGGCAACGATCGGTTTTTATTAATCCAAACGTGGGAGCAGTCCGGCGGTACGCAAGGCCTCTTCCACGGCGCGGCGCGGATCCGATTGGTTTTCCACCACGGCTTGGGCCAATGCATTCCAGCGCGCTGCGTGGTCCGAATTCGAACGCAGCAATTCCCACGCGGCGTGTTCCAAACCTTCCCAAAAGGCTTTTTTGCGTTGCCCCATTCGGCGTTCGGCCCACCGTCCGGAGGCGTGTGCGTGCCGGAAAAATCGGTCCAGCGTTGCCAACAGGTCTTCCATGCCCGCACCGGATAAAGCGGAAACGGTTTGAACGGGGACGATCCAATTGGATTCAGCTGATGCAGTAAAACGCAAAGCAGCGCGCGCATCAGCGGCGGCTTGCTGCGCGGCGGACAAGAGCGCTCCATCCGCCTTCTGCACGGCAACGACGTCCGCCACCTCCATGATTCCTTTTTTCATGCCCTGAAGCCCGTCTCCGGAAGCCGGCATCAACAACAAGAGGAGGCAATCCACCAGGTCGTGCACCGCCGTCTCGGACTGGCCTACCCCGACGGTTTCTACCAAAATGTGGGTATATCCCAAGCGTTCACACAGGGTAATGGAATCACGCGTTCCCCCAGGTTACGCCGCCCAGGGAAGTACCGGCCGGAGAGGGGCGCACAAAGGCGCGCGGGTGCAAGGAGAGCTGCTCCATGCGGGTTTTGTCCCCCAAGAGGGATCCCCCGCGCACGGAACTGGACGGGTCCACGGCCAATACGGCCAGTTTGGCTTCCGGCTGATCGCGCAAAAGCAGTAGTCCGTAGGCTTCGGTCCAGGTGCTTTTGCCAACCCCCGGTATGCCGCTGACGCCCAGGCGAAAAGACGGCTGAACGGGTTCCGGGAGCGCCTGCAAGAGCGCCGTAGCCCGAATGCGGTCTTCCGGCCGGGTGGATTCCACCCACGTGAGGGCGCGTCCCAAAGCGGCGCGGTTGCCGGATTGAAGTTGGTCCAGAAAAGCCATCCAATCCACAGATCCGGGGTCCGGTTGCGTTTGAGCAGCCGATGCCGAGGGGGGGAGGTTGGGATTGAGGGCCACGGGAAAATTAGGATCAGGCCGAAAAATCGTTATTCAAGACGCGCAGAATTTCTTCGGCGGCTTGGGGAATGGGGGTTCCGGGGCCAAAAATAGCCGTGGCGCCGGCCGCAAAGAGCTCGGCGTAGTCTTGTTGCGGGATGACGCCGCCCACCACAATGCGGATGTCTGGGCGCCCGAGCGCAGCGAGGGCGGCAACCAGTGCGGGAACGAGGGTTTTGTGTCCTGCGGCCAAAGAAGACACGCCCACCACATGGACGTCGTTTTCCACGGCTTGTTGCGCGGCTTCTTCCGGGGTTTGGAACAAAGGACCCATGTCCACGTCAAAGCCCGCGTCGGCGAATCCAGTGGCCACCACCTTGGCGCCGCGGTCGTGACCGTCCTGCCCCAATTTGGCGACCAACAAGCGCGGACGTCTGCCGGTGCGGGCCGCAAATGCCGCGGCCTGCTCGGCCACGCGGTCCAGCGGACCGCCTTCTGGGAAAGAGGATTTGTACACGCCGCTCACGGTTTGAATGCGCGCCTGGTACCGGCCAAAAACCCGTTCCAGAGCGTCGCTGATTTCGCCCAAGGTGGCGCGCTCGCGCGCCGCCTCCACCGCCAAAGCTAACAAATTTGCGTCGGTTCGCGCTCCGGCCTCCAAAGCGGCCAAGGCCGCCGCCACCCGTTCGGGGTTGCGGCTCGCTTTCAAATCGTTCAGTCGAGCCACCTGCGCCTCCCGAACGGCCACGTTGTCCACCTCGCGGATTTCCAAAACGGCCTCCGGTCCGGTATTTTTGAACGCGTTGACGCCCACCAATACATCGTTGGCCGCGTCCAAGCGCGCTTGTTTTTGCGCGGCCGCCTCTTCAATACGCAGTTTGGGCCATCCGGCCTCAATGGCGGCGGTCATGCCGCCTTGTTCCTCCACCGCGCACAACGTGGCCCAGGCCTCGTCCATCAATTCAGCCGTGCGCGTTTCAAGGTGGTGCGCGCCGCCCAAGGGATCCACCACGCGGCAGATTCCGGTGTTTTGCTGCAGGAAGAGTTGGGTGTTCCGCGCTATGCGCGCGGAAAAGTCCGTGGGCAGGGCAATGGCCTCGTCCAGGGCGTTGGTGTGCAAACTTTGGGTGCCGCCCAAGGCGGCGGCCAGTGCTTCAACCGCCGTGCGTCCCACGTTGTTGAAGGGCTCCTGCTCCGTGAGGCTCCAGCCCGACGTTTGGCAGTGGGTGCGCAGCGCTTGACTCTTGGCCGAGGTACCGCCTTCTTCGCGCACAATTCGGGCCCAAAGGACCCGGGCGGCGCGCATTTTGGCCACTTCCGTCCAGAAATCCATCCCAATCGCCCAAAAGAAGGACAGTCGGGGCGCAAATTCATCCACTGCCATGCCCGCCGCTTTTCCCGTTCGCAGGTACTCCCGGCCGTCCGCCAGGGTGAACGCCAGTTCCAAAGCGGGCGTTGCGCCGGCTTCCTGCATGTGGTAGCCGGAGATGGAAATGCTGTTGAACTTGGGCATGTGGGCCTTGGTGTACGCAAAAATGTCCGCCACAATGCGCATGCTGGGCTGCGGAGGATAGATGTACGTATTGCGCACCATGAACTCCTTCAGGATGTCGTTCTGAATGGTTCCCTGCAGGGCCGACGGTTCTACGCCTTGTTCCTCTGCGGCCACGATGAAAAAGGCCAGAATGGGCAGGACGGCGCCGTTCATGGTCATGGAAACGGACATCTCGTCCAAGGGAATGCCGTTAAACAGCACTTTGGCGTCTTCCACCGAATCAATGGCCACGCCGGCTTTACCGACGTCTCCTTGCACGCGGGGGTGGTCGGAGTCGTACCCGCGGTGGGTGGCCAAGTCAAAGGCCACACTCAGGCCTTTCTGCCCGGCCGCCAAATTTTTGCGGTAAAAGGCGTTGCTGGCTTCTGCGGTAGAAAAACCCGCGTACTGGCGAACGGTCCACGGCCGCTGGGTGTACATGGAGGCGTAGGGTCCTCGCAAAAAAGGCGGCAGTCCGGCGGCGAAGTGCCGCAAGTCTTCCGCGCGGGTAGTGCCCGACGGCGATGGCGCGGCTCCGGCTGAAGTTTGGAAGTTGCCCAAGGGGTTGCCCACGGGGCTGCCCACGGGCAACGGGGTGCCCCGAAACGTTTCCCAAGCGGCATTCGCCAAGGCGTTGGTGAGCACCTCCAGGGCATACGAACCGCCTGCAGGATCCTGCAAGGCGTCCAGGTGGGATTCGTAGGTGAGCAGGAGGCTTTGGTGGCGCGCCCACCGGCGCGTCCGTGCGTCGGCTCCGGAAAGCGGAGGCGCGCAGCGCTCGTCAGCGCCGCCTGCGGCGGCGCTGACGAGCTGCCACTGCGTGAGCACCAACGGATTGTGCGGATCGTTGCCCGGGTCCGCAGGAAGTACTCCCTCCGCGCAGATCCACAGCGGCGCCGCCGCAGGCGAGGCGCCGCGTTCGTTCAACCAATGCGACCACACCGTGCGTAAGGCACGCAAGGCAGCTACCTCGTTCAGAAAATCGTCGGTCACCGTCCAGTGTACCCACACTCGGGAAAACACATCGGGCCCGCAAGCCGCAAAGAGTGCGTCCCATTCGCGCACGGCAAACGCCAGAGCGGGCACCGCCGGAAAGGCCGTGGTGTTGGGCGAAGAGGAGGTAGGGGAAGTGGGGAGGTTCTGGGTGCGGAATTCCCCGGCATTTACGCCCAAGCGCACTCCGGCGGGGAGCTGGGCAAATACGGACTTCAGGGCTTCGCCGCGAACCGTCGTGTTCAAGGAACCTTGCCACTCCTGAGGGTCCATTCCTAAGGCGATCCAAGCGACTTTCCACCGTTCTAGAAAGGCTTTCGGATCGCCCTCCACCACGGTATGGATGGGGATGATGTTGGCCTGGATGCCGTTCAGTAGCTGGGTAAAGTCTTCATCGCCGTGGAGGTAGAAGAGCAACGACGAAGCTCCGTCTTGGAGGGCTTCCAGCGCTTGCGCGTTCAAGACCTTGGGGTCGCCGGGGCCCAGTTGCTCCAAGGTATGGGTGTAGGCGGAAGCGCGGCGTTGCGCCGCGCGTTGTGCGGCCACGGCGCCTTCCGGCAAGGCATGGATATCTTCCTCGGTGTAAAAAGGAGCCACCGGAAAATCGTCTGCGGTGCGGTGGGCATAGGCGGGTTCGGGTGCGCCCTTCCATTCTTTGGCAAAGGCGGATTCCCACGCGGAGCGCGGAGTCGGCTCGAAGCCGTCCAAGGGCATTGCAGCCATTTATTCTGGATTTTTGGCGGATTCCACCAAGACCACTTCTTCGCCGGGTCGGTGCATCCAATAGGTTTCGCGCGCAAAGCGCTCCAGCAATTCGGGGTTGTTTTCCACGTCTTGCAGGCGTCGTACTTGCCAAGAAATTTCGTGCTCGTAGAAGGCGATTCCCGCGTCCAATTCCGTCAATTCCGCGTCCAATTCGCGCTGAATCAGGTAGGAATTGGAGTCCAAAAAGACCATCCACACGGCAAAGGCACCGGCGGTCAGGACGTACTTGTTCCAAACAATGAGCAAAGCTCGCTTCATGAAACGAAGGTACAACAGATTCCCGACGCTGTTCCCCTTTCGCGTCGGGGTCGTTCAATCAACCGTGGAGTTGTTTGTCCAGGAGTTTTCGGTACCGACCGTTGGGCAGCGCCAGCAACTCCTCGTGCGTTCCCAACTCCACCACCTGTCCTTTGTGGAACACGGCAATGGCGTCCGCATGGCGCACGGTGCTCAGGCGGTGGGCCACCACCACGGAGGTGCGTCCGGCCATCAATCTTTGAAGGGCGTCTTGCACCAAGCTTTCGCTTTCCGAGTCCAGGGCAGAGGTGGCCTCGTCCAGGAGCAGGAGGGAGGGATTGCGCAGCAAGGCGCGCGCAATGGCAATGCGTTGGCGTTGTCCGCCGCTCAGTTGTACCCCGCGCTCGCCCACCAAGGTGTCCAATCCCTGCGGAAAGGACTGGATGAATTCCAGGGCGTTCGCTTGTGCGGCCACCTCCAAAAGGGCTTCGTCTGTGGTGCCCGTTAAGCCGTAGGCAATGTTCTCCCGAAGGGTGCCGGAGAAGAGGACCACTTCTTGGGGGACCAAGGCCATGGTGCGGCGCAGCTCGGCCAGCGGAAGGGTTTCCAGGGGGTGTCCAAACCACTGAATGCTTCCGGACTGGGGCTGGTGGAAGCGGAGGATGAGTTGGATCAGGGTGCTTTTTCCCGCTCCAGAAGCGCCCACCAGGGCAATTTGACCGCCGCGTGGAACGCTGAGGGTCAGGTGCTGCAGCACGGGGAGGTCCGGGCGCGCCGGGTAGGAAAAGAAGACGTCCGTGAACGCCAAATGGGGGGTGTTGGGCAACGGCTCCGGAAGAACTTCCGGTTGTTCGTTTTTCTGCGCGTGCGGCGGGCGTGCGTCCAGCGGTTCGGTGGGCGTGTCCAGCATGTCCAGCAGGGCTTCCGTGGCGCCTACGGCTTTTTGCAGCCGGGCGTACACATCGGCCATTCCGCCAATGGAACCGCCAATGAACCCGGAATAAATCACAAAACTCACGAGTTGTCCGGTGGCCAATTCGCCGGTGGCAATGAGGGTGGTGCCTTTCCACACCACGGCCACCAGGGCGCCAAACAGGCCCAAAATCAAAAAGCTGGCAAAGGCCCCGCGCAAGATGCCGCTCTTGATGGCCAACTGGGCTACGGTGTTCGTGCGGGTTTCGTACCGACGCCACTCAAAGGATTCGCCGGAGAAGGCTTTCACCGTAGCGATTCCCTGCAGGGCTTCTTCCACCACGGCGTTGCTTTCTGCGGAAGCGTCCTGCACTTTCTTGCTGTACTTGCGGATGCGGGATCCAAAAACCACCGCCAAAACCACCACCACCGGGAGCACGGCCAGCATGAATACGGTCAGCTGCGGGCTGGTGTAGGTCAGCAGGGCCAGACCGCCCCCAATGACCACCACTTGGCGAATGAATTCGGCCAAGGTGGTGGTGAACGTTTCCTGCAGCACGCCAATGTCCGACTGCAGCCGGTTGGTTAACTCGCCCACGCGTTTTTCGTGGAAGTAGGGGAGCGGCAGAACGATCAAGTGCCGGTACATGGCTTGGCGCAAGGAGGCCAAGGCGCGCTCCGCCACGCGTTCAAACAAAACGATGCGAAAAAAGGAAAAAACGGCCTGCAAAACCAAAATTCCGGCCAATTGCAACGCCAGAAGGTTTAACGTATTGGGTGCTTTCTCCGTGGCGTCCACCAGTCCGCCCAGCAGGCCGGGAAAGGCCAAATTGGTGCCGCTGGAGAGCAGGAGCATCACCAAGCCCAAGGCAAATTCACCGCGGTAGGGGCGGACGTAGGGGTAGAGGCGCCCCATACGGCGGAGCGAATTCCATCGGAGGGGTTTTTTGGGGGATCCCTCGTTGGAGGACGCGGCGGAGCCGCGGCGGTGTTGGGCCACTTAGTATTTGTTTTTGTCTTGGAAATCCAGGGACTTGACGCCCAATACCTTGAGGAGACGCTTGGCGTTGATTTTGACGCCCTCCTTGATGGAGGTGGCCGCCTTGCGCCATGCGCTGTCGTCCGGGCGGGCAATGAAGCGCGAGTCCGAGTAACGAAAACCGTCCTGAATGGGCGTGAAAAAGTAGGCGTAAAAAGACTTTCGGGTTTCGCCTTCGGGAACACGGATGGTTTGGTAGCCGTGGGGGGAGTTTTCGTCCGTGAGGAAGAGCACGGCGCGGTTGTGGGCCGGGGCAATGCGCTTTTCCGCGCGCTTCATGAACTTGTCCCAAATTTCCAGGTGCCCGCCGTATTCGTCCTTCCAGTTGCGGTTGAGGTAAATCAGGAGGTTGACCCGACGCCACAAATTGGACTCAGGATCGTAGTTGACGTCGATGTGCACGTCCACGTAGGAACCGTCGGCTCCTTGGTGCACGCCAGAACCCAGCGGGTTGTCTGGAGTGAGCAGGCCGTCGATTCCGGTTACCGTGCTGATCCATGCGGCAAAAGACTCCGAGCGGATGGCGTCCCGGACCTCGCGAAAGGCGGGGTGCCACTCGTCAAACTTGTAGTCTTCCGCCTTGTTTTCGTTGAGGCTCTTCCGGCGAACCTTTAGGGCGTTCATGGGCGGAAAGTGACCGTGCAGCAAGTTGGCCGTTTCGTCGGTGAGAAAACCGTCGATGATCAAATGCTTGCAGGGGGTTCCTGCGGCAAAAGATTGGCTCAGAACAGCGGTTTGTTCCGGGGTGAAGTGGATGGGGTTAAGCGGTCCCATGACGTTTGCGCAAAAGAGTGTAAAAAAGAGTGGGCATCCACCGGTGCAAAAGCAATGCCAAGCGTTCGGTGGGGGAAATGAGGTAGGTTTTGAAGCGATGGGTTTGGGCGGCGGCCCACAGGCGTTGGGCCACGGCTTCGGGCGATTGCCCGGTGTGGGTTTTTGCGTTTTGGCCCCAGGCTGCGCCGGACTCGTCCAAGGCGCTGGCCATGATGGTGGTTTGAATCACGCCCGGTTGCATCAGTTGCACGCGAAGTCCGCGGTGGCCCCAAGCGGCATACAAGGCTTCCCAATGGCGCTCCAGGGCCGCTTTGCTGGCTCCGTAGGCGGCGCTTTCCGGCTGTCCAAATTCTGCGGCGATGGACCCAACGGCAACCAACTGCCCGCTTCCCTGCGTCAACATGCGCTCGGCCAAGAGTTTGGCGGCTTGCACGGGAAAGCGGTAGTTCAGGGCCAACAACTGCTCTTCCGCCGCGGGGGTGGTGGTGAGTGGATTGCTCCACTGGGCCAAGCCGGCGCAGAAAAAAGCGCGTTGTATGCCTCCGTAATGGTTCCAGACGCGATCGATCAATTCGGGCAGCGCGTTGGGCGCTGCAAGGTCCGCCGGAACCACCACGGCGTTTTCCGGACGGGGGAGGGTTGCGCGCAGCGTTTCCAAATCGGAGGCGTTCCGCGCTGTAAGGACTACCCGGCAGCCGCTCGCCGATACGACGTGCGCCAACGCGGCTCCCAAGCCGCGCGAAGCTCCTGCAATCCAAACAGTTTCCATTCTGAATTACAAAGGTACGGAATCCCCGCGGGCAGGCGGTTCGGTTGCATCCGGATCAAAACAGTTTGAAAAAATACGTGGGACAGGTTTTGTACATTAGAAATAACTTTCTATCTTTGCCGCCCGATACGTAAAACACAAACGACCCATGAAACGCACGTTCCAGCCCTCCAACCGGAAAAGAAAGAACAAGCACGGATTCCGTGAGCGCATGGCCTCGGCCAATGGTCGTCGCGTTTTGGCTGCGCGCCGCGCACGCGGTCGTCGCCGTTTGACCGTGTCCGACGAAGGAAACCACAAAGGGTAATGCATTCCCTCTATTTTTTGAAAGGTGTTGCTTCCGCAGCACCTTTTTTTTTGTGCGTAAATTTCAAAAGAAACTACGTCGCCCCTCCGCCTCCCGCAACCCACTGTGTTTCAATCACCGAATAAAACGCCCCGTCATGCCCCGCAACCCAGAAATTAAATCAGTCCTCCTCATTGGCAGTGGCCCCATTGTGATTGGCCAAGCGTGTGAATTTGATTACTCCGGATCGCAGGCCGCACGTTCGCTGCGCGACGAGGGCATTGAGGTGTCTTTGATCAATTCCAATCCGGCCACGATCATGACGGACTCGGTAGTAGCGGACCACGTCTACCTACTGCCGTTGACGGTGGAGTCTTTGGAGACCATTCTCAAGGAGCGCAAGATTGACGCGGTACTTCCCACGATGGGAGGCCAGACGGCTTTGAATCTGTGCATTGAGGCGGACAGCCAAGGTTTGTGGGAAAAGTACGGCGTTGCCATCATTGGGGTGGACATTGACGCCATCCACATTACGGAAGACCGGGAGAAGTTCAAGCAGCTCATGCTCAAGATCGGTATTCCCATGGCCCCGGCGCAGACGGCGGACAGCTACCTCAAAGGGAAGGAGATTGCGCAAGAGTACGGTTTTCCGTTGTGCATTCGGCCGTCGTTCACGCTGGGCGGTTCCGGCGCTTCGTTTGTGTTCACCAAGGACGAGTTTGACAACGCGCTCAAGCGCGGCTTGGAGGCGAGCCCCATCCACGAGGTGCTGATTGACAAGGCTTTGCTGGGTTGGAAAGAATACGAATTGGAGCTCCTTCGGGACCGCAACGACAACGTCATCATCATCTGTTCCATTGAGAACATGGACCCCATGGGCATCCACACGGGCGATTCCATCACGGTGGCTCCGGCCATGACGCTGTCGGACCGCACCTACCAGCGCATGCGCGACATGGCCATCCACATGATGCGTTCCATCGGCAACTTCGCAGGAGGATGCAACGTGCAGTTTGCCGTCAGTCCGGACGAGAACGAGGACCTGGTGGCGATTGAGATCAACCCCCGCGTGAGCCGGTCCTCTGCCTTGGCCTCCAAAGCCACGGGGTATCCCATTGCCAAAATCGCTGCCAAGCTCGCCATTGGCTACACACTGGACGAGCTGGACAACCAAATCACCAAGACCACCACGGCGTTCTTTGAGCCCACGTTGGACTACGTCATTGTGAAGATTCCGCGTTGGAATTTTGACAAATTCGAGGGCGCGGACCGTCGGTTGGGCTTGCAGATGAAGTCCGTGGGCGAGGTTATGGGCATTGGCCGTACGTTTCAGGAAGCCCTTTCCAAAGCGGCGCAGTCGTTGGAAATCAAGCGCAACGGCCTGGGCGCGGACGGCAAAGGCCTGACGGACCAAAAGGTCATCCTCCACAAGCTGGAGTACGCCAGCTGGGACCGTGTGTTTGTTTTGTACGACGCCATTCAATTGGGCATTCCGTTGCGCAAGATCCACGAAATCACCAAGATTGATTTGTGGTTCTTGAAGCAAATTGAGGAGATGGTGCTGCTGCAACGCACCGTTGAAACGCATTCGCTGGATTCCCTTCCGTACGACGTTCTGTTGGAGGCCAAGCAAAAGGGCTTTGCGGACCGCCAAATTGCGCACATGGTGCGTTGTTTGGAGAGTGAGGTGCACGAGAAGCGCGTGGCCCTGGGCATTGAGCGCGTTTGGAAGATGGTGGACACCTGTGCGGCGGAGTTTCCCGCGCAGACGCCGTACTACTATTCCACGTTTGAAGCGCCGTCGGTCCTGACGGCCGGGGGCGTGGCGGTGCCGGAGAACGAATCGGTGCGGTCCGACCGCCCCAAGGTGGTGGTACTGGGTTCCGGTCCCAACCGCATTGGCCAGGGCATTGAATTTGACTACTCCTGCGTGCACGGGGTTTTGGCGGCCAAGGAGTGCGGCTACGAAACCATCATGGTGAATTGCAACCCAGAGACGGTTTCCACGGATTTTAACACGGCAGACAAGCTTTATTTTGAGCCGGTGTTTTGGGAGCACCTGTACGACATCCTGCGCCACGAAAAGCCCGTTGGGGTGGTGGTGCAGTTGGGCGGCCAGACGGCCCTCAAATTGGCGGAGAAGTTGGAGCGGTTTGGGATTCCCATTTTGGGCACTACCTACGAGAGCCTGGATTTGGCTGAAGACCGCGGTCGTTTTTCCACCTTGCTCCAGCAGGAGGGCATTCCGTACCCGGAGTTTGCCGTCATCACCAATGCGGACGAAGCACGTGCCGTTGCCGCGAAATTGGGCTACCCCATTTTGGTCCGACCGTCCTACGTTTTGGGCGGACAGGGCATGAAAATCGTGATCAACGACGACGAGCTGGAAACGCACGTGGTGGAGCTCTTCAAGGACTTCCCCGGAAACCGCGTGCTTTTGGATCATTATTTGGCCGGTGCCATTGAGGCGGAGGCCGACGCCATCTGCGACGGTGAGGACGTGTACATCATCGGCATCATGGAACACATTGAGCCGTGCGGCGTGCACTCCGGCGATTCAAGTGCCACCTTGCCGCCCTTCAATTTGGGCGAGTTGGTGATGCAGCAGATTGTGGACCACACCAACAAGATTGCCAAGGCCTTGGGAACCGTCGGGCTGATCAATATTCAGTTCGCGGTCAAGAACGACACGGTCTACATCATTGAGGCCAATCCGCGCGCTTCCCGCACGGTGCCGTTCATTTGCAAGGCCTACGACGAGCCCTACGTGAATTACGCCACCAAGGTGATGTTGGGCGCCAAAAAGGTGAAGGACTTCAATTTCCAGCCCAAGCGCAAGGGCTGGGCCATCAAGATGCCGGTCTTCAGCTTCCACAAGTTCCCGGACGTAGACAAGACCCTGGGACCGCAAATGAAGTCCACCGGTGAGGCCATTTACTTCATTGAATCGCTGAAGGATCCCCTGTTCCAGAAGCTGTACTCCGAGCGCAATTTGTACTTGAGTAAGTAGGATTTCGACCCTCAAAAGACCAACACCCCGAGCGGCATGCTCGGGGTGTTTTTTTTAGAATTGGAGGTGTTTTTCGCAGGCATTCGGAGCCGCGTACTCACTTTGCGCGCACCGGAAAGTGGTGTGTGTGCAGGGCGTAGTTGTCCGGTTGCAACGTGTCTTTCTGAACGGCAATTCGGTCAGCTTGGTGCAGTTTGAAATTGGCTCGGGCCGACGGGTCCTGCCGGTAGGCGTCGTTCATTTGCCAAACCACCAGCACCAAGGCAATGGCCGGCAGTACGGAAAGGACGCGCTTCACCAGGGGCGGAAGTAGTTCGTTTTTGACAACAGCAACGGACCATACCAGAACGGTTGCGGTCCAGGCCATGCGCTGCCGCACAAAACCGCCTTCGCCCAAGTGGTCCGGACCTACCATGGCCCACGCGGCAGCAAAAAACACCATGCACCAAA
>JAXITR010000024.1:0-30421 GCA_034679985.1 Cryomorphaceae bacterium
GGTGTACACGGACCACGAACTTTTTGAGCGCTACCAGCGCTTCCGCCTGAAAAACGGATTCGACAAGGCCCACGCCATCACCCTGCAAGAACTGCAAAGTTTGCAGATGGGGGATTTTGTGACCCACTTGGACCACGGCGTTGGGAAATTTGGCGGTCTCCAAAAAATTGACGTGGGGGGCGCCGTGCAAGAAGCCATCAAGCTGATTTACCGGGACAACGACGTGCTCTACGTCAGCATCCACAGCCTCCACAAGATCGCCAAGTTCAACGCCAAAGACGGAACCGCGCCCGCGCTGCACAAGCTGGGATCCGGAGCGTGGCAAACGCTCAAAGCCAAGGCGAAAAAGCGGGTCAAGGAGATGGCCTACGACCTCATTCAGTTGTACGCTCGCCGCAAAGACGCGCCGGGCCACGCCTTTGCTCCGGACTCCTACCTCCAGCACGAGTTGGAGGCTTCCTTTGTCTACGAGGATACCCCGGACCAAGTCAAATCCACCGCGGACGTCAAGGCAGACATGGAAAAACCGCGTCCCATGGACCGATTGGTTTGCGGCGACGTGGGATTTGGCAAGACGGAAATCGCCATTCGCGCAGCCTTCAAGGCCGCTACGGACGGCAAACAGGTAGCCGTCTTGGTTCCCACCACCCTCCTGGCCTTCCAGCACTTCAAGACCTTCAGCAAGCGCTTGGCTTCCTTCCCCGTGCGCGTGGATTACCTCAACCGTACGCGCACCGCCAAAGAAACCAGAGCCATCCTCCAAGACTTAGCAGACGGCAAAATCGACATCCTCATCGGCACGCACAAATTGGTGGGCAAAGACGTGCAGTTCAAAGACTTGGGCCTGCTCGTCATCGACGAAGAACAAAAGTTTGGCGTCAACGTCAAAGACAAGTTGAAAACCTTGCGCGTGCAGCTGGACACCCTCACGCTCACCGCCACCCCCATCCCCCGAACCCTTCAGTTTTCGTTGCTTTCCGCCCGAGACCTGAGCGTCATGGCCACGCCGCCCCCCAACCGGCAGCCCATTGAGACGCACGTCATGGGCTTTGGCGAGGAAGTGGTGCGCGACGCCATCCAGTACGAGCTGTCCCGCGGAGGCCAGGTCTTTTTCATTCACAACCGCATTGAGAACATTCAGGAGGTGGCAGGAATGATCCAGCGCTTGGTTCCGGAGGCCCGCGTGGGCATCGCGCACGGCCAGCTGGAAGGCCACAAGTTGGAGACCCTGATGCTCTCCTTCATGGAAGGCGATTTTGATGTTTTGGTGAGCACCACCCTCATTGAGAGCGGATTGGACGTGCCCAACGCCAACACCATCGTGATCAACCAAGCCCACCGCTTTGGCTTGAGCGACCTGCACCAAATGCGCGGTCGCGTGGGCCGAAGCAACCGCAAAGCATTTTGCTACCTGCTGGCGCCGCCGCTGGGCTCCCTACCGGACGAGTCCCGCAAACGTTTGCAAGCATTGGAGCAGTTCTCGGACCTGGGAAGCGGCTTCAAAATTGCCCTTCGGGACCTGGAAATCCGGGGCGCTGGGGACTTGCTGGGCGCAGACCAAAGCGGCTTCATCAACGACCTGGGCTTCGACACCTACCAAAAGATCCTGGCAGAAGCCGTCTCGGAATTGAAGAAATCCGAGTTCAAAGATTTGTTTGCAGACACCCCCGGCGGATGGGGAAGCCAGGAAGCGGATTGCCTCATAGACACCGATTTGGAGGTCCTGCTGCCGGACAGCTACGTCAATTTTGTGGAAGAGCGCCTGAAACTCTACCAAGCGCTGGACGCATTGATCACGGAAACCGACTTAATCCGATTCCAGGAGGGTTTGGTGGACCGTTTTGGGCCGTTGCCCCCGGCGGCCCAACGCCTCATGCAAGCCGTGCGCGTCAAGTGGCTTGGCACAAAAATTGGACTGGAGAAGTTGGTGATCAAACAAAACAAAGCCATCGGCTACTTTCCTTCCGACGCGCAGTCGGACTACTACCAATCTCCGTCTTTCCAGGCGGTGTTGCTCGCCTTGCAGCAGCACCCGCGCACCTTCCGCATGAAACAAAAGAACGAACGCCTTACCTTGGTGTGCGAGCCCATTCCTACCCTGGACGCCGCACTGCAGGCGCTCCACTGGTTGTTGCCGGCAGAAGTAGAGACGGCAAACGCCTCAGAACCTTTGAATTCCCCCCAATGATACGCGCTGAAAACATTTCCAAACGCTACGCGGACCACACCGCGCTCAACGACGTCAGCCTGCACATCCCCAAAGGCAGTTTGTACGGCCTGCTGGGCCCCAACGGTGCCGGCAAAACAACTTTTTTGCGCATCCTGAACCAAATCATCGATCCGGATGCCGGGCAGGTGTTGTTGGACGGCCGTCCCCTGCAGCGAAACGACATTGCGCGCATTGGGTACTTGCCGGAGGAGCGCGGGTTGTACAAAAAAATGGCCGTAGGGGACCAATCCCTGTACTTGGCCCGGTTGAAAGGACTTTCCGAAGCTGAGGCCAAAAAACGGCTGGTGTACTGGTTTGAAAAACTGGGCATGGAATCTTGGTGGGACAAGAAAATCGAAGAACTTTCCAAAGGAATGGCCCAAAAAGTTCAATTCGTCACCACCGTGCTTCACCAACCGGAAGTGCTGATCTTTGACGAACCTTTTTCCGGGTTTGACCCCTTGGCGGCCCAGCAAATCCGTGCAGAAATGCTGGAATTGCACCGCAACGGCACCACCCTGCTCTTCTCCACCCACCGCATGGAAAACGTGGAAGAAATGTGCACCCACATTGGATTGATCAACAAATCCCGTCGCGTTTTGGAAGGGTCCGTTGCTGAGGTGGTGCGCAGCCACCGCACCCATCGCTACACCGTGATCTACCAAACACCGGACGGTTTGGCGCTGGCTGCAGAAGCCACCGCACCCTTCCAGGTGGTGTCTGACGAGGCCTTGCCGGGCTCCGATTGGCGCACGGGGCGCTCCCTGTGTGTGCAGTTGACCGCCAACGAAGGATTGAACCACGTTCTGGGTGCGTTGTTGCCCCACGCAGACGTGCTGGAAGCCCACGAATCCGTTCCCAGCATGAACGACATTTTCATTCAAACCGTTCAAAACGCCGCTTCATGAACCCCATTTGGATTGTTGCCCAACGCGAATTTTTGACCCGGGTCAAGAAGCGCAGTTTTCTCATCATGACCCTCCTGGGTCCGTTGTTCTTTGGCTTGCTGATGGTGGCCCCGGCCCTGCTGGCCTCCTTGCCGGAGGGGCCCAAGAAATTGTTGGTGGTGGACCACAGCTACCTCTTGGTAGGCGAAAAGGGAATGGAGGACGTGGTCTACGAATTCCTCAAACCCACCCCGGAGGCGCTCGCCAACGGAAAGAAAATCCTAGAAACAAATTCGGAATTCGACGGCTTGTTGTATTTGCCCCCCAGCGAAAACAAGGATCCGGACTACATCCTGAAGAACGCTAAGCTGTTTTCGTTGGAAGACCTGCCCATTTCCTTAATGGCGGGTGTAGAAGACCAACTGGAGCAAAAGGCCTACGAGCAGAAACTGCGCTTGGAAGGCGTGGACCCGGAGGTCGTGAAGCGTGCGGAAACCAACGCGCGGCTGACGTCGGTTTTGATGGGCGATGCCGGTGAGGAAGAAAACAGTCCGGCAGAATTCAAAATGATCCTGGGTCTGGCCGCCGGGTACCTCATCTACATTTTTGTGTTCCTGTACGCCACCCAAATCATGCGCGGCGTGATTGAGGAGAAAACTTCCCGCATTGTGGAAGTCATCATTTCGTCGGTAAAACCCATGCAATTGATGCTGGGCAAAATCACGGGGATTGCCAGCGTTGGGCTGCTGCAATTCATCATCTGGGTGGGGCTCACTGCGGCGCTGTACGCGGGCTTGAGCGCTACGGTTTTGGCCGACGCCTTCAACCCCGAAGTCATTGCGCAGATGCAGGCGCAACCGGATTCCGGCGGAATGGCCGCTGAAGTTTTGAGCGCCTTGCACTCCATCAACTACCCGCTCATCCTGAGCGCGTTCTTGTTTTACTTCTTGGGCGGCTACCTGCTGTACGGCGCACTCTTCGCTGCGGTGGGATCTGCCGTGGACGCAGAAGCAGACACCCAGCAATTCATGCTGCCGCTGACCCTGCCTTTGATTCTGGCCTTGTTGGTTTCCATGCGCGTCATGGAATCCCCAGACAGCCCGTTGGCGTTTTGGTTCTCCATGGTCCCCTTCACCTCTCCGGTGGTGATGATGACGCGCATTCCTTTTGGCGTGCCCTACTGGGAACTGGGCCTTTCCATGGTGCTGCTGGTGCTGGGCTTCCTGGGCACCACCTGGTTGGCCTCGCGCATCTACCGCATCGGCATCCTGTCCTACGGAAAGAAGGCGTCGTTTAAGGACTTGTGGAAGTGGGTACGGTCCGACCAATGACCCCACTGGGCTGGCAGGAGGCACTGGACGGATGGAACGCGGCGTTGGCCTCCGTTCCCGCCGGAGTTCCGGAATCCTCTCGCTGGGCGGTGGTGGACTGCGGAACCAACACCTTCAACCTTTTGGTGCGCGACGTGCGCACGTCTGAGTTGGTTTGGAGCACCAAATTGCCCGTAAAGTTGGGACTGGGCGGCCTCACCAACGGCCGGTTGGCCCCCGAGGCCATGGAACGCGGCGTGCACGCCTTGAAGCTCTTCCGGACAGCAGCTCAGCACCTGGGGGTGGAACGCCTGTGGGCGTTTGCCACCTCCGGCGTGCGCAGCACGGAAAACGGGGCGGAGTTCGCCGAGCGCGCGGAGCGCGAGGCGGGGGTTCCCCTCAACGTGATCGACGGTCTCCAAGAAGCCGCCTTTATTTACGCCGGCGTTCGCCAAGCGGTACCCATCGCCCGCGAGCCCGTTTTGGTCATGGACATCGGCGGCGGGAGCACTGAGTTTATTGTGGGTTCCGGCGAGGAGGTACTGTGGTCCCTCAGTTTGCCGCTGGGCGTGACCCGCTTGCGCGAACAGTTTCAACCGCACGACCCCCTTACGGAATCGGATTTGGCGGCACTCCACGCGCACTTGGACCAGCAACTCCAACCCGTTTTTGCGGCCGTCGAGCAGTACCGCCCCCAACAACTCATTGGCTCCTCCGGTTCCTTCGACACCCTGTACGATTTGTGGGCGCTGGCCCACGGCAGGCCCGCGCTGGCACCCGGACAAACGCACGCGGAATGGCCCGCCGGTGCCTTGGAACCGTTGTTTGAGCAATTGCTCCACACCACCGTGAGCGAGCGTTTGCAGCTGCCGGGCATGGTTCCCATGCGCGCAGACACCTTGCACCTGAGCCCCTTGCAGATTGCTCCCATCCTGCAAAAACTTCCGGCCGCAACTCCCGTTGGCCTGAGTACCTTTGCACTCAAAGAGGGCGTATGGACGACCCTCCTTCAAAACCCCTCCGAATGGCGCGCATCCTCCTGGTAGAAGACGAAAGAGCCATCCGCAACGTGTTGCGGAACATCTTGTTGACCGAAGACAAGGCCCACGTCATCGCGGAAGCCGAAAACGGCCAGGAAGCGATTGACGCCTTGGCGATTGGCACTTTTGACTTGGTGCTCTGCGACATCAAAATGCCGTTGAAGGACGGCATCGAAGTGCTGGACTACGCCGTGGCGCATGCCCCGGAAACCCCGGTGGTCATGATTTCCGGACACGGGGATCTGGACACGGCCGTTTCTTGCCTGCGCAAGGGAGCTTTTGACTACATCGCCAAGCCGCCGGATTTGAACCGACTGGTGCAGACCATTCGCCAAGCCTTGGACCGCGGCCGATTGGTTGCGGAAAACAAAACACTGCGCAAGAAAATCACCTCCAAGTACCAAATGGTGGGCGACAGCGCGGCCCTGGAGGACATTCGCCAAATGGTGGACAAAGTAGCCCCCACGGACGCCCGGGTGTTGATCACGGGGCCCAACGGCAGCGGAAAGGAAATAGTAGCGCACCGCATCCACGAATCCAGCGCGCGGGCTCGGATGCCGCTGGTGGAGGTCAACTGCGCGGCCATACCCTCAGAATTGATTGAAAGCGAGCTCTTTGGCCATACCAAAGGCGCCTTCACGTCCGCCGTCAAAGACCGCAAAGGAAAGTTTGAATTGGCCCACGAGGGCACGCTCTTTTTGGACGAAATTGGAGACATGAGCCTGTCTGCACAGGCCAAGGTTTTGCGCGCCCTGCAAGAAAACACCATCACTCCGGTGGGGGCAGACAAATCCATCGCGGTAAACGTGCGGGTATTGGCCGCTACCAACAAAGACCTGGAAAAAGAAATGGCCGAGGGTCGGTTCCGGGAAGACTTGTACCACCGACTGAGCGTGATCGTGATCAAAGTTCCGGGTTTGGACCACCGAAAAGAAGACATCCCGGCCTTGGCCAGCCACTTCGGCGGATTGCTCTCGTCCGAAAGCGGTTTTCCTGCCAAGAAGTTTAGTCCGGCTGCGCTGCAGGCGCTTCAAACGCGCTCCTGGAGCGGGAACATTCGGCAGTTGCGCAACGTGGTGGAACGGCTGTTCATTTTGTGCGGCACCACCATCGAGGCCGAGGACATCGAGCGGTACGCCTGAGCGAGAACAGCAAACGTTTATTTAAATCGATTTCGCGCGCAAAACGCGGAAAAAGCGCCACGTGAGGAAGACGGCGGAAAGGGTTAATCCCAAAGCCAGGGCTTGCCACACGCCCAAGGCGCCCAATCCCCAGTGTTTTGAGGCCAGGTAGGCCAGTGGGAGGGTGATGACAAAGTAGACCACAAAGGTGGACCAGGTTGGAATTTTAACGTCGCCCAGGCCGCGCAGTGCGCCCAGGGCCGTTACCTGGAGGCCGTCGGACAGCTGGAAAAAGACCGCCACCAACAAGAGCTGCGCGGCCGCTGCGATGGTGGCCGGGTCGCTGTTGTACAGGGACGGAAGGAAATGGCGCCCCGCAAAGAAGACCACCCCGGAAAGGGCCATGAACGCCAAGGTCAAACCAAAGAGATTGGTGGCCGCAGCCCGCGCCTCTACCGGTTTGTTTTGGCCCAGCAACTGCCCCACCCGAATGGTGGCTGCGGCCCCAAAGCCGGAGGCCGCCATGTAGCTGATGCTCGCCAGGTTGATGGCAATTTGGTGGGCCGCTAAAGGAACGGCGCCCGTGGTGCCGATGATCCAGGCGGACGCGGCGAAGGCGCCCACTTCAAACAGGTACTGCAGCGCGGTGGGAATGCCCAACTTCAGAATGGCTTGAACCGGTTTCTTTTTGGGCGGAGCTTCGTGGAAGCCCACCAAGGCCGGCTTGAACTCCGGGCTGCTGTGCACGGCCCACGCCAAGGCGCCGGCCATGAACAGTCGGGACAGGGCCGTGGCCACTCCAGCGCCGGTCATGCCGAGTTCCGGAAAGCCCCACACGCCGTGGATGAGCAGGTAGTTCAAACCAATGTTCAGTCCGTTGCCAATAAGGGAAATGCGCGTGGCCACGCGGGTGTTGCCGCGGCCTTCGGCAAATTGCTTGTAGGCCATGAACAACATCAGCGGAAAGAGCGAAAAACCAACCACATACACGTAGCCGGCAGCCGTTTGCATCACTTCTTGGGGCTGTCCCAGCAAAGCACCAGCCGAAGGCACGGCAAAGGTCAAAAGAGCCAGGACCAACCCCAAGACGGCGTTGATCCAGAGGGCGTTTTTGAGCAGTCGGCCCGTCTTCTCGTGCTTGCCCCGGCCGGTAGCCCGCGCCACCAAAGGCGTCAAACCGTAGGATATACCAATCCCCAAGACCAGGGGAAGGGCCAAAAAACTGTTGGCAAAGGAGACCGCCGCCAAAGGCACGGTGCCCAATTGCCCCACCATGATGCTGTCTGCTACCCCCGTAGCGATGTGGCCAACTTGGCCCACCATCACAGGGAGTGCCAACGCCAAATTCAGCTTCCAGTGCGGAAGCGGCGTTGTTTTTTTGGGATGTTTAGCGTGTCCGTTGGGAAACGCAGACGATTCGGAGCTCACTCCATCGCCTCGTAGCGATCCACTTCGCGCTGGTAAAACGCTTCAGCTTGCTCCACAAGGGCCGCAATTTCTGCTGTGGTCTCCTCTTCGTTCTCGGAATCCAACTCGTCAAACACCTCCATTTCGTCGGTGTCCAGGTCCAATACGAACCGCGGATACTCGGTGTGGATGATGAATACGCTTTCCGGCTGATCGGTGTTGTCGCCTACAAGAAATTTTGGGAACGCCATGGCAAAAGGTTTTGTCAAATGTACCGCCGTTCGCGTAATTTCGAGCTCTGTGCGCATCTTGTTTTTTGTCCGACCCCATTTATGGAAAATTCGCGGTGGCGACACCGTGCAAATTGAGCAATCGGCTCGAGCTTTGCGCGAACTCGGAGTTCGGGTAGAGGTTCTTTCCGATCTTCGCCAAGCGCTTGATTTGTTGCGTTCGGGTCAATTGGACGCCGTCCATTTGTGGAATTTGGGGCGTCCTCAAGACGCCTGGGCTCTTTTGCCGCACGTGGGACAAGTACCGGTAGTGTATTCTACGCTGTGGGTAGATTATTCGTCCTACGATGTTCAGCGCTGGGGCGGAGCTTGGGTGCCGTGGGAACTTTTGAAGGCACTTGCGAAAGGTCTTCTGGGACGTGACCGAATGTTGCCGTTGGCAATTTTGCGTTTCGGATGGTCTGGGGCGCAGCGGGAAGCGCTGCGGCGGAGCCAACAAGTGGTCACCACCACGGAAAAGGAAGCCGAGCGTCTTCGGTTGCATTTCCCCGGTTTGGCCCACCCCACCGTGGTTCCTCCGGGGGTTTGGCCTTCCTTGCTGGGCTCCTCCTTTCAATCCAACTTGCCGGAACGCGGCAGGAGCGGCTGGCTCTGCATTGGTCGGATCGAAGGATTGAAAAACCAAGCGGCATTGGCCTCTGCTTGGGCCTTGCTGGCCAAGCGTGGAATCCAAGCAGGACCGCTCATCTTTATTGGAGAAGTTGCGCCACACCACCGCCGGTACGGACAGCTTTTTGCCGAAAAAGTGCGCGAAGCGCGGGCCGCAGGCGCGGAGATTCACTGGATCCCCGGCGGTCTGGACGCCCAAGATCTTGGCCTTCGCTACCGCCAAGCGCAAGGCGTTGTGGTACCGTCCCTCTTTGAAACTTATGGCCTCACGGCCTTGGAGGGTCTGGCCACCGGCTGTCAAGTGGTGCTCACCACTGGGGCAGAGAGTTCTAATGATTTAAAGCCGTACGTTACCTGGGGGCATCCTTCCCCAGACGGATTGGCGGGTGCCGTGGAAAAGTCCCTGCGCGTTCCGCATAACCCAGAAGGACAAGAATTTGCTCGTGCTCATTCGTGGGGCCGTGCTGCAGAGCAGCTACTTCCACTCTACGAAGCCGTTGTCCAACCGCTGCACGTTTGCATACAAGGAAGCCGGGGCATTCCCAATCGGTACGGTGGATTTGAAGAATTGGCGGAGCATTTGGCTTTGGGTTTAACCCAACTCGGCCACCGCGTTACGGTGTACACCCCCAGTACGCATCCGGATCTAGCTCCAGAATGGAACGGTGTGCAACGCAGAATTCTATGGGACCCAGAAAAGAAATTGGGTTCCGCGTCACAATTGATCTACGACGGACTTTCTCTACTGGACGCCGTACGTAACCCACCGGATGTTTTGTTGGCGCTGGGCACTACCTCTTCCGGTGCCTGGCTTCGGTTGCTTCGCGGGCTGCGTCTGCTGCACAAACCTGCCCTGCTGGTTCATCTGGACGGTTTGGAATGGAAAAGAGGCAAATACTCCCCTGCAGTTAGGCACTTCCTTCGGTGGCAAGAGCGCTGGGCCGTGCAAGCCGCAGATGCCGTGGTGTGCGACCACCCAGCCCTAACCGAATACGTGCGAAAACACTACCCCGGACGCGCCCGTATTGAGTTGTCCTACGGTGCTTCGCTCCCAACCCCGGCCGACGCCTCCCTTTTGGAGCAATTTGGCTTAACACCGGGCACCTACGCGTTGGCCCTGTCCCGCGCGGTCCCGGAAAACCACTGGGAACCGATTCTGGAAGCCGCCGAACGGGGCAATTTCCCGCTGGTTGCCCTGTCGGATTGGTCCACTCCGCACGGACAAAAAATCCGTGCACGTTTTGCCCAAGCACCCTCTGTTGTTTGGATGTCCGCCCGGTTTGACTCCGGGGTTTTGGAGGCGCTGCGGCAGCATAGCCGACTGTATTTTCACGGCCATTCCGTAGGCGGTACCAATCCGGGCCTGCTGCAAGCCATGGCCTCCGGCTGCGCCGTAGCCGCACACCGCAACCCCTTCAACCACGGCGTTTTACAGGAAAATGCAGCGTATTTTACGAATGCGCATGAGGCCTTGTCTGCTTGGGAACACGCGGAACAAATCCCCCGCAACCACCAACCTCGGCTGGAGCAGGACTACACCTGGGAGGGCGTTATTGCCGGCTATGCGGCAGCGTTTTTGCGCCTCCGCGCCCGGTAATCCACCACCACGCCGTCTCCACCAAAATCTGGACGTCCAGCAACAGCGAGGCGTTTTCCACATAATACACATCCGCCTCAATGCGTCGGTCCAAAAGTTCTTGATCCGACGAATCGCCCCGAAAACCGCGAACTTGGGCCAAGCCCGTCAATCCGGGTTTGACCCAATGACGCACCGGATACTGCGCCACGCGTTGCTGAAATTCCGGGGTTTGGGACACCATGTGCGGACGCGGCCCCACCAAACTCAGCGTGCCCCACAAAACTTGAAAAAACTGCGGAAACTCGTCCAGGGCCAAACGCCGCACGGCAGCACCCACGCGGGTCAAACGGGGATCGTTGAGCTGGGCCTCTTGTTGATTGGCCTCTTCGTTGGGACGCATGGTGCGCAACTTCCACAAAACAAATGATTGTCCGCCGT
This sequence comes from Cryomorphaceae bacterium, assembly GCA_034679985.1. Taxonomy (GTDB): domain Bacteria; phylum Bacteroidota; class Bacteroidia; order Flavobacteriales; family Schleiferiaceae; genus CAMDTE01. Next base: position 10,891 of record JAXITR010000024.1, read on the forward strand.
AGCCGTGGCGCACTTGCTTGAAAAAAATGGGACCGGGACTGGTCAATTGCAGAAACAAAGCCGTTAAAGGAAGCACCCACCATCCGAATAACACCAGAACCAACATAGAGACCATGACGTCCAACAGGCGCTTGCTCCATCGGTGGATGGGGTTGGCCAACGGCTCCGAACGCAGCTGAACCCATGGAAAACCTTGCTCCGTGTGCAGCTCCGCTCGTCGGCTTCCCCAATCCCCCAAATCCGGAAGGTACCGGAAGCGAATCCCCTGGGAATCTGCCCACCGGAGGAGTTTGGGAATGTCCGGATGTCCGCCCGGGAGGGCCGCGTACACCGCATACGGGCGTTCAACGGGATCCCACGACGCGCCGCTCAGTGCCTCAAAATCCGCCAAAGCATCGTCCCCCCAATGGCGTTCCACGCGCAAGGCCCAATCCGGCCGACTGCCCAAACCCCGCAAAAAACGCTCCGCCGCCGGCGAATGCCCCACCAACCAAATGGGCCGCGCTTGCGCGGCATCCCTCCATTTGCGGCGCAGCAAGGCCAGCGCAAACGCCCGCCAAACGCAGGCCAAAAAGACAAACAAACTGAAGTGCAGCAGCCAGAACCATCGGGAAAACAACGTGAACTTCAGCGCAACGAGCAGCAAAGCCGTCAACGCAATGTGGACGCCCAGGTTGCGCAGCAGCGGCAGTACGGTTTCTTTCCAGCCCCAACCCGGTTCCCAGGCGTGCATGGGGCCGCGCGCCAACAAGCCCCAAACCAAGGCTTGCACCAAGCCCATTTGCACGTAATAATCAAAATACGCGGGGTTTTGAGCGTCCAAATCCTCAAAACGAAGGGCCACGGCGGCCGCAAAAGCAACCACCATCCAGGCCACATCTGCAGCCCAACGGAACCAATTCCAACCCAACCAACCGGAAGTATACACGACAACGCGAATGTAACGCCTATTTTTGAGCATGACTATGTGGGACAGTCCTCTGGAGTACCTCAAAGGGGTGGGGCCGCAACGCGCCGCGCTTTTGGCGGGAGAATTGGGCTTGCGCACCGTGGGCGATTTGCTCCAGCACTACCCCTTTCGGTACGTGGACCGCTCGCAGTTTTACACGGTGGCCCAGGCCGTGGAAGGTCCCGCGGAAATTCAGCTCCGGGGCACCATTACACGCCTGACGGAAGCCGGGGCGGGTCCTAAAAAACGCTTGGTGGCTCAGTTTGAAGACGCTACGGGAGCCTTGGAATTGGTTTGGTTCCAGGGCGCCAAGTGGATCAAATCCAGCCTGCCCCTGAACGAGGAAGTGGTGGTGTACGGCAAGGTCACCGCCTTCCAACACAAACGAAACATCACCCACCCCGAGGTGGAAAAGTGGGCCGACTTCCGCCAACGACCGGTGCGGGGATTGTTTCCTGTCTATTCCACCACCGAAAAGCTCACCGCCCGCGGGCTTCACGCCCGCGGCCTGGCCAAACTCATTGCGGGAGCCGCCGTCCATTTGGACGCGCCCAACGTCCCGGAGTGGCTGCCGGAACACTGGCTCCGCCAATTCAACTGGCCCGTTCGGCACGAAGCCGTGCGCAGCCTGCACTTCCCCACGGACGCCAACTCCCTTTCCACCGCGCGCCAGCGCCTGGCCTTTGAAGAACTGTTTTTGCTGCAGATGGGGCTGCAGGTGCAAAAAACCCAACGCCAGAAAGCCAACCGCGGACGTGTTTTTGACCGCGTCGGACCGTATTTTCTGCATTTTTACGAAAACGAGCTGCCTTTTGAGCTGACGGAGGCGCAAAAACGCGTGGTGCGGGAAATTCGCCAAGACGTCAGGACCGGCTTCCAAATGAACCGACTCCTCCAGGGCGACGTGGGTTCCGGAAAGACCATGGTGGCCTTTTTGAGCATGCTCCTGGCCAGAGACAACGGCACCCAGTCCTGCTTGATGGCTCCCACGGAAATTTTGGCCCAGCAGCACTGCGCCGGGCTCCTTCCCTACGCGGAGGCCATGGACCTTCAGCTGGAACTCCTCACCGGCAGCACCAAAACTGCAGAGCGAAACCGGATTTTGGCCGATTTGGCCGCCGGAAAAGTGGATTTCATCGTGGGCACCCACGCCTTGTTGGAGGACCGCGTGGCCTTTTCCCAGCTGGGACTGGCGATTGTGGACGAACAGCACCGGTTTGGCGTGGCCCAGCGAGCTGCATTGTGGAAAAAGAGCACCATCCCGCCGCACATGCTGGTGATGACCGCCACCCCCATTCCGCGCACCCTGGCCATGAGCGCCTACGGCGATTTGGATTGTTCCGTGATCGACGAATTGCCGCCCGGCCGCAAACCCATTGAAACGGTGCACCGCACGGACGGCCACCGGCTGAAAGTTTGGGGTTTTCTGAAGCAACAAATTGCCCTGGGACGTCAAATCTACTTGGTGTATCCGCTCATTGAGGAGTCTGAGACCTTGGATTACAAGGACTTGATGGACGGTTACGAGAGCATCCGGCGCGACTTTCCGGCGCCGCAGTACGCCGTGAGCATTGTGCACGGTCGGATGAAACCGGCGGACAAGGACTACGAAATGCAGCGTTTTGTGCGCGGGGAAACCCAAATCATGGTGGCCACCACCGTCATTGAGGTGGGCGTGAACGTGCCCAACGCCAGCGTTATGATCATTGAGAACGCCGAGCGTTTTGGACTCAGCCAGCTGCACCAATTGCGCGGTCGGGTGGGCCGGGGCGCAGACCAGAGCTACTGCATTTTGATGACGGGCCCCAAGCTGTCCGACGACGCCCGGGTGCGCGTGGAAACGATGTGCCGCACAAACGACGGCTTTGAAATTGCCGACGTCGACCTCTCCTTGCGCGGCCCCGGAGATTTACTGGGCACGCGCCAAAGCGGCTTGCTGGAGTTCAAACTGGCACGGATTGCGCAGGATCAATCCTTGGTGCAAACGGCCAAATGGTGTGCGGAAAACCTCTTGCGGGAGGACCCCACCCTGGGACTTCCCCAGCACCAAGCGCTCAAGAAGGCCTTCACCGCATACGCCCGCGGAAAATTTGTTTGGAGCAAAGTGGGTTAAAGTCATTTGCCGAGCGTACTTTCCCATCCCGTAAAGCACCTTGCAGGTGCAAGTTCTAGGCCGCATCTTATCGGAATCAACCCTAACCGCCAAAAAAATGCCCACATCGCCAAAAACGCGCTCGGTCAAACAGTATTTATTGGTGGTGCACCGCTTTTACCAAATGACGGGGGGGTACACGTTTATTGGCCGTGCTTTTTGGAAATTGGGATTGGGCGTAGTGGCCGCTGTGGTCGTGCTGTATTTTTTGAACAAATACGTATTTGACGTAACGGAAACCGTGGGCATGATCACCCGCGTTCTGCCGTGGTGGGCCGTCATCACCACCTTGTTTTTGTCTGAAATCGTCACGGGAATACTCCCTCCAGACCTGTACATTTTGTGGGCTCGAAGCCTCCCGGCTCCTTGGCTCATGGTTTCATTGCTCGCGGCACTCTCCTACCTCGGAGGTGTGGTTTCCTATTGGGTGGGCGTTCGGTTGCACGAGTTGCCGAAGGTGAAGGAATGGGTCGACGTCAAATTTGCCGAACAATTCATTCAAATCAAGCGTTTTGGTGGACTTTTGATCTTCTTAGCCGCCATGACTCCCCTGCCTTTCTCACCCACCTCCACGGTAGCTGGCGTCGTTCGTTTTCCTTTCCAAATGTACTTGATTGTGGCGCTGTCCCGGTTTTTGCGCTTTTGGCTGTACGCTGCGTTTTTGTACGGAGCCTTGTAGCCAACCGGAAACCTTCAATACAGCGGAACGAACCCCTCGATTCAGGAGCCGGTTTCGTACTTTTGCGGCATGACCGTTTCCTACGCATGGCTCCAGGAGCTGCTTCCCCACGTACATCCGTTTCCATCCCCCGCAGAGGCTGCAGCACACCTGACGGCGTCGGGTCTGGAAATCGAAACCACCGAAGCTGTTGAACGCATTCCCGGCGGTTTGCGCGGCGTGGTGGTGGGCGAAGTGCTGACTGCGGTGCAGCACCCCAACGCGGACCGACTGCGCTTGACCACGGTTGCCGTGGGCGCGGATGCACCCTTGCACATTGTTTGCGGCGCCCCCAACGTGGCGGTGGGCCAAAAAGTAGCCGTGGCCACCGTAGGTTGCACCCTCTACCCCACCGGTTCCACCGAACCCCTGAACATCCAAAAAGGCAAAATTCGCGGCGAAGTTTCCGAGGGCATGCTGTGCGCGGAAGACGAACTGGGCCTGGGAACTTCCCACGAGGGCATTTGGGTTTTGAGCCCAGACGCCACCGTAGGCCAACCGCTCGCCGATTACCTGGGCTGGAAGACGGACTACGCCTTGGAAATGGGCCTGACGCCCAACCGCACCGACGCCCTGGGGCATTTTGGCGTGGCCCGCGATTTAGCAGCCGTCCTCACCCACCGCGGTACCCCGGCCCGCGCCAAACTTCCTTCAGTTGCACCGCTGAGCGCCACTCCGGGCATTGCGCCCGTTGCGGTTCGCGTGGAGGACGAAGCAGCGTGCCCGCGCTACTACGGACTTCTGATCGAAGGCGTCCGCGTGCAACCGTCCCCCGAAAACCTTCAAGCGCGCCTCCAAGCCGTGGGCCTCAAGCCCATCAACAACCTGGTGGACGCCACCAACTGGGTGCTCCACGAGTTGGGCCACCCCTTGCACGCCTTCGACGCCGACCGCATTGGCGGCAACCAATTGGTGATCCGCAAGGCACATCCAGGGGAAAATTTGGTCACCCTGGACGAAAAGGAACGCGCCCTGCACCCGGACGATCTGGTGATTGCCGACGCCCACAACGCCTTGTGCTTGGCCGGCGTTTTTGGCGGATTGAATTCCGGCGTTCAACCCAGCACCGAACGCATCGTGGTGGAATCCGCCTGGTTTGCCCCCAGCGCCGTGCGCAAAACGGCCAAGCGCCATGCCTTGAACACCGACGCCTCCTTCCGCTACGAGCGCGGCGTGGACCCCACCTTGGGCCTTATCGCCCTGGAGCGCTTCGTGGACTTGATTCGCCAAACCTGCCCGAACGTACGCCTGGCCCCCGTTGCGGAGGCTGCGACCGCAGACGCGTCCGTATTGGCTCCCCGCACCGTGGTATTTTCTCCGGAAAAGGCACGAAAGCTGATGGGTCACGACGTGCCCAACGAGGTTCAATCATCCATTTTCACCTCCCTGGACATTCGCGTGCTGTCTCCCGTGGAGTCCGACGAATGGACGGTTGAGGTTCCCGCCTACCGCTGGGACGTCACCCGCCAAGCGGACTTGACCGAAGAATTGCTGCGCATTTACGGTTTGAACGAAATTCCGTTCCCGGACGGCATGCGCGTGCACTTGGCACCCACTCCGCGCCTGGGCGCAGACCGCCTGCGCCAATCGGCCTCTGCCTATTTGGTGGCCCACGGCGCGCTGGAAGCCTACAACAACTCCCTGACGCGGGCGGCCTACGCCCACCAGCATCCAGCTTTTCCGGAAGGTTCTACGGTGGAGGTTCTCAATCCTTTAAGCCAAGACCTCGGCATTTTGCGCCCCACCTTGCTGTTTGGCTTGGTGGAGTCCATTGCCTACAACGTCAAACGCCAACAGCCCAACCTTTTGTTGTTTGAATTGGGTCGGGTGTACCGAAAATTGGACCCGACGTCCGCTACCCCTTGGGCGGCGTCTGCGCCCGCCCTGCCGTTGCCCAAGATTTTGAAGGGCAAGGAGGAAAATGCCCAGTCGCTCGCCGAAGGCGAGCGACTGGGACTCGCCCTGCGGGGCGAGTGGGCCGCGCCCCACTGGCAGGGGGGAGCGCGGCCGGGCGGTTTCTCCGCCCTGAAAGGCGCCGTACTGGGGCTTTTGGCTCAGTTGGGATTGGAAGAACGCTATTCCGAAGAACCCCTTCCGGAAGCCGGAGCCCCCGGACTGGTGGACGAAGGGATTGCCTTGTTCCTGGACCGCGCCCCCTTGGGGGTTCTGGGCTTGGCCGCCACCGCCCTTTTGCGCGCAACCGACGCGGAAGGCCCCGTTTGGGTGGCGGAATTGGACTGGGGAATGCTGGCCAAAAAAGCGGCCGGAGTCCAAAAGAAATACGTAGAACCGCCCAAATTCCCCGCCTCCGAGCGCGATTTGGCACTTTTAGTTCCCAACGACGTTCCCTACCGAACCTTGGTTGCGGCGTGCCGTTCCACCAAGGAGAAGACCCTGACCAACGTCCAGTTGTTTGACGTCTACACGGGCAAAAATCTGCCGGAAGGACACACCTCCTACGGCTTGCGTCTGACCTTCCAAGACCGCAACGCCACCTTGAAAGACGGCGCGGTGGACCACTCCGTTCAGCGCATGGTGGAAAACCTAGAAGCGGCGGGCGCGCAACTGCGCGGGTAAGCACCGGGCGTGCTGCGCTCGTTTTTCGGCATAAAAAAAGGGCGGACTCCTGAGAGTCCGCCCTTTTTGTTGTGGAGCAGCTAAGAACTAAGGCCTCACGCGGCGCCCAAGGCGCGGTGCAGGGCGTTGTCGTACCGGTCTTTGTATTCCGACACTTGGCCCCATTCCTCGTCGTCGATGCGGATGGAACCCTTGGTCACGTGGCCCAAAAGATCGAATTCTACTCCGTTGAGCATCATGAGGTCAATGAACGCTTCTTCTTGATCCGGAGCAACGGTCACCACCACACGGGACTGAGACTCGCCAAACAAGAACGCGTCCGTGCGAATCTCCGCATCCGTGGTGATGTCAAAACCCAGATTGCCGGCCATGGAAGACTCCATCAACGCCACAAACAGACCGCCTTCGCTGACGTCGTGGGCAGACTGAAGCACGCCTTGACGGATCAACATTTTCACTTGCTCCTGCAACGCATACTCCTCCTCCAAGCTGAAGGACGGCGCCGGGGATTCGGTGATGCCGTGGTGGTACACCAAGTACTGACTGGACGAAATGTCTTCCCGCGAGGTACCCAATTGGTAGATCAAGTCGCCCTTTTTCTTGAAATTCAGGGTCGTTACGTGGCTCTTGTCTTCCACCAAACCAATCATGGCGATGGTGGGGGTTGGGAAAACCGGCTCAGCCTTGTCGCCCATAACCGTTTGGTTGTAGAACGATACGTTACCGCCCGTAACCGGCGTTTTGAACTGTTCGCACGCGCGGCTCATGCCTTTGATGGCACCTACAAACTGCCAGTACACTTCCGGATTGTAGGGGTTGCCAAAGTTCAAGCAGTTGGTGATGGCGCTGGGCACCCCGCCGGAGCACACAATGTTCCGCGCGTTCTCCGCCACCGCAATCATGGCGCCCACTTCCGGATCTGCGTGCACGTAGCGGCTGTTGCAGTCCACCGTCATGGCCAAGGCCCGATCGGTTCCTTTTACTTTGACGATGGCGGCATCCGACGGACCGTTGGTGCTCATGTTCACCGTACCCACCATGGAGTCGTACTGTTCGTACACCCAGCGCTTGCTGGCGATGTTGGGCAACGCAATGATCTGCTGCGCAACGGCATGCAGGTCTTGAGGGACCGCAACGTTTTGAATGTCAAATTCTTGGTAGGCCTTGTAGTAAGCCGGCTCGCGGAATTCGCGGTAGTACACCGGAGCGCCACCGCCCAGCACCAAAGACTCCGCCGGCAAGTCGCCCACCAAGTCTCCGTGCCAGAAGTAGCGAACGGCGGGGCCTTCGGTGACCACGCCAATTTCAGCGCAGTGGATGTCCCACTTGGCAAAAATGGCTTCTACTTCCGTTTCGCGGCCTTTTTTCACCACCACCAGCATGCGCTCCTGGCTCTCGGACAGCAGGATTTCCCAAGGGGTCATGCCGTCTTGACGTGTGGGGACGCGGTCCAAATGGATGTCCATGCCTACCCCGCCGCCGGCACTCATTTCCGACGTCGAACACGTAATGCCCGCAGCGCCCATGTCTTGCATGCCCGCTACCGCTCCCGTTTGGGCCAGTTCCAACGTGGCTTCCAGCAGGAGCTTTTCTTGGAACGGGTCGCCTACTTGAACCGACGGAATGTCGTTGGCGGAGTCTTCTGTTAAGTCTTTGGAGGCAAAAGCCGCACCGTGGATGCCGTCGCGACCGGTGCTGGAGCCCACAATGTAGACGGAATTGCCAACGCCTTGTGCCTTGGCAGAAAGCTGCTCCCCCACCTTCACAATGCCCGCAGAAAAGGCATTGACCAGGGGATTCTGCAGGTAGCAGTCGTCGAAATAAACCTCGCCGCCCACGGTGGGTATGCCAAAGGAATTCCCGTAGTTGCCGATGCCCTTCACCACGCCTTTGAGGAGCCACTGCGTGCGCTCGTCCTCAATGCGTCCAAACCGGAGCGAATTCAGCTGCGCAATGGGGCGCGCGCCCATGGTGAAAATATCGCGGTTGATACCGCCCACGCCGGTGGCCGCACCCTGGTAGGGTTCTACCGCAGACGGGTGGTTGTGGGATTCAATTTTGAACGCACAGGCCAAACCGTCGCCAATGTCCACCAAGCCCGCGTTTTCTTCGCCGGCCTTGGCCAACAAGTGGGGACCTTCCTTGGGGAGTGTTTTGAGCCAAACAATGCTGTTTTTGTAGGAACAATGCTCGGACCACATCACGGAGTACACGCTCAACTCGGTAAAATTGGGCGTACGTCCCAGAACCTCGCAGATCTTGGCGTATTCTTCCGGCAACAGACCGAGTTCTTTCGCGTTTTCAACCGTTGTGGGGGCAAAGGAGTCCAGCATGGGGTGTTTTTTTCAATAAGGTGCAAAGGTAACACTTGGCTGTGGGTCGCTTATCTTCACGGGGTTGTTTTTCATCCACTTTTATCAACACCAACGTGTTCCAAACCTCCTTCTCTGCCGCAGCAACTCGTCGGTTATTCGGTACCCTGGCGGGTATGTTCGGGGTGCTTTGCGGCACGTCCACGGAATCCGCCGGGGAAACGCGTAGGGCCGCACCCTTCTCGTTCACCGCACCGGCGGTTGCCCCCTCCCCGCAACCGGACTCCCTGCTCCTGGGACCGGTAGTAATCCACCACTCGGACGGCAGGACGGAGGAAAACCAGGGAATTGCGGTAAGGAACGGCCGCATCCAAACCGTCGGACCTTGGGAAGACCTGCAGCGCCGCCACGCTCGTTGGCCCCAAATTCCGGCTCCCGCTCCGCACGTGTACCCGGGATGGATCGACGCCCACACGCACTTCCTGGCGTGGGGCTTGGGCGCCACCACCGTGGACCTCACCGGCACCCAAAACTGGGACGAATGCCTCCAACGTCTGGACGATTTTGCCGCAAAACATCCGCAGCAGACCGTAGTATTCGGACGCGGCTGGGACCAAAACGATTGGCCTACACCCGCCCTGCCCCCAAAGGAATACTGGGAACATCGCTACCCCAACCGCACCGTGGTGTTGACCCGCGTGGACGGCCACGCGGCCTTGGCCGTGGGACCGTTGATTGATCCGCTCTACCGCAAAAACGCCACGCAACCCTATGCTGTTTCGGGCGGAACCGTCGACCCCACCAACGGACTTTTTTTGGACCGCGCCACGGAATTGCTTCCCGTGTTCCAACCCAGCCGATCGGATAAAATTGCCGCTTTGAAACGGGCAGAACAAGACGCCTACGCCCTGGGCATCACCTCCGTCCACGAAGCGGGCTTGCCCACGGAAGACCTTCTGTTGTTGGACAGCCTGCACCGAGCCGGCAGCCTCCAAATGCCCATCTACGGCATGGTGTCCGACCGTCCCGCAGACCGGCGCTACTGGCGTCACCGCGCCGCGCTCAAAACCGATCGCCTCTCCGTGCGGAGTTTCAAATTTTACGCCGACGGTGCCCTGGGTTCGCGCGGCGCGTTGCTCCGCACCCCGTACGCCGACGCCCCCCACACCCACGGCCTACAGCTCTACCCCCTGCGCCACTTTGAACGCGGAGCGCGCGAAATGCTGCGCAAAGGCTGGCAAATGAACACCCACGCCATTGGGGACTCCGCCAACGGAATGCTGCTGAGCCTGTACGGTCGGGTGCTGGAAGACGCTACCCACTCGAACCACCGCTGGCGCATTGAGCACGCGCAACTTCTGAGCGATCCGGATGTTACGGCACTCGGAAGACTGCGCGTACTGCCCTCCGTCCAACCCTGCCACGCCACCTCAGACTTACCCTGGGCGGGCGAACGCTTGGGGCCCGACCGCCTGGCCGCACTGGGGTACCGGTACGCCGCCCTCGCCGCCGCCAGCCCCGTCCTCCCCCTGGGCACGGACGTTCCGGTGGAGCCCTTGGACCCGCGCCGCACCTGGGAAGCCGGGCGCAACGCCGGCCTAACCGACGCCCAAATCGTCAAGGGCATGACCCACGACGCCGCCTACGCAGGGTTTGAAGAAAACGAACGCGGCAGCATTGCCCCGGGCTTTTGGGCCAGTTTTACCTTTTTCCAAGAGCCGTTGGAAGAGCAATCCACGGAACAATTGCTGCAAATTCCCGTTCAATCCACTTGGGTACACGGCGTACAAGTGTATCTTAGACACGTTGAAAACCGCGCGCTGCCCCCGGCGAGCGTTCACTAATTAACCTTCGTTTTGCGCCATGAGCCAACCCACACGCCTCTTTGATTTTGCTTACTACGCCCTGACGCACCACCCGCGTCCGGACGCCCTCAACACCAAGAAAAACGGATCGTGGAACGCCCTCTCCACGGCAGAATTCGTTCGCCAATCGCGCAGTCTATCCAAAGGCCTGATGGCCCTTGGGCTTGAAGCCGGCGAACGCGTTGCCGTGATTTCCACCACCAACCGCTCCGAGTGGAACCTCTGCGACCAAGCCATTTTGCAGGCCGGCGGCATCGACGTCCCCATGTACCCCAGCATCAGCGCGCAGGAATCCGCCTTCATTTTGAACGACTCCGGCTCCGTCTACTGTTTTGTGTCCGACGCCGCACTGGTAGAGAAAATCCAAAGCATCGCCCACGAAGTCCCCTCCCTGCGCGGCATCTACTGCTTTGAACCGGTTTCCGGCGTTCAAACCGTGGCCGACGTGATCGCTTTGGGCGAACAAGCCGCATCGGACGTAGACGACTTGCTGCAGGCCCGTATGGACGCGGTTAAAGAATTGGACCTGGCCACCCTGATTTACACCAGCGGCACCACCGGCACACCCAAAGGCGTGATGCTGTCGCACCGCAACATCGCCAGCAACACCATTGCCTCGCGCGAGCGTCTTCCGGTGGGCCCGGACGCCACATCCGTTTCCTTCCTCCCCCTCTGCCACAGCTACGAGCGCATGCTCGTCTACCTCTACCTCTACACCGGAGTTGGCGTGTACTACGCAGAGAACATGGAGACCATTGGCGACAACATTCGGGAAGTTAAGCCGGACGTCTTCACGGCCGTTCCGCGTTTGCTGGAAAAGGTGTACGACCGCATCATGGACAAGGGCAAGGCCCTGACCGGTGCCAAACGCCTGCTCTTTTTCTGGGCCGTGGAATTGGCCGAAGAATTTGATTTGTACGGCAAGAGCCCCTGGTACAGAGCACGCCTGGCCGTGGCCCGCAAATTGATTTTTAGCAAATGGCAAGAGGCCTTGGGCGGCAACGTCAAGACCATTGCCAGCGGCTCCGCCGCACTCAACCCGCGTTTGGCGCGCATTTTTGCCGCGGCGGGACTGAGCATCCAAGAAGGCTACGGCCTCACGGAAACCTCCCCGGTCATCTCCGTAAACCTACCGGTCAACGGCGGCATGAAACTGGGAACCGTCGGACCCGTCATCTCCGGCGTGGAGGTGAAATTGGCCGACGACGGCGAGATTTGGGCGAAAGGACCCAACTTGATGATGGGCTACTACAACCGCCCGGACCTTACCGCGGAAGTCATCACGCCCGACGGCTGGTTCAAAACCGGCGACATTGGCGTCATCGATGCCGACGGTCATTTGCGCATCACGGACCGCAAAAAAGAGATTTTCAAAACGTCCGGCGGCAAGTACGTTGCGCCGCAGCACATGGAAAACGTGTTCAAGGAATCCCCCTTCATTGAGCAGTGCATGGTAGCTGGTGAAAACCAAAAGCACCCCGTCTTGTTGGTGCAGCCAGACTTTGCCTTCCTGCGTTCCTACTGCGACCGCAAGGGGCTCCCCTTCGGCTCCCCCGCAGAGGCCGTTCAAATTCCCCAAGTAGTTGCGCGCATCCAAAAGGACGTGGACCGCATCAACACCCAATTTGGACAGTGGGAACAGGTTAAGAAAATCTACGTTTGCCCCGAGCAGTGGACCATTGCGGACGGTCAATTGACCCCCACGCTCAAACTCAAGCGCAAGGCCATCCTGACGCGCTACGAAGCAGCTTACTCCGGATTGTACGCCTGAGTCTTTCGGAATTTATCCAAGAGCGCTTGCAGATCCTCCGGCAACGGGCTGGAGAACTGCAGGCGCTCTCCCGTTTTGGGGTGATCCAACGCCAACGTGCGGGCGTGCAGTGCGTGCCGTGGGCACACCACAAAGGCGTTGTGCACAAAGGCCTTGAAGTTGGGCGGTGAATACGGAACCGCCCGCATTTCGTCTCCACCGTACTCGGTGTCGTTGAACAGGGGATGCCCAATGTACTGGAAATGCACCCGGATTTGGTGCGTGCGGCCGGTTTCCAACTTACACTCCACCACCGTGGCAAACCCAAACCGCTCCAACACCTTGTAGTGCGTAACGGCGTGCTTGCCGCGGGTGCCGTCGGGAACCACCTGGCGCACCTTGCGGTCGCGCAAACTGCGGTCTATATTGCCGGTGATGGTGCCTTCGTCCGCGGCCAAATTGCCCCAAACGATGGCCGTGTACCGACGGTCCGTGGTCCGGTCAAAAAACTGCTTGGCCAAATGGGTCATGGCGTAGTCGTTGACGGCCACCACCAACAATCCGCTGGTGTTTTTGTCGATTCGGTGCACCAATCCTGGGCGATCCCGGTCGGACGTAAAGGGCAGTTCCTGAAAAAGGTGCATCAACCCGTTGACCAAAGTCCCTGAATAATGCCCGTATGCCGGGTGCACCACCATGCCGGCCGGCTTGTTCACCACCACAAAATCCGCATCCTGGTACACCACCTCCAGATTCAAATCCTCCGGAAGTAATTCTATTTCGCGCGGCGGACGAGACAACACCACCGCCACGGTTTGGCCCGGCAGCATGCGGTGGTTGCTCTTGACGGGTTTCCCGTCCACCCGAATCGCGCCGGCCTCAGCGGCTTGCTGCACCTTGTTGCGCGAAACGCTGTTCAAAAAATTGAACAAAAACTTATCTACCCGCAGCGGACGCTGGCCGGCCTCCGCCGTAAAGCGAAAGTGCTCAAAAAGTTCTTCCTCCTCTTCGCCCTCCGCTGCAGCATCATCGGCTGCTCCCTGCGGGTCGACGGTTCCCATCGCTTGGCCTGTTTGGGAGGTGGTGGGAATAGAGGAAGGATCAACGGACTCGTGGTCGTTGGAAAATAACGCAGGGGTTGGGGTCATGGGATTCGGTTCCAGCGCGCGGTAAAAATTCCCGTGGCGGTGCGCAAACGCAGGGTATACAGTCCGGAGGACCACTGGGCCGTTGCCAATTCCGGAACGTAGGGTCCGGAAAAAACGACGCGGCCTTGAGCGTCAAAAACTTCTAAATGGTGCAAATCACGCGCAGCGATGCCGGGTGCTTCCACCCGCAGCCAATCGCGGCCGGGATTGGGGTACAAGCGCAACGCGCCCAACGGCGCGGGCCGCTCCGCAACCTGCAAATCCAGCGGCAACTGATTCAAAAACGGACGAAGACGCAACCGACCCTGGTACAATGAGGTATACCAAATGCCCGGCTCGCCGTACACATTCGGCACCACCGGCGGCGAATTGACGTCGTACCCCACGTGCATGGGCGCCGTGCCTTCCTGCTGCCAGCCCAAAAAGACCGTATTCGGGAGCACCAAGCCCACCGTATCCAAAATGTAATGGACCAAAACGTCCGGTCCCCAGCTGTAGTCCGGCGTGTACACGGAATCCGACCGATAGATCAGTGCCCCGGGTTGGGTGTTGTTCGCGGCCCACACGCATATGCGAAATCCTTGCTGGGTAGCGTCCACACCAGCAGGCACAAAAGCCAAATCAATTCCCCGGAGGGTGTCTCCGCCGCGGTACATCGGGGTGTACATGGCCACCGTGCCGCCGTTGACGTTTTGCACGCCATACGCCCGTTCGGAGGAGCCGTCGTCCCAGCCGTAGCGGTTTTCAAAGCGCTGCCGGTAGTGCAACGAATCGTTGGAGAGAATGCCCACGTTCTCGCCGTCGAACCAAATGGTGGACGCCAGCGTGTAGGGCTCGTTGGCGGGAGTTCCCGCCGGCTGCGGCGAAAACTGATACTTTTCGTTGGTGTTGTGGATCAGATTGGACACGACGGGAACCACCAAACGCTTAAATACGGTATCCGCACCGCGCGTCACCACCTGTTTTCCCAAATTCAAACTCCAACCGCCCACCGGGATGGGGCCGTTTCGTCGGTACTCCAACTCGTATTCTTGGTCTGCCACCGGGTAAAACGGGATCCAGTAAGGAACTTCCGTGTAGTCCTGGAGCAACGTTGGATGCGCCTGCGTCCACGCCGGATCTTCCAACACCGTGTCCGCCGAAGTTCGATTGGCCCCCATAAAGACGTGGTCTACCAACCAATGATCAAAGGCGCCGCCGCGCGCTCCGCGCGCGGCCAACCGAAAACGAAATCCGTTTTGACCCGCCCACGGCGCAGCTACCGGAACCGATGCCCAACGCCACCGCTCCGGATCTCCCCCGCCCGCTCGGCTCCACACCACAGCCCAAGAACTGTCTGCCGGATTCCAAAAATCCACCCGAAGCGAATCGTCCGACTCCGTGGGGTCGCCCAAACCGCCGGTTTGAAAAAGAAAAGTCAAGACCACGTTGTTCCGCGTCCGCAAATCCAAAAAAGGCGACGTCAGTACGTCGGTAAGGGAATCAGAACCCAAAGAACCCGTCTTGTAGGCACGGCCGTAGGCATTGATGCCGTCGAACACCGCCTGACCCACACTGCGGGCCTCAACCGCCCATGCAGAAGCTACTTGAACTTTTTGGTCCGCCCATTTCCACGAGGCGTTGCTGGAAAAATCATCCGAAAAAGGCAACGACAACGTGTCTGTGGACAGGGTCTTGGCCGCACGAACACCGGAGGCAGTGCCGCGCAAAACAGGACGTTCAACCGTAGGAAGCCTCGCGGGCATCAGCAACTGCTCCACCGGCTGCGCCGACAATCCAGCAGTCAAGAACACCCAGCATCCCAACGCGCTGCGCACCAATTTTACCAAAAGACGCTTCTTCATTTTTTATCAAACCACAAATCAACAGACTCCCCGGCACGCACGGACGCACCCGCCGCGGGATCTTGGCGGTAAACACGTGCGCCGGCGGTGTCTTGATTGGGAAGATCCACCACGCCCGTCACCAGATTCATTTCTGCCAGGAACAACTCCAATTGATCCAGAGACAAACCCAACAAATCCGGCATGCTGAACTCCCCGGCACCCACACCGCCGCTCACCACCAAATCAACAACGCTGCCGTAGGGCAATTTGGTATCCGCCGCCAAAGTCTTTCCGCGGGATTGAACCGCCAGCACCACATCCGTAGAAACGTCGGGCTGGCGCGTAACAGTACCCACCGAAAACCCCTTGGAGGTTAAATCGTACGTGGCCCGAGCCAACGACTTGTCCAAGACCCCGGGCAACGGCACCAAGGCCGGTCGCGACCGATTCAACGTCAACTTGATGACCCGATCGCCTTTCACCGCGGTACCGGGCCGCGGGTACTGATCCAAAACCGCCCCAGGCGAAACTTTCTGGGAATACGAGGTGGAGTCCATGACTTCGCCTTCCAGCCCAGCATCCTCAAGGGCTTCCAGCGCCTGGTCCAAAGGCAGGTACGAAACGTCGGGAACAGCGGTCAGCCTACCGTGACCGGTGGCAAGCTTCAGCATCCAATTCAAACCCGTCGCCACCAACACCGCCAAAACCAAGGCAACCACGCCGTTGGCCACAAAGGTTTTGCTCTTAAAAAAGCCGCTCCATCGCATGGACCAAAGATACCTATCTTTGGCCTATGCAGCGCTACCGCATTGGCGTCCTCATGGGCGGAAGTTCCAGCGAGGTCCAGATCTCCTTACAAAGTGGCCAGGCCGTTTACGAACACCTGGACCGTTCCCTTTTTGAACCCTACCGAATCCACATTCTGCCCGACGGTTGGCACGTTTTGGACGACGAAGGGCGTTCGCACGAGGTGGACCGAAACGACTTTTCCTGCCGCATGGACGGCCAAAAAGTTCAGTTCGACGCCTTGTTCAACGCCATCCACGGCAAGCCCGGTGAAGACGGCACCCTGCAAGGGTACCTGGAGCTCCTGGGCATTCCTTACACCGGGTGCGCTCCTTTGGAAATGGCCTTGACCTTTGACAAAGCGGCGTGCAACGTGCAGGCGGCGGCGCTGGGTGTTCCCACCGCTCCTTCCGTCCACACCGACGCCACCGCAGACCCCGCCACCGTGCGTCAACAATGCGCAGACCGCGGGCTTCGCCTGCCCGTCTTCGTAAAACCCACGCGCAGCGGCTCTTCCTTTGGCGTCACCAAAGTCAACCGCTGGGACGACCTGCCCGCCGCGCTGGCTGAGGCCGGCAAAGAAAGCCCTTTTGCCTTGGTAGAACAAGGCGTGCTTGGCACCGAAGTGGGCTGCGGCGTGGCCCGCCTCAACGGCCAAACCACCGTCCTGGAAATCACCGAAATCGTTTCCGAAAACGAATTTTTCGATTACGAAGCCAAGTACCAAGGCGCTTCCCAAGAGATCACGCCGGCCCGCTTGTCCAAAGCAACCGCCGAAGAAATTCATGCCCTGGCCCACCGCCTCTACGCGGGCATGCACCTGCGCGGCGTCATTCGGTGCGACTTTATTGTGGACCAAAGCACCGGACGCCCCACCCTCATTGAAATCAATTCGGTCCCCGGCTTGGGACCGGCCAGCATTGTTCCGCAACAAGTACTTGCCAGCGGACGCACCCTCACAGACTTTTTCACTTTGTTGTTGCACGAAACCCTTCGCGATGCCCAAAACCGCGCTTTTTCCCGGGTCCTTTGACCCCTTTACCTTGGGCCACGAAGACATCGTGCGCCGCGCCCTGCCCTTGTTCGACGAACTCTACATCGGCATCGGCGAAAACCAAGACAAACGCTACCAGTTCACCCTGGACGAACGCGTTCGCATGGTGGAATCGTTCTACGCCGACGAACCCCGCATACACGTGGTTCCCTACCGCGGTTTAACCGTTGACTTTGCGCGCCAACTGGGGGTGGACTTCCTGCTGCGCGGCATCCGGAATCCGTCGGACTTTGAATTTGAAAAAGCCATCGCCCAAGCCAACCGACAATTGGTTCCGGAATTGGACACCGTCTTTCTTCTGACCACGGCCCGGTACGCCTATATTTCGTCGTCCATCGTGCGGGACGTGCTGCGCCACCACGGAGACGCGTCGGTTTTCTTGCCCGACGGACTTCAACTGCCGTAAAGCGCCAAAAATACCCGATTATTCAGCTCAGTCGCGCTGGGATGCACCCGCTCGGAAAGCGGCCTCTTCCACTTCCCGCAGGGTGGTGTAGGTAGTCCCCGCCAAAAAGTGGCAATCGTCCTGGGGAATCCACTCCGCACGAGAAATTCCTTCGGACTTCTGCGGGGTCAACGCAGGCGTTCCGGCCACGCGCATCAAAAACCAGTGGGTGGTTTTGGTAGCGGTTGCGCCGTCCAGCGGATAGGAATGAACCGTTTCGCACAGGGCGGAGACCAACTCAACCCCGGTCAATCCGCATTCCTCTTCTACCTCACGCACAGCACATTCGGGGATGCTTTCCCCGGCTTCCAACTTGCCCTTAGGCAAATCCCACTGCCCCATTCGGTGGATCCACAAGACCTCGTTGGCCTCGTTCAGTACCCAGCCGCCGGCGGCCGTCAAGACAATTACATTTGCGCTAGGTGCGTTGTCCATGAAGATGTATTTTTGCGGCCATGATTGCCAATCCAACTGTTGCTGCCCAAACGGCAGAATTCTTACTGCAAATTAAAGCTATTCAGCTTCGCCCGGAAAATCCATTTACGTGGGCCTCGGGGTGGAAGTCGCCCATTTACACGGACAACCGCACAGCACTGAGCTATCCGCCCGTTCGAAATTTTTTGCGCGAGCAGATGGTTGCGGCCATACGCACCCAATACCCCTCGGTTGAGGTCATTGCTGGGGTCGCTACGGGCGCCATTGCTTTAGCCGCTCTGGTGGCGCAAGACTTAAGCCTTCCCATGGTATACGTGCGTCCTACCGCCAAAGAACACGGTCGCCAAAACCAGGTAGAAGGACACCTGGAAGGCAACCGCCGCGTGGTGGTGGTGGAAGACCTCATTTCCACCGGAAAGAGCTCTCTGGCCGCCGTGGAAGCCCTTCGCCAGCAGTACGCTCAGGTTCTGGGCATGGTTGGCATTTTCACCTACGGTTTCCCACAAGCGGACGAGGCCTTTGCCGACGCGGATTGCCCACTCATTACCCTGAGCGATTACAATGCCTTGTTGGCCCAAGCACAGAAATCCGGCACCATCCGCGATTCTGAGGCTGCCTTGTTGGCCGATTGGCGTACCGCTCCAGACACCTGGGGTCAGTAATTTACAGTCCGGTAGATTGACGGTCCTTCGTTGCCCGCGCCGTCGGTTGCAACGGAAAGGTCCACACCCATTCCCCTTGGTGCAGCGCTTCCGGAACCCCGTCGCGCAAAACGCGCATGCGGCCGTCTTCGGCAGGCTCCACCAACAAAACCGTGTGTTTTTTCTCCGGTCTGGTGCGCGCCGTTATTTCTTGCGGAGCACCCAGGCCCCATAGATTTTCGGTGTACTGCGGGGAAACAATTCCCCAAAGGTCTGCGGGCGTTACTAACAGGGCGTTTTGCAGTCCGCGAACCAAATGATCCACCAACGCACGACACACGCGGTCTGTGGGGGGAGGTGTTTCCCAATCGGACCACGAAGCCGCGTAGGGAACCTCCGTGGGAGGTGCAACTAAATTGATGCCCACGCCCACCACCAAACGCTGCAGCAGGGCGTTCTGCATGCGTCCTTCCACCAAGATTCCACCCAGCTTACGTCCGCCCAAAACCAAATCGTTGGGCCATTTGATGCCCCAGTGCGGTCCATTGAGTTCCGTTGCCTCCAGCGTCCAACGAGACCCTGGGAGTCCACATCCCTGCAAGGCTTCCACGGCAGATACCGCCAACTGCGCCTGCAACGCCGCCAAATGCTCTGCTGGGAAGCGCAACGGAGGACTCAGAATGCTCAGAAACACATTGCCCTTCCTGCCATTCTGCCAGCCGGATCCGCGCTGTCCGCGCCCCTGGGTCTGCCAATCGGCCGCAATGGCAGTCCAGCCCGACGGTTCATTTGCTTCAAAATACCGCCATGCTTCGGACTGAGTTGAGTCCAACTCGCTATAAGTCAAGTACTTGATTTCCAGACCGGGATTCA
>JAXITR010000025.1:0-29853 GCA_034679985.1 Cryomorphaceae bacterium
ACTGCTTGTCACGCAATTCACGAGCTACGGGGCCAAAAACACGAGTACCACGCATCTCACCCGCGGCATTCAACAACACACATGCGTTGTCGTCAAAGCGAATGTATGAACCGTCGGCACGACGAACTTCTTTCGAAGTACGAACGACTACCGCAGTGGATACTTGTCCTTTTTTAACATTACCCGAAGGGGTGCTGTCCTTTACAGTCACTACGATCTTGTCACCAACGCTCGCATAGCGACGCTTAGTTCCGCCCAACACACGAATGACCAAAACTTCCTTGGCACCGGTATTGTCCGCAACGCGCAAACGGGATTCTTGTTGTAACATCTTACTTTACCTTTTCAATGATTTCAACAAGACGCCAGTTCTTCGTCTTGCTCAACGGACGGGTTTCCATAATGCGAACGGTATCGCCCTTGGTGCACTCGTTCTTTTCGTCGTGCGCATGAAACTTGCTCGTAAAGGATACGAACTTGCCATACTTACCGTGCTTGACGCGACGAGAAACACTTACCGTGATCCCTTTCTCCATAGCCGCACTGGTTACAATACCAATACGCTCTTTGCGCAAATTTCTTTCCATTGCTCTATCTCTTAGTGATTTTTGCGCTGCTCCAATTCTGTTGCTAAGCGCGCAACCAGTTTTCGCGTTGCGGTGATGCGCATCGGGTTCTCCAAAGGAGACATGCGATGGGTACGCTTCATCCGAAACAATTCATCTTTCAATTGTGTCACCTTCGAGGCCAAGTCGGCATCATTAAGGGCTTTGATCTCTGCTGCTTTCATGATCTAACGAAGGATTAGGCTTCCGTGTAATCGCGACGAACGACCAACGCGGTTTTAACCGGTAATTTTTGAGCGGCAAGACGCAATGCCTCTTTCGCAATATCGGCAGGTACGCCGTCCAATTCGAACAACATACGACCTGGGCGAACTACAGCTGCCCAATATTCAACCGCACCTTTACCTTTACCCATACGAACTTCCAAGGGTTTCTTGGTTACCGGTTTGTCCGGGAAAATGCGAATCCACAACTGGCCTTCGCGTTTCATGTAACGGGTTGCAGCAATACGTGCGGCCTCTATCTGACGAGCCGTCATCCATACATTCTCCAACGACTTGATGCCGAAGGAACCGTACGCCAACGTGGTTCCGCGCTGGGCATTGCCCTTCATGCGTCCCTTGAACTGCTTTCTAAACTTCGTGCGTTTCGGTTGTAACATCGCTTAGCTTCTTTGGCGTTCTACTTATTTCTTTGCACCACCACGACGATCGCGGCCTTGACCTGCACCTCCACCTCCACGACGATCGCGATCACGACCACCTTCGTTCGAACCGGCAGCACCAGTCTTCTTCGCAGGACCGAGCAAATTAGACAAGTCACGCTTGCCATATACTTCACCCTTCATGATCCACACTTTGATGCCAATCCGACCGTAGGTCGTGTGTGCCTCGGAAATGTGGTAATCGATGTCCGCACGAAACGTGTGCAAAGGAGTACGACCATCTTTAAATTTCTCCGAACGAGCAATTTCCGCACCGTTCAAACGACCTGAGATCTGTACTTTGATCCCTTCGGCTCCCATACGCATGGTTGCCGCAATACTCATTTTAATTGCACGGCGGAAGGAAATACGACCTTCAATCTGACGAGCAATGCTGTCCGCTACCAACTTGGCATCCAACTCTGGACGCTTGATTTCGTAGATGTTGATTTGAACTTCCTTACCGGTAAGTTTCTTCAACTCCTCGCGCAGCTTATCTACTTCTTGTCCACCTTTACCGATGATGACACCAGGGCGAGCGGTAGCTACCGTAACGGTAACCACTTTCAACGTACGCTCAATAACGATGCGCGATACACTTGCCTTGGTCAGACGTGCGTACAGATACTTGCGAATCTGTGCATCTTCAGCCAATTTCTCACCGTATACACGGCCACCGTACCAATTCGATTCCCATCCACGGATGAAACCAAGGCGGTTGCCGATGGGGTTAGTCTTTTGTCCCATTTTTTATGCTTCAGCGTTTTCGGTGATCACTTGTTTACTACCCACAACGATTGTGACGTGATTGGAGCGCTTGCGAACGCGGTGCG
Organism: Cryomorphaceae bacterium; assembly: GCA_034679985.1. Classification (GTDB taxonomy): domain Bacteria; phylum Bacteroidota; class Bacteroidia; order Flavobacteriales; family Schleiferiaceae; genus CAMDTE01. Next base: position 2,103 of record JAXITR010000025.1, read on the forward strand.
CACGACCCTGCGGAGCAGGAGAAATACGCTTCAACATTCGACCACCGTCAACCATCACAGACTCAACAACCAAATTGCTGTCTTCCATACGCGCAGCTGGATTCTTGGTCTGCCAATTGCTCAAAGCTGAGAGCAAAAGTTTCTCCAAACGAATAGAAGATTCCTTCGGGCTGTATTTCAATACAAACAAAGCCTTTTCAACAGCCATACCACGAATCAAATCAGCCATGAGGCGCATTTTACGTGGAGACGTTGGGCAATTGTTCAACGAAGCCATGGCAACGCTTTTGCGTGCTTCTTTGCGGGCTTCGGCCGCATTGTACTTACGAGATCCCATGGCTTATCGTTTTCCTTTGTCTTTCTTGTTACCGGCGTGACCACGGAAGGTGCGCGTAGGTGAAAACTCACCCAACTTGTGACCTACCATATTCTCCGTTACATAAACCGGAATAAAGGTCTTACCGTTGTGAACGGCAATAGTTTGACCTACAAAATCCGGGCTAATCATTGAGGCGCGCGACCAGGTTTTCACCACTGTCTTCTTGTCCGACTCAACATTCTCCGCCACACGCTTCTCAAGCTTGAAGTGGATAAAAGGTCCTTTTTTCAGTGAACGAGCCATGGCTTATTTCTTGCGTTTTTCAATGATGTAACGATTGCTAGCCTTCTTGGGAGTACGGGTCTTGTACCCTTTAGCAGGAATACCCTTGCGTGAACGAGGATGTCCACCCGTAGCACGACCTTCACCACCACCCATGGGGTGATCAACAGGGTTCATTGCAACGGCACGAGTACGTGGACGACGACCTTTCCAACGGCTGCGTCCTGCTTTACCAGAAACCTCCAAGGCGTGGTCGCTGTTACTTACAACACCAACCGTTGCCATACACGTAATCAAAATCATGCGCGTTTCACTAGAAGGCATGCGCAGAACGGCATAACCACCGTCGCGAGCTACCAACTGAGCAAAAGAACCAGCAGAGCGAGCAATAACTCCACCCTGACCCGGACGCATTTCAATGTTGTGAACAACCGTACCCAAAGGCAAATCCGACAAGGGCAATGCGTTACCTACTTCAGGAGCACTTCCTTTACCGCTGACCAACGTCATACCTACAGTAACACCATTAGGTGCTAGAATGTAACGCTTCTCACCGTCTGCATAAACCAACAAAGCGATAAATGCACTACGATTTGGATCGTACTCAATGGAACGAACCGTTGCGGGAATGTTAAGTTTCTCACGTTTGAAATCAATCAAACGGTATTGCTGCTTGTGACCTCCACCTTGGTAGCGAACGGTCATCTTACCGGTGTTGTTCCGGCCACCACGACTCTTCTTGGAAACCAAGAGGCTCTTCTCCGGCTCAATGCCAGGAGTCAATACCTTATAGTCGTTTACCACGCGGAAACGCTGTCCCGGAGTGATTGGTTTTAATTTACGTACACCCATGACTTACAGGTTGCTATAGATATCAATGGTCTGTCCTTCACTCACGTGAACAACAGCCTTCTTGTACGAAGACTTCTTGCCGGCAAGGGTGCCGCTTTTGGTGTAACGCACCACTTGGCGAGCCGCCACGATGCTTGTGCGTACACTCTCTACCGTCACACCATAGCTGGCCTCAACCGCTTTGCGAATCTGCAGTTTGTTCGCATCTTTTGCAACAACAAAAGAGTAACAATTCTGCTTCTCACTGGCCGCGGAAGCCTTTTCGGTAATGATCGGGCGAATCAGGATGTGTTCCATTATTTCGCGCTTAATGCAGTTTCAATTTTCTCAATCGAGGACTCTACTAAAACCAAAACACCGGCGTTCATAATATCGTAAGTGTTTAGTTCTGAGTGAGTTACAACATTCGAGCCCTCAAAATTGCGGGACGACAAATATACGTTTTTATCTGAATCTCCAAGCACTACAAGAGATTTTTTTCCGTGCAAGCCTAAAGCTTGGATCATTGAAGCATATTGTTTGGTCTTTGGAGCTTCAAAAGAAACGTTCTCCAAAACAACAATCTTCTGCGCAGCAACTTTGATCGACAAAGCCGATTTACGGGCCAATGCTTTCACTTTCTTGTTCAGCTTGAAACCGTAGTCGCGAGGCTGGGGTCCAAAAACACGGCCACCACCACGGTACAAAGGAGATTTCATGGAACCGTGACGTGCGCCACCGGTACCTTTTTGCTTGTGCACTTTCTTCGTTGTACGAGCAATATCAGCACGCTCCTTGGACTTGTGTGTTCCCTGGCGCTGATTGGCCAAGTACAACTTCACGTCCAAGTATACCGCATGCTCGTTGGGCTCGATGCCGAATACGCTATCGTTCAGAGTCGCCTTGCGACCTGTCTCTTTGCCCTGGGAGTTAAGAATGCTCAGTTCCATTATTTCTCAACAATTACCGTAGACTGCTTGGCTCCAGGAACAGAACCTTTTACAATCAACAAGTTCTTCTCCGTATCGACCTTCAATACTTGCAAGTTCTGGATCTTCACGCGGTCATTGCCCATACGACCCGCCATGCGCATGCCTTTGAAGACACGCGAGGGATCGGATCCCGCACCAATTGAACCCGGTGCGCGCAAACGGTTGTGCTGTCCGTGTGTGGACTCACCTACCCCGCTAAATCCATGGCGTTTCACAACACCTTGGAAACCCTTACCCTTGGAAGTACCAACAACAGACACGAACTCGCCCTCTTCAAAAAGAGAAACAGGCAGTACGTCCCCTAAGGAGATACCGTTCGTGTCCAGATCGCGGAACTCCACGTACTTGGATTTTGCATTGGTTTTCGCTTTTTCAGCGTGGCCGGCGGCAGGCTTGGAGGGATGCTTAACATCACCAAATCCAATCTGCACGGCATTGTAACCATCGACATCTTTCGTCTTGATTTGAGTCACCACACAGGGACCCACTTCAAGCACCGTGCACGGATAGTTTTTCCCGTCCGCGTCAAAGATGCTGGTCATTCCGATTTTTTTGCCAATTAATCCAGGCATGATTCAGAACAATTAATTATTAATAAAAAACAGATCACACTTTGATTTCAACCTCAACACCGCTGGGCAATTCCAACTTCATCAAGGCGTCAATGGTTTTGCTCGAAGAGCTGTAGATGTCCAACAAACGCTTGTAGCTGGACAATTCAAACTGCTCGCGAGCCTTTTTGTTAACGTGCGGAGAACGCAACACCGTGTAGATACGCTTATTGGTAGGCAACGGAATAGGACCGTTAACCACCGCGCCGGTGCTCTTCACCGTTTTAACAATTTTCTCAGCCGACTTGTCCACCAAGCTGTGGTCGTACGACTTCAATTTGATTCGAATTTTTTGACTCATCACGGAGAAGATTAAGCGTTTCCTTTTACTTTGGCGATAACCTCGTCGGCAATGCTCTTTGGAGTTTCTGCATAATTGCTGAACTCCATGGTTGAACTACCGCGACCGGACGTAATGGTGCGCAAGGCAGTAACGTAACCAAACATTTCACTCAAAGGCACTTTGGCTTTGATGACGGCAGCTCCCAACTTGGAATCCATACCTTCAACCTGGCCGCGACGCTTGTTCAAGTCACCTACAACGTCACCCATGCTCGTGTCGGGAGTATCCACTTCCAACTTCATGATGGGCTCTAGAATCACCGGATTGGCACGACGTGCTGCCTCGCGGAAACCGGCCTTAGCAGCCAATTCAAAGGACAAAGCATCGGAGTCAACCGGGTGGAAAGAACCGTCGGTCAAAGTGATCTTCATGCTGTCCAAAGCATAGCCCGCCAAGGGACCGTTCTTCATGGACTCTTTGAAGCCTTTTTCAATCGCAGGAATAAATTCACGAGGAATGTTACCGCCCTTGATTTCATTGACAAACTGCAATCCAATCACGTTCTCGTCAGCCGGGCTGATCGTGAACACGATGTCCGCGAACTTACCGCGACCACCTGTTTGCTTCTTGTAAACCTCGCGGTGATTAAATGAACCAATCAAGGCCTCTTTGTACTGAACTTGGGGAGCACCTTGGCTGCATTCTACCTTGAATTCACGCTTCAGGCGGTCAACAATAATCTCCAAGTGCAACTCTCCCATACCAGAGATGACGGTTTGACCGGTTTCCTCATCGGTGTGAACCTTGAAGGTGGGATCTTCTTCAGCCAATTTGGCCAAAGACATGCCCAACTTATCCACATCACCCTGGGTCTTGGGCTCAATCGCCAAACCGATAACCGGCTGTGGAAAGCTCATGGACTCCAAAATAATCGGAAACTTTTCTTCACACAACGTATCACCGGTGCGGATGTCTTTAAAACCTACACCTGCGCCAATGTCGCCCGCCTCAATCAACTCAATTGGGTTCTGCTTGTTGGCGTGCATTTGGAAAATGCGGGAGATACGTTCTTTGTTGTCCGTACGCATGTTTTGAACATACGAGCCGGCAGCTAACTTACCGCTGTAGACGCGGAAGAAACACAGACGACCTACAAAAGGATCGGTTGCAATTTTAAAGGCCAAAGCGGCAAACGGCTCACTGGGGTCAGGACGGCGAATTTCTTGCTCGTCCGTCTTGGGGTTGATGCCGGAAATGGCCTCAACATCCACCGGAGAAGGCAGGTACGCCATAACTGAGTCCAGCATGGTTTGAACACCCTTGTTCTTGAAGGCAGAGCCGCACAAAACGGGAGTGATCTTCATGGCCACAGTTGCCTTGCGAATTGCGTTGATCAACTCCTCGCGGGTAATGGACTCCGGATTGTCGAAGAACTTCTCCATCAAGTTGTCGTCGAATTCAGCAACGGCTTCCACCATCTTGCTGTAGTACTCGTCAACAGTCGATTGCAAATCAGCAGGAATATCAATTTCCTGGTAGGTCATGCCCTGGGTCTCGTCGTTCCAAATGATGGCCTTGCGGTCCAACAAATCAACAACACCACGGAAATCTTGCTCGGCACCAATGGGAACCTGAAGCGGAACGGGGTTGCCTTTCAGCTTGTCGCTGATTTGGTTAACCACGTTGAAGAAATCAGCACCGGTACGGTCCATTTTATTGACGAACGCCAAACGAGGTACACTGTACTTCGTAGCTTGACGCCAAACAGTCTCCGACTGAGGCTGAACACCACCAACAGCGCAAAACAAGGCAACAGCACCGTCCAAAACGCGCAACGAGCGTTCTACCTCCACCGTGAAGTCAACGTGACCCGGGGTGTCGATGATGTTGATCTTGTATTCTTCCGTCTCGGGTACCGCCTGGCCTTGTGTGGTCGGGTAGTTCCAAAAACAAGTTGTTGCAGCAGACGTAATGGTGATTCCGCGCTCCTGCTCCTGAACCATCCAGTCCATGGTAGCAGCACCGTCGTGTACTTCGCCAATCTTGTGGCTAACACCGGTGTAGTACAGAATGCGCTCGGTAGTAGTTGTCTTACCGGCATCAATGTGCGCCATGATGCCGATGTTGCGCGTGAGCTTAAGGTCTCTTTTTGCCATGATACGTACCGATTAGAAGCGGAAGTGAGAGAAAGCCTTGTTGGCTTCGGCCATCTTGTGGACGTCCATACGCTTTTTAACCGCAGCGCCTTCTTCTTTTGAGGCGGCCAAAATTTCAGCAGCCAATTTGGCAGCCATCGATTTTTCGTTGCGCTGGCGGGCGTAGCCAATGAGCCATTTGATGGCCATGGACACCTTCCGCTCGGGGCGGATTGGCTGAGGAATTTGGAATGTGGATCCACCAACACGGCGGCTTCGCACTTCCACGTGGGGCATGACGTTGGTCAACGCTTGCTTCCACATTTCCAGCCCATTGCCTTCGCCGGTCTTCTCGGATACGATATCTACGGATTCGTAGAAAATAGCGTATGCGATACTCTTTTTGCCGTCGTACATCAAGTTGTTAACGAAACGCGTTACAAGCGTGTCGTTAAAACGAGGATCTGGCAACAGGGGGCGCTTTTTAGCTCTTGCTTTTCTCATGACAGAGTACTATTCACTAAGGGATTACTTTTTTACTTTGGGACGCTTGGTTCCGTACTTGGAACGACGCTGCATACGGCCGTTTACACCGGCAGTATCCAACGCGCCACGAACGATGTGGTAACGAACACCCGGCAAGTCTTTCACACGACCTCCACGCACCAAAACGATGCTGTGCTCTTGGAGGTTGTGGCCTTCACCAGGGATGTAGGCGTTTACTTCGTTGCCGTTGGTCAGGCGCACACGTGCGACTTTCCGCATGGCAGAATTCGGCTTCTTGGGCGTCGTGGTGTACACACGAGTGCACACTCCGCGGCGTTGCGGGCAAGAGTCCAGGGCGGCCGACTTGCTCTTGTCCACCAATTTGGTGCGCCCTTTGCGAACGAGCTGCTGAATCGTTGGCATTTGTCGATGCGTAGGTTAGGTTAATTCAATAGAATAAGTATCCCCGGTTTTTTGGGGACTGCAAATGTAGAAATTTTTTCTCAACGGGCAACACCCACGGGCATTAATTCTGAGGCGATTCCTTTGTTGTACCTTCGCAGTCCGAAAAATTCCCCTACTCCATGAATGATTTGCGCGCCGGACTGAATCCACCCCAACTGGAAGCGGTGGAACACACCGAAGGTCCGGTGATGGTCATTGCGGGCGCCGGATCGGGTAAAACGCGCGTGCTTACGGTGCGCATCGCCCACTTGCTGGAAAAGGGCGTAGATCCCTTCAACGTGTTGGCCCTGACGTTTACCAATAAGGCCGCACGGGAAATGCAGGGTCGGATTGCTAAGTTGGTGGACGCCAGCAGTGCAAAATCCCTCTGGATGGGCACTTTTCACAGCGTATTTGCGCGCATTCTTCGCTCGGAGGCCGGTCGGCTTGGGTTTCCTTCCAATTTTACCATCTACGATACCGAGGACGCGCAAAAAGTGTTGGCCGGTTTGATCAAAGAGGCTCAGTTAGATAAAGACATCTATAAGGTAAAAGCCGTAGCCAGCAGAATCAGTCAGTACAAAAACGCCTTGATCACGCCGAAGGCCTACGATCAGCGCGGAGACTTGCAGGAACAAGATGCTGCAGCCCGTCTGCCGCAGTTGGGTAACTTGTACCGGGCGTACATGGAAAAGTGCTTCCGCGCCGGCGCCATGGATTTTGACGACTTGCTCCTCAAAACCAACGAACTGTTCATTCGCTTTCCGGAGGCCCTAGCCAAATACCAAGAGCGATTTAAATACATCCTGGTGGACGAGTACCAGGATACCAACCACAGCCAATACCTTATTGTTAAGGCACTGGCGAGCAGATACGAAAACTTGTGCGTGGTCGGCGACGATGCGCAGTCCATCTATGCGTTCCGCGGCGCGAACATCCGCAACATCCTGAACTTTCGTTCGGACTATCCGGATGCTGCCGAAATCAGACTGGAGCAGAACTACCGATCCACCAAGAACATCGTTGGTGCGGCAAACTCTTTGATTGCCCACAACCAGGAACAACTGGAGAAAAACGTTTGGACCGCCAACGCTGAGGGCGATTTAATTGTGGTCCACAAGGCCATGAGCGACACCGACGAAGCGCACTACGTGGCGCAAACGATGTGGGATCGGCACATGCGCGAACAACGCAATTGGGATCAGTTTGCCATTCTGTACCGAACCAACGCCCAGAGCCGTTCGTTTGAAGAAGCCTTTCGGCGGAGGAACATTCCGTACACCATCTACGGCGGGACGTCGTTTTATCAACGCAAGGAAATCAAGGACGTCATGGCGTATGTCCGACTGGCCTTGAATCCAAACGATGAGGAAGCCCTGCGCCGCATCATCAATTTGCCCACACGCGGCATTGGCGACACTACGCTTACCCGGTTGACGGTGGTGGCCTCAGAACAAGGACTGTCCTTGTGGGGGGCGTTGAATCTTTTGCCCGCGTTGGACATGGGAATCAACCGTCCGACCGTTCAAAAATTAGTTGACTTTGCCGACTTAATCCGCAGTTTTGGGGTGGTGGCAGGTCAAAAGAATGCTTTTGACGCGGTGGAACACATTGCGAAGCACAGCGGCTTGGTTCGCACGCTCGCGGAAGACAAAACACCCGAAGGAATTTCGCGGTACGAAAACGTTCAAGAACTGCTGAATGGAATCCAGGAGTTTGTTGAGGAACAAGAACAGGTGGAAGGCGGCAACCCCTCCTTGGATGCTTTTTCCCAAGACATTGCCCTGCTCACGGACGTCGACACCAAAAAGGAAGACGACCAGCCCAAAGTAACGTTGATGACCATTCACTTGGCCAAAGGACTGGAGTTTCCGGTGGTTTTTGTTGTTGGTTTGGAGGAAACGCTGTTCCCCTCATTGATGGCCAGCCAAAGCCGGTCGGATTTAGAAGAAGAACGTCGTCTATTTTATGTAGCACTGACGCGCGCCGAGCATGCTGCGTACCTCACGTACGCGCACGTACGTTTCCGTTGGGGAAAATTGGTGGACTGCGAGCCCAGTCGGTTTTTGGACGAATTGGACGAAAAGTACCTGGACGTACATATCCCGGTGGTTGCTCCTTCGTACCGCGCACCTCAATCTTTGCTGGACGCCTTTGACGCCCCCTCACCGGCCGTTCGCACCGGCGAAAAATACCAACGCCCCAATTCCACGGGCAATACCCTGGCGGGGGGGCGTGACCCAAGAAATGCGACTGCATCAAAAACATCTTCCACCCCTACTCCGCTTTCCATGGCCGCTCCTGGCCGATTCAAACCGGTAGAATCCGTGCAGTCTGGCGGACAAGCGCCTTTGGATTTAACCGCCGGGGAACGGGTACTTCACGAGCGTTTTGGCGCGGGCACCGTTACGGAAATCAGTGGTGAACTGGGCGACCTGCGGGCCACGGTTCAATTCGATAATGCAGGAGTGAAGAAACTCCTCTTGAAGTTTGCTAAATTGCAGCGCCTTATATGATCAATACACAACAGATCGACACCTTATCCTTGGCCTACAACACGGACCATGCGCCGCTCAAGTTATCTGAGTACGGACGCCACGTTCAGTTCATGGTGGATCATCTTCAGACGATTGAGGATCGGGACAAACGAACCCATGCGGCCCACGCGGTGGTAGAGGCCATTGCCCAGCTGCAGCCTGCCTTAAAGGAACAGCCGGATTGGCAACACAAATTGTGGGACCACATACACCTCTTGGCCGATTACCAATTGGATGTTGAATCTCCTTTTCCGGCACCCCAACCAGAAGCTCGTACAGCACGTCCGGAACCCGTTCCTTATCCAATTAAAAGCACGGCCCATCGATACTATGGCAACATCCTGCGGGAGATGATCACCAAAGCGTTGGAGCTGCCGGAAGGGGAAGAACGCGATGCCCTGATCTTCGACATCGCAAACCAGATGAAGCGCTCCTATTTGACGTGGAACAAAGACTACGTGGACGACGCCGTAATTTTCAAAGAACTGCGAACGCTTTCGGGTGGGCAAATCGACGTGGAAAATGTGGCCCTCACCATCCAGCACGGAATCGCCATTAAGTACGCGCCCCTGCACACCAAGACCAAAAAGGCCAACAAAAAGCCTTTCTTCAAAAACCGATCGGGCAATACCCCCTCTCCCGGAGGAGGCTTCAAACCGTATAACCGCAAAAAATAATGGCACGTTTTCAAATCGAAGGGGGCGCACGACTGCGCGGAGAAATCCAAGCACAAGGTGCTAAAAATGAAGTCCTCCAAATCCTGTGCGCCGTTTTGCTCACCTCAGAACCGGTTCGCGTCCAGAACATTCCGGACATTATCGACGTCAATAAGCTCATTGAAATCCTGGAGGATTTTGGCGTTCAGGTAACAAAAAACGGCCCCGGCGATTACACTTTTCAGGCTGACCAAGTGGACTTGGACTTTTTGTTCACGGACACCTACAAGAAAAAGGGCGCGGCATTGCGCGGTTCCATCATGCTCGTGGGTCCTCTTTTGGCACGTTTTGGCAAAGGATACATTCCCAAACCTGGAGGGGACAAGATTGGCCGCCGCAGACTGGATACGCACTTCCAAGGCCTGATGGCATTGGGGGCTCAATTCAAAAGTGAAGATGGGTCCAGCTTCTACGGCGTAGAACAACCCGCAAGCGGACTGAAGGGTACTTACATGTTGTTGGAAGAAGCTTCCGTGACGGGAACGGCTAACGTCGTCATGGCCGCCGTTTTGGCACATGGGACCACCACCATCTACAACGCGGCCTGCGAGCCTTACCTGCAGCAGTTGTGCAGCATGTTGGTGCGCATGGGGGCCAAAATCGACGGAATCGGATCCAATTTACTTCGCATCACCGGTGTGGATCAATTGGGAGGTACGGAACACCGCTGTTTGCCGGACATGATTGAGATTGGAAGTTGGATCGGTTTAGCGGCCATGACCCAGTCTGAAATCACCATCAAAAACACCGGATTTGACCATTTGGGCGTGATTCCCGGAGTTTTTCAAAAGCTTGGCATTCAGTTGGAGCGACGCGGCGACGATATTTTCATTCCCGCTCAAGAACACTACGAAATCCAGACCTTCATGGACGGGGGCATCCTGACGATTGCCGACGCCCCGTGGCCTGGTTTCACCCCAGATTTATTGAGCATCATCTTGGTGACCGCAACCCAAGCACGAGGTTCTGTTTTGGTACACCAAAAGATGTTTGAAAGCCGACTGTTCTTCACCGACAAGTTGATTGACATGGGCGCGCAAATCATATTGTGCGATCCACACCGCGCTACGGTCATCGGTTTGGACCGTAAAGTGCCCTTGCGCGGCACTACTATGGCTTCACCGGATATCCGTGCGGGTATTGCCCTGTTGATTGCTGCATTGAGCGCAGAAGGAACTTCCATCATCCAAAACATCGATCAAATTGACCGCGGATACGAGCGGATTGACGAGCGCCTTCGAGCCATTGGCGCGAAAATTGTACGATTAAACGACTAACAACCCACCCCATGAACAAAAACTTGAAGATTGCTGCTTGGACCGTTGCCTTGGCGACGGGTGTTGCTGTGCTTTATGTTGCACGCACCAATGCGTCCTACGCCAAAGAAAACGGAGTTGACTTGAAAACTGCGGCCCTAGAACAAATGTCCAACTACAACGTTGGCGATGTTGCCCCAGATTTGGCGTACCCAGATCCCAGCGGGAAAGTCATCAAATTATCATCGTTGCGCGGCAAAGTAGTCCTTTTGGACTTTTGGGCCTCCTGGTGCAGTCCGTGCCGAATGGAGAACCCTAATGTGGTGCGCGTTTATAACCAATACAAGGACGCTAAATTCACCTCCGGGAAGGGATTCACCGTCTATTCCTATTCCTTGGATCAAAACAAGGACCGTTGGGTGGCTGCCATTGCACAAGACCAATTGACATGGCCCAACCACACCTCCGATTTAAAAGGTTGGAATGCAGAAGGTGCCGGCGTCTACGGCGTGCGCTCCATTCCAATGACCTACTTGCTGGACGGCGAAGGCAAAATCATAGCCAAGGGCTTGCGCGGACCCGCCTTGGAGGAGAAACTCAAAAGCATGTTGAAGTAAACGCTTGCGCGAGCAACAGAGAATACTTCGCCGATTTTGCGACCTGTCAATTTGGCATCAATTGCCATTTGGCAGGTCGTTTGATTAAACACCTACCATGAAATCATCCCCCAACGACCCCATTGCTCCGGAAGAAAATCACCAAGAGCCGGTTGCAACTCAAGAAACGGAGCATACGAGCCAAGAAAGCGAAGTAATTGCCCCAGATGAAAGTTCCGATAGGTCGGTTCAAATTCAGGAGTTGAAAGACCAAAATTTGCGTTTGTACGCAGAATTTGAGAATTTCCGAAAGCGCACTGCACGTGAGCGATTGGACTTGATCACCTCCGCCAACGAGTCTACCTTAAAATCTCTTTTGACCGTGCTCGATGATTTTGAGCGCGCCTTAAAATTAATTCCAGCGGACAATGCGGTGACTGAAGGGATGCGATTGATCCATGCCAAACTGACGGACACCCTAAAGTCGCAAGGATTGAAGCCCATGGATTCCACCACAGGGACTTCGTTTGATCCTGAGTTTATGGAAGCCATAACCACCCTGACCGTTGCAGATCCAGCACAATCGGGTTTGGTTCTAGACGAAGTAGAGCGCGGTTACCGCGTGGGTGAGAAAATCATCCGCTACGCCAAAGTGGTGGTGGGGAAAATCGCCGAAGCATAGACCATGGCAAAGCGTGATTACTACGAAGTACTGGGTGTTAGCAAACAGTCATCTGCGGAGGAAATTAAAAAGGCCTACCGAAAACTTGCCATACAGTACCATCCGGACAAAAATCCAGACGATAAAGACGCTGAAGAAAAATTCAAGGAAGCTGCGGAAGCGTACGAAGTTCTAAGTACCCCAGAAAAGCGCCAGAAATACGATCAGTTTGGGCACCAGGCCTTTGGTTCCGGATCGGGTGGTTTTGGCGGCAGCATGAATATGGACGACATCTTCAGCCATTTTGGAGACATTTTCGGAGACGCTTTTGGAGGAGCTTTTGGGGGCTTTGGTGGAGGCCGTGGCGGTGCCGTTCGCGGCTCAAATTTGCGGGTTCGTGTTCGCCTGACCTTGGAAGAAATTGCCGCCGGAGTAGAGAAAAAAATCAAGATTAAACGTGCAATGCCCGCCGCCGGGGTTACGTATAAAACGTGCGACACCTGCGGTGGTCAAGGTCAAGTTACGCGTGTTCAGAATACCATCTTGGGTCAAATGCGTACCGCTGCGGTTTGTCCCAACTGCCAAGGCAGCGGTAAAAAAGTAGACCAAAGGCCCGCAGGTGTGGGCCCAGACGGTTTGGAAAAAGTAGAAGAAGTAGTTTCCATCCGCATTCCTGCAGGCGTTCAAGACGGCATGCAATTACGCGTTGCGGGAAAGGGCAATTCTGCTGCAGGCGGAGGTGCTGCAGGTGACTTGATTGTCGCCATTGAAGAAGAAGAGCACGATTCATTGAAGCGTGACGGTCAAACGTTGCACTTTGAGCTTTTCCTGAGCATACCGGATGCTGCTTTGGGCGCTAGTGTTGAAGTTCCCACGCTCCAAGGGAAAGCGCGCGTCAAAATTGAAGCGGGAACGCAAAGCGGCAAAGTCCTTCGCTTAAAAGGCAAGGGGTTGCCTAGTGTAGACAGCTATGGTACCGGGGATCTTCTGATCCACGTACAGGTATGGACTCCCCGAAATTTAAGCGCTGAGGAGCGCTCGTTGCTGGAAAAACTGCGTGAGAGTAAGAATTTTGAGCCCAATCCAAATGCGTCGGACAAAGGCTTTTTTGATCGACTCAGGGATATGTTCTAGATTTTCCGGAACCGTTTAACGCAAAGAGCCCGGCGAAGCCGGGCTCTTTGCGTCTGGGTCGTGCATCATTAACGCAAGACGGTCACTGCGCCGCGGTAGCGAATTTCCAAACCGTTGATGAGGTAGAAATAATAAGTACCAGCAGGAAGGGGCTCGCCGTCTGGGTTTGTACCGCCCCAATCGTTTCGGTAGGGGTCAGCCCGATAAACCTCTGCCCCCCAACGGTTGTATACGATCAATCGGCATGCGTCTTTGTACTGCACCTCTGCTAGGTCCAAAACATCGTTCTTCCCGTCGCCATTGGGTGTTATGGTATTCATCACGGAGTCCAAGGCAGGCCCGGTGTGCTTCGGGAGCCAATAGACAAAAACCGTGTCCAAACCCAAACATCCTTCCGGACTGGCTCCAATGACGTAGAATGTGGTGGAATCCAGGCGCATCCACGCTTGAGGAGCCTGCTGACGCGGATTGTTGAAATACACGGCCTTGTCCGCAAACCAACGGTAACGAGACGCATCGGTCGCCGCCAAGTAAACGGTGTCGCCCCGTGCGATTGCCGTATCCGGGCCTGCATCGATATCGAATGTATAGGCGAAAACCTCCACCGAATCGTACAAGGTGTCGGAACAGGTGGCGGAATGAACCACCAGCTTGACGGGATACTTGCCCGGCGCATTAAAATCCACAGGCCCCACGGTCTTTCCACTGGCCATTGGTAACGACGCATCGGGTCCAAACGTCCAGGAGAATGAGGCGTCTACAGGGGTTGTTCCGGTTGCGGTGAACACGAAATCCTGAACGTCCAAGCACGGAGTTCCCGTGAAGGTAATGGTGTAGTCCGGCGCATCCAAAATTCGGTACGGAACCACTACGGTGTCCGTGCAAACCAATCCCCGGTTAACGATGAAGGTGACGTTGTACCATCCGGTATCCGGAAAGGAAAACGTAGGGGTAGGTGAATTTGACGTGTCTGAGGTACTTCCCAAAACGCCAAAATCCCAAAAGTAATAAAGCGCACCGGGGGTTTGGGCTTGAAACTGAACCGTACGCCCTCCGCACAACAAGGCGGGATCTTCAACCTGGGTTAACACGTCAGCAACAATGTTGTTGATGCACGCCGTCACGTTGAATTGATAATCCCGACGCACCGTGGTCAGTAACTGGCCGTTCCGGTACTCACTAACGCACAAGCCCACCACAAACTGACCGGTGGTGGTTGGTTTTCCTTCCAAGATTCCCGTCTGGGGGTTAAATGTAAATGCACCGGGAAGTGGCTGATTTGGGGTGTAGGGAGCCACAAAAGTCAACGCAGTGTACGGCGGTGCTGCGGGCGGACTGGGTTGGGGACTTCCGTTGCTACCGCCGTTGAAGATGTCGCATAACTCGTAGTAAAGGGAATCACCATCCGATTCCGTTACGGAAACATCCACCTGGGCATTGTCTCCCAAACAAAGAACAATGGGCGGGACTGTGGCGTAGGACGGCGATGAATTGCAGGCTACATCGTTGGACGGAATCTTAGCGAAATAGGTATTGCCCCGGGACCCGGGAGAGGTAATGTTCGAAATGGTGTTGTTCCGGCAGCAACGTTGATGCACAATGGTGTAGCCACCGTTGACGGGTGGAAGAGCGAACGTGGTAGTATAATCCGCGTACTCTGTGCAAATATTAGGAGGCGTTGTGAGGCATGGATTTCCCGTTGCCGTGCTAACCGCAACTGTAGGGCTCTTGGAAACGTTGGATTGCGTAACCAGAGTACCGGCCGCATTGTACACCGCAATACTTACGCTGTTGTCCAATTGAGTGGCAACTGAACAATCGCGGTAAACGCGTAAGTTCACTTGGTACTGATTGTTGCCTACACACGTGTAGGTTAGTTCACCGCCAACCAAGTGCGTTGCATAGGCGATTTCGGCAGAAACCGCCAAAACTACCCATGCCGCAAGCCAACGAAGGGCGCGCACCTTATTCAATTACTTTCACCCACAACTTGCCGTCAAAACGACCGTTGAGGCGGTTGGACTTAACGGCTTCTGCTTCTTCGTAGGACTTGAATTTCAAAATATACACGTAGTACATGTTGTTACCCTTGTCTTGGAAGAGCTCCGAAGGAATGCCTTTGGTTTTCAAGCCACCTTGAAGCTTAATGGCGTTTTCCTTGGTGGAGAAAACCCCAGCGGTCACGTAGAAACCAGACGATCCTGGAGCCACATTGGCCGCTAAGTTCTCTGCTTTAAATCCTTCCAGTGCACCGGACGCTGGAACGGGCGAGCTTGTTGAACCGGTGGCAGCTGAAGAAGCGGATGTATTTGTGTTCCCAACTTTTGCGGCATTGGCAGCCGCTTGCTTGGCAACATCAGCAGCAATAGATGCTTTCTGCTTTTCCAATTCGGCCTTTTGGGAAGTACGCATTTCGTCGCGGAACTCCTCAAACTTCTCGTTGATGAAGTTCTCTTGCTGATCCATCTGTTTGCGTTGAGCGTCTTTCAAACGTTTGATTTCCGCTTCCATGCGCTCGCCTGCTTTGTTGTTGCCCAAACGGTAGGTCAACATAAACTCGTGCGTAGTGCCCAATGTAGTTGCGTAGGTGTTGGTGGAGAAATCGTAGCCGTAGCCTACCGAAATCAATGGCGTGAGGTGTACACCTGCCTGCGCAGTTACCGCGAAGTTGCTGCGGTACATGGCTCCAACGTAACCAAACTCCTTCATGTTAAAGATCGCTCCAGCGTCTACCTGGGCGGGAATGCCCAAACCAACGGCGCGAACAGCAACCAAGGGCGTCAAAACCATCTTGCCTTTTTGCCATTCGACGTCGTACTGCGCTTGTGCCGTGTAGTGGCGCACCAATTGGTATTGAACCGGCTCGTTGTAGTTCTTGCTGTACGAAATAGCAGGGGCCAATAGCTGGGGAGCGGAAAAGCCCAATCCAAAACCGCTTGCCTGAAGGTGTATGCCGGCGTTCAAATCCAAGCTACCTCCGCTGTTGGCGGGGATCAAGTAGGGATCATCCGCATTCTTTACCCGAATGCTGGCCATGTCCAATGAATTGCTCACGTATCCCAAACCCAAGCCAAAGGACAGGGAAGTATTGTCCGCCAATTGAACGTGGTAGGCGTAGTTGCCGTACACCGCAGAACGGTGAACAATGTCCGTAACGTCGTTGTACGCGTACAGTCCAAATCCTACCTTCTCCTTGTTCAAAGCACTGTTGAAGGCCAACATGCTGGTTTCTGGAGCACCTTCAACGCCCATCCATTGCTGGCGGTGTGCAGTGGTCAATACGGCTCCATCTTTGGCGCCGGAACGGGCTGGATTGGTAATCTGTGGCGCAAAAAAGCCCAAAGAGTAAATGGGTAATTGTTGGGCGTTGGCAGATGCCATTCCCCCAAGTAGTAAGGCTGCAATTAATTTCGTTTTCATACCGATTGGAATCTTGAGTCTGTAAGGAATGGGATTATCGAACCAAGGTTACGGCACCGCGGTACCGAATTTCTTCTCCCTTGTTGAGAATGATGTAGTACGTGCCGTTGGGAAGTGGGTCTCCTGCGTTGTTGGTACCTGTCCAGCCGTTCACATAGCGAGCGTCCTCGTATACGGTTGCGCCCCATCGGTTCAAAATGGTAATGCCACAAGAATCCAAACGAACGACTTCCGAAAGGTCCAAGAAATCGTTCTTTCCATCTCCATTGGGGCTGATGAAATTCTGCACGTTGGATAAATCCACCAACAAAGAAGTGGGGTCGAATTGCACAACCATCAAGGTGTCCCGATCAAAGCATCCTTCGGCGGAAAGGACATCTACATAGTAGTACGTAGTGTCTTGCGTCGGCTGCGTTTGAGCGTTGGGGTTGTAGGGGTCGGAGAAATAAACCGGCTTGTCTGCGTACCAGTAGTACATCACCCCGCCTGTAGCATTAAGTTGAACTACTTCACCGGGCAAAACAATCAAATCCGGTCCGGCATTAGCACTGACAGTAAACAGCTTAACCAAAACGGTGTCGTGCGACAAACAACCGTTGGGACCGGTAGCTTCAACCACATATTTACCGGGGGTTTTGGTGAAAAACGAGGTGTTGGTACCCCCTACCAAGTTCCAGCTGTAGCTGAGCGCATTGCCAATAACCGCCAGTTGGGTAGAATCCCCAAAGCAAATAAACGTAGAGTCTGCGGGAACGGTAGCTACTGTTGGAAAGGGAACCACCGTCACTTGAACGGCTGCAGAGGTGTAATCGCACGCTTCCCCCTGCACTACAAGACGATACTGTGCGTTGCCGGGAACAATTTTTGTTGACGCAGCTAAGGTTGCCAACGTGTCGTTGGGGATGTTTTGCCAGTTTCCGGTAATGGGGTAACGCACCTGCCACTGGTAGCTCCACACGCCTGGGTTGGATTGAACGTTTGCCGAAAGCAAGGTGCTGTCGTTGGGACAGATGCTCAAGCTGGGTGCGCCTTGACCGGGCCACGGCTTGTTCACGATGAACACATCGGGAATCGTGTCCACAAACAGCCAAACGTAGCCAGAAGTATCAGGACAACCCCCTGGATTCCAAGTGGTCACCAATCGGTAGGCTCCAGATCTTGCGGTCTTGTACCCAACATTCGTAGCACCCGCAATGGCACGCGGGAAAGCCTGACTGAAGAGGCCTATTGAATCCCGAATCCACTGGTAACCAATGGTGGTCATGGGCATCGAGGGAATGGGGCCGGTTAAGGTAATGGTGTCTGTTTCGCAAAAAGCGAGTGAGTCGATGGTGGTGTTTTTATCCCGAATGACTAGGGTCGGGAGATTGGAATGAGAGATGTCCGACACCGGAGAGAACTGGTTCACGATGGTGTCTTTGCTGATGGTAAAGCAGGCGCCGTTGCTTACTTTAACCGAATATACGCCGGACTGAAAAACGTTTAAGGTAGATTGGGTCTTTCCCGCAATAGGATTCCCACTTTCCAACCATTGGTAGCTAGCAAGACCAGGGGTTGCACCCAATACTGCCGTGTCGCCGTCGCAAAAACCCCAGTCGTTCGGGAGGGCAGTGTGCCGGTTGACGAAGGCGTTGGCGATGGTGGTGATGTTCGCTGTAGGCGAAACGTTCACGGCCATTACGATGGTATCCGAGAACCCAACAGGATTTGTGCCGCGAACGCGCAACGAATAAAAGTTGTTGTTTACAATGGATTTTGGAATGACCACTTTAAACAACTTTGCTCCAGCACCAATGGTATCCATAATGGTACCGCTGGTTGTTGGTGACCAACTCACAATAGGAAGAACAATTGGGGATGCAAACGAAACTGCCGGCGGTAATCCCTGGGCGATTTGAACCACAAACTTGTTCCCAATGCCAAAACCCGGGGTTCCAACAGTCATTGCAACGGTGAGGGTATCTCCGGTGCACTTGGATAAGTTGGGGACTTGCTGGAGGGCCATGGATTGGCCAAACGCTTGGGGAGCCAGGGCCAGGCTCAACGCTGCGACCCACCAGCGCGCCCCACTTAGGGGCGAAAGAAGAAATTGCTTCATTTTACAAACTTACGTCAGAACCCGCGAATTTGTTGGGAAATCGCGCTAAATCCTCATTTCAAAGAGTGAACGACGCGTTGCAGGTTTAATGCGGGCGTACTTTTGTGACTATGAAAGCATTTCACGTTGAATTATTGGAGTCGTGCCGCGGACTGCTGGCTGAGAATGGAAAGGATGGCCTCATGGACGTTTGCGTTTTGCTAAAGTCCGAGGCCCCTCGCTACGATTGGGTTGGCTTTTATTGGATGAACGATACCGACCAACACCTAGAACTGGGTGCCTACGCAGGCGCTCCAACAGACCATGTTCGCATTCCCTACGGCACGGGAATCTGCGGCCAAGTTGCTGTTAGCGGTATCTTACTGAACGTGGACGATGTCGCTTCTTCAGACAACTACTTAGCGTGCAGCTTGGAAACTAAGTCCGAACTGGTGGTACCAATCCGCAGCAACCAACGTTTGGTGGGTCAATTGGACATCGACAGCCACACGCTACGGGCGTTTACGGACGACGACGTACACTTTTGTACCCTGCTGTGTGATTTAGTTGCACGTGTTTGGGAGCCCGCTGCGTCCTAAAGGAGAGAAACTTTGGGCAGGCCGAGGTTTAGGTATTTACCCGGATGGCCTCAACCGGATCCAGTCGCGCGCCCAGGTAGGCAGGTACTACACCGGCCAGCAAACCAATCACAGCTGAAATTCCGAGCCCTTGCAAAGCATTTAGCCAGGTCATGGCCACGTCGAACTCCGTAAAGTGGCGGGCTGCTAAAATGAGCAGCCCAACGCCCATCAGGCCAATCAATCCACCGATCAAGCTCAACAGCACACTTTCAACCAGGAATTGGGCGAGTATAAACGATTTTCGCGCACCCAAAGCTTTCTGTATTCCTATCTGACCGGTTCGTTCGCGCACACTCACAAACATGATGTTGGCAATTCCAAAGCCACCTACCAAAACGGAAAATCCACCAATGATGGTGCCTGCCAAGCCGATGATGCCAAACATTTGATCCAAACCCCCACTCAGGCTGGAGGACTCATTCAGTGCAAAATTGTCCTCAGCTTGTGGCTTCAACTTCCGGATGGAGCGCATGTACCCCCGGATTTCGCTTTTCAACTCACTCACGGACTGGCCGGGTGCAGCTTGAACCATGATGGTACTTCCGCCCGACTTCAGCTCGTCCACCAGGGATCGCAAATAGGCCGCGGGAACCAAAACTTGTTCGTCGTGGCTTTCACCAATGAGCGAGGCACCCTCTTTCTCCAAAATTCCGATAACGGTGAAGCTGCGGCCCAACGATGAAATGGATTTGCCAACAGCGCTGGAGGTTGGGAAAAGCCCCTCTGCTATACTGGCACCCAAAACGCAAACGGGTCTGCCGCTGCGGGCCTCCGTGGTGCTGAATGATCGGCCTTGAACCAATTTTAACTTCCAAAGCGTTGCGTAGTGTTCCGTCACGCCGCGCATTTGTGCATTCTCCACCGAGTTGGATCCAGCTTCCAAGGTGGGGCGCAATCCCATAACAGCCGCAATTCCGGAGGTTCGCTCCATTCGTTGGGCAAGTTGAACGTACTCACGGTACTGCGTTTCCGGACGTTGAAAGTATTTCCACCAGGCGTATTCGCCACCGCCGCCGCCCCAAGGCCATTTTTGAACGTAAACAATATCCGACCCCAACCCCTGTACGCTGTTGCGGATGGAACGCTCCAAAGAGTCAACCAGGGCGTAAACACTGATGATTGCAAAAATTCCAACCGCAATTCCCAAGACACTCAAGAAGGTTCGCAACCGATTAGAAACCAGCGAGTGGTATGCGAATCCCAGAGATTCTTCAATAAACGATTGAATACGCATCATGTCAACGGCCAAGGTACAAAGTCTGTGCCATGATTTCGTACCTTTGCACCTCCATTTAAATGCCCTATATGCCTACCCCTGCTCCAATGCGCGCTTTGGTGTCCGTTTTTTCAAAAGAAGGTCTTGAGCCTCTGCTCCGAGCCCTTCACAATCAAGGAGTTACATTTTTATCTACGGGCGGCACGTATGCGTTCATTGAGTCTCTTGGCTTGCCCGTTTCCGCCGTTGAGTCTTTAACGGGTTTTCCGGAAATTTTGGACGGTCGGGTAAAAACTTTACATCCGGCGGTATTCGGAGGTATTTTGTACCGCCGAGACGATGCTTCGCACCGAGCTTCTATGGAGCGGCACGCATTGGCTTCCATCGATATTGTCATCGTGGATTTGTATCCGTTCAACGAAACCGTTGCCGCAGGCGGAACGCATGATGAGATCATCGAGAAAATAGACATAGGTGGAATTTCATTGATTCGTGCCGCAGCCAAAAACTTCCGCGATGTTTGGATTATTCCCGAACGCGGCGCCTATGCTGATGCATTAAATTGGGTAGAAACGAATGGTGTTCAAACAACCATTGAACTGCGCCAAAAATTTGCAGCACGCGCCTTTTCCGTTACCCACCGGTACGACGGAGCTATTGGAAATTGGGTAGCGGGCGGATCGCTGGATACCTCTGCATTGCTCAGCGACGGCAGATCCTTGAGGTATGGTGAGAATCCCCACCAAAAAGGCGCCTTTCACGGCGACTTGAGCGCCCTTTTGGAACAAGTGCATGGCAAAGAATTGAGCTACAACAATTTGCTAGACGTGGACGCGGCCGTTCAACTCATGGGTGAATTTGAAAAGGAACCTGCTGTAGCCATCATCAAACACAACAATGCATGTGGCGTTGCACAACGTCCAACACAGCGTGCGGCTTGGGACGCAGCGTTGGCTGGCGATCCCGTTTCTGCCTTTGGTGGGGTGCTCATTTTCAATACGGCATTGGATGAAGAGACGGCTGAAGCGGTTCATGAATTGTTCTTTGAAGTAGCCATTGCTCCCGGATTCTCTGATGAAGCATTGGCTTTGTTGCAGCAAAAGAAAAACCGCATCATCCTCCGCTGGAAACCACAGCCGTTGCCCAGTCAAATGGTGCGCTCCGCATTAAACGGTTTTTTGGTGGAAGAGCGGGACACTCATTCGGATTCAGTCCAGGATTTTCAGACCGTAACCAACACTTCGCCGTCGGCTTCCGAGCTTCGGGATTTGGTAGTGGCCTCCGCAATTTGCAAACACACCAAGAGCAACACGATTGTTCTCGTGAAGGATGGCCAACTGCTCGGCAGCGGAACCGGACAAACTTCGCGAGTGGATGCCCTTGAACAAGCGATTCGTAAGGCGAAAACCTTTAACTTTGACTTGAACGGAGCAGTTTTGGCTTCCGATGCGTTTTTCCCCTTCCCAGACTGTGTGGAATTGGCGCATGTGGCAGGCATAACAGCGGTCGTTCAACCGGGGGGATCGGTAAAAGACAACCTGAGCATCGACTACTGCAACGCGCACGGGATGTCCATGGTTTTCACCGGAATTCGCCATTTCAAGCATTGATACTTAAACGGGAATGGGCCTTTTTGACTTTTTAACGTACGACATTGCGATTGACCTGGGAACGGCCAATACGCTCATTATTCACAACGACAAGGTGGTGGTTGACGCTCCTTCCATTGTTGCGTTGGACCGAACGACGGGTGGATTTCTTGCAGTGGGCGAAACGGCCATGCAGATGCACGGCAAAACCCACGACAACATTCGAACCATTCGGCCGTTGAAAGACGGCGTCATTGCCGATTTTGTTGCTTCCGAGCACATGATTCGGGAATTGATCAAGAGCATCCCGGGTTTGACGGGCAGGTTGTTCGCACCGTCGCTTCGCATGGTTATCTGCATACCAAGTGGCATTACCGAGGTGGAGAAACGGGCAGTTAAAGACAGTGCTGAGCACGCCAACGCCAAGGAAGTGTACCTCATCCACGAACCCATGGCCGCAGCCATAGGTATTGGCGTAGATGTGCTGGAACCCAAAGGCAATATGATCATTGACATTGGCGGAGGCACCACAGAAATTGCGGTTTTGGCGTTGGGTGGAATTGTTTGCGATGAGAGCATCAAGGTTGCTGGTGACGTTTTCACCAACGATATTGTTTACTACATGCGTACGCAGCACAATCTCTCCATTGGCGAACGAATGGCGGAGCAAATCAAAATTCAAATCGGCTCTGCCATTGAATCTTTGCCCGACGGTCCAGAGGACATGGCTGTTCAGGGACGCGATTTACTTTCTGGGAAACCCAAATCCATCACGATTTCGTATCGCGAAGTGGCACGCGCCCTGGATAAATCGATTTTGCGAATTGAGGATTCCGTGATGAAAGCCTTGGCCAACACACCGCCAGAATTATCTGCAGACATTTATAACTCTGGAATCTATATGGCTGGTGGAGGTTCACTGCTCCGCGGTTTGGATCAGCGCATTTCCATGAAAACAGATTTGCCTGTTTATGTTGCGGAGGACCCACTGCGTGCCGTAGTTCGTGGTACCGGAATTGCGTTGAAAAACATCGAGAAGTACAAAACACTTTTGATGCGCTGATTACATGCGGAACCTCTTCCGGTTTCTGGTCCGTTACCACTTGTTTCTCCTGTTCTTAATTGCGCAGATCTGGGCACTCACGGCGGCCTTTAGCGTCCGACCCTACCACCAGTCATTCGCATGGAATACCGCTCAAAACACCGCCGCATCCGTCCAAAAAGTTTACACGGACGCGGAGAATTATACGCGTTTACGGGATATAAACCGTGATTTGGCTCGTGAAAATGCAACTTTACGTGCTCGGCTGTCTGCTTCACGAATGGACGAAACCATCCGAAAGGGTTCGGTACAAGATTCGTTGCAATCCTACACGTATCAGGAAGCGGAAGTGATCAACGCTTCATTTCACAAACGCAGCAACTACCTAACCATCAACCGGGGTTACAACCACGGTATTCGCCCAGGACAAGGCGTGATTTCACCTCTTGGGGTGGTTGGCGTGGTTCACGAGGTCTCGAAACACTATGCCACGGTAATTCCAATTCTCCATCGCCGCACTCGATTGAGCGGCTCGATGGCGCGTACGAAACACTTTGGCTCTGTATTGTGGGAAGGTGGTAACCATCGGATTGCCACCATGGTCGACGTTGCTCGTCAAGCCAATGTGAAAAAAGGAGATTGGGTACTTTCGGACACGCGCAGTGGCTTATTCCCGAGCGGGATTAAAATTGGCCAAGTTAAATCGTTTGCTTTGGACCCTTCCAGTCAAAGCTATGTTCTGGATGTAAAACTTTCCGTTGACTTTGCTGCACTGCAAACGGTATACATCGTAGAAAACCTTTACAAGAAGGAACAAAAAGCCTTGGAGGCACATGCTGAACCAGAAGCCCAATGAGAACTGCTGTCCTTTACACGTTAAGCCTGTTCCTCGTGATGGCCTTCCAACTGTTGTTGTTGGAAAATGTTCAACTTTTGGGTTATTTAAACCCCTACTACTACCCTATACTGGTTCTGTTGTGGCCATTGAAATGGAACCGAGCTCTTAGCCTGGTTGTTGCCTTTGGACTGGGATTCGTCATGGATTTCTTTGAGAATTCCGGTGGACTGCACACGTCTGCGCTCGTTTTACTCGCCTATGTTCGCCCGTTGTTGCTGCAATCTTTGGTTGCACGAGCCGTTGAGGAGGGTCTATCCGTAGACTTACCCACCTTGGGGCCCTCAAAGTTTTTGACCTTCACCGCAATGGGTCTGTTCGTTTTTCATTTCTGGCTTTTTGCATTGGAGGCATTTGCTTGGAGTGAACTATTTTGGGTACTGATTCGTTCATTGGCATCCACGGCGGTGAGTGCCGCAATGGTGTATGCAACCCAATTGCTGATGCTCTCCAAAGAATGAAAAGACAGCAGCTGTTTTTCTTTTTATTTGGTGTCGTTGGCTTAATTTATATCCTTCGTCTGTTTACGATTCAATTATTGGATCCGTCGTATAAACTAAGTGCAGACAACAACGCCAAGCGAATTATTAAGGTTTACCCACCACGCGGTTTTATCTACGACCGCAACGGTGAGCTTTTGGTGGCCAATCAAGTTGCGTATGATCTGATGGTCATCCCTCGTCAAGTAAAGGCATTTGACACCACACAGTTTGCTCGGTTGCTCAGCATTGACCGCGCTTACGTAAAGTCTGAATTGACGAAGGCGCGGGTTTATTCTCCCTACCGCGCCAGTGTCTTTCTAAAAATGTTAACGGTGGACGACTACGCCCGCGTTCAAGAACGACTGAACGACTACCGTGGTTTTTTCGTTCAGCGCCGAATTCTGCGGGATTATACAGTAAACTATGGAGCCAATGTTTTTGGATTCATCGGCGAAGTAACGGACCTCTACATCAAGGATCACCCGGAGTATGAATTGGGAGACTTGGTGGGGCAAGCTGGGATTGAGAAGGCGTACGAAGAGGTACTGCGCGGTAAGGCCGGAGTTCAGTACCGACTCGTCGATAATTTCAACCGGGAAATGGGGCCGTACATGGACGGTCAATTCGACCAAGACCCGCTCCCGGGAAAGGATGTTACAAGTACCATCGACGGTGTTTTGCAAGCGTATGGCGAGGCCCTAATGTCAGGGAAACGAGGCAGTATTGTTGCCATTGAACCTGCTACCGGCGAAATCCTTGCCCTAGTCACCGCGCCAAGTTACCGACCGTCCGCACTGGTGGGAAGAAAGCGTTCGCGGAATTATGCAGCTCTCTACCGAGATTCCATCAACAAACCATTGTACGACCGCGGTCTTTTGGCGGAATACCCTCCAGGGTCTCCCTTTAAGTTGATGAATGCACTCATTGGCCTGGAGACCCAGGCTATTACGGCGGATACTCGGTACACCTGCAACCACGGCTTTCATTTCGGGAGTTTGAGAGTAGGATGCCACTGCAGCGGGGGTTCCATGGCTTTGCAACACGCCATCACCACCAGTTGCAACAACTATTTCTGTACCACCTACAAAGCCATCATTGAAAAGTTCCCAACAGCTCGGCAGGGCATGGATGCCTGGAGCAACCACGTCAAAAGTTTTGGCATGGGGAAATTCTTGGGGTCGGATTTACCCACCGGACGAAAGGGATTTGTGCCGGATGCCGCTTTTTACACACGCATTTATGGTGGAACTTCTTGGCGTGCTGTAACCACTATTTCCAACGGTATTGGCCAGGGTGAACTTTTGGTAACCCCCATGCAGCTGGCCAACATGACTGCAGCCATCGCGAACCGTGGACATTGGTACATCCCGCATATTATCAAAAAAGTTGGGAAGCAACCCGTAAACAATCCCGACTTTTTCAAAAAGCAGAGAACCACCGTGCACCCCAAGTACTTTGAAGTGGTCATCAACGGTATGTTTGATGTTTTTGAAATCGGAACGGCCGCCGGTTCCAAGGTGAAGCACATCCAGATGTGTGGAAAAACGGGGACCGCAGAAAATCCACACGGCCAAGACCACTCTATTTTTGTAGCCTTCGCCCCAAAAGACAACCCAAAAATTGCCTTGGCTATGATCGTGGAAAATGGGTACTGGGGGGCTCGTTGGGCAGCTCCCATCTCTTCCTTAATGATTGAGAAATACCTCACGGATTCAATTTCCCGTCCGGACTTGGAACGACGTATGATCGAGGGCAATCTTCAAGGTGAGTACGGTATGTCCACGAAAACAAAATTGCCGTTATGAGGGAATCACGCGGTTGGTTTGGGAAAATAGATTGGATTGCAGTTCTGCTTTATGCGGGCTTGGTTCTGTTCGGATGGTTGAATATTTATGCTGCAGTGTTCAACGAGGAGTTTGGAAATATTTGGGATACCAGTCAGGAATACGGCAAGCAATTGATCTTTATTGGAGCTGGCCTGGTACTGATTTTGGTGGTACTACTTTCCGATGCCCGTTTGTACGAGCTTTTGGCTATACCCATCTACTTGATCACATTGGCCTTGTTGGCCTTAGTCTTGGTGGCCGGCAAGGAGGTTGGCGGAAATAAGAGTTGGTTGGTATTGGGAGGATTCACCCTGCAGCCTTCAGAATTGGCCAAATTCGGTACATCGTTGGTGTTGAGTTGGTACCTAGCCTTTAAAAATGTGGATGTTGCGCAATGGCGTTACCGCTGGATGCCTCTACTCCTATTGGTATTGCCAATGATCTTGATCTTGGCGCAACCGGACACCGGATCGGCCTTGGTTTTTTTCTCCTTTGCTCTGGTACTTTACCGGGCCGGCCTTCCCATGTACTATCTATTGCTGGGTCTGTGGGCTATTGTCTTGGTGGTGGTGACCTTGCTTTTTGACGCATTAAATGTTAGTATCGGACTGACGGTCCTAGCGTTAACCGTATTAATGTTGTTGAGACGACAGCGGAAAATCGCTCTGCCTATTTTTATAGGTCTTGGATTGAGTTTGGCGCTCACCTTGGGCACGGGATTCTTTTTTAACCAAATCCTGCAGCCGCACCAACAGATGCGCGTCAATTTGTTGTTGGGTAAAGTAGAGGACAGCCGGGCGGCTGGCTACCAAACAGCACAGTCCCTCATTGCAATCGGTTCCGGTGGTTTTAGTGGAAAAGGATTTCTACAGGGAACCCAAACCAAATTCAATTTTGTTCCGGCGCAATCAACCGACTACATTTTTTGCACCGTCGGCGAAGAATGGGGGTTTCTAGGATCTGTTACCGTATTGCTGGCTTTTCTGGGGCTTCTTTACCGGCTGGTTTTCTTGGCCGAGCGTCAAAAAAGTCCCTTCGCCCGCTACTATGGGTACTGCGTGGTATCCATATTGTTCTTTCACTTGGTAGTGAACATTGGAATGACCTTGGGGATCATGCCGGTTATTGGAATTCCGCTGCCCTTTTTTAGCTACGGAGGTTCGTCCCTCTGGGGCTTTACCCTGCTGTTATTTGTCTTCATCAAGTTGGATGCCCAGCGTTGGCAAGAGCTTTGATTGGCCGGGCCATTAAGCTCACCAAAAAAGGCGGCCCATCGGGCC